>JANXVZ010000011.1 GCA_025351405.1 Sphingomonadales bacterium | reverse complement strand
GCCGGCAGCACGGCCATCACCGGCTGGACCGTCGGCGGTGCCGGCGTCGACTACATCGGCGGTTACTGGATGGCATCGGACGGCGTTCGTTCGATCGATCTGTCGGGGCCGAGTGCAGGCAGCATCTCGCAGAGCCTCGAGACGGTTATCGGACAGAGCTACACGGTCAATTTCGACCTGTCCGGCAATCCGGACAACGGCGCTGGCGGCAAGCTTTCCGTGATCAGCATCAGCGGCTCGCTGCCGTCGATCCAGACCTACACGGTTGGTGCCAGCAACTCGCGGGACAACATGAACTGGGAAACCCATTCCTACACGTTCACCGCGTTTTCGACGACGAGCGTGCTGACCTTCGCCAGCGCCGAATATAACCCTTACGGCCCGGCGCTGGACAATGTCTCGATCCTGTCCGACGGCGGTGGCATCGGTTCGACCGTGCCTGAGCCAGCGAGCTGGGCGATGTTGACGGTCGGCTTCGGCATGGTGGGCTTCTCGGTCCGCCGGCGTCGCAACTTCAGGACCGTCTCCGCCTAACCGGCGAAGGCTGACACCTGCGGTGAGCGAGGACCGATCTTGTCGGTTCTCGCTCATTTGCGTTGTGCCCAGGCGCCGAATTGCCCCGGATGGCGAGATCGAACGCTGCAGTGGTGATGAGGCAGGCCTGCTCTCGATGCGCGACACGGGCGTGCCGACCGTGCCGGTATGACCTGAATTCGCTTTTGCGGATCGAGCCCTTGGGATCAAGCCTGTTGAGCGATCGTCACAAAGCGGCACGCCGCAGGCGCAGGGCATTGCCGACGACCGAAATCGATGACAGCGCCATGGCGGCTGCAGCAATGGCTGGCGAGAGCAGCAGGCCGAAGGACGGGTAGAGCACACCTGCCGCCACCGGCACGCCGATTGCGTTGTAGACAAAGGCCAGGAACAGGTTCTGGCGGATATTGCGCATGGTCGCGTGGCTGAGCCGGCGCGCCCGGACGATGCCATTGAGGTCGCCCTTCACCAGCGTCACCCCCGCGCTTTCGATGGCGACATCGGTGCCGGTGCCCATGGCGATGCCGACATCGGCGGCGGCAAGGGCAGGGGCGTCGTTGACGCCGTCCCCGGCCATGGCGACGACGCGGCCTTCGGTCCTCAACCGGGCAACCACCGCGCTTTTGGCGTCGGGCAGCACGTCGGCTTCGACCTCGTCGATCCCCAGGCGCCGCGCCACGGCCTCGGCGGTGACCCTGTTGTCGCCGGTGACCATGATGACGCGAATACCCTCGGCCTTGAGCGCCGCCAGCGCCCCCGGCGTCGACCCTTTTACGGGATCTGCAATGGCGATAACGCCGGCCGCCCTCCCATCGACCGCGACCAGGATGGCGGTCGCTCCCTCGCGGCGATGGCGATCGGCAGCTTCGGTCAGCGCCGCCGTATCGACGCCGAGCCCGGACAGATAGGCCGGGTTGCCGATCGCCACGCGCCTGCCGTCAACTGTGCCGATGACGCCCTTGCCGGTAGGCGCATCGAAGTCGCTCGCGGTTCCCACGCCAAGCTGTCGTGATGCGGCTTCGGCGACGACAGCCGCGGCGAGCGGATGCTGGCTCGGGCGTTCGACGGCCGCGGCAAGGCGCAGGAGGTCGGCCTCGTCGGTGCCGCTGAACGGTTCGATGGCGACGACCCTGGGCTTGCCTTCCGTCAACGTTCCGGTCTTGTCGACGAGCAGCGTGTCCACCTTCTCCATGCGCTCGAGCGCTTCGGCGTTCTTGACGAGGACGCGGGCGGCCGCACCGCGCCCCACGCCGACCATGATCGACATCGGGGTGGCGAGACCGAGCGCACAGGGGCAGGCGATGATCAGCACGGTTACCGCCGCGGCAAAGCCGAAGGTGAAGCGCGGTTCGGGGCCGAAGCTGACCCAGACAATGAATGCCAGTACCGCGACACCGATGACGGCGGGCACGAACCAGCCCGCAACCTGGTCGGCAAGACGCTGGATCGGGGCCCGGCTGCGCTGGGCATCGGCAACCATCTGCACTATCCGCGCCAGCATGGTGTCGCTTCCGACCCTGTCGGCACGCATGGCGAGGGCGCCGGTCTGGTTGATCGTGCCCGTGATGACCGTGTCGCCAGCCTGTTTGGTGACAGGCATCGATTCGCCGGTGACCATCGATTCGTCGATCGTCGAGCGGCCTTCGGTGACGGTGCCATCAACGGGCACTGCTTCGCCGGGACGCACGCGTAGGCTGTCACCGGTGGCGACAAGCGCGAGCGAGACGTCCTCCTCGGAACCATCGGGCTTCAACCGTCGTGCCGTCTTTGGCGCCAGATCGAGCAGCGCCCGGATGGCGCCACCGGTTGCCTCCCGGGCGCGCAGTTCGAGAAGCTGGCCGAGCAGAACCAGCACGATGATGATCGCCGCGGCCTCGAAGTACACCGCCACCGCGCCATCCATGCGGCGGAAGGCCGGCGGAAACAGGTCCGGCGCGACGGTGGCGACGATGCTGTAGATCCAGGCGACTCCGGTGCCCATGGCGACAAGCGTGAACATATTGAGGCTGCGATTGACCAGCGATCGCCACCCGCGCGCGAAGAATGGCCAGCCGGACCAAAGCACGACCGGCGTCGCGAGCAAAAGTTGAACCCAGTTCGAAACCTGCGGCGCGATCAGGTGATCGATGTTGACCAGGTGGCCACCCATTTCGAGGGTGAACACTGGAATGGTCAGTGCCAGCCCAATCCAGAATCGGCGAGTAAAATCGGCCAGTTCCGGGTTGGGCGGGGTTTCCGCGGTGATGACTGCCGGTTCGAGTGCCATGCCGCAAATTGGGCAAGCACCCGGGCCAGCCTGCCGGATTTGGGGGTGCATCGGGCAGGTGTAGATTGTGCTGGAGGGCACAATATCGGCCACCTTGGCGTTGCCGGCCTGCAAATATCGTTCAGGATCAGCACTGAACTTTACAAGGCAGCTTGCCAAACAGAAATGGAAGACGTGTCCGTGCCACTCGACGTGATGTGGGGTGGCATGCGGATCGACCGACATGCCGCAGACAGGATCACGTTCGGTCGATCCCTTGGCCGGCTGTCGAAGCTGGTGGTCGGCCATGGCCCGCGTCCTTGTCATTCAAGCGTCGCAAGCCGATGTCGAGGGTGACATTGCGTCGAGGTCAAGCGCCAATTGATAATCATCGGTGAAATGCTGGCGACGCCGTCCGGCCGCCACCATCGATGGTGCCGAAAGATCGCACGGCGGGCGTTGCCGACGACTGAACGGAGACGCCTTCGACCGGCTGCATGCGCCATGATGGCATTCAAGCCGAAAGGCATGGTCAGGGTGTTGCAACGCCCCGGCGTGGCGATTGCTTGCCAAGGGTGGCGCGGCTCGTCGCGTTGCGATAACCCACACGCGCGTGTCACGAATGTGTTGAGTTGCCGAGAATGGCGTTGTTGGAAGCGGGTGGGCTGGAGGCGGTATTTCTCGCCAATCGACCCCGTTTGCTCGGGTTCCTGCGCGCCCATGGCGCGGGCGACGCCGCCGAGGACCTGTTGCAGGAATTATGGGTCAAGTCTTCCGCCTCGGCGACCGCTCCCATCGCCCAGCCATTGGCGTATCTTTACCGAGCGGCCAACAATCTGATGCTCGACCGACATCGTTCAAAACGCCAGTCGGACCAGCGCGAGCAGGGCTGGGCTCGGCTCGGCGACGGCGTGATCCCCGGCAGCAGTGATGCTCCATCAAGCGAACGAACGCTTATCGCCCGGGAACAGCTTGCAGCAGCGGAGGCGGCGCTCGAAGGCGTGGGATCGCGTGCAGCGACCGTATTTCGGCGCTATCGGCTGGAGGGCGTTAGCCAACGCGACATCGCCATCGAACTCGGCATCAGCCTCAGCACGGTGGAGAGCGACCTGCGCCGGGCGTATCGCGCCATGATCGATCTGCGAAGGACGTTCGATGAGGTTTGAGCTTCCCGGTTCCGTCATGACTGCGAGGGAGACATGACGGTGCCTGATCGCGAGATCGAGAATGCCGCGCTGGATTGGGTCATCCGCCAGCGCGATGATGCTTTCGATGCATGGGACGCGTTCGGCGCCTGGCTCGCTGCAGACCCTGCCCATGCCGAAACCTATGCGGCGGTGGCAACGGCCGACCAGGACATCACGGCGTTGCTGGCGTCCGCGCCGTCTCGGGCGACCCTCGCGGGCCCGCAAGTGCAGACGACCATGGCGCCGTCGCGGGCACGAATGCGTCCGCGCGCCTGGTTTGGCGGCGCGATCGCTGCGGGCATTATCGCAATCGCCGGCGTCGCGGCATGGCAACAACGGAGCAATCCTTATGTTGTCGAAACGCGTGCGGGTGCGCCGCGCGCGATGATACTGGCCGACGGCAGCAGGTTGCAGCTGAACGGCGGAACGCGGCTGACGCTCGATCATAACCACCAGCGCGATATCGCCCTCGAACACGGCGAGGTTGTCTTCACCGTGGTCCATGATGCGGCGCGACCGTTTCGTGTTGCCGTTGGCGATGCAACCTTTATCGATGTCGGGACGGTCTTCAATGTCGTGCGGACGCCCGGGCTGACACGGGTTGCGGTCGCCGAGGGTAGCATCGTCTTCAATCCAGGGGGCGAAGCGGTGCGGCTGGATGCCGGCCGGGCGCTCAGCAGCCGCGATGGCGCGGGCCGTGTCGAAGTCACCGAAGTCAACGCCGCTGCCGTCGGCTCGTGGCGGGCGGGTCGGCTGGTCTATGACGGCGCAAAACTCGCCGACGTCGCTGCCGACCTGGCGCGCAGCCTGGGGGTCGACATCGCGGTCGATCCAGCGGTTTCCGGCCAGATCTTCCGCGGCGTCATCAAACTAGGCAAGAGCGCCGAAGCCACGATGACGACAGTGGGTCCGCTTCTTGGCGTCAAGGTGATCAGCCTCGGCAACGGGTGGCGGCTGGCTCAGGCTTCGTCGTGAGATCGCGCCCTGCTGCAATTTTTGCCGCTGCATTGATCCTGTACGGTCCCGGGGTCGCAGCGGCACCGCTTCTGCTCGACTTGCCAGGCGGGCAACTCGGGGCGGCGGTTGCAGTGCTGGGCCAGCAGGCGGATGTCGGGATCAGCATTGCCGATGCCGGGCTTTGGCGGCGCCAGGTGCGGCCGGTGAAGGGACGGATGGAGGTCGCTGCTGCGCTGCGGCGGCTGGGCGGCGATGATGTCGACGTAATCGCTGTCGGCGCCGGCAACTGGCGGGTAGCACGGCGCACAAGCCAGCCACTGCCCGGCCGCAGAGCGACTCCGCCGCACCCGGAAATCGAGCCCGGCATCGAGACGATCGATCCTGCGATCGTTGTCACCGCGAGCAAGCGCGACGTCAGGCTGTCGGCCTTCCAGGGCAGCGCCAGTGTACTCGATGGTCGCGACCTCGCCTTTGGCGGCGAACGCGGTACCGATGCGATCCTTTCGCGCCTCGCGACCGTGACGTCGACGCATCTCGGGGCGGGTCGCAACAAGCTGTTCATCCGCGGCATCGCCGATTCGAGTTTCACCGGCCCGACGCAGGCCACTGTCGGCCAGTATTTCGGCGACGTGAGGCTGACCTACAACGCTCCGGACCCGGACCTGCGGCTTTACGACGTTGCCGCGGTCGAAGTGCTCGAAGGGCCACAAGGCACACTCTACGGCGCTGGCTCGTTGGGGGGCATTATCCGCGTCACGCGCAACCCGGCAAGCCTCGGTATCGCCGAAGCTTCTGCATCGATGGGCATTTCCGCCACCCAACATGGCGCGCCGGGCGGTGACTTCGGCGGAATGATCAACCTGCCGCTGGCCGGCGAAACCGCTGCGCTCCGCCTTGTCGGCTATGCCGTCAGCGACGGCGGCTATATCGATAACCCGCTGCTCGGGCGCAATGACGTGAACCAGGTGAGGACGATCGGCGGTCGCGCCAGTCTTCGCATCGCGCTTGCCGCCGACTGGACATTCGATATCGACGGCACCGTCCAGCATATCGATGGCGATGACAGCCAATACGCCGATCGCGGTGGCCCGCCGCTCACGCATCAGAGTCGGTTCGCCCAGGGGTTTGCAGCGCGCTACGGCCTCGCCGATGCCGTTCTCAACGGGCGGTTGGGTGATCTGCACCTGCAATCATCGACAGGCTTTGCCAGCCAGCAGCTTTCGGAGCGCTATGACGACAGCCTCCCCGATGGCCCCGACCGGGCGTTTACCCAGGCCAATCACACGCTGCTCGCTTCCAACGAGACCCGCGTCTGGCGGCCGATGCGCGATGGCCTGGGCTGGGTTATCGGTGGCAGCCTGCTCTACAATCGTACGCGGCTGACGCGCTCGCTCGGGCCGTTGCGGGCACCATTGCCGGTGGCGGGCGTAACCAACAGCATCACCGAAGTGACAGTTTACGGCGAATCCAGCGTTTCGCCCCTGCCGTGGTTGACGGCCACCGGCGGCGGCCGCTTCAGTTACGCGCGCTTGTCGGGGGCGGCGGAAGACGTGCCGCCCGCGCTTTTGGCGAAGGTTGCGCTTGACCGCGCCCGGGTCACCGCCGACCGCAGCGAGCACCGCCTTTTGCCTTCGCTGGCCGTATCGGTGATGCCGGCGACCCGGCTTATCGTCTTTGCCCGCTACAGCCAGGGCTTCCGCCCGGGCGGCCTCACCATCGCAGACGATTTCGTTCGCCGTTTTCGCAATGACCGGGTGGCCAGTGGCGAAGTTGGCGTGCGCCTCGGCGACCCCCAGCACGGGCGTTTTGATGCCGAGGTCAGCCTCGATGCCACCCGCTGGCAGGACATTCAAGCGGATTTCATCGATGGCCGCGGCCTGCCCACCACCG
Source organism: Sphingomonadales bacterium (assembly GCA_025351405.1). Taxonomy (GTDB): domain Bacteria; phylum Pseudomonadota; class Alphaproteobacteria; order Sphingomonadales; family Sphingomonadaceae; genus Sandarakinorhabdus. Next base: position 4,024 of record JANXVZ010000011.1, on the reverse strand, counting down.
ACAATATCGGCGATGGGCGCATTCACTCGGTCGCCATGCACGCCGGCTGGCGGCCGATCGCTGGCCTCGCCGTCGACATCGGATACAGCTTCAACGACGGCCGGGTTACCGATCCGGCACCGCGGTTCGCTGCGGCTTTTGCCGGTGATCGCATGGCGCGGATCCCCAATGTCGCGCGCAACGCCGCCCGCGCCGGCGTCGATTACCGAACGGCGTTATCCGAAACGCTTGACCTGCGCCTCGCCGGATCGGTCCAATATATCGGTCGTTCGCGCCTCGGCATCGGCCCCGTGCTCGGTGCAGAGCAAGGCGATTATATTGATTCCTCGCTGACGATGCGCATCGGACGCTCGGGCTTGGGCCTGACCCTGGGCCTGACCAACCTCGCCGATACGGTGGGCAACCGCTTTGCGCTCGGTGCTCCCATCGGTTCCGAAAATGGCGGCCAGATCACGCCATTGCGCCCGCGCACCATCCGCATCGGCCTCGACACGCGTTTCTGAAAAATCTTTGGCGCCGCCCCAAGGCTGGCGTCCCCCGGCTCCGTCTTTGCTCTCAGACCGGGTGTTCGACCCGGCCAGTCCGGGAGTTGACCTTTGCGTAGCCTGTTTGCGACCACCTGCCTTACCCCCCTTGCCTTGTACGCCATCGCCAGCCCGCTACGTGCCGAGACGTTGATCGACACCAAGCGAACCGCCGGGATCGCGACCGCTACCATCAAGAACGGCGTTGCCGATGATATTCGCATCACCGCCGCAGGCTCGATCGTGGCGACGGCAGGGGTTGGCGTGACGCTCAACAGTCCCAACAAGGTCACCAACCAGGGCATTATCCAGATCACCGATGCGAGCGATTCAACGGGAATCCTGGCGATGGCCGGCTCCAGCGGCGCAATCGTCAACACTGGCAAGATCACGATCGACGAAACCTATGTGGCTGTCGATACCGACAAGGACGGTGATCTTGATGGCCCCTTTTCCCAGGGCGCGCGGCGTTTCGGCATCCATGCCGCCGGTGCTTTCACCGGCAGCATCACCAGCACTGGTACCATCGACATCGAAGGCAATGATTCCGCCGGAATTGCACTCGGTGGGCCGCTGACCGGCGGCTTCGAGGCCGGTGGCGGTATCGCTGTCCTTGGTGACCGTTCGGTCGGCGTGCACACCGGCGCGATCAGCGGCGCCGTCCGCATTGCGGGCGCGATCACTGCCGTGGGCAAGGATGCGCGCGGGGTTGCGATCGAAGGCGACGTTGGTGGCGCCCTTGTCGTACAGGGTACCATCGTCGCCACCGGCTTTCGTTCGGTTTCCGCGCCGGCGGATGTGACGAAGCTCGACGCCGATGACCTTCTGATCGGCGGCCCGGCGCTCAGCATCGGCGGCAATGTCGCAGGCGGCGTTATCCTGGCCGTCCCCCCGAAAGACCTCGATCCCAAGGTCGATGACGAGGACAAGGACGGCATAGTCGATGCGGTGGAAGGCTCGGCGGCGGTAACCTCCTATGGTTCGGCGGCGGCGGTTCAAATCGGCGCGAACGATCGCGCCATTACGCTCGCGACGGTTTCCGGCCTGAACGCCGGTCTGGTCATCGACGGCAGTGTCTCCGGTGTCGGCGTCTACAAGGATGTCGATGCGCGCGGGGTGGTCATCGGTGGCCTCGGCGGCGCGGTCTCCATTGCCGGCGGCGTCGCCGTCAATGGCAGTGTGCGTGCCACGTCGCTCAATGCCAACGCGACCGCCATCCGCTTCGCAACCGGCGCCACTGTGCCCGAGCTGGGCAATACGGGCACCATCTCGGCCTCGGGCAGCAGCAAGGCCGGCACGAACAGCGCCGCTATCGCTGTCGATACGGGTGCGTCGCTGGCAACCATCCGCAACAGTGGCAAGATCGAGGCGGTGGCGCTTGGCGCGGACGGCGCTTCAGCCGCCATTGTCGATCGTTCCGGCAGCCTCGTGCTGATCGAAAACAGCGGCGCGATTGCTGCCAGCGGCGGCGGCGCCGGGCACAATATCGCCATCGATCTCGGCGCCAACAGCATTGGCACCGTGGTGCGCCAGATTGCCGGACCGACCGGCGCTGCGGCGCCGGTCGTCATCGGCGACATCCGATTTGGGTCCGGCAACGACACACTCGCGCTCGCCGGCAAATCGAGCGTCTTCGGCAATGTCGATTTTGGCGGCGGATCGGACACATTGTCGATCACCGAAGGCAGCCAGCTCGTCGGCAATCTGGGTCACGCGCAGGGTGTGGCTGTCAATGTCGGCAATGGCATCCTGGCCACCGCCAGTTCCGGCACCACCATCATCGGTTCGCTGGCGATCGGTGACAAGGGTGTCCTTGGCATCGCAATCGATGGAACTGCCCACACCAGCACGATGTTCGACGTTGCCGGCGCCGCCAGCTTTGCGGCTGGTTCGCAGGTTGCTGTCGCCCTCGACAAGGTGGGCAATGCCGCCGGACGCTATGTCATCGTGCGCGCCGGCACGCTCAGCGGTGCCGCCAACCTCGGCACGTCGGCGGCCCAGCTGCCGTTCCTGTTCAAAAGTGCAATCGTCTCCGGCGCCGCCAACGAAGTGGTGCTCGAACTGAGCCGAAAGACTGCCGCCGAACTGAAGCTCAACCGTTCCGAAGCCAGCGCCTATGAAGCCGTCGTGAAGGCGCTCGACAGCGATGCCAAGGTTGCCGGCGCCGTGCTCGATATCCGCGACGCGACGCGCTTTGGGACCACCCTGAAGCAGATGCTGCCCGATCACGCCGGCGGCACGTTCGAGGCAGTCACCCAGGCATCGCGCGCAACGGCGCGGCTGATCAACGACCCGGGCGAACGCGGCAGTGCCGGTCTGCATACCTGGGTCCAGCAAGTCATATGGGGAAGCACCAAGGCGATCGGCGACACCGCGGGTTATCATGTATCGGGTTGGGGAATCGCTGGTGGCACCGACATCGCGACCGACGCCGGCACCCTCGGCATTTCCACCGGGCTGCTCTATGGCAAGAATGCCGATGGCGGCAGCGACAATGACGTCAACACGAACCAATATGAAGGGGCGGCCTATTGGCGGGTCAATTTGGGTGGTTTCCATGCCAATGCCCGTGTTTCGGGAGCTTATGTCGACTTCAAGGGCTTGCGTCAGTTCAGCGGTGCCATCGGGAATGAAACGGTAGCGCGTACGGCGGAAGGCAAATGGCATGGCCAACTGTGGTCCGCATCGTCGGGGATCGCCTATGAGTTGAAGACGGGCCGGCTGTCGTTCCGTCCGATCGCGGCTGTCGACTATTACCGTCTCCACGAAAATGCTTATGCCGAGAGCGGCGGCGGCAAGGCCTTCGACCTGTTCGTCGGCGCGCGCACCAGTGATGAACTGGCGGTCTCGGCAACGCTCGCTGCCGAGCTCGATTTCGGCGGGACGGCGCCCGATCAGGCCAGCTTTCGCGCCGAGATCGAAGGTGGCCGACGCCAGATCGTCGGCGGCAGCCTCGGCACAACCACGGCCCGGTTCGAGGGCGGCCAGGCGTTCACCCTCGTCCCCGAGGACCGCACCAACGGCTGGGTTGGCAAGATCCGCGCGATCGGTGGAAATGACGATTTCCGCGTAGCCAGCGAATTCGGCGGCGAACAGCAACAGGGCAGGGTGGCCATCACCGCCCGCATCAGCCTGACCGTCGCACTCTGACGCATGCGCAGGGCACGGACCATGATAACAGTCCCGGCATTGGCCGCTTGCCTATGGCTCGTGCCCTCGACCGCCGGCGGCAGTCGTAACCGCAGCGCAGCGAGCCTGCATCCGGACGCCGGGCTGATCGCCATCGGCAACACGGATCAGCACGCCCTGCTGAACCGTGCCGATCTTGCCGCTAACAACGCCATTGCCACGCTGTCTTAGGGGCCATGCCGTAGAGGAACTGAGGTGGTCCCGGAAACCTGGACAGGCTGTTAAGCTATTCCCGATCTGAAGGATGGACGGGAATGAAGACGACGAGAAAGCGCTACAGCGCGGATTTCAAGGCCAAGGTTGCGCTGGAG
>JANXVZ010000023.1 GCA_025351405.1 Sphingomonadales bacterium | reverse complement strand
AATCCATGGTGTCCGCCCGACTCGCTGGCAGGCGTTCGACGGCAAGCTGCCGGCCGCGGCGCGGGTCGATGTGCTGTTCGGCTGGCTCGACGATCCGGCGCCGATCCGGCCCGTGTTCCTGACGCTGTATTTCGACGATGTCGATCACGCCGGGCATGAGGCCGGCCCCGATGGCGCTGCCATCAACACCGCGCTGGTGACGGTCGACCGTGCCATTCGCAGGCTGGTGCGCGGCCTGAAGGATCGCGGCATCGCCGCCAACATCATCCTGGTTGCCGATCACGGCATGGCGGCAACCTCGCCGGCCCGCGTTATCCCGATGGCGGCGCTGGCCCCCGCCGCGACCTACAGGCTGGTCACCGCCGGGCCTTATGCCGGGCTGGAGGCCCTGGCCGGCCAGGAGGCGGCGCTGGCGACGGCGTTGCTCCACCCGCACGCCCATGCCGAATGCTGGCGGCGGCAGGACATTCCCAAGCGCTTCGAATATGGGCGCAATCCGCGCGTTCCGGCGTTCCTTTGCCTGGCCGAGACCGGCTGGCTCATCCTGCCGGACGATGCGCCGCCGCCAGTCGCGGGGGGCGCCCATGGCTATGACAATGCCGCCCCCGAAATGCTTGCCACCTTCATCGCTTCGGGGCCGACGATCAAGCCTGGCGCGGCGCCGCCGGTGTTCGACAATGTCGATGTCTATCCGCTGGTGATGGCGTTGATCGGGGTTCCGGCACTGCCGTCGGACGGGGCGGAGACACTGTTGTCCTTGCTGCGTTGAGCGAGGGCTCTATCGCCCGTCGTCGCTCGCCATCGAATAGCCGACGCCGGTTTCGGTAAGGAGATAGCGCGGCCGGTTGGGATCGGTCTCGATCTTCTGGCGCAGCTGGCCGACAAGCACGCGCACCGATTGGGCATCGACGGTCGAATGGACACCCCAGACGGCATTGATGATCTGGCGGTGGGTCAGGACACGGTCGCTGTGGCTCGCCATGGTGCGCAACAGGGCATATTCGCGCGGCGTCAGGTGCAGCCGGGCACCATCGAGGCGCACTTTGCGCGCCACGAAATCCACATCGAGGCCGCCGATGCAAAATCGGGATGCGGCATCGGCGGCGCGGTTGCGAATCCGCATCGCGGCGCGCAGCCGGGCCAGCAGTTCGCCGACGGTGAACGGCTTGTTGATGAAATCATTGGCGCCGAGATCGAGCGCCATGATCTTTTCGGCCTCGAGGTCGCGCGCCGACAGCACGATGATCGGCACGCCCGACCAGTCCCGAATGCGAGCGATCACCTCCTTGCCGTCGAGATCGGGCAAGCCGAGGTCGAGGATGATCGCATCGAACGGTTGCGCCGTCATCAGCGCCAGCGCCTCGGTGGCATCGGCGGCGGTGGTGAGCGCGTAGCCGGCGGCCGACAACGCCGGCGCCAAGGCGCGGATCAACTGCGGTTCGTCGTCGACGATCAACAGTCGCGCCGCGGCAACTACGGCGCTGGCGTCGATGGAGGGCGGCGTCATGGTCATGGTCATAACATTGCTTCCGGCATTTCCACTGTGACACGCAAGCCTGGTTGTGAAGGCCCGCGATTCTGCGCCGATACCCGCCCGTGCATGGCCTCGATCAACCCGCGGGTGATCGACAGGCCCAGCCCGGTGCCGTTGCCGAACGGCGCGGCACCGGGGGATCGGTAGAATTTTTCAAAGATGCGCGGCAATTCCGCTTCGGGAACGCCGGGCCCGGCATCGTCGACGGCGACGTGCACCGCGCCGTCCCGGCGCTGCGCCGAAAGCGTCACGGCGGCACCGGCCGGGCTGAAGCGCACGGCGTTGTCGAGGACGTTGGCCAGCGCCTGTGCCAGCAGCAGCGGGTCGGCGCGCACCTGCAACCGCGGCTCGGCATCGACGCGGATTGCGGCAGGGTCCCGGGCGCGGCGGCGGCTGGCACCGGCCACATCGTGGAGCAGTTCGCCGATATCGATGACGTCGAAATGGTCGGCGATGGCGCCCGCTTCAAGCTTGGTCATGCTCATCAGGTTGGCGACAAAGCGGTTGAGGCGGGTGGCTTCCTCCTCGATGGTGACGAGCAGGTCGGTACGGGTTTCGACCGAAAACACCTCGCCATAGAGCCGCAGGCTGCTGGCGGAGGCAAGAATGGCGGTCAGCGGCGTGCGAAAGTCATGCGAGATCGATGCGAGCAGCGTCGTCAGCAAGTCTTGCGCGCGGGCGAGGCCTTCGACTTCGGCATGGGCGACGGCCAGCCGTGCGCGCGCGATGGCAGCAGCGCCGAGGTCGGCGAGCACGCTGATCAACTCGGTGCCGGCGCCGTCCCTGCCGTTCGATTGTTCGCGCCACAGGGCGATGCCGAGATCGAAACCACCGGCGTGCATCGCGCGTACGCGCCAGCCTTCGACCGAGACGGTTTCACCGCTGCAGGCGGCGGCCGTGGCGGCAGCGAGCAACGCCGGCCCCGGTACCGCCGCACCGGGCCGCGACCATAGCCGGCCATCGGTCAGGATGGCCCCGGCGCCGCCTGCCGCATCGGCGATGCGGGCGGCGAGCGCGGTGCGCAGGTCCGATTCCTGCGCCATGGCCGAAAGTTCGCGGCTGGAGCGATAGAGGGCGTCGCTCGACCGGGCGCGCGCGCGAACCTGCTGGCGGTCGTCGCGGGACTGGCCCGCGAGCGCCCCGGTGACGGTGCTGAGTATGAGGAAAAACACCAGTGTGATGACATCGCCGGGGTAGCGGATGCTGTCGAGGCCGCGCGGCATGCCGACAAAGAACGCATAGCTGAAGGTGGAAAGCACCGCCGCCAGCACCGCGGGACGCTGGCCAAGGCGCAGCCCGGTGATGAGGACGCCGGCGAGGAAGATCATCGCGACGCGCGCGGTCAGATGGGTGTGGACGATTTCGGCGATGGTCGATTCCACCGCGACGATGCCGACCACGGCGCACAGGATGCCGGCCTGCAATCGCCAGTTGCGTGTCACGGCCGCAATCGTCAGCGGTTCCTCGCCGGAGCCTGGGCGCGCCTGTTCAATCATCGTCGAGCACGCCCGACCCTAGCGAATAGCCACGGCAATTGCCAACGGGGTTTATATGGCACGCGTAACGTTCCCATCGAGGCGAAAACGTGGCATAAGCGAGTCGTTCAATCAAAAATAGAATCGTGTCGCAGATCGTCAAACCTCACGGGGAGAAGCGTGATGACGGACACTGATATCGTAGCGAACATCCAGCATATATTCAGCGCCGCCAAGACCAGCGACGATGGTGATCGCTGCGCCGTCTCGATGGCGCCGGAGCTTCGCGAAAAGTTCAATACCGCGCTGGCTTCGGCGCGCAAGGCAGTCGGCTTCTCGGACTCCTTTTCGCTGAAGCTGTCGGAACCGCATGGCCTCGGCTTCAACGATGGCGTGATCATTCCGCCGGAAGCCTATCCGGTCGGCGCGGCGCCCAGCGTCATTCGTTCGGCCGCTGCGGACCGGGCGCCATTGCGCGGGGCGTTGCGCGTCATCGTCGTGCTGGTGGATTTTTCCGACAAGCACATGGCCGCGACACAGCAGCATTTCCGCGATCTTTTCTTCTCGCAGGGCGGTGCCCAGAAAAGCGTCCGTGAGTATTATGCCGAGGTCACCAACGGCCTCATCGACATCCAGGGCGATGTCGTCGGCCCGTTCCGGATGCCGCAGACGCTGGCGGCCTATGCCCATGGCGCGTCCGGCCTCGGCAATGTTTCGCCCAATGCCCAGACCATGGCGCGCGATGCGCTGACCGCGTCCAACCCCAGCGTCAATTTCACGCCCTACGACAATGACGGCAATGGCTTTGTCGATGCCTTCATTGTCATCCATGCCGGGACGGGGGCCGAAACCAATTCCAGCCCGGGGGACATCTGGTCCCACAAATGGACGATCGAAGGGGGCGCGCAAAGCGTCGATTCGACCAAGGTGTTTGCCTATCTCACCGTGCCGGAAGACTGCAAGATAGGCGTTTGCGCGCATGAACTCGGGCATCTGCTGTTCGGCTTCCCCGATCTTTACGACACCGACAACTCGTCGGAAGGCATCGGCAACTGGTGCCTGATGGCGAGCGGAAGCTGGGGTGGCGGCGGCAATGCCCCCACACATCCGAGCGCGTGGTGCAAGGCCAACCAGGGCTGGGTCCAGGTTGATAACCGCACCACCAACGCCGTTGTCCAGATGGCCGACGTCAAGGCAGGCCACACGGTCTACCGGCTGTGGAAGGACGGCGCCCCGGGCAAGGAGTATTTCCTTGTCGAAAATCGCCAGAAGACCGGGTCATTCGATGTTTCGATGCCCGGTGCCGGCGTGCTGATCTGGCATATCGACGAAAACCAGACCAGCAACCGCGACGAGAACCATTATTGGGTGGCGCTGATGCAGGCCGACGGCAAGCGCGACCTGGAGCTCAACCACAATCGCGGTGACGCGGGTGACCAATGGCCGGGGACCGCCAACAACGCCAATTTCACGGCGACATCGACCCCCAACTCCAAATCCTATTCCGGTGCCGCGACCTGTGTCGGCGTGACCGGAATTTCGGCTCCAGGCCCGGTGATGACCGCCAACCTGCAGGTCAAATGCGGCAAGATCATCAAGGAGAACAAGGAAATCCGCAAGGAAGTCACCAAGGAGAAGGAGCTTAGCAAGGAGCTCCACAAGGAATTCAAGGACGGCAAGGAAATCAAGTTCGACAAGCTTCCCGACAAGCACAACCCCGACAAGCAGGTGTTCGAAAACAAGCTTTCGGACGGCAAGTTCAGCGATGGCAAGTTTGCGGAGGGCAAGTTGGGTGAAGGCCGGCCCGGCGGCTTCGGGCACGGTGGAGGCGGCCTGGGCGGAGGCCTGGGCGGAGGCCTGGGTGGCGGCGTTGCCGGGTCGAGCACCGAGGAACTGCTGGCACGTATCGCGGCGCTGGAAGCGGCAGTGGGCGGTGGCGGCGGGGCGGGCGCCGGCGGCCCGTTCATCGGCAACGAACTGCGCCCCGACCTGTCACAGGGATCGCTGTCCGGCGAGGACGACCATGCCGCGCTCAACGCGCAAATGGCCGGTGGGTCGGCACATGCCAAGCGGCTGTACGATTCAGGGCCGAACTAGGGCGGGCAACAGCGATTGCGGCCGGTAACCGGCCATGCGTGCATTGGTTCTTGGCCATGCGCTCGACCCGACCGCAAACGCCGTTGCGACGGCGCTGGCGGCGCGCGCCGGCGGCGGCGTCGTCCGGCGTGCCACGCTCGGCGCCCTGACCGGCGCGCGCTGGTGGCACCGCCTGCAACCCGACGGCACGGTGTCGACACGGCTCGATTTCGGTGACGGCGATGCCGGCGAGTTCGACGTCGTGTTCAACCGCGTCGAGCCGATGCTGGCGCTGGGCTTCGAAGGCTGGTCGGCAGCCGACCGCGACTACGGCCAGACCGAGTGGTTGGCACTGCTGCTCAGCTGGCTCGAAAGCCTGGGTGACCGGGTCATCAACCGGCCCGCCTTCGGCACCCTCAACGGGCCGGCGGATCGGCCATGGTTGTGGCTGGCACGCGCCGACACCGCGGGACTGTTGCCGCACCCCGGTGGTGCCACCAGCAGCACGCGAACCTTTCCGCCGCCCATCGGCCATGTCGAACGGCTGGAATTGCTGCCCTTCCATCCCGGCGACATGGCGGGGCTGGACCGGGCGATGGGTCATGCGGCGCCGGCCGCGACGACCGCCGATGTGCTGGTGATCGGCGACACGGTGTTGGGTGATGCCGACGCGGCGCACCCCGCCTGCTGCCGGCTGGCGCGCCTGTCGGGAACCGATGTCCTTGCCATCCGGCTGGCGCAGATGGCCGATGACCCGCGGTGGCGTTTTGTTGCCGCCAACCCGGCGCCGGTGGTCGATGGCGGCCCGGCGCTGGCCGCGCTGGTGGCGCTGATGGCGGCGAGGGCGCCATGATCCTGTTCGCCGGCATCCCTTCAGAGCCCCCCCTGGCCTTGGCGATCGCTGCTGCCGAACGCGCCGGCGCGCCGCACATCGTCTTCAACCAGCGCCATGCCGCGCACTGCGGGTTGCATCTCGACTGGGGTGCGGCGGGACTTGGCGGTGAAATCACGCTCGGCGGCGCGCCCATCGCGCTGGCCGCTCTGACCGGCATCTACGCGCGCATGGGCGATGTCGGTGTCATGCCCGAACATCGGCCGCGCGGCCGCACCCCTGCCGACCCCGTTGCCCTGGCCCGGGCCCGCATCATTTCGGGTCTGTTCGATGAAGTGCTCGATACCCTGCCGACAAGGGTCGTCAATCGCCCGGCAACGATGGGCAGCAACCTGTCGAAGCCGGCGCAGGCGCAGGCGATCACCGCGGTTGGCCTGCTCACGCCACCAACGCTGGTCACCAACCGCCCCGAGGCAGTGCGCGCCTTCCATGCCGAACAGGGCCGCATCATCTTCAAATCGGTGTCTGCCGTGCGATCGATCGTGCGCGAATGGTCGCCCGATGCCGGTCCCGACCTCGACAGCGTGACCCGGTTGCCGACGCAATTCCAGGGTTATGTACCCGGCGTCAACATCCGGGTCCATGTCATCGGCGGTGCCGTGTTCGCCACCGAAATCGTCTCGGACGCCGTGGATTATCGCTATGGCGAACGCGACGGCCTGGACACGGCCATGGCGCCGATGGTGTTGGCCGATGACATCGCCGAGGCGTGCGTGCGGCTGACCGCACGGCTGGGGCTGACGATGTCCGGCATCGACCTCAAGCGCACGCCCGATGGCACGATCTATTGCTTCGAGGTCAACCCGTCCCCAGCTTACAGTTACTTCGAGGAACATGGTGGCCAGCCGATCGCGGCGGCGCTGGTCGCCCATCTCGGCACGCGGGTGTGAATGGAACAGGCCATGGTACAGATCGTCGAAAACCACGCCGAAATCAGCGGCACGCTGTTGTCGTTGTCCCATGACGATACCCGCCCCGGCTTCGTCGTGCTCAACATACGGGTCGATGGCACCGCTCCGGTTGGCGATTGGCCCAACATGTTCGGCTTCGACGTCGGTCACGCCATCGCGGTGCTGGCGCGCGACGGCAGCGCGGCCGCAGCATCGAAACCCGGCCCGGTGCGGCTGCGGGTGCGCAAGGGTGGCCCATCGACGGTTTTTGCGGAATGATCAGCGCTTGCTGATCGGGCAAGGAATGATCAGCGCATGCTGATCGGGGCATAAAATGATCAGCGAACGCTGATCCGGCTGCGGTCGAGCGCTTTTCCGTCACCCCCACGCAGGATGATGCGGTGCGTGCCCGGGGTCGGCGTCCACAGCAGGATGCGGTCCGCAGGCCCGGCGTTGCGCCCGTCGATCTCGAAGCGCATCGCGGCGCCGCTCCCCGATGCGCGAATGCCGATGCGTTGGCGCGCCGGCGGGATATCGGGGTCGATCGCGATGATGCTGCCATCGGCGGGGGCAACGAGGCGCGGCCGCACCGCAGCAGCGGGGGCAACGCGCACCACGCCCAGCTCGGTTCCGGCCAGGAACAGCTCGCGGCGCGGCGGTTCGATAGCGGGGTCGAAGCGAACATCGCCCGCGATGACGCCGGGCGGAATGGCAAACGCCGCACCGGCATGGTCGCGGTGCAGATGCAGCATGATTTCACGCCATACCGGCCCCGCGCCGCTGACGCCGGAGATGCCCGCCGCCATGCTGTCCCCCTCGAAATTGCCGGTCCAGACCGCAACGACGTAACGGCTGCTGAACCCGATGCACCAATTGTCGCGCAGCGCCTTGGAGGTGCCGGTCTTGACGGCGACCGGAAAGGGCAACGTCAACGCGCTGTTATCGCCAAAGGTGGCGGTGCGCGCTGCGGGGTCGGCGAGGATGTCGCTGACAATGGCGGCGGCGCGCGGGTCGAGCACGGTACGATCTGGCGGGGCCGGTGCCGGTTCCAGCCGCAATGCCGACCAGCGACCGCCCCGTGCCAGGCTGCGATAGGCCGCCGCCTGTTCGAGCAGCGTCACTTCGGCCGAGCCCAGCGCCAGGCTGAAGCCGTAATAATCGCCATCCCGCGAGATGCCGCGATAGCCGCTGTCGAACAACCCGTCGCGCAGGGCATCGACGCCGACCAGCAGCAACGTCCGCACGGCGGGCACATTGAGGCTGTTGCCCAGCGCCGAGCGCACGCTGACCGGGCCACGGAATTCGCGGTCGTAATTCTGCGGCACATACAGCCCGCTGGCGGTGTCGAGATCAACGGGTGCATCATCGAGAACGGAGGCGGCGGTGAGCAGGCGCTTTTCAAGGGCGAGGCCATAGAGGAACGGCTTCAGCGTCGATCCGGCCTGCCGCGCGGCTGCGGCGCCATCGACGGCACCGCTGCGCGAAGCGGCCCCCGCCGACCCGACATAGGCGAGGACCTCGCCGCTTGCGTTGTCGACAACCAGCGCGGCACCGTCACGGACATTGTGGCTGGCCAGCGCCGCCAGTTGCCGCGCCAGGACCTGCGCGACAAAGGTCTGCAAGTCGGCGTCGATGGTGGTGCGCACGACTTTGCGGCCGCCAGCCAGCAGGCGTTCGGCAAGCTGTGGTGCGAGCGCGGGATCGGGAAGGGCCGCACGTGGCCCGAGCATGGTATCGGCGGTGACCCGCAATTGCGCGCATTCCGCCGGCACCGGGCGGCAGGCGCGCGTCGCCACCTGCGCCGGGGACGCCGCCGGCGCGGGGATCAGGGCGGCGAGAATGCGGCTTTCGGGAACGCCCAGCGCGCCCGGCGGACGCCCTGCCAGACTGCGCGCTGCCGCATCGATGCCAACCAGGTCACCCCGCCAGGGCAGCAGGTTGAGCCAGGCTTCGAGGATTTGCGGCTTGGTCCACCGCCGCTCGAGGCTCCAGGCGGCGCGCGCCTGCGCCAGCTTCTGCAAGGGTGACCGCGTCCCCGCCCGGCCGAGCCGTGCATCGAGCAGGCCCGCCAATTGCATGGTGATGGTGCTGGCGCCGCGCGGGCGCTTGCGTTCCCCGTCAAGCCGCAGACGCGCCCGAAGGGCGCTCCCCACGGCGCGCCAATCGACACCGTGGTGCTGCCAGAACCGATGGTCCTCGCCGCGCACCGTGGCAGCCAGCAGTGCCGCCGAAACCTGGTTGATGCCGACCCAGTCGCGCTTGCGAACATGCGCGTCGGCCCGTCGCAGGTCGAGCAGACGGCCATCCCGCGCCAGCAACCGCGCCTCGCTCGACTGCCATTGCCCCCGCACGTCGTCATAATCCGGCAACCGCGGAGGCGCCGTGGCGATGGCCAGTGCCGCCAGCCCGGCGACAGCGACCAAAAGCGCCGGTCGCGCCCTCATGGTGTGTGTGCCGGACGCTTCACCGGCACGGATGATCGGGCGCGAGGTCGCGTGGTGTCCGGGCCATCATGCGTGGTTTACGGGGCCGCTGCGACCGCGATGGGGCGGTTGGGCAGGGCGGCGAACATTTCCGGTGTGTAAAGTGCCTCCACCCGGGTCGGAGGCAGGCGAAACAGGCCCTCGCTGTTCAGCCTGACGGTGTATTCATAGGTGACGGGGGCCTTGGGGACCTGCGCATAATGGGCGTGGACCGCATCGCTGCGGCGTTCGACGAAGGTTGGTTGCAACCCGCTGGCATCGGTGGCGGCGAGCACCTCCGACCGGCCGCCGAGCGAACCCCCGAGGATGGTGGCACCGGCGGGTATCGGATCGTTGATCACCACCCACTCGACAGGCGCACGGGCGGTGAAGGTGATGCGGACCCGGATGACGTCGCCGCGGCTCCAATGGCCGGGGGCGGCCTGGGTGACAGGTGCAATGCTGCGGGTGACGGCGAAACCGCTGGCCAGCGCCGCCCGCAACGGCACTGCGGCGCGTGCGGTGACGATCGCCCAGGGCGCGCCGCTGCCATCGTGCCGGAGCTGGAATGTGGCGGCGGTGGCGGGCCAGGCGATCAGCGCCGGAGCGGGAGAGGCGCCGGCCGGCCAGGCGAAATCGCGGCGGCTGCCGGGAAGGGTCGCGGTCGTCGTCCCGCTAACGGGGGCACTTTCGAACCGCCGCGAGAAATCCGCCATCGCCAGCGTGCCGACGGCATTTGCGACCGTGGTGTCCCAATGGCCGCGCTGTTGCTTCAACATCAGGCCGCGCGCCAGCCCGCCGACATCGCTGCGCCAGCCCGGCAGGTCGCCGACGGTCATCAGCAGCCTTGCCGCGGTACTATCGGGCGACGCCAGCGTCTGCCACGGATCGTCGGCGCGGGCGATCGTCAGCCGCGTGCCCTGCAGGTCGAGCCGGGCGCGCAGCAGTTGCTGGGCGCGATCGAGGCTGGCCGCAGCGCCAGTGACGCCGGGCAGCTTGCGCAGGATATAGGCCCAGTCGACGATGGCGATGGTCGGCCAGGCATCGGGGGTGATGTTGATCGGTTCGAGCATGGCCGGCGTTGCGGCACCGACGCTGGCCAGCGCCGCTATGGCGCCCAGCCGCCGCGATGCGCCATCGCTGCCGAAGCTCGCCAGCCCGGCGTCGCCGCTCGCCTTGTCGATGACGAGCACCCTGGCATGGCTGCGCTCGGTGCGCCCGGCGACGAAATTGGCCAGCCCGGCGATCATCCTGGCGCGGGCGTCGGCGGGTAACGGCAGCCCGGATTCGGCGGACAGCCGCAGGATATACGCCGTGAGCGCGTCGTCGCCCAGGATCCAGTCGGCGGGGAAATAGCGCACAAGGCCGTCGCGATCGAGATAGGCCGGGAGCAGCGCGGCGGAAGCGTCCCAGCCGGGGCGATTGCCCGTCGCCACCGCGCGCGACAGCTGTTGCTCGATACAGTCATACGGATAGGCGGCCATGTACGCCTTCACCCCCGGCAGCGCCCCGCCCAATGTCCGGCTGAGCGCCACCTCCAGTCCGCCCCGCCCGGGCAGTGCATCGGCGGGGATGGCGACCGGGAAGCGCGCCCCGGGGTTGAGCTGCACCAGCGTTGCCTGCAAGGCCTCGACCGGCATCGCCGGCACCACCTGCTGCGGCACACGCACGGCATCGCGGGCGCCGCTCGTCGCCAATGCGTCGATCGCCCATGGAACCGTGCCCGCGGCGGGCGCCACCAGCGTCCAGCCGACCGTCAACGCGTTCGCTGCCGGCACATCGACGGCGCGCGGCGGCAGCATCAGCGCCCCTGCGCTGCCGCCGATCGTCACCCGCATCGCCTTGCCCGTCGTGTTGCGCAACAGCACCGTCGCCACATAGCGGTCACCCTCGCGCACCAGCGGCGGGATGCCGGCGAGGATCTGCAGGTCCTGCGTCGTCCGCACGCTGGTCATGCCGGTGCCGAACAGGTCGGTGCCGCCGGTCGCCACCGCGACGAAGCGGAAGCTGGACAGCGAATCGTTGAGCTTGACCGGAATGGTGGCGCGGCCCGACGCATCGAGCGGCACCCGCCCGCGCCATAGCAGCAACGGCTGGAAATCGCGCCGCGCCGCGCCGGCGCCGTCGTTGCCGCCACCGCCGCCCGCCGCCACTGCCTTGCGGCCATAGTGGCGCTTGCCGACCACCTGCGTCTGCGCGGTCGAGGTTTCGACGCTCAATGGCCGGTCGGTCATCATCGCATCGAGCAGCTTCCAGCTGTCGTTGTCCTTCAGTTGCAGCAGCGCTTCATCGACAGCGGCAAAGGCGATCTCGCTCCCCGGCGGCAGCTTGCGCCCCGCCGGCGGGGTCACCGTCACAAAGGCGCGCGCCACCTTGCCGACCGCATAGCTCTGCACATCACTGGCCACCCTGACGCCGAGGCGATGCTGGTCCCAGCCGACCCTGATCCTGGCAATCCCCAAGCGATACGATGGCTTGGCGAGATCGACGAGCGCGGTCGGTGCGGCGCCTTCGCGGCTAAGCCAGGGGATGTGCCAGCGGCGGGCAAAATCCGCCAGCCACAGCCGCCAGCCCGCGATCCGCCCGCGCACCGCCAGCACCGAGATATAAACATCGGGGGCATAGGCGCCGTTCAGGCGCACGCTGACGACCGGGTCCTTGCCCGACAATTCGGTCACGAAACTGTCGATGACGCCGTCGCGCAGCACGCTGACCAGTGCCGTCGCGGTGCGGAACGGCATCCGCACCTGGAAGCGCGCCGTGCCATTGGCGGCATATTCTGGCGCTTCGGGGATGACGTCCATGCGGTCGCCATTGTCGCCGCCGAACCACCATTGGTCGTCGCCCGCCAGCCAGACGCTGGTCGTCGCCTGCGCCACCCGGCCGGCGGCATCGCGGGCGGTCGCCTCGACGACGACCTCGCCCGAAACCCCGACATCCAGCTTGCAGGCGAGCCGCCCCTTGTCGTCGGTGCTGCCGCTGCACGAAGCGTCGAGGAGCTTGGTTTCGCGGCTGTTGTCATAGGCATAAAAGCCGCCGATCAGCCGCTTGCGGTACGAATAGGTCTCCCGGCTGAACAGCTTGACGGCGATGCGCTGCCCCTTGATCGGCCGGTTGTCGAGATCGAGCGCGACCAGGGTCAAGCGCAGGTCATCCGCCCGGGCGATCCAGCCGTCGCGCTTCAGGCCGATGCGGACGGCGGCAGGCTCGAGCGCGATCCGCGACGAGACGGTGGCGACTTCACCATTGGCGTCGTCATAGTCCATCTCGGCAACCAGCACCGACGGCCGCGTCACCAGCGCCAGCCTGTCGACAATTACGCGCGCGCTGCCGTTCTGGCCGAGCGTCACCGGCTCGACGCGGGCGCGCAAGGGCCCTTGCGCGGCGGGTTCGTCGCCGCCGTCCAATGGCACGATCCCCGCCACCACCGGTTCGCCGTCGAAGGTCCAGCCGTCATAATCGGGCACTGCAACCGCCCGCGGTTCGACCTGGGTGCGCAGCTTGACCGGCGCCCGGTTGACCGCGCCGCCCGACAGATAGGCGAGTGTCAAATCGATCGGCACCGCCGTCGGTGCGACCTGGCGTTCCTTGGGGCCGGACACCCGCGCGCGGATGGTGGGCAGGCGGAACTCCTCGACGCTGAAGCGGCCCGAGATCTTGCGATCGCTCGCGCCCCTGGTGCCGATTTCGACGCTGTATTCGCCCAGTGCGGCTTCGGCGGGCACTTTCCACTGGGTTTCGGCACTGCCATTGCGGGCGAAGACCAGCGGCAGTTCATAGGTCTGGTCGCTGCCGATGTGGCGGATGACGACGCTGGGGTCCCTGGGCAAATCGACAACCGCGCCGAAGCCGGCATCGGTGCGGGCGCGGACGATGTGCTTCATCGATACCGTTTCGCCGGCGCGCAGCAGCGTCCGGTCGAATACCGTCACAAAGGCGCTGCGGTCATAGCCATAGCCGCCCGGCAGGCTGAAATCGCCGGGCTGGATGCCGTTGTTCCAGCTCGTCAGCGTGAACGAATAATCGCCATTGGCGCGGGCGCTGACCATCAGCGGATGCTCGCCATAGTCGCAATTGCCGTAAGCAGCGGGCGGCGGCAGCACGTCGCCGATAATGGCACGACCGGCGGCATCGGTGACGCCCGAGAAGAACGCCGCCCCGGTGCAACTGTCGAGTACGGCGATGCGCGCGCCGGCAACGGGCTTTGCGTCGCCGAGCCGGGTCACCCAGGCGAGGCTGCGGCCACGGCCCCATTGGAAATGCACCGCCATGTCGGTGACCAGCGCGCCGGTGGCAACATAGCGCGTCCTGCCCGGCCCGAGCAGCGCCGCGCCCAGCCGCGGCGACGCCAGTTCGACGATATGGAAGCCCTTTTGCGGCAGCGGGATGCCGACAACCTCGAAAGCGCGGGCGCCGCCCGGTTTGGCGATGCTTATCGCATGGGCCGGCATTCCCGGTGCAATCAAGGGTGCGCGGCGGGTGGTTTCGATCGTGCGGGTTTGCTTCGATCCGGCGATCGGCACCTCTTCGTCGGTGCGTTCCTCGGCCTTGTCGAGCCGGCGCAACCAGCCGGCGACCTCGGCATCGGTTGCCACGGCGATCTCGCGGCCGCCGATCGGGCCAATGGCCCGTCCGGCCAGCCGTGGTTCGACGGCGCGCACGGTCACCGGCAACACGCCGCCCTCGGCTGCTTCGATGATGCCGAAACTGCCGGAGAACTTCACCAGCGGCGGCGCTTCGGCGGTCGACACGGCCAGCGGGAAGCGCGCAGCGTTGCCCAGCGCCCGCCCGGCGTCGTCTGTCAGCCGCGCTGGCAGCGCCACGTTGAAGGTCGCTGCCTCGGCAAAGGGCGCGGCGAATTCGACGCTGTCGACCGTCTGGACGTGGCCGGCCTTGACCGGGACCGGTGCGATGGCCTTGCCGCCCGGGGCAATCAACCGGATCGCCTGCGCTTGCGCCAGCGGCACCTGGCCGGTGAAGCTGACCCGCATCGGGCTGATCGGCGAGCACCCCGATGCCGGCGTCTCGCGTGAACATTCGAAGCGGGCGCTGAATGCCGGGCGCACCTTGTAGTCGAGCCGGTTGACGGCGCTTGTCACCAGCCCGTTGGCGGTGGCGATGCCGTTGCCCCAGACGATCGCCATGCGCCCGCCGGCGGGCAAAGCGCGGCGGCAGCGAACGGCGGCGATTTCGGCGCGGGGCTGTTTTTCCGCTTCACTGTCCTCCGAAGCCCGCCAGCCGGCGCTGACGAGGAAGCGCCGCATCCGCCAGTCGCGCGCGGCGCCCGATACCAGTGCATCGCGCGTCGCCGCCGGGAGCATTTCGAGCGGCACCACCTCGCCGACGCCATCGATGCGGCACGATGCGTTGGCCGCCACGCTTGCAGGGGTCGGCGCGGCGTTGAGCGCGAGGAGGAAGATCTGGTCCTCCTCGATCGTGCCGCCGTCGCTTTCGGGGGTACTGGCGCGCACATTGGGCCCGCCGGTATCGAAGGCGAAGCGCTGCACGGCGATGCCGGCGCCCTTTGCGTCCTTCAACCCCGGCACCAGCGCATAGCTGCAGCGTTGGCCGCCGGGGAGCGGTGCCGCCAGGTCGATGGCATAGCTGCGCGCATCGACCCAGCGGCCGGTGGCACCCGCCGAGCAATTTCCCATGGCCGGGGCCGCCAGGCGCGGATCGCCGAGCGCCACCATCGGCGTCGCAAAGCGCAGCTTGATCTGCTCGACGCGCTCGACTGCGCCCAGCGGCGAGAACAGTTCGACGCCCGGGCGCGGGTCGCCGGTCGCCTGGACGGCAACCAGCAGCACGCCGACCGCAGCGGCTGCCACCGCGATCGCCTTGCCAATGTCCCGATATCGCATGGCAGGAAGGATGCGCGAGCGATGGTGCGCCCGCAAGTGCGGGTGCCCGGTTTTTCCACCGCCGCAACAAGCGGCGATTTCAACCATGGCCGTCAAAGATCGAGGGGCGGCTGGTCCGTCATGGCGGCGGTGGCATCGCCAAAGCCGGACAGGGTCAACCCGAGCAACCGGATGCCGGTGTCCACAGGCAACAATCCGCGCAGCAGGTCCGCACCGATATCGGCCAGCTCGGAGCGGCCGCCGATCGGCACCGGCAGCGTTCGCGAGCGGTTGATGGTGCGAAAATCGCCGAACTTGACTTTCAGCGTCAGCGTGCGCGCGGCGGCTCCCGACCGTGCAATCCGCGCCCAGGCGGCATCGATGACGGGAACCAGCGCCGCCATGAGATCGGCTTCGTCGGAAAGATCGACATCGAACGTCCGCTCGGCACCCACCGATTTCAGCGGCCGGTCGCTGACCACCGGGCGATCGTCCTCGCCATGGGCGGCCCGGTGGAAATAGCTCGCGCTGCTGCCGAAATGCCGCGTCAGCTCCTCCAGGCTGCGATCGCGCAGGTCGGCACCTGTCAAAATGCCCAATCCCGCCATTTTTGCCGCCGTTACCGGCCCGACGCCGTGGAAGCGCTTGACCGGCAGGGCCGCAACGAAGGCCGCGCCCTGCGCCGGCCTGATCACGCACAATCCGTCGGGCTTGTTCTGGTCCGACGCCAGCTTGGCGATGAACTTGTTGTAGGAAACGCCGGCGGAAGCGGTCAGCCCGGTTTCGGCGCGGATGCGGGCGCGGATTTCCGCGGCAATGGCGGTGGCGGATCCGATGCCGCGAATGTCGGCGGTGACGTCGAGATAGGCTTCGTCGAGCGACAGCGGCTCGATCAGGTCGGTGTAGTCGGCAAAGATGGCGCGGATCTGTTGCGACACGAAGCGGTAGACATCGAAACGCGGCGGCACGAACACCAGCGCCGGGCAACGCCGCAACGCCGTGACCGAGGCCATGGCAGACCGCACGCCGAAACTGCGGGCTTCGTAACTCGCGGCGGCGACGACTCCGCGGGCCTGTGCACTGCCCACCGCCACCGGCCGGCCACGCAAGCCGGGATCGTCACGCTGCTCGACCGACGCGTAAAACGCATCCATGTCGATGTGGATGATCTTGCGAATGGTCACGGTGCCGCAGACCGACCTGATGGCATGTTGCCGCAAGCCGTCAATATGCAAAGCGACGGCCGTGCTCCCGGCGCCGCCTGCGCGGCGCCGGATTGCGTTGAACTGCCGCAAACCGCCGTGAACGGCCGCGATGCTAGGTCTTTCGCGCCGCTATCCAGTCGTCGACGCGCCGCTCGAGCACCGACAGCGGCTGTGAACCCGAGCCGATCAGCAAATCGTGGAAGCTCTTGATGTCGAACCTTTTGCCCAGCGCCGCCTCTGCCTTCTGGCGCAACGCGACGATCTTCAACATGCCGATCTTGTAGCCGGTCGCCTGGCCGGGAAGGGTGATGTAGCGACGCGCCTCCGACCGTGCCTGCTGCGATGACAGGCGGCCCGTGTCGATGAGGTATTTGACGGCCTGTTCTTCGGTCCAGCCCTCGGCGTGGATGCCGGTATCAACGACGAGCCGTGATGCGCGGAACAATTCGGCATCGAGCCGCATGAAATCCTGCGCGACATCGGAATACGCGCCCATCTCATGGCAGAGCGCCTCGCTGTACAGCCCCCAGCCTTCGCCAAAGGCGACATAGCCATAGGCCTTGCGGAATTTCGGCCCGGCCGACTGGCGGGCCTGGATGTCGCCCTGCATGACATGGCCCGGGATGCCTTCATGGCACATCAGGTCGTTTAGCGCCGCCGGATCCGGGGTAACGCCGGCAAGATGGACATAGACCCTGCCCGGCCGGACGCCATCGGGGCTGGGGCCGGCGGCATGGGCGGCGCCGCCGCTGACTTCGCTGAACGAAGGCTCGCGGACGACCTCCACCCGATAGGCCGGCAGCAGGCCGAAATAACCGGGCAGCAGGGTGCGGGTGCGTGCGATCGCGGCATTGGCCCTTTGGAGATAATCCGCCCGCAGTTCATCGGTCCACGGCACCGGCGGAAACCGCCTGGCACGGTCGGCGTAAAAGGCCTGGCGGTCGGCAAATCCGGCTTTTCGCGCCAGGGCGTCCTGTTCACCCTCGATGCGGGTGACCTCGTCGAGGCCGATCTTGTGGATCTGCGCCGCTGTCAGGTCGGTCGTTGTCGCCAGCTTCAGCGCGGCCGCATAGTATTCACCGCCGCCGGGCAGCGATGCAGCGCCCACGCGGCCCGATGGCGCCGTCGGCAGCTCGCCTTGTGCCCAGTCGATCACCCGCTTGTAGGCCGGTTGCAGCGCCAGCAGCGCACTCCGCGTGTCGGCAAGCAATGCATCCGCCTCGTCTGGCGTGACAGTTCCTGCCGTGCGTATCTTGGCGACCTTGGCCTTGGCGTCGGCCCAAAGCGGCGAATCCGCGCCATCGGCAAAGGGCGCGCCGCTGATCAGGGTGCGGCTGCCGGCGATGACCCGCTCGACCTGGTATTTCGGCGCGCGTACGCCGGCCTTGTCGGATTCAAGGCTCTGGGCAATGGCTTCGTCCAGAACTGCCGGCATGGCGCGCAGGCGGCTGTTGTAAGCCTTCATGTCTGTCGCGGTGTCGACCGTGTGCGTGTTGATCATGAAGTCGGGCAGCTGGCCGTGCACCGAATACAGGAAGGAGTAGAATGGCGGCCGATACAGGCGAAACTTGTAACTCAACTCGGCCCGGTCGAGCTCCAATGCCCAGATGTCATAATTGACCTGCGCCTCCGGCGACAATTTGGCCCGGTCGAAAAGGCTTTTCATCCTCGCAACGCTGGCGCGACGCCAATCGAGCATCCGGCGTTCGGCGGCATCGCTGATGTCGTTGAGCTTGTCCTGGCCCATCTTGTTGCCCAGCCGCGTCGCCAGCTGTGGCTTTTGCGCCAATTCCTCATCGAACTGCGCATCGAGATAGGCGGTCAACCGCTTATCCTCGCTCACCGCCGCCGCGGCGACTGCCGGCTGTGCCGTTACGCGATCCACGGCCATTGGCGCCGTCAGCGCCAGTGCTGCCACTCCCAAAACCCATGCACGCTTCATTCGGCTCTCCCTTTGCGCAAGCCTAGGCAGGGGGCGCGGCAAAGTGAAGTGTCGAAAGCGCGGAAATGTCCATAAAATCCAGTGCTTGATGGCATGCGGAGTGGCACGATACGCCAGTAACGAATGCGGCCTTGGGCATATTCGCGAATATGAGCGGCAAAACCATCGCCCGCGGGGGCAAGTCATCGATGCGGCAACGCCGAAGCGCGGGCCACACGCGATGCGACCGGCGCCTAAAGCAGCATCTTGACGATCGGGTTGGGGAACCGGCGCGCGATGGTGACAGCATAGAATGTCTCGGCAATGCCGGGCAATTGGTCGACCTCGACCAATAATCCCGATGCCAGTTCATCCTTCACGACGATCGGCGGCAACACCGCGAGCCCGATTCCCTCGCGCGCCAGCAGCCGCATCATCGCCATGTCATCGACTTCCGCGGCGATCTGCGGACGGATGCCCAGCCTCGCCATCAGCGAGTCAAAGCCGGTGCGGACACTGCTGTCCATGGTCGGCAGGATCACCGGATGCGCTTCGAGCAGGTCTTTCAGGCCCGTGCGACCTGAAGTGCGTGCGGGGGGAGCGACCAGGCTGACCCGCTGTTCGGCGAGACGATGCGAGACAAACGGCGCCAGCGCGTCGGTCGACGGGGCGTGATTGGTCAGCACCATGTCCAGCTCGAGCGCATGCAGCGCCTGCAGCAACTCCGACGGACTTCCGGAGCGCAGGATGACCTCGATGTGCGGAATTCCAAGGATCGGGCGGAGGAAATCGATCTGGAAGTTTCGGGAAAGCGTCGCCAGCGCGCCGATCCGCACTGCACGGCGCGCCTTGCCGGTTTCCGCCAGGGTCCCCAGCAGGTCGTCGCCGGCTGCAAAGATGGCAGTGGCGTGGTCGAGCGCGAGGCGACCGGCTTCCGTCAGGTGCAGTTGCCGGCCACGTCGCTCGAACAGGCTGTGGCCGAGACGCGCCTCGAGCTTGCGGATCTGCACCGACAATGCCGATTGCGAAAGGTTCAGGCGCCGGGCCGTACGCGTCAGGCTGCCGTCGCGCGCCACCGCCCAGAAATATCGGAGGTGATTATAATTCAGCTCGGCCATATCGTTCGTTAAAACAGAACGAATAATTAGAAACAATGAATTTTTCAGCGAGCGCCGGGATCGCTACGTCGGTCGCTATGCGCAATCTTGCTGGCGGGGGGCACCTGTGTCGATGTATTGGTTACCATGCGTGGCGCCGGCCGGCCTGATGGTCGCGGCCGCAGCCGGCTTTCTCGGGCCCGGACAGCGGCCGCGTTTCTCGTTGGGTCTGGCCGAAGCCGTGGCGCTTGCGGCGATCGTCGTTTCAGGTTGGGCGCTTGCCTTGCTGGTCCGCGACGGGCCCGCGACGATGGCCTTGCCCGGGCTTGCCGGTGCCGGTTTGTCGATCCGGCTCGATGCGGTGAGTGCCACCATGCTGTTGCTGGTGTCGTTCATCGGCTGGGTCGTGGTGCGGTATTCGCGGGCCTATCTCGATGGCGAGGCCCGGCAGGGCGCGTTTACCGGTTGGCTGTGCGCCACACTCGCTTGTGTCATGATGTTCGTTCTGGCCGGCAACCTGTTCCAGCTTGTCGGCGCCTGGATCGCGACAAGCCTCGCACTGCACAGGCTGCTGCTGTTCTATCCCGAACGCGCCTCGGCGCAGCGGGCGGCGCGCAAGAAATTCGTTATCGCCCGGCTCAGCGACCTTGCCCTGGTCGGTGGCGCGGTCTTGCTGGCGATGGCGTATCGCACCGTCGAAATCGCCGCGATCCTCGCCGCGGCCCGCGCTGGCGCCTGCGGTGGGCCGGCGGTCGGTGCGGCCGCGTCCATCGCGGTCGCCGCGATATTGAAATCGGCGCAATTTCCGTCGCATGGCTGGTTGACCGAAGTGATGGAAACACCCACGCCGGTGTCGGCGCTGCTCCACGCCGGCATCGTCAACGCCGGCGGCTTCCTGCTCATCCGCTTTGCCGATGTGATGCTGCTGGCGCCTGGCGTTCTCGCGGTGCTGGTGATTGTCGGCGGCTTCACGGCGCTGTTCGGCGGGCTGGTCATGCTGACACAGCCGGCGGTCAAGACGTCGCTGGCCTGGTCGACCATCGGGCAGATGGGCTTCATGATCATGCAATGCGGGCTGGCGCTGTTTCCGCTGGCACTGCTGCATATCGTGGCGCACTCGCTGTACAAGGCGCATGCGTTCCTGGCTTCGGGGGGCGCGGTCGATGCGGTTGCCGCGATCCGCCGGCCCGGGCCCATCGCCATCCCGCGGCCGGCTGCCGTCGGCCGGGCGTTCCTGGTGGCGCTTGGCCTGTACGTCATTGTCGGCCTCGGATTCGGATTTCAGCACAAGTCGCCACAGGCCATCGCGCTTGGTGCCATTCTCATCCTGGGTGTCGCCTATATCCTGGCGCAAGGCTTTGCCGATGCGGCGCCAAGGGCATTGACGCGGCGCACGGCAGTTTATGCCGTCGCGGCAACGGTGAGCTATTTCGCACTGCAGGCGGTGTCGCAATGGGCGATGTCCGGTACATTGCCGGCAACGCCGGTACCGGGGCCGCTGCAATGGGCCCTCGTCATACTCGCCATCACCAGCTTCGGCGTCGTTGCGGTCGCGCAGTCGATGTTTCCGCTATGGGCGTATCACCCGGCTGCTGCGGGCTTGCGCGTGCATCTTTCCAACGGGCTCTACGCCAACGCCTTGTTCGACCGCCTGGTGGGCGGCTGGTCAGTCCGCCAGTCCCCGCATTCTGCAAGGAGCAACGCGTGATGGATGCACCCGCCGAAAGCCTGTATCCCGATGCGCGCGCGACCAGGGCCGCTGCGAATGCGGCCGCGGACGCAATTCCCCCGGCTTGGCCGCTGGCATCGAGCGTCGCCGTCAATCCGTTCCTCGGACAGGGATCGGAGGATCTGGCCAAGGTTGCGTCGCGCCTGCGTCGTCTAACGGGCCTGCGGATGGCGATGCCGCGCCGCTGGTACCAGGACCGTCTGGCGGCCGGACAAATCTCCGACGCCGATCTTTGCGCCGCGCTGTCGGCGTCGCCCGGTCCATCGCGTCCGGCGAGCCTCGATGCCTTGAAGGCGGAGGTGTCACGGCCCGCGCCCATCGAGCCGCCGCTGCCCACCATCGCCGACCTTGCCGCAGCGGCGTCGGGCATCGACTGGCCGGGGCTGATCGCCGAGCGTTTCGGGGCCTGGGCAGCGGGCTATTTCGACGAGGGCCAGGCTTTGTGGGCGGCACCGCGCGGCCGCAGTGCCTATGAAGCGTGGCGCGCCTTTGCAACCCACGACCTGACCCCGGAGATTGCCGGTACGAGGGGATTTGCCGCCTTTGTGGCCGATGCGCCCGAAAGCGGGCACGCGGTGATCCTCGATGCGGTGCATCGCCTTGGCATTGGCGTCGACGCGATGGAAACATATTTCCACCAGTTGCTGTTGACGCTGGGGGGGTGGTCTCAACACGCCCGCTACCGGCGCTGGCAGGCGGAACGTCTGGGCCAGCGGGATGATACGATCATCGACCTGCTGGCGATCCGCCTGCTGTGGGAACAGGTGCTGTTCGCGCAACATGGCAACGCCATCGCCGCAGACTGGCGGGACGTGGTGGCCCGCCACGCTGTTCCCGTTGCCGCCACTGCTGCCGACACGGTCGACGTCATCTTGCAGGAGGCGGCGGAACGGGCAGCCCAGCGGGACATCGCCGCGATGCTCGCCTCGCCAAACACGGCGGGCCAGCATCGACGCCCTGAGCTTCAGGTTGCCTTCTGCATCGACGTCCGATCCGAAGTGTTCCGCCGCGCGCTGGAGGGCGTCAGTGCCGGAATCCAGACCCTGGGCTTTGCCGGCTTCTTCGGCATGGCGGCGTCACACACGCGCTTTGCGTCCGACGTGCCGGAGATGCGCCTGCCGGTGCTGCTCAAGCCCGGGTTGACGACGTGTTCGGGCGGAGATGAAGCCGCCAGTGTATCGAAGCGTTTGAAGGCGCGGGCCTCGCGGGCCTGGGGTCGGTTCAAACTGGCGGCGGTGTCGTCGTTCGCCTTTGTCGAGGCCACTGGCCCGGTTTACGTCGGAAAGCTGGTGCGCGATGCGTTGGGCCTCGCGCGCAATCGGGCGCCGGGCGATCCGGCGCCGCGACCGGACCCGGCTCTCGGGCAAGCCGCCAAGACCGCCGCTGCCGAAACGGTGCTCCGTGCCATGTCCTTGACCGACAATTTTGCGAGGCTTGTCATTTTTGCCGGGCACGGGGCCAATGTTGCCAACAACCCCTTCGCCAGCGGACTGCATTGCGGCGCCTGCGGCGGCTATTCCGGCGAGGTCAACGCCCGCTTGCTCGCGGCGCTTCTCAACGATGTACAGGTACGCCAGGGGTTGGCGGGGCGGGGCATTGTCGTGCCCGCAGACACCGTTTTCGCAGGCGCCCTGCACGACACGACAACCGACGCCGTCACGCTGTACGACAGCGACCATCCCTCGCCCGCGCACGCCACCGACCTTGCTCGGGCGCGATCCTGGTTCGCTGCCGCCGGCCTTGTTGCGCGCAGCGAACGGGCGTTGCGGCTGCCACGCGCCGACGGCGCTGCAAGTATAGCCCGCCGCAGCCACGACTGGGCCGAGGTGCGGCCGGAGTGGGGGCTTGCGGGATGCAGGGCGTTTATCGCCGCGCCGCGCTCCCGCACGGCCGGAAAGCCGATCGCCGGCCGGGCGTTTCTCCACGACTATGACTGGCAGCAGGACAAGGCTTTCAGCGTCCTCGAATTGATCTTGACGGCACCGGTGGTCGTCGCAAGCTGGATCAGCCTGCAATATTATGGCTCTACCGTCGCACCGACGCTGTTCGGGGCGGGCAACAAGCTGCTGCACAATGTTACCGGCGGCATCGGTGTCGTCGAGGGCAATGGCGGCCTGCTGCGCGCCGGGTTGCCGTGGCAATCCATCCACGATGGCGAAGCCCATGTTCATGAGCCCCTGCGCCTGACGGTGTGCATCGAGGCGCCACGCCAGGCCATCACCGACATTCTGCGCCGCCACGACAGCGTGCGCGCGCTGTGCGACAATCGTTGGCTGCATCTGCTTGCACTCGACGAAACCGGTCGCGTCGCGTGGCGCTATGCCGGTGGCCTCGACTGGACGGCAGAGGACCCGGGCATGGCACCCGCACCCGTGCTGGAAGTCGCCGTGTGAAATCGCCCACCCGCATTCGGGCTGGCGCGCCTGTTTCGTGCCGCCGCGCCCGCTGTCAGGCAACCGGAAACAGGATCGTGGCGCGGCTGCCGGGGTTGGCGTCGCCGATCTCCAGCGTCGCATCGTGCAGCCTAGCGATGGCGGCGACAATGGCGAGGCCAAGTCCCGAGCCTTCGACGTCGCCTGCAGGCGCAAGGCGATAAAACGGCTCGGTGACGCGCGCCCGTACAGCGGCATCGATACCGGGGCCATCATCGCACACGTCCAGGGCGACGGCGCCGCGCTCCCGCGCGAGGGTGATGGTGACATGGCCGCCGCCCGCACCATGTTTGAGGCTGTTTTCGACAAGATTGGCCAGCGCCCGGGTCAACAGGTCGGCGTCGCCATGGACCGCAAGGCCCGCTTGAGCCGCGACGTGAAGGCGGCGGCAGGTGGCCTCGATTTCCGGGCGATAGGCGTCGGCAACACGCTCGACGATGTCGTGCAGATCGACCTCGGCAAAGCGCGCCCGGGCATGGCCGGCATCGATTTCGCCCAGCCGCAGCATGGCGTCGAACATCCGCAACGCCTTGTCCATCGCGGCATTGGCGGCGTCGAGCTCGCGGCGGCTGGTGGCAGCATCGGGGGCATCGGAGGCGCGCTCCAGCCGTTGGCGGACATGCGTCAGCGGCGTGCGCAGTTCATGCGCGAGATCGGCGGAAACGCGTCGCAGCGCCTGCACCAACGTGCCAATGCGATCGAGCATGGCGTTGACGCCGCCGGCAAGCCCGTCGATGTCGTCACCGGTGCCGGACAAGGGCGCCCGCGCCGCCAGGTCGCCGCGGCCGACGGCGGCCACCGTCGCGACGACGGCCTCCATGCGACGCAGCGCCCGGCTTGTCAGCCACAGGCCGGCGGCAAGGCCGAGGCCGATGGCGGCTGCGCCCCACGCGGCTATGCTGCGGAAAATCGCGTTGCGTATCGCTTCGCTGCGCGAAAGGTCATCGGCGACCGACAGCAGCGCCCCGCCCGGCAACGCCACCGTCTGGACAACCAGGGCGCCATGGTGGTCGCCATCGGCCTCGGCACCGCGGTTGACGACACGGCTCCAGCCGATTGCCGGGGCATTGAAAACAAGGTCGCCGGCAAGACGGCGTCCGCCGGCATCGACCAGCCGGTATTCGAGCGCGCCGGGACGTTCGGCACGGGATTTCACCGCATCGGCGGCGGCTTCAAGCCCTTCGCCACGGGCTTCCTCGCGGATGGCGGCGATTTCGAGACTGATACGCTGCTGCAGGTCACGCGCCGCGAGGTCGCGCGTGGCGATCCAGGCGCCCGATGCCGCCGCCGCCATCGCCGCCGCCAGAAGGGTGGCGTTGAGCAGCGCGATGCGAAAGCTGGTGTTGGCGAGAAACGGCCTAAACCGGGCGGACGGCATAGCCTTCCCCCCGCACGGTCTGGATCAGCGCCGGCTCGCCCAATTTGGTGCGCAACCGGCTGACATGGCTTTCCACGATATTGGTGCCCGGATCGAAACGGAAGTGCCAGACGCGTTCGAGCAGCATCATGCGGGTGATGACCCGTGGTGCCTCGAGCATCAGATATTCGAGGAGGTGAAACTCGCGCGGCTGCAGGTCGATGATGCCGCTGCCGCGCCGGACGCGCCGCTCGAGCCGGTCAAGTTCGACATCGGCGATGCGAATGACCGTTGGCCCGGCGGCACCGCGGCGGCACAGCGCCGAGACCCGCGCCGCCAGCTCCGCCATCGAAAACGGCTTGACCAGATAATCGTCGGCACCCGCTTCCAGCCCTGAAACCCGGTCCTCCTCCGACCCCAGCGCCGTCAGCATCAACACCGGCGCGCGCTGCCCGGCGTGCCGCAAGGCGGCGATGAGCGCGACGCCATCGGTATCGGGCAACATGCGATCGGCGATGATGAGGTCGAACTGGCGCTCCCGCGCTGCTGCCAGCGCCTGTGCGCCGTCATGGACGATACGCACCTGGTGCTCGCGCGGCGCGAGGCCGGCGGCGATAAGCGCCGCCATCCCCGGGTCATCTTCGATCAACAGCAGCTGCATCGGGTTTCCGATACGCCAGCACCAGGGCCGGCAGCAACAACAGGCTCATCGCGGTCGAGGTCAACAGGCCGCCAAGGATCACCGCCGCCATCGGTCCCTGCACCTCGCGCCCCGATTGCCCGGCCTCGAGCGCCAGTGGTGCCAACCCGAGCCCGGTGACCAGTGCGGTGATGAGGATCGGCGTCACGCGCTCGCGCGTCGCCTGGACAACGGTGGCCAGGCCCCATGGCTGGCCCTCCACCGTGACCAGGTGATCGACATGCGAGATCAGCAAGATGGCGTTGCGCGCCGCGATCCCGAACAGCGTCACAAAGCCGACCAGCGCGCCCAATGACAGCACACCGCCGGTCAGCGCCGCCGCTGCGACTCCGCCCGCCATGGCAAAGGGGGTGACCGCAAGGATGAGCAGTGCCGGCCGGGCGCCGCCGAACGCCAGCACGAGCAGCGCGACAATGCCGATGGCCGCGGTGGCGACGTTGATCGCCAACTGCCGGAACGCTGCTGCCTGGCCCTCTGCCTGCCCCGAATATTCGAGGAACACCCCCGGTGGCAGCCGGACATCGTGCCTCACCGCCGCGGTCACGTCGGCGGTGAAGCCGCCGACATCGCGGCCGGCGGGATTGGCGGTGACGATCTGCCGCCTCAGGCCATTGTCATGGTTTATTGAGAGCCGGCTGTCACCCGGCTGCAACGTGGCGATATCCCCCAGCCGCGTGGTGACGCCGTCGGACGAGCGCACCAGCAGGCTGCCGATGGCTTCGGGGTCCTGCTGCAGCGCCGGGGCGAGGGTGATGGCGATATCGCTGACCTGGTCGGCGGCGGCACGCTGCGCCACGACGCGCCCCTGAAAGGCGGTTTCGACTGCATCCGCGGCATCGCCAGCGGAGACGCCGTGGAGTGCCATGCGATCGGGGTCGAGCCGCACGGTCAGGCTCGGCGCGCCGGGCGCTGCCTTGATCTGGACATCGGCAGCGCCGGGCACGCGCCGCACCGCCGCCGCAACCTGCGCCGCCACCCTGTCGAGGCCATCCAGATCGGAACCATAGATGCCGATGGCCAGCGCCGCAGTCTCGCCGGACAGTGATTCGCTGATGCGGTCGCCCAGGAATGTCAGCACCTCGCTCTGGGTGCCGGGATAGCGGGCGAGAACGCTGCGGATCTTGCCCTGCGTTGCTTCCTCGTCGGCACCGCCCAACGCCGTCAGTTCGACGTGGAACTCGCTGCGATGCGGCGGGAAGGTATCTTCGCCCGCCTCGGCGCGGCCGATCTGGTGCTCGACGGTCGCGATTTCGGGCATGGCCAGCAGGTCGTGGGACACCCGCGTGCCCAGCTCGCGCATCCAGGCGATCGAGGCCCCTGCCGGGCCGCTTACCTGCAGCACGTAATGACGTTCGCGGAAGGCCGGCAACAATTCGGAGCCGAACAGTGTCAACCCGAGCAGCGCCGCGATGCCGATCACCGCCGTCGCCGCCGCCACCGCCTGCGGCGCCGCACAAATGCGGGTCACCAACCGCGCATGGCCAGCCTTTACCCGGCCGATCAGCGCGGGTTCGGCATGATCGGGAATGCGCCGCAGCAGCAGCAACGCCAGCGCCGGGATGATCGTCAGCGCCACCAGCAACGATGCAAGTACGGCAAGCCCGAACGCCAACGCCAGCGGCGCGAAAAACGCCCCCTGCAAACCGGTCAGGAACACGATCGGCAGCATCGTCAGGACCAGCACGAATGTCGCATAGACGACCGGCGCGCGCACCTCCACCGAGGCGTCGGCGATGATCACGCGCACATCGGCATCGGGCGTGCTGCCGTGCAGGCGCCGGACGATATTCTCGACATCGACGATGGCGTCGTCGATGACGACGCCCAGCGCCACGGCAAGGCCGCCCAGGGTCATGGTGTTGACCGTCTGGCCAAGCGCATTGAGCACGATCAACGCCGCCAGCAACGACAGCGGGATAGCCAGGAAAATGATCAGCGCCACCCGGACGTTGCGCAGGAACAACAGCAGCACCACCCCGATCATGACGGCGCCGATGGCAAGGTCACGCTCGATCCCCGACAGGGCGGCGGTGATGAAGTTCGCCGGGCGGTGCAGGCGTGGATAGACGCTGATGCCCTGCGCCCTCAGCGCCGGCGTCAGTTCCGCCAGCGCCTTTTCGACCGCCAGCGTCGTGTCGAGCGTGTTTGCGCCATACTGGCTCGACATCGCCATCAACACGCCGGGCCGGCCCATGACCAGTGCGTCCCCCGATTTGGGGGTCGCCGCCTCTGCCACGTCGGCGATGTCGCCGATCCGGACCGGGGCACCGGCGGTCAACGGTACCGGCGCGCGCGCCAGATCGGCGGCGGTGAGGCTTGGCGCGCTGGCGGTGACGATGATGCGCTGCGCCGCACTTTCGGCAAAGCCGCCGCCCCTGACTGTCGCGGCTGCCTGCACGGCGGCGGTAAGATCGGCAAGCGACACCCCGCGCGCCACCATGGCACCGGGGCGCATCCTCACTTCCAACCGGCGTTCGTCGCCACCAAAGACGATGGCGCGGGCCACACCGGGCACCGCCAGCAAGCGGGTGCGGACGCGCCACTGGACGATGTCGCGCAGACGCATTGGGTCCATGCCCGGCGCCACGAAACCGACCTTGAGCAGGTCCATCGTCGACGACGTCAGCGGGCTGAGCACGGGGGTCTGGACGTTGCTCGGCAGCCGGCCATTGGCCTCCGCCAGCGATTCGGCCAGCACCTGGCGCGTGCGAAAGGGGTCGCTGCCATCGGCAAAGACGACGTTGATGACCGACAAGCCCTGCACCGATTCCGACCGTACGCTGGTCACGCCGTTGGTGCCGTTGATCGCCGCCTCCAGCGGCCGCGTCACCAGCGCTTCGACCTGTTCGGCAGCCAGTCCCGGCGCCTCGGTCTGCACGGTCGCCTGTGGCGGCACGAATTCGGGGAAGACATCGTAGCGCGCACCGCCGATTGTCATCGCCCCATAGGCAAGCAGCAGCACGCCGGCGACCACTGCCAGCCAGGGGTGTCGCAATGCGGCGCGGACGATCGCGGCGAGCATCAATCGTCCCCGCCGGTCGCACCGCCTTCGGCAGCAAGCACGCTGCCGGCACCGGCGGTGACCACCACATCCCCGGGTTTGACATCGCTTGTGGTGAACCAGCCATCGGCAACCGGCCGCGCTGCTGCCAGCGCCCTGCGCTCGAAGTGATCGCCGATGGCGACATAAACGAAGACGTCGCCCTTTTGCCGCAGCAGTGCCGAGCGTGGCACGATGGTGCCATCGTCGCTGCCGCCGCCACCGATGATCGCCGGCAGCAACCGCCCGGCAGCGGCGCTGCGCACACCCGGACCACGCAGGATCGCCAGCAGTGCCAGGCCCTGGACCCGCGCATCGGCGGCCGACGCCGGGCCCAGCAAGGTGACGCCGGTTGCCGGATCGCCGACGCGCACGCCGCGGACCGGTGCCGACCCCGGGACATCGACGCGCACCAACGCCGCCCGGCCCGCGGCTACGTCGGCGATCAGCGCCATGCGCGCCGCATCGCCGAGTTTTGCCAGCCCCGGGCCATATTCGAGCGCGACGCGGCGCCCGGCGAGATCCACCCGCAGACGGTCGGCAGTGGCCTGCGCCTCCGCGACCTGGACCGACCGTGCCGAGGCGCTTTGATCCTGCCGCGCCAGATCCTTGAGCCGCGCTGCATCGGCCGCCGATGCCGCGGCCGCCGCGCGCGCCGTGCGGATCTCGCTATCGATGGCGGCCAGTGGTCCGATATCGAGTACCCGGGCAAATCCGTTGCTGACCGCCGCGGTGCGGGCAGGCAAAAGCCGCGTTGTCGCGATGCCCAGCCGCTGACGCGTCGCCGCCGACATCGTCAGCGCATCCCCCGGCGCGGAGGCCGGGACGGCGGCGGCCGATTCATCGGGCCTTGGGGCGGTGCCATGCAACGATTGCCAGCCCAGCATGCCCGCAACCGCCAGCGCGGCGCCCGTGGCCAGCAATGCACCTGATCGAAAGATGCTCATTTCAGCCCCTCAAGTCCGCCTCCGAGGGCCAGCTCCGGGCCTTCGACCGGCCGTCGCAGCGCCTCTTCGAGTTGCGCATCGGCGGCATGGACGGCAGCGAGCGCGTCGAGTTCCGACAAGCGTGCCGATCGCGCCCCGGCTTGCGCGGCCGCCCATTCACCGCGATCGATGGCGCCGGCGGCAAGCTCGCTATCGGCCTGGCGTGCCAGCCGGTCAGCGGCGGGAATCTCGCCTTGCCGCACCTTCTCCAGTGCCGCGCGCGACAATAGTGTCGCCGCCAGCGCCTGGTCGATCGCGGCACCGGCGCCCGCGACGCTCGCCTCCAGCCTCGCCCCTGCTTCCTGCCGCCGGGCCTCCGCCGCAGCGATGGCGCCGCGATTGCCATCGAGCGGCGGCAGCACCAGCGCAATGCTGATCGGCAGTTTCACCAGGCCGCGTTCCCAAGTGTAGCCGGGCCCGATGCTGATGGCGGGATATTGCTTGGCGATCTCGCCGCGCAGGTCGGCCTCGGCCTGGTCGTAAAGCGTTGCGGCCTTCAGCACGTCGGCGCGGCCCGCGATCGCCGCACGGCGGGCGGCGGGGTCGGCTGACGGCCCGGCAGTCGCTACGGCGAACCCCGCCCAGGCAACCTCTCGCCCGGCGATATCGTCCACCGGCACGCCCAGCGCTGCTGCCAGGCCGGCGTTGCCCGTCGCCACCTCGGCGCGCGCCTCCGACAGCCGGCGCACCGCATCGGCGCCGTCGGCGCGCACGCGTTCCAGCTCGGCGCGTGACGCGGCACCTGCCGCCACACGCCGCGCCACAACATCGAACTGGCGCTGCCGTATCGCGACGATATTGCTTGCCGCTGCCAGCCGGGCCTGCCCGAGCAACCGGTCGGCGAGCGCGCGGGTCAGTGCCATCCGCGTCG
Source organism: Sphingomonadales bacterium (assembly GCA_025351405.1). Taxonomy (GTDB): domain Bacteria; phylum Pseudomonadota; class Alphaproteobacteria; order Sphingomonadales; family Sphingomonadaceae; genus Sandarakinorhabdus. The sequence continues at coordinate 119,759 of JANXVZ010000023.1, read as the reverse complement.
TCCAGACGGTCTCGGCATAGTCATAGCGCGCCGCGACAACCCCCAGGTCGGCAGCCGCCAGCCGGCTGGCCCGCCGCCCGCCGGCGTCGATGGGAAAATCGAGCACCCCGCCAAACAGCCAGGGCGAGGATTCGGGCGCCTTGCCGGCGTATTCGCTTGTCAGGGTCAGGGTTGGACCCGGCGCGATGCCGGTGGCACGCCGCGCCGCGCGGGCGGTATCGATGGCGGCGCGGGCAGCCGCGATATCGGCGTTGCCGTTCAGCATCGCGGCGAACAGCGCCAACCGGTCCCAATGGCTGCCATCCCAGCGCGCATCGGGCGCCAGCGTTGCCAGCGATATTTGCACGGCCGCGGCTTCGAGCCGCGTCTCGGCGCGCCGCGCCGCCACCGCCGCTGGGGATATCGGGGCGGGGCGATACACGGCGCAGCCAGCCAGCGCCAATGCCAGCAACAGCGCTGGCATTGCTGCGGGCAACGCTGCCGGCAATCGGGAGGGCGGGGGGATCATCGCGCGCCCAGATGGCCATGTGCGACGGGTATCACACATTGTCGATTCCCAATCTTGGCGGATGTCATCGGATTGTCACGCGGCTGGCACGCAAACGTCATCCGGAAGCGACAGACGCCGGTTCTCGGCAGCGTTTGTCATGATTGGCCGGCGTCGCCGCAATGGGGGTATAACATGACGGTCCTTGCACGCCGACGTTTCCATGATGGTTGCATATCGCTGACAGCACTGGTGGCGGCCGGCTTGGCGGTCCCCGCACAGGCGGCGGACGCCGAAGCGGGCGGCGACATCATCATCGTCACGTCGAGCCGCGTCAATGAACAGACGCCGATCACCTCGTCGATCGCCGCGACGCAGCCGCAGTCGATCGTCAACCGCTCGGTCATCGAAAATGTCGTCCCCGCCACTGCCGATTTCAACGACGTCATCCTGTTGACGCCCGGTGCATCGCAAACCACCAACGGCAATGGCCCCGGCCTGTCGGAATCCAAGATCAACCTGCGCGGCTTCAAGGACGGCAACTACAACATGACCATCGATGGTGTGCCGTTCGGCGACACCAATGACCCAACGCACCATTCGACCAGCTATTTTCCCAACGGCACCTACGAACAGATCGTCGTCGATCGCGGTCCGGGCAATGCCAGCCAGCTCGGCCAGGCCAATTTCGGCGGCAACATCAACATCTACACCCGCGCTGTGGACAAGGACTTTGGCGGCCGCGCCGAGGCGAGCTATGGAACGTACAACACCCAGCTTTATCGCGGTACGCTGCAAACGGGCGAACTGGGCAGCAGCGGGATCAAGGCGGTGCTTGTTGGCGAACACAAGAAGACCGATGGCGCGCTCAGCCACTCGCCGCTGGTCGCCGACAACGTCTTTGGCAAGGTGGTCATTCCGGTCGGGCAGGGCACGCTTTCGGTCGTGGCGTCGTACAACAACAATTATTTCAACCAGGCGGATAACAATGGCGCGACGCTTGACCAGGTGGCGCGCTATGGCAAGGGCTATGCACTGACCAGCGTCGATGATCCGAACTTCGCCGCCAACCCCTATTACCAGACCCGCGCCGACTGGAATTTCACGCGCAAGCGCAGCGATTTCGAGATCGTGCGCCTGCAGGTGCCACTGACGGATCGGTTCAGCATCGACAACAAGGCGTATACGTATTTCTACAAGAACTACACGGTATCGGCATCCGACAGCACCACCCCCGGCGCGACGCAAAGCGCCAGCCCGCTGGTTGGCGGCAAGCCGACAAAAATCGCCGGCGATATCCCCGGCTACATCAAGCTCAACCAGTACCGGGTCTATGGCGACATCCTGCAGACACGATATGATACCGGGTTCGGCATCCTGACTGTCGGCGCATGGCTGGAATTTTCCAATACCCACCGTTATCGCTATGATCTCGACATGAGCCGCAGCACCTTCGGCGATGGCGTCATCCTGTCCAGGGTCGACAACTACGACCAGAAAACGACCGGCCAGATCGGCATCGACGCCGCCGGCAACCCGGTCACCGGGCCCTTGCTGGAGCTGAACGGCCAGCCGGTCCCGCAGAATATCCAGTTCGACGAGCGTTCAAGCTGGTTCCAGCAGCAGTATTTTGCCCAGTTCGACTGGAAGCCGCTGGATGGCCTGACCATCACGCCCGGCATCAAGCATGTCGATTTCACCCGCAACATCCTGTCGCCGATCGCCACCCAGAAGGCCCGGCGCGGCACCGATGCCGAAGCCAATTTCAAGAAGACGCTGCCGTTCCTGACCGCCAATTACCAGGTCCACGGCAATTGGTCCCTGTATGCGCAATATGCGCGGGGTTTTCTTATTCCCGCCCTGTCGAACCTTGAAGTCCAGACCAACGCGCCGCTGATCCCCGATCCGACGACGACGACCAACTACCAGGTCGGCACGGTCTATGCCGCCGACACGGTCAACGTCGATTTCGACGCCTATCTCATCAAGCTGAGCAACACGATCGTCTGCACCGGCCCCGCCGGGGCACTGTGCACCAATACCGGCAACCCATCGACCTACAAGGGTGTCGAAGGCCAGGTCAGTTTCGTGCCGCTCGCGCACTTTACCCTGCTCGCCAATGGATCGGTCAATCAGTCGAAGGACGACGTCACCGGCTTCCGGGTGCCGGGCGCGCCGACCTATACGGCGTTGGCCGGGGCGCTTTACAACAATGGCCGATTCAAGCTGAGCTACGTCCACAAGTTCACCGGCAAGCAATATGCCGGTGCCAATGAAACCCAGCCCGTCGGCGCCTACAGCATCGGCATCGCTTCCGCCGAAGCCGGATTTGGCCCGGTGGCGGTCCGCGTTGCCGTCTACAATGTCTTCGACGACCAGTCGGTGACCAATATCTCCGGCGGCAACCAGTATTTCTTCAACCCCGGTCGCAGCGTGCAGGTGACCGGCGTGCTGCGCTTTTGATGGGGACGATCCGCGGCATGGCGGCGGCATTGCTGGTGCTGTCGGCCTGCGCGCTGGCACCCCGCGCGCTGGCCGCCGACCCGGCGTATGTCGTGATGGCCGATGGCGGCGCCGTGCTGCGGGTGATCACCCCCGGCTCCTGTCCCGCCGCGATCATCGACGGCAAGCCGCGCCAGCTTTCGCTGCGCATTGCTGCCGGCACGGTGCCGCAGCGCGTGACGCAATCGAAGCCGGAACTGTCAGAGCCCTCGGTATTTCCGGTCAATGTCTGCGAAACCCGGCTCCCGGCCAGCGCGCGCAAGCTCAGCGTCGCCGGCGCGGCGCTGCCGGTGCCAAAGGCTGTGGTCAACAGGATCGTCGTCATCGGGGACACCGGCTGCCGGTTGAAGGCGGCCGACAACGCCTATCAACCCTGCAACGACCCGAAAGGCTTTGCCTTTGCCGGGATCGCCGCGCGGGCGGCGGCGTGGAAGCCCGATCTGGTCATTCATGTCGGCGACTACCATTATCGCGAAAATCCCTGCCCGGCAGGCAATACGGGCTGCGCCGCAAGCCCGTGGGGCTATGGCTGGGATGCCTGGGACGCCGATTGGTTCTCCCCGGCCGCCCCGCTGTTCGCCGCCGCACCGCTCGCCCTCGCGCGCGGCAATCATGAAAGCTGCAGCCGCGCCGGCCAGGGCTGGTGGCGATTTCTGGCACCGCAGCCGCTGGTGGCGGGGGTGGATTGCAACGACCCCGGAAACGACCGGGCAGGGGATGACAGCCCGGCCTATGCCGTGCCGCTCGGCCGCGGCGTCCAGTTGGCCATGCTCGACGCGTCGGCCGTCGGCGGCAAGCCGCTTGCACCGGACGACTGGCGCTTTGCAAAGCTTTCAGCGGATTGGGACCGGTTGCGCGGCCTTGCCGCCGCCGCGCGATCGACCCTTGTCGTCGATCATTACCCGATGCTCGGCCTGGCTGCGGTCGACGATGCCGGCGTCGTCACGCTGAAACCCGGCAATCTCGCGATCCCCTCGGTGTTCGCCACACGATCATCGCGACTGCTGCCGCCGGGTGTCGATGCGGTCCTGTCGGGCCATGTCCACCTGTGGCAGCAGGTCGATTTTGCCAGCGATCACCCCAGCCAGTTCATCACCGGCTTTTCGGGGACGCTCGAGGATGGCGTGCCCATCCCTGCCATCCTGCCGCCGGGCACGCAGCCGGCACCAGGCACCCGGATCGCGCATTTCAGCGCCTGGACGACGGGCTTCGGCTATATGACGATGCAGCGCGTCGCCGATCGGCGCTGGGACATCATCGTCCATGATGGCGATGGCAAGCCGATCCGGCATTGCTGGCTGAAGGGCCGGCGATCGCAATGCCGCAACGGCGCTTGACCCCGAGATGCCTGGCCGTCGCGCCCACGCGCGAGCGGCCTTGCGGATACCTCGATGTCACCAGGTTTCGGTGGCTGGTCGAATTTCGGTTTCGAATGTCCAGGCGTCGCTGGTTTGCTGGTGCAGCGCCCAATACGTCTCGGCAACGGATGATGGCTGCAGCAGAACCCGGTCTTCGGAGACGCCGGCGGCGCGCATCCGCTCGCGCACCCATTCGGTATCGACCCCGGCGTCGATGACGAGATGCGCGACATGGAGCCCCTTTGGACCCAGTTCGCGCGCCATCGCCTGTGCAACCGCCCGGATGCCGAACTTGGCGCTGGCGAAGGCGGCGTAGCCCGACCCGCCGCGCAAACCCGCCGTGGCACCGGTGAAGAAGATCGAGCCACGCCCACGCGGCAGCATCACGCGGGCAGCCTCGCGCCCGGTCAGGAAGCCCGCGAAGCAGGCGAGTTCCCAGACCTTGCGAAATACCCGCGACGTGGTTTCGAGCAGCGGAAAGTTGACGTTGGCGCCGACGTTGAAGATCACCACCTCGACCGGTGCTGCCGCCTCCGCCTCATCGATGAAGGCAACAAGCTGGTCTTCGTCGCGTGCGTCGAGGGCACGTGCTTCGGCGCGCCCGCCGGCGGATTCGATTTCTGCCTTCAAGGGCGCCAGCGCGTCGGCATTGCGACGACCCATGAAAACCAGATAGCCTTCTGCGGCAAAGCGCTTGGCGATGGCGCCGCCGATGTAGGAGCCGGCGCCGACGACGACGACACTGGCGTTGCGCGGCGGTCTGGCTGCGTCTGTCATCAGGCTTTCCCTATTTGCATCATGCCCAGTCCGGCGGCTCAATGCCAAAGCCGGTCGCAATCCAAGTGCTATTTTTGTACCCTCATTTCAATCGACGCAAGCTCCACTTGAACACAATGCAGAATGGTATGCTATGGCGTCTCTTGAAGCCTCCTATCGGCAACGAGTGAGTTTCAAAACAGCTCTTGCCATGGCGGCATCGGCGACTATCATCGGGTCGATCAAGGCGGGAGGGGTGTGCGATCTTGCGGAATTGCCCGCTTCGGCTGGCCCAACGCGAGATCGTGTCCTGACCATATTGCCGACCCGGGCAGCCACAGGCCTTCTGCCCCGCCTTTTTAGGAGCAGTTGAATGACCAGCACCATCGACTTCTATTTCGACTTCGGCAGCCCCAATGCCTACCTCTGCCTGCGCGCGCTTCCCCAAATCGAGGCCCGCATCGGCAAGGTCTTTGTCATCAAGCCCGTCCTTCTCGGCGGTGTCTTCAAGGCAACCAACAACCGATCCCCGGTTGAAGCCTTTGCCGGCATCCCTGCTAAGCTCGCCTATGACCAGATGGAGATGGCGCGTTTCGTAAAACGCCATGGCCTCGCCGAATTCCGGTTCAATCCCTTTTTCCCGATCAACACCCTGGCGATGATGCGTGGCGCCCATGCCGCCATCAAGCTTGGTGTGCTTGACCGATATGTGGAGGCGGTCGCCACCGCGATGTGGGAACGGCAGCTCGACATGGGGCAGATGGAGGTGCTCGCCGCCGTTCTCGATGCCGCCGGGCTGCCGACTGCCGACTTGCTGCGCGAGGCCCAGTCACCCGACGTCAAGCAGGCGCTGATGGACGCGACGCAACAACTGGTCGATCGCGGCGGCTTTGGCATCCCGACTTTTTTTGTCGGCGACGAGATGTTCTTTGGCAAGGATCGGCTGCGCGAAGTCGAGGAAGCTTTCATCGCCCGATCGCGCACAGCGCAGGGCTGAACCACGCTGCCTTGCCGCTGCGCTGACGGGGTTCTATTTCCCAGCTGGACGGGACGATACGGGAGCAGTGAATGCAGTGGAGCGAACTCGCGGATCAACCGTGTTCCTTTTCGCGCACCCTGTCGGTAATCGGTGACCGCTGGTCCCTGATGATCTTGCGCGACTGCTTCATGAAAGTGCGGCGGTTCGACGATTTTCACGATCGGCTGGGGATCGGGCGGCCCATCCTCACCGACAGGTTGAGGAAGCTGGTCGCCAATTTCGTGCTGACCAAGGTCGCGTATCAACAGAACCCGACGCGCTACGAGTACCGGCTGACGCAGAAGGGCCTCGACCTTTATCCCGTGGTCATGGCGATCGTCCATTGGGGCGACATCCACATGAACGACCGCAAGGGGCGCCCGCTCATCCACCACCACTTGCCTTGTGGCCATGATTTCGATCCGGTGATGACCTGTTCCGAATGCCAGGCGGAGCTGTCACCGCGCGAAGTCACAATCCGGCCCGGCCCGGGCGCCCGCGATACGGTGCACCTGCCGCCACGGGCTGCCACTGCACCGCGGAGCCGTCAGCGCAGCAAACCCGCCGGCTGAACCGCTGTGACCGGCGCTTGGCTTGCATGAGCATGGCGGCGGTATGCGCCGTCGCGGCAGCGGCCTAGCGCACCGGCGATCCTGGCGAGGGCGCCGCGGCCGTTACCCGCCAGACCGCATTGCCGACATCATCGGCGATCAGCAGCGCGCCGGTCCGGTCGAAGGCCACCCCGACGGGCCGACCGCGGGCATGCTGGTTCGCGTCGAGAAAGCCCGTCACAAAGGGCTCGATCTTCCCCGACGGCTTGCCGTTCGAAAAGGGCACAAAGGCAACCTGGTATCCGTTGGGCACGGTCCGGTTCCAACTGCCATGCTCCCCGATGAACGCACCCCCGGCATAGTGCGCCCCGAAGGCGGCCGCGCTGTTGAATGCCAGCCCCAGCGCCGCGACATGGGGTCCAAGGGCGAAATCCGGGACGATAGCCTTTGCCACCATGTCGGGCCGCGCCGGCTTGACCCGAATATCGACGTGATTGCCGTACCAGCTCCACGGCCAGCCATAAAAGCCTCCGTCGCTGACAGAGGTCATATAGTCGGGAACCAGATTCTGCCCGATCTCATCGCGTTCGTTGACCACCGTCCACAGCTTGCCGGTCGCGGGTTGAAAGGTCAGGCCATTCGGATTGCGCAGCCCGGTGGCATAGATGCGGGTCGCCCCGGTCACCGGGTCCACTTCCCATATCCGGGCGCGGTCCTGCTCGGCGGAGATGCCGCGTTCGACGATGTTGCTGTTGGAACCGATGCCGACATAAAGTTTCGAACCGTCGGGGCTGGCGGTCAGGCTTTTGGTCCAATGATGATCGATCGGGCCACCCGGCAGCAGGGTAACGAGCGTCCCGGTGCCGGCAACGCTCGTCTGGCCGACCGTGTAGGTATAGCGCATGATGCGGTCGGTTTCGGCAATGAACAGACCGTTGCCGACCATCACGATGCCGAACGGGGAATGCAGCTTGTCGATCAGCACGACCTGTGCATCGGCCTTGCCGTCCCCATTGGTGTCGCGCAGCAGCACGATGCGGTTGCCGGGTTTTACCAGGCTATGGGCCTTGCCCTTGACGAGGCTGAAAATCAGGTCCTTCGGCCGTGTCACCGGCTCTGGCGCCGGGCCGCCCGCCTCGACCGCCAGAACGTCGCCGTTCGGCAAGGGATAGACGTTGCGCGGTCCCTTCATCCTTCCGGCGAATTCGGTGATGGTGAAACCCGCTGGCACGGTCGGGGTCTGGCCATCGGCAAAGCCGACGGGCGTGGTTATCTTCATTGGTGGCAGCAGATATTGCTGCGCCGATGGGAGATCGGGGCGGGCGCCTTCCTGGCCCTTGGGCGCTGAAGGCGCAGCCGAGCAGGCGGACAGGCCAAGCGCCAGCAGTGTTGCAGGAACGATTGCAGCGTGCTTCATGGCAGCCGTCCGGTGTGCGGCTCGCGGCGGGCAAGTCCGGGGCGGCCGACATGGCGGTAAGCCAACAGATGCCCCAGGAAACCGGTTGCCACCATCAGCAGCACCGTGACCACCGACAGCGTCAGCCCCGTCGGCAAGACAGAGGTCCAGCCGTCGCGCGCATGGACGAAGTTGTTCACCAATACGATTGCCAGGATCGCGAGATTGCCGACCGCGTGCACCCAGCCGATTGCTGGCTTGGGACCCGGCCTGAAGAAGTCGATCAGCCCGAAAAGCGCCGCCAGCGAACCCGTCAGCATGCCGAACGCCAGCAACCATGCCGAGAAATTCGCCCATTGGATCTCGGCCGTGCGAGCATAAACGATATCGGTCAACATCGCCCCGGTGAAGCAGGCAATCGGGAACGGCACGATCATGGCGTGGATAGGAACTCCGGCAATGACAGCGCGGGGGCTGATTGGTGGGCTGGCCATGATCTGGGTGGTCCTGTCTCGATTCACGTCGTCACCCGGCTAACCCGCAAACCGGCGCGTTGGTTGCCCGCTCGGCGGCCCCTGCATTGCCGCAAGGCGCCGGTGGTTCCCGGTCAAAGCCGCTTGCGCGCTGGCACCCGGTGGTTAAGGCTGGGAATGAACCGGGGGGACAGCGGCGATGGGCAAGGGCTGGTGGCTGTTTCTTCTGGGGCTGGCGCTGGTGCTGGGTGGTTCGTGGCAGGCCAACCGCATCCAGACGACGGGCGGCATCGCCGTCCACGACATTCGCTTCCGATCACCCGGCGGCACCTTGATGAGTGCGCTGCTCTATGTGCCGAGCGGTGCCACGGCGGCGTCTCCGGCGCCCGGTATCCTCGCCGTCCATGGCTATATCAACAGCCGCGAGACCCAGGATGGGTTCGCCATCGAATTCGCCCGGCGCGGCTATGTCGTGTTGGCGCTGGACCAGACCGGCCATGGCTATTCGGGCGGGCCGGCATTTTCCGAAGGTTTCGGCGGACCGGCGGGGCTGGCGTATCTGCGCGGATTGCCAATGGTGGACAGGGCCAATATCGGCCTGGAAGGCCATAGCATGGGCGGCTGGACGGTGCTCGCCGCAGCCGCTGCGATGCCCGACGGCTATCGTGCCATGGTGCTGGAGGGTTCCTCCACCGGCAAGCCGTTCGCGGCGGAAGGCACGCCGGCCTGGCCGCTCAACCTGGCGCTGGTGTTCAGCCGTTTTGACGAGTTTTCCAAGTTGATGTGGAATGTCGACCGGGCGCAAGACGTGGCGCGCAGTGCCAAATTGCAGGCCGTGTTCGGCACCGGCGCCATCGTCCCGGGTCGGATTTACGGCAGCATCGCAGATGGCACGGCACGGCGCCTGACGCAGCCGATCACCACCCACCCCGGCGACCATATCAGCCACGCCGCAATCGGCGACGCGATCGACTGGTTCGGCCGGACACTGAAAGGCGGCACGCCATTGCCCGCCGCCGACCAGATCTGGTTCGGCAAGGAAGTGGCGACGGGTGTGGCGTTCGTCGGCTTCCTTGCCATCGTCGCTGGCAGTTTCGACCTGTTGCTGGCGTTGCCGGTTTTTGCCTCTCTGCGCCGCTCGCCGCCGCCCGGCCTGCCGCGTCGCGATCGCCGCTGGTGGCGCCAGGCCACGCTGACGGCGCTGCTGCCCGCCATAACCTTCTTCCCCGCGTTCATCCTGGTCACGCTGGCGTTGCCACCATCGGCGTTGCTGCCGCAGACGGTGACGACGCAGGTAACGGTGTGGGCGTTGATCAATGCCGGGCTTACCCTGCTTCTGTCGCGCTTCGATCCACCGCAAACGCCAGCCCCGCCGCCGCCCGCCGGGCGGCACTGGCTGCCGGCGGCCCTGCTGGCGCTGGCGACCGCGGCGATCGGCTATGCCGTGCTCGTGGCGATGGCGGCGTGGTTCACGGTCGATTTCCGTTTCTGGGTTGTGGCGCTCAAGCCGCTCAGCCTCGGCCAGTTCGGTATCGCGCTGGTCTATCTCGTGCCAATCACCTTTGCGCAGGTGGTGACGCTGGGCGCGGTCGGTCGACTGGCGGTGGCCGGCGAAGGCTGGACACGCCGCTATGGCGCGGCAAAGCTGCTGCTGGCGGGGGGGTTCGTGCTGTTGCTGGTGGTCGACTACGGCCTCTTTTTCGTCAGCGGCCAGTTGCCGACGGCGTTTGACCCGCTGACCACGGTCATCGCCATCCAGTTCGTACCTCTGCTCGCCATCGTCGCCGCCATCGGCACCTTCACTTGGGTCCGCACCGGCAATGCCCTTTCCGGCGGGCTGCTCTGCGGCCTGTTCGTCACCTGGTATGTCGTCGCCGGCACTGCGATACAGGCGACATGACCCGGCGTCCTCAGGTGATCGTCGCCAGTTCATAAAGCAGGTCGACATACCCCATGGCGCTGTCGACCATGCCGAGAACCTTGGGGTTGCTCGATTCGATCACGAAGAACTCGTTGGGAGCATGGGCGCCGCTGCCATAGCCCAGCCCGAACTGGCCGGCGGGCAATGACACCGGCGGCTGGGTAAAGACCGAACCCGGCCACGATCCGGCACTGCGCGGCGAGATCGCCACATCTGCTCCCGCCCGGGCATAGACCGCCTTTTCGGCGCGGATGATGCGGCTGTCCTCTGCTGTCTCGGTCGGGTCATAACCGCCGCTGACGTTGACCTCGATATCGCCGAACCCGCGCTTGAGGAGGTGCGCACGCAACTTGGTCTCGGCCTCCTTGAAGGTCTGGTTGGGAACCAGCCGACATTCCAGCTTGGCTTCTGCCCGGCCGGGCAACACCGTCTTGCCGCCGGGCCCCATATAACCGGCGACCAGCCCCTGGATGTTGACCGTTGGCTGCGAGGCGAGGCGCTGCAGCGCCACGGGCCAGGGCTCATCGTTGATCCAGGTCTTGATGCCGAAAGCCTTTTTCATCTCGGCTTCGCTCTGCTTGCCGCTGGCTTCGACGATCAGCGCCTTTTCGCGCGCCGTCAGCGGCCGGACATTTTCGAACCATCCGTCGATCGCGGGGGTATGGCCATCGGGCCCGACCAGGGTGTTGAGCGCCTGCACCAGCCGCCAGACCGGGCTGTCCACCATCGCATGCAGCGACGAATGAACATCGCCCCTGGGCCCGCGGCCCCATCGCTCACCGCTGGAAATCAACTGGAATTCCAGCGGCCCCTTGGCACCCAGCTCGATCTCGACCGCACCATTTTCGCTCTGGCTGGGGCTGGGGATGAAAATGCCCTCACAGCGCTTCAGAGCGGATACCACCTCGGGCGACTGCACGACCTGGTGGAAATGCGGGGAAGCGATTTCCTCCTCGCCCTCCGCCACCAGGACAAGGTTGACCGGCAGCTTCTTGCCCGCCGCCTTGAAGGCGTGGAGCGCCGCGAGGAATGTCGCCTCCGGTCCCTTCTGGTTCACCGCACCGCGGCCGGTGATGCACTTGCCGAAACCCGGCTTGTCGATAATCGTCGCATCGAACGGTGGATGCGCCCATTCCGCCGGGTTCACCTGCTTGACATCGTACATGAAATAGACGCCGACACTGCGCTTGGCGCCGGCGTCGAGGGTCGCGAAAATACCCGGTGCGCCATCGGTCGGCATTTTCCTCGCCATCTGGAAGCCGGCGTCCTTGAGCATCCCGATCGTGAATTCGCAGCTTTCGTCCATGCGCCATTTTTCGGCGGCAATCCCCGGGTGGCGGATCCAGTCCTGCAACCGGGCCACGCTGGCGTCTTTCCCGGCTTCCACGGCGCGGCGGATCGCAGCGATATCGGACTTCGGCGCAGCAGCGCGCGCCGATGCCGGCAGCAGCAGCCCGGCACCGGAAGCGGCAGCCGACGCCAGCAGCGTGCGGCGGTCCAAATGTCGATCCGGCATGACTTTTCCCCCGTCTATTTCGCCGAATTTAGAACCGCGCGGTCACGCCTGTCCAGTCGTGCCAGGGGAGACGACAAGCGGGGGACGACAAGTGCTTGTGCAGGGCAGGGCTCGACATTGAACAGCGACGACGATCCCGGCAAACCGTCCGCCGCACACAAGCAAACGGCGGCCATTTCTGGCCGCCGTTGCCCGGTCTTCAATGTCGATGGCTTCAGGCGGCGGTCGCCATCCGGCGCCGGCGCATCGCGGCACCTGTCAGGCCGAAACCGGCGATCAACAGCGCCCAGCTCGCAGGCTCCGGCACCGCGCCAAATGTTCCGGAAACGATGTTGTCGATGCCGATGGTGTCACCCGAAGCGTCGAAAGCCCGGTTGAACACGATCGAACCGATATCATTCGACGAGCTCACAACGCCCATGAAGTACACGTTGTTATTCTGAAAGTTGAATTGCTGGCCGTCAAAGCTGCCGAGCAGGGTGCCCGTGCCGTTAAGACCGCTGTAGGCGGAAATATTCAGGACGTTGCCAAAGCCAGCCGCCCCAAAATAATCGATTGTGGAGAAGCCCGCCGCGCCGACGGCCGAAGCAAAGTTCACGACGAAGCCGGTTGCCGGGCCCGAATTGGGCGAGCCCACGAACAGGTAGTTCGAAGCCGAATGCACCCCTTCTCCCGTCGACAAGGGGCCCGAAAAGACATTCCCCTGCGCCGGACCGGCTCCGGAGCTCCCGAACGTTCCAGCCGTGCCGACATATGAAGCGCCGACATCGGCATTGTCGAAATCGATATTCGTGGTCACCATTCCGCCGCCGGTAACGACCGCATTGGTCCAGTCGACCGAATTGGTGAGCGGGTTTGCGACAAATGCCGTGAGGGCCGCCTGGGCGGATCCCGTGGTTGCAAGCGCGGCCAGTGCCGCCGCGGTCAAGAACAAACCAGTCTTCATTGAATAGCCCCTGTCTCTGGACGGTTGGAGGACCGTCTCGGGCATGGGTTTGCAATATGCATGCCAAAACATACCAATGTGCTAACAGTTTGATAACGCGCTACTACCTTGCGCCTGCCGAAGATGCGGTTTCAGGAATTGTAAAGCTATCCGACAGTTATCGATCCACGCCACGGCGAAACGCCAGCCATGCCCGCACCTGAATGGCCAAGACGGCATCGCCAAATGATCATGGCTATGGAGTCGCGCCGACCTCGGCACTGCGGCCCCCGCTCCCGAAAGGCGGACTGATAGCCGGCGCGACCGTAGCCTCTGTGGTATGACCCAACCGTCCGCTACATTTCGGTGCTATCATGAAGTTTCAGACGGGTTTGCACCCGGTGATGCAATCACGAACGAGAAAGCGCAGGAATTGCCGGCCACCTCTGCCACCAAGATCGAGATCGAGCGCGCCAACGCGTTGATGTTCCACAACAGCTGGATCAGCGCGTCGCCTCCCGAGTTTCGCGCCGCGCTTTTGTCGCGGGCCCTATGGCGCCGCCATGATCCGGGCGATGTACTGGCTCGCGCCGGCGATACAGCCGCCGATATCTTTGGCCTCGCCAGCGGCACGATGGCCTTCGCCACGGACAAAGGCCCCCCGGACACACGCCTAACGCACATAATGCACCCGGGCGACTGGTTCGGCGTGGTGCCTATTCTGACCGGCGGTGGTCGGTCGGGTGAAATATCCTTGCGCACCTCCGGCCTGGTGGCACGCGTCACCGGCGCCGCGATCGAGGCTATAACCGCCGAAAATCCGCATTGGTGGCGTGAAATCGGCAGGTTGTCCGTGCTGTTCGCCCAGATCGCGGCAGGCGCCGCCGCCGACCTGATGATCGCCGACAACCGCGAACGCTGCGCCGCGACCCTGCTCCGCCTGGCCGGCGTGCGCCATCGCAGCGGTATTGCAGGTCCCGGCCCTGTCATCGCCGAGATCGGCCAGAACGAACTTGGCGCCGTGGCGAATTTGTCTCGCAATTCGGTCGGCAGGATCCTGAAGGAGCTCGAAGCTGCGGGGCTGGTCAGCATCGCCTATCGTGCCATCACCTTGCCCGATCCGGCCGCGCTGCGCCGAATGGTCGATAGCTAGGCTGAAGCGAACCGCCCGAGATCGCTCGGGTCCGGATCGGCGCTTCCGGCAATTGCGGCAGACAGCGACGTGCAGCGCGCAGGCTTTGCCAGCGGCTGCTCAGAAGGTGGAGCCCGGAGGGCGATGCTCAGGAGCGCGTCGGCGTATTTTGTGATGACGGAGCGAGCCAAAGCCCCCTGGCGCCTGTGCAGGAGATGATCGCGTTCGTCGATGATCATCGCGCCGTCCATGCGGTCGAGCCGGTCTGCAAGTGATTGCGGCCCGAAATGTCTTGGCGACCCATGGACCTGGCATGCGCATGTGGCAAAGCGCGATCACCTGGCTGTCGCTGAAACTTTCAGGGTACAGATCGCGCGCTTCCCTGTCCGCATCGCCGCGCACTATAGCCCGCAACTGTTTTATGGGATGCAGGAACGGAGGCCCGGACAGTGCACAAATCAACCGGGTTGACACGATCTCGAGACGCTGTCCGGCCTCAGGTGCGTGAGCAAGGTCCCGGCAAGACGGACAAAAGTCCTGCCGCACCCCGGACCGCTACAGCTGACCCCAGGACGATTGGCTGGTTGGTGCGGCCAAGAAGACTCGAACTTCCACGGCCTTTCGGCCACAACGACCTCAACGTTGCGCGTCTACCAGTTCCGCCATGGCCGCACGACCAAATGTTCGAAGCTTGCAGCCCCGTCCGGTAGGAGGCGGCGGTTAGCAGGGGCAGGCGAAGGGTGCAAGCAGGATTCGGCAAAAAGCGATGATTGCCGGGCATCCGGCGGTCCTCAACGACCGCCGGATGCCCTTCAGATCGCGCGTCAGTTGTAGCGACGCAGCTCCGTCTTGGCGATCGCGGCGCGGTGGACCTCGTCCGGACCATCCGCCAGCCGCAGGGTGCGCTGCCCCGCATAGCCGGACGCCAGGCCATAATCCTGGCAGACACCGCCGCCGCCATGCGCCTGGATCGCGTGGTCGAGGATGTCGCACGCCATGTTGGGGGCGACGACCTTGATCATGGCGATCTGGTTGGCGGCTGCCTTGTTGCCGACGGTGTCCATCATATAGGCGGCCTTCAGCGTCAGCAGGCGCGACTGTTCGATGGCGATGCGCGAATCGGCGATGCGCTCGTGCCAGACGCTGTGCTCGCTGATCGGCTTGCCGAAGGCGACGCGCGACTTCAGCCGCTTGCACATCTTTTCGAGCGCCCGTTCGGCGGCGCCGATGCTCCGCATGCAGTGGTGGATACGGCCCGGCCCGAGGCGGCCCTGCGCTATTTCGAAGCCGCGCCCTTCGCCAAGGATCATGTTTTCCACCGGCACCCGGACATTGTCGAGAATAACCTCGAAATGGCCGTGCGGCGCATCATCGTAGCCGAACACCTTCAGCGGCCGAAGCTTGGTGATCCCCGGCGTGTCGAGCGGCACCAGGATCTGGCTCTGCTGCGCGTGGCGTGCGGCATTGGCGTCCGTCTTGCCCATGACGATGGCGATGGTGCAGCGCGGGTCACCAACCCCCGACGACCACCATTTGCGGCCGTTGATGACATAATGGTCGCCCTGGCGGATGATCGACGTCTCGATGTTGGTGGCATCCGATGAGGCGACGGCAGGCTCGGTCATCAGGAAGGCGGAGCGGATTTCACCCGCCATCAGCGGCTTCAGCCATGTCTGCTTCTGGGCTTCGGACCCATAGGTGCGCAGCACCTCCATGTTGCCGGTGTCGGGCGCCGAGCAGTTGAACACTTCCGATGACCAGCCGACGCGGCCCATTTCCTCGGCCAGCGGTGCATATTCGAGGTTGGTGAGGCCGGGGCCCTTCCATTCGCCCTGGTCATGGTCGCAGATGTTGAGAAACAGGTTCCACAACCCGGCGGCGCGGGCCTTGGGCTTGAGCTCCTCGATGACCGGCAGCACCTTCCAGCGGTCACCTTCGGCGACTTCCTGTTCATAGCGCGCTTCATTCGGGTAAATGTGTTCATCCATGAACCCGCGGACACGCTCGATAAGCGCCTTGGACTTGTCGCTGTATTCAAAGATCATGGACGTCTCTCCCCTATGGCTTTCTCCACGCAGATGTCACGCGGGGGGCAGAGAATCCAGCACCAAATATCAGGTCAGTGCGCGACGGTGATGCTCAGGCTTCGCGCGTCGGCGGGAAAGTTGGTGACCACGCTCTCGAACGGCACGCTGCGTCCCGCCGGCAGGCTGGCGACCGGCGGCGCCACTGTCCAGCGCAGTGCCACTCCGCGCGGGCCGGACAGCACCGCCAGAAGTCTCGGCAGGGTTTGTGCGGTCTTGCCGGCGTTGGTGATGCTGCCGTTGACCTGGAGCACCAGACCACCTGAATCGAGCTGCGTCATCACCCCTTTGACGTCGATGCGCAACCGCGAGGGCGCCGGCGTCATGGTTGCCAGTTGCGGGCCGATGATGGGAAGGCGCGCCACATCGGCGCTGCGAACATCGCCCAGCCAGAGCCCCGCGGCGGCCAGGCTGAGCGCCAGGCCGACAATGATAGCGACCAGGGTGGCGAGCAGCCGCGATCTGGGCTGCTCCTCTTCATCCTCGTCCGGCTGATAAGGTGTGCGGTCTTCGGCGCGATCCGCGAAGACCCAGCGATTTTCCGATTCCCGTGGCAATTCCGCTGCCCGCCTGTCGGGCGGTATTTCCGCCGGCATTTCCGCCGGAGCATCCACGGGCAGCGTGCCTGTTGCTGGACCCGTAGGTGACATTGCCGAAGCTGGTTCCGCCTCGGTCTCCGGCGTTGCGGCCGTTGTTTCCGGCTGCAGGGTCCAGCGATATTCGCAGGCGGCACAGCGCATCCGGGCAGCACGCCCCGCTGCCGCTGCTGGCAAGCGATAGCGGGCGCCGCAATTCGGGCAGGTCACGATCATTCCGGCGATTCTGGCACTGTCGCGATTCGGGTGCAATCGCTGTCTGGCGGTGCGTACGATACTTGCCTCGCACCCGGCGCTCGGCGATAGGGCAGGGATGCACGATATCAAGCTCATTCGCGCCGACCCGGCCGCCTTCGATGCCGCTCTGGCACGGCGCGGGGTTGCATCGGCATCGGCGGCGGCAATGGCGGCCGACAGCGCGTTGCGCGCCGTGCAGACCGAACTGCAGGCCGCGCTGGCGCAGCGCAACGAAGCCTCGCGGGCGATCGGCCTGGCGCGCAGCCAGGGCGACATCGCCGCCGCCGAGGCCCTGATGGCGACCGTCGGTACGCTGAAGGAACGCATCCCCGGGCTTGAGCAACAGGAGCGTGACTGCGCTGAAGCGCTGGAAACCGCGCTCGCCGGGTTACCGAATGCGCCCGCCGAAGATGTGCCGGATGGCCTCGACGAGCATGGCAACAGGGTCGTCCATGAACGCGGTACGCCGCCGGTTTTCGACTTCACCCCGCGTGAGCATGATGCGGTGGCAGCGGCGCTGGGCTATGATCCCGATGCGGCGGCAAGGATGTCCGGCGCCCGCTTTGCGGTTTTAAAAGGACAGCTGGCGCGCCTGCACCGGGCGCTGGGGCAATATATGCTCGACGTGCAGACCGAAGCGCATGGCTATCAGGAAACCGCGGTGCCGTTGCTGGTGCGCGACGCGGCGCTGTTCGGCACCGGGCAGTTGCCGAAGTTCGAGGAAGATTTGTTCAAGACGACCGATGGCCGTTACCTGATCCCCACCGCCGAAGTGCCGCTGACCAATCTGGTGCGGGACAGCATCGTAGATGAAGATGCGCTGCCGATCCGGCTGACGGCGTTGACGCCGTGTTTCCGCTCCGAAGCCGGCAGCGCCGGGCGTGACACCAAGGGGCTGATCCGCCAGCACCAGTTCGAAAAGGTCGAGCTGGTGGCGATCTGCACCCCCGAGCAGGCTGCCTCCGAGCATGAGCGCATGACCCGGGCGGCGGAAACCGTCCTCGACAATCTCGGCCTTGCCTATCGCCGGGTGCTACTGTGTGCAGGTGATATGGGATTTTCGGCGCGCAAAACTTATGACCTCGAAGTTTGGTTGCCCGGGCAAGATGAATGGCGCGAAATTTCGAGCATCTCCGACTGTGGCGACTTCCAGGCGCGGCGCATGGGCACGCGCTGGAAGACCCGCGGCGAAAAAGGCACGCGGGGCTTCGTCCACACGCTCAACGGTTCGGGGCTGGCGGTCGGGCGGGCGCTGGTCGCGGTCATTGAAAACTACCAGGCCGCCGATGGCAGCGTGCGGGTGCCACAGGTGCTGCATGCCTATATGGGCGGCGTGACGGTGCTGACGCCCTGACGTCCGACATGTAGCGGGTGATGCCGGGTCTCTGTCGGCTGGCCCAACAATCGATGCCGACACAACGCCGGCATGACCAAGGAATTTTATCACCATGCGCATCCTCGTAACCAACGATGACGGCATCAACGCACCCGGGCTCGTCGCGCTTGAAGCCATCGCGGCCGAACTGTCCGATGATGTCTGGGTGGTGGCGCCGGCAGAGGAGCAGTCCGGCGCCGGCCATTCGCTGACGCTGTCGCAGCCGGTGCGGCTGCGCGAGGTCGGCCCGAGGCGCTATGCCGTGCGCGGCACCCCCACCGATTGCGTCATGCTGGCGCTCGGCGCCGTCATGAAGGACCACAAGCCCGATCTAATCCTGTCGGGGGTCAATCGCGGCGGCAACCTGGCCGAGGACGTGACCTATTCGGGCACGGTTTCAGCCGCGATGGAAGGCTGCCTTGCCGGCATCCGATCGGTCGCGCTCAGCCAGGTAATGGCCAATTATGCCATGGGGCAGGAAGACTTTTCGACCGCCACCAGCTTTGGCGCCGATGTGCTGCGCCGAATCCAGGGTATCGACTGGCCCAGGGGCGTGCTCATCAACATCAATTTCCCGCCGGTCACGTCCGACCAGGTCGCCGGTGTCCGGGTGACCGAGCAGGGCTTTCGCGACTATGGCAATATTCATCTCGTCGAACGCATCGACCCGCGCGGCTTTCCCTATTTCTGGCATGGCTTTGGCCGCGAAAACACCGATGCGGGACATGAAACCGATTTGAAGGCGATGCACGAACGCTGCATTTCAGTAACGCCGCTGCACCTCGACATGACCCATTACCAGACGATGGCGAGCCTCAACGCCGTGCTGGCACCGCTGGCGGAGACGGTTCGGCCTTCCTGAGCGCGGGCTGCCTCACGGCGTCACGCACGAAAAAGGGCGGCAGTCTTGCAACTGCCGCCCTTTTTAATGTGCGAAGCCTGCGTCAGGCGGCGATTGCGCGGGTCCGGCGGCGGGCGGCGAAACCGACCATGCCGAAGCCGGCGATCATCATCACCCAGCTCTGCGGCTCCGGAACGGCGCGGATGAAGTTGACGACGGGCACGGGGTCCGACGAGAACTGGCCACCGACGACGGCGCGGAAGTTGGCCAAGGCACCGTTGGCGCCGCCGTGCTTGGAGAACTTGGGGTTGACCGAGGTCAGCGAGGTCGCACGATCGAGTTCGACGACGTTGGTGAAGTCGAGGAAATCCGACGTGAAGACGAGCACGCCGCCGCTGACCGACGATGCAAAGGTGCTGCCGGCGGTGCCGCCCAGGGTGCCGACAATGTTGCCGGCGGTAAAGGTGCCCGACAACAGGTTAGAACCCGCCGCATAGGTGTGCGGCGTGAAGTTCGGCCCGGTCAGGGTGATCGCCGAGGTGGTCACGAACGAGAATGAGCCACTGAGGTTCATCTGGTTGAACGGCGAACCGCTGACGCCGCTGGCGATCGGGCTGCCTTTGGCGACCGTCGCGTTGTAGGTGTAAAGCGCGGTGACGTTGGTGACATACGGTGCCAGCGACGGGATCAGGAAGCTGAAGTTGACCGCAACGGCGCTCGCCGTCGTTCCGTTGAGCGAGGTGAAAAAGCGGGCGTCAGTCAGGCGGTTGACCGAATTGCCGCTGTTGACGAACGACACGTCACGGGCTGCCGTCTTGGAACTGAACGTCGCGAAGGTCGAAACCACGGCGTTGGCCGGGGCGGCGACGGAAAGTGCGGCGCCAACCACGAGTGCAGTGGCGAGAAGGTTGCGAGCGATACGCATGATCGAATATCTCCGTCGTTGAAGGCGGTCAAAAAACAGTGGCGGCCAAGACGACAAATTATCTGTCGATTAACCCTCGCATGTCCCCGATGCAAAAACTGGGCCAAGTCTCGTATTGCGTGCAAGCTATTGAAATGCCGTCCGGTGCGGCTGCATAGGAAACCTATAGTGTAAGATATTCCGACACGAAAGAACGGTAGCGTCACGAAAAGTGTTAACGGGTGCGCTGGCTGCCGATCATAAAAAAGGGCGACGCGCCGGTGGCACGCCGCCCTTTCATATCGTGGCAGGAACGGTCAGGCGGCGACGGCACGGCCGCGCCGGCGCGCGGCAAAGCCGACCATGCCGAAGCCGGCGATCAGCATCGCCCAGGTCGAAGCCTCCGGCACTGCCGAAATGGTGATGCTGTCGAGATAGCCGCCGACACCCTCGCTGTTGCCGAATGCGCTGAACGTCAGCGGGCCACCGGTCGTGGTGAACGTCACCGAGCGCAGTTGCCAGACGGTATTGCCGGCACCGGTGCCAGTAATGCTGTCGAGTGCGGTCGTGCCGATGCTGAGGCCGATGCCATTGCTGTCGGCGCCGACACCCGGGCGCGGCGAGTAATAGTAGCTGACGGTGTAATGCCCGGCACCCAGGTTGACGAACATCGAGCTGTTCACGAACGTGTCCAGTTCGACCAGGTTGGGACCCGAGAACGGCGTGCCGGCGACGCCGTTGTGCTGCAGTTCGATGCCGTTGGTGGTGCTGGTCCAGCCATCGGCGGCCGGGATGATGGTGTAGCCCTGCGTGGCGAAATCGGGCGAGGTCACCGCATCGAAGTCGGAAAACAGCACTGTGCTCGCGGTTGCCGGAACAGCGGCAAAGGCCAGCAGGGCGGCGGCGGTGGCGAAAAGCTTCATGAAATGGACTCCGTAGGTCGGCAAGACTGTGATCGCGCTTTGGCGTTGTTAACATTCATGCAAGATTTATGCCAAGGATTGCCGCCGGCACGAAGTGTTTCGATTCGCTGGCACTCGGGGTTTTGCCGCCGGAAGCTCCTCGCGCCGAGTGTAAAAAATCCCGACAGTTTTCGGGGCAACAACCGCTGTGGGCCGACGCGCTGGCCGCGTGCCGTGCTTTGCCTTACAGCCGCGATGGTGATGCATCGGCGGTTGCCAATCTTGATCCTCGTGGGGCTTGCCGCCTGCGCCCCGCAACGGCCGCGCGCCGCCTATACCCCGCCGCCGCAGTTGACCCCGACACCAACCCGGCCAGCGCCCCGGCCCGCCAGCGTCCAGCCTCCGCGGCCCGCCTGGCAGGCGCGCAAGGTCATCGCCGACGGCGTCGAAACCCCTGAAGGTCGCTTTCACATCGTCAAGCCGGGGGAAACCGGCATTGCGATTGCCCGGGCCTATGGCGTCGATTGGGGCCGCGTGGTGGCCAGCAATGGGCTAAAGCCGCCCTACACCCTTGAAGTCGGCGACCGGTTGCGGTTGCCGTCGCGCAACCAGGTCGCGGCGATGACCGCGCTGGAGCGCGCCAAGGCGTTCAACCTCGATATCGACGATCTGATCACCGGCGGGGAGCCGGCGGCACCGAAACGCCCGGATGCGGGAGCCCAGAGGCCGGTGGAAAGGCCGGTCGCGCGGGCCGGCGCCGGTGCGGCGCATCGTGAAGCGTCGATTCCTGCACCGCTGCCGGCGATTCCCGGCGGCAGCCCGCGCTTTGCCTGGCCGGTGGAGGGCCGCATCCTGTCGGGTTTCGGTGCCAAGCCGGGCGGTCGGTACAATGATGGCGTCAACCTGAAGGCCAGCGCGGGGACTGCGGTGCGCGCCGCCGCCGACGGCGTGGTCGCCTACGCCGGCGACGCGATCGCCGGGTTTGGCAACCTTGTGCTCGTCAAGCACGCCGATGGCTGGGTTACCGCCTATGGTCATAACGAAGCCCTGCTGGTCAGGCGCGGCGACCGGGTCCGGCAGGGCGATGCCATCGCCCGCGCCGGCTCCACCGGCGCCGTTACCGAGCCGCAGGTGCATTTCGAACTGCGCCGCGGGCGGCTCGCGGTCGACCCGGCAAAGGTCATCGGCGGACGCTAGCGTCCAACGGCCCTTGCCAAATCGCATGCTAGTGCTTGCGTGTTGCGCCGCGCTGCGCGATGGCCCCACCAATGACACTTACCCTTGATACGGCACCGCGAGTCGGCATGGTCTCGCTCGGTTGCCCCAAAGCGCTGGTGGACAGCGAGCGCATCCTGACCCAGCTGCGCGCCGACGGCTATGCGCTGTCGGGCGATTATGCCGGCGCCGATGTCGTCATCGTCAACACCTGCGGGTTCCTCGACAGCGCCAAGGCCGAAAGCCTCGACGCCATCGGCGAGGCGATCGCCGAGAACGGCCGGGTCATCGTCACAGGCTGCATGGGGCACGAGGCCGATGCGATCCGTGCGCGCTTTCCCGCCGTACTGGCGGTCACCGGACCGCAGCAATATGACGACGTCGTCGCAGCCGTCCGCGAGGCGGCGCCGCCGGTAAAATCGGCGTATCTCGATCTCATCCCCGATGCCGGCCTAAAGCTGACGCCGCGGCACTACAGCTATCTCAAGATCTCCGAAGGCTGCGACCATCGCTGCGCCTTCTGCATCATCCCGAGCTTGCGCGGCGACCTCGCCAGCCGTCCCCCTGCGGCGATCCTGCGCGAGGCGGAAGCGCTGGTGAAGGGCGGGGCCAAGGAACTTCTGGTCATCGCGCAGGACACGTCCGCTTATGGTGTCGACCTGCGTCATGCCGTCTCGACGTTGGGGGGGCGCCCGCTGCGCGCCCATATCACCGACCTGGCGCGCGAACTGGGCCTCCTCGGCGCCTGGGTGCGGCTGCACTATATCTACCCCTATCCGCACGTCGACCAGCTTATCGGCCTGATGGCCGAGGGCCTTGTGCTGCCGTATCTCGATATTCCGTTCCAGCATGCCTCGCCGGCGGTGCTGCGCGCCATGCGGCGACCCGCCAACGACGCGAAGGTGCTGGAGCGGATCCAGAAATGGCGGGCGCAGGTGCCCGACCTGGCGCTGCGCAGCACCTTCGTCATCGGCTTTCCGGGCGAGACCGAGGAAGATTTCGAGTATCTGCTCACCTGGCTCGAACAGGCGCAGATCGATCGCGCCGGGGCGTTCCGCTACGAAGCGGTCGAAGGCGCCGCCGCCAATGCGCTGCCGGGTGCCGTCCCCGAAGACGTCAAGGATGCCCGCTGGCACCGCTTCATGGCGGCGCAATCGGCAATATCGGCGCGGCGCCTGGAGGCCAAGGTCGGCCGCGATATCGACGTGCTGATCGATGCGGTCGACGAGGATGGCGGTGCCACGGGTCGATCCAAGTACGACGCCCCCGAGATCGACGGCGAGGTGCATCTTCGCGACGCAGGCGGGATCGGCGTCGGCGATATCGTGCGGGTACGCATCGAGGAGGCCGACGAGGCCGACCTGTTCGGGGTCGCAGTATAGAGCCGGCGCCGTTTCGCCGCGTGACGCCGCCCCGGTCCATCCGCTACACCGGCAGAATGACCGATTTCGCCACGCTGATCGCCGCCGATGACGGCACGCCCGCCACTCCTGTAACGCTGCTGACAACAGCAGGGCTCGACGGCTGGCTCCGCGGCCAGAGCGAGCGGGTACGCAACTTCGTGGCTGCGCAGTGCTTCAAGGCCGCCGCCGACAGCATCGCGCTGCTGCCGGGCGATGCTCCCGGCGACTGGACGGCGCTTGCTGGGGTCGAAGCGGGTGCGCTGTCGCCATGGGCGCTTGCCGCCGCGGCCGCACGGCTCCCCGCCGGGCGCTATCGCCTGCGCGATGGCGACGGGGCCAGTGTCGCTGCCGCCGCCGCCGGGCTCGGCTGGTTGCTCGCCCAGCATCGCTTCGATCGCTATCGCAAGGGCGTTGGAGATGGCGGCGCACGGGTGCTGCTTCTCGCCGACCCTGCCAAGATCACCGAAAGCCTGCGCCTTGCCGCCGCCACCGCGCTCGTTCGCGATCTCGTGGATACACCGGCAAGTGACCTTGGCCCGGCCGAACTGGCGGAAGCCGTGATTGCCGAAGCAAGGCGCTTTGGTGCGACTGTCGACGTCATCAAGGGCGAGGCGCTGCTATCGGGCAATTTTCCCGGCATTCACGCCGTCGGGCGCGCTGCTTCGCGTGCTCCCCGCCTCATCGACATGACATGGGGTGATGCGGCGCACCCCCGGCTGACACTGGTCGGCAAGGGCGTGGTGTTCGACAGCGGCGGCCTCAACATCAAGCCCGGCGGCGGCATGGCGCTGATGAAGAAGGACATGGGAGGCGCCGCCCACGCTTTGGCGTTGGCGCGGCTGGTGATGGAAGCCGGGCTGCCGGTGCGGCTGCGGCTGCTGATCCCGGCGGTCGAAAATGCCATTTCAGGCAACGCCATGCGGCCTGGAGATATCCTGATGACGCGCGCCGGCAAAACCGTGGAGGTCACCAACACCGATGCCGAAGGCCGGCTGGTGCTCGCCGATGCACTGGCGCTGGCGATCGCGGACCAACCGGCGCTGCTCATCGACTTTGCGACGCTGACCGGGGCCGCGCGGGTGGCGCTCGGCCCGCAATTGCCGGCGCTGTTCTGCAATGACGATGCGCTGGCGGCCGATTTTGCCGCCGCCTCGAAAGAATCGGAGGACCCGCTGTGGCGGCTGCCGCTGTGGCCGGGCTATGCCGATATGCTCAAGTCCAGCATCGCCGATCTCAACAATTCCCCCGAAGGCGGCTTTGCCGGCGCTGTCACCGCGGCGCTTTTCCTTGAAGCCTTTGTACCGCCGACGACGTCATGGGCGCATTTCGACACGTTTGCATGGAACCCGCAGGCGCGCCCCGGCCGGCCGAAAGGTGGCGAGGCACTGGGGCTGCGCGCTGCCTGGGCCGTGGTCAAATCCCGGTTCGGCAACGCCGTTAACGCAAAAATATCGTAGCGTTTATGGAACGAACCCGCGCATCGATACGTATTATCGCCAGCAATGACTTGCGACCGCAACGGCCGCATGATGATACGGGAACGCAACGTGATGGAAATGCATTCAAACGACGAGACTCGCCTTCGTGGCTGGCGCAGTGCCCTGCTCCGCTACGTCCAGTCGGGATGGCCGGACCTAACCAATCGCCAGATGGCGCTGATGCTTGTCGTCGGCGAGGAAAAGGGTCCGCACACGGTGCGTGGTCTCGCGGCGCGGCTCGAAGTCGCCAAGCCGGTGGTGACACGGGCGCTCAACAGCCTCGGCAGCCTTGGATTGCTGGTACGCCGGCGCGACGAGCGCGACGGTCGCAGTGTCATTGTCGACCTCACCCCCGATGGCCGGACTTTTCTGGCCAAGTTTGCCGCCATGTTGACGGCCGATGACGAGGAATTCGTCTGACCCCTGCGAACAACTGACCGCGCGCGTCTGCGGTCCGCGCCCCTTGCTCGATCCGCGCAGCAGTATTGCGCGGGCCGATCTCGTGGAGATCGGCCTTTCGAGCACGGTCGCAGCGGGGCGTTATGTGGCACCGCTGCCGATGCAGGTGGTCGTGCCGCGTAGCGCCATGCGCAAATCGGGTGCCGCCGATGCCGTTGCGGTCAGCGAGTTGCTGTTCGGCGAAGGCTTCGACCTTTACGACAGCGAGGGTTGCTGGGGCTTTGGCCGCAGCACGGCCGATCACTACACGGGCTGGGTGTTGCTCTCGGCGGTGTCCGAACCAGGGCTACCGCCGAGCCACCGCATCGCCGCGCGGCGCGCACCGGTCTTTGCCGGCCCCGACATCAAGGCGGCCGTGGTTGCCGAATTGCCGTTCCACAGTCGTTTTGCGGCTACCATGTCCGGGCGGTTCGCGGCGCTGGAGACCGGTGGCTATGTCCATCTCGCGCATGTCGAACCAATCGACACACGGGCCATCCAGCCCATCGCCGCCGCCCGGCTGTTCACCGGCGCCCCCTACGTCTGGGGTGGGCGCAGCCCCGACGGAGTCGATTGCTCGGGGCTGGTGCAGATGGCGCTGGCAGCGTGCGGAATCGCGGCGCCGCGCGATTCCGACCAGCAACTGGCGGCATTGGGGACAGCCGTGCCGTTCGGCGAACGCACAGCCGGCGACCTGATATTCTTTCCGGGGCATGTCGGCATGCTTGCCGATGGTGACAGGCTGTTCCACGCCAACGCCCATTGGATGAGCACCGTCGAGGAACCGCTGGCCGATGTTATCGCCCGGCTCGAAGCCACAGGTATTGCCGCGCCGGTAACCGGCGTCCGAAGGTTATAGCGCGCGCTGCTTCATCACGCGGCTCCCGGCATCGCCGCCAATTCGCGCACCAGTTTGGCCGCGACGATCGCGGTGACGCCGGACGCATCGCAATCCGGGTTGAGCTCGACGACATCGGCGCCGGCCAGCGTGGCTTGCTGGCGATCAAGGACGGCCAGCAGCTCGCGCAGCGTCAGCCCGCCGGGCTCGGGATGCGAAACGCCCGGCGCTGCGCCGGGATCAAGGCCGTCGAGGTCGATCGATATGTAAAGCGGCGACGGCAGGACCGGCACCGCGTCGATGCTGAAGCCGCGCATCGGCACCTGTTCGACGCCAAACCTTAGCGCCTGGGCGCGCTGGTGGACGTTGAGGGTGCGGATACCCACCTGCACGAGCCGCGCCACGGCGCCGGCTTCCAACGCGCGGGCAAATGGCGAGGCGTGGCTGCGACGGTTGCCGCCCAGTTCGTCGTAAAGGTCGGGGTGGGCGTCGAAATGCAACACGTTGAGCGGGCCGTGCAGCGCTGCCAGCGCAATGAGGGCGGGTGCGGTGACCCAATGGTCGCCGCCAAGGCAAAGCGGCAATTGTCCCGCCTGCGTGGCAGAGGTGACAGCGGCGGCGATCAGTGCGTCGTCGCCACTGTCTTCGTTCAGCCCCAGGTCCCCGGCATCGTCGATCACGATCTCGCGGCCGATCTCGAGGCCATTCTCGGCCGCGGCATTGCCGGCATCGCTGTACAGCGCGGCGCGGATGACGGCCGGGGCCTTTGCCGCCCCGCGCCGATGCGAGGAATTCGAATCGCTCGGCAAGCCGATCAGGCGGACGACACGGCGGTCGACGTCTGCCTCCCCGTCGCGGCCCGACCTGTCACGCGCCTTGCGGCGCTGCAGGTTGGTGCGCAAGGCGGCGGCGAGACGTTTCTGGCGGGCGTCGTCACGCGGGGCAGGGGGTTGGCTCATCGCCGTCGCCTAGCCCAGCTGTGGCTGCGTTGACAGGCATAGCTTTCTTGACAGGCCCTGCTGCCTCCCGCATACGCCGCGCCTTCGCCGGAAATGCTGTCGTAGCTCAGTGGTAGAGCGCATCCTTGGTAAGGCTGAGGTCGGGAGTTCAATCCTCCCCGACAGCACCACCGGCCCCTTTCTCCATCGCCAGACAACGCGACTCCCCCTTTGGGGAGCGTCCTTGGGCCGGAAAATACAGCGATAATACCGAATCGCCTATCGGCGATCGCCTTCCGTGCGACGACGATAGCCATTGGTGCCGGGCTGTTCCGGCGCGGTGTGGGGGCGTTTCGTGGAGATGGTGCCAGTCGTCAGGGCGCGGCAGCAGCAGAGCGCGCGCTCGGTACTGAAGGGTCGCATCGCCTCGGCAATCTGCGCGTTGCCCGCCGTCTACTGGTTCGGCGTCATGGCGTTCGCGGTGTACAACCACCGGGTCTATGCAACCGCCCTGCCGCAGCTGCTGCGCTACATTGTCTTTCCGGGCGTCCTCGTTGCAATCTTTGTCGGGTGCGCCGTTTACGGCTCACGCGTTGCGCGGCTGCTGCTCGGCGGCATCGGCCTTGCCGTGTTGGCAGCGCTTTTCGCGTTTGAAATCAGGCTGCAAGCGGCCTCCTATTCCGCCGTGTCGGGCCTGGTCAGCGCGCCGCAGGCGTCGTGGATGCAGGCGCAGCACCTGACACAGGGGCTGCCGCCTGCCGCCACGGCGAAAAAGCTGACGCGCATGCTCCATGTCACCCGCCTTGCCGACAGTGTGCTCGGCGGGGTTCCCGGCGAGCGCGTGTTGCTGTGTTCGCATGCGGGCGCCCCGGTCATCTACCGCGCCGATCGATACGGCTTTCGCAACGACGACCGCATCTATGCACAGCCGGTGCAGACCATGCTGCTCGGCGATTCGTTCGTGGAGGGGATTTGCCTGCCCGATGGCCACGACCTTGTCGGGCGAGTCCGCGCCAGTCACCCCGCCACCATCGGCCTTGGCACCCGCGGGGCCGGGCCGCTCCTCGAACTGGCGATGCTTGGCCGTTTCGGCCCGGCGATACGGCCACGACAGGTCGTCATCGTGTTTTACGAGGGCAATGACTGGGAAAATCTCGACCATGAACTGCGCAAGCCGTGGCTGGCCCCGGCGTTGCGGGATGGCGTGGATTTTGGTTCCCCGCTGTTGTCTGCATCAACGCGGGCGCACGCGCAGCCGATCCTCGATGATTGGGCGGCGGCGCAATCGACCGCTTCGTCGACGGTCTTCCTCCATACGCATATCCCGCGCAATTTCCTGGCCCTGCACCAGACCTGGACGCAGTTGGGGCTCGGTTATCCCAAGGTGCCACCCGGTCTTGGTGAATATGATCGCATACTGGCGCGCACAAAGGCGATCGCGGCCGGCTGGGGTGGCAGTGTCATGCTGGTCTATGTACCGCAGACCAGCCGCTTTGTCGGTGCGCTTCCCGACCAGTTCGTTTTCGACCAGGTCCGCGACAAGGTGCGGGCGGCGACAGCGCGCAACGGGATTCCTGTCATCGACCTGACACCATTGTTCCTGCGCCAGCCCAACCCGATCGGGCTGTACGCCGCCGATGGCCATCTCAGCCTGCGCGGTGCCGAATTTGCGGCGCGGGCCCTTGATGGCGCGCTGGCGGGTGCCGCAGCGGCAACGCGTGATGGCCCCCGCACATGACCAGCGGCGCGCATGAAAACTATGTCGATTTTGGCGCGATAAAGCCCCCGTCGGACCGCAAGTTCGGGCTTACCCTCGGCGCCTTGTTCATCGCCTTGGCGGCGGTGCGCTGGTGGATGGGATCGGGCATCATGCTGTGCGCTGTCCTCGCCGGGGTCGGCGCCGTGCTGGTGTGCCTGGGCGCGGCGTGGCCGGCGGTGCTGGCATGGCCAAACCGGGCCTGGCTCAAGCTTGGCCTGGCCATGGCGGCGGTGGTCACGCCGGTTGTCATGCTGCTGATCTTCACGTTGATGTTCGTGCCGCTGGCGCTGCTGATGCGGCTGCGCGGGCGCGACGCGCTCGGCCTGCGCCGCAAGCAGGCGGGGCAAAGCTATTGGGTCGACCGCCAGCCTGCGGGCCCCGACCCGGCCACCATGATCCACCAATTCTAGACCCCAGCCAACGGAGCCTCATCATGGATTTTGCCAGCGAGCTGCTTTTGTTCATGAAAACCCGGCGCAAACTGTGGCTGCTGCCGGTGTTTACGCTGTTGTTCGTGTTCGGGGCGCTGGTCGTGCTGACGCAGGGCACCGTCATCGCGCCGTTCATCTATTCGATCTTCTGAGCGCTGCCGGCGTGCGCATCCTCGGCATTTCCGCCTTCTATCATGACAGCGCAGCAGCGCTGGTGGAGGATGGCCGCATCGTCGCGGCGGCACAGGAGGAACGCTTCACCCGCAGGAAGCACGATCCGCGCTTTCCGGCGGCGGCGGCGCGTTATTGCCTTGAAGCTGCCGGCTGCGGGCTCGAAGGCATCGACCATGTCGCCTTCTACGAAAAGCCGTTCCTCAAGTTCGAACGCCTGCTCGAAACCTATTTCGCATTGGCGCCCAAGGGGTTCGGCTCATTCCGGCGTGCAATGCCGCTGTGGATAAAGGACAAGCTTTTCCAGAAATCCATGCTGCGTGACGCCGTTCGCCAGCTTCCCGGCGGCGGGCGCTGGAACGGTTCGTTGCTGTTTACCGAACATCACCAGTCGCACGCGGCCAGCGCATTCTTTCCCTCGCCGTTCGACAGCGCGGCCGTGTTGACGATGGATGGTGTCGGCGAATGGTGCACCACGTCGCTGGGCCATGGCGAAGGCAATCGGCTGGAAATCATCAAGGAAATCCACTTTCCCCATTCCCTCGGGCTCCTGTATTCGGCGTTCACCTACTACACCGGCTTCAAGGTCAATTCGGGCGAATACAAGCTGATGGGGCTGGCCCCCTATGGCGAGCCGCGCTTTGCCCAGGCCATTTTCGACAACCTCATCGACTTGCGGGCCGATGGGTCGTTCCAGCTCGACCAGCGCTATTTCGATTATGCCGCCGGTCTTACCATGACTTCGCCGGCCTTCGACGCGTTGTTCGGAGGGCCACCGCGCCGCCCCGAACAACAACTGACCCAGCGCGAGATGGACCTTGCCGCGTCGATCCAGGCGGTCACCGAGGAAGTCGTGCTGCGACTGGCGCGCCATGCCCGCAGCGTGACCGGGGAGCGGGCGCTGTGTCTTGCCGGCGGCGTCGCGCTGAACTGCGTCGCCAACGGCAAGCTGCACCGCGCCGGCATATTCGATGACATCTGGGTACAACCGGCGGCAGGGGATGCCGGTGGCGCGCTCGGTGCGGCGCTGGCCGGATGGTACCAGTTCGGCGGCCAGCCCCGCCGCGTTGCCGGCGGCGACGCGATGCAGGGCGCCTATCTGGGCCCGCACTATGCCGAGGCGGATATTGTCGCACGACTGGCGGCCGCGGGCGCGCGTTTCGATTGCCTGGAACCCGACCTGGTAACCGCGACCACCGCCGATGCGCTGGCAGAAGGCAAGGCGGTGGGCTGGATGCAGGGCCGGATGGAGTTCGGGCCGCGCGCGCTCGGCAACCGCTCGATTCTGGGCGATCCGCGGTCGCCGACGATGCAGAGGCTGCTCAACCTGAAGGTCAAATACCGCGAAAGCTTTCGCCCGTTTGCGCCATCGGTGCTGCGCGAGGATGTTGCCGACTGGTTCGAATTCGACGACGACAGCCCCTATATGCTGATGGTCGGCGATGTCGTGGCGCAGCGTCGGCACGGTATGACCGAGGACCAGCAGGCGCTGTTCGGGATCGACAAGCTCAATGTGGCGCGCTCCGAGATACCCGCTGTCACTCACATCGATTATTCGGCGCGTATCCAGACGGTGCACCGCGAGACAAATCCGCGCTATTGGGCGCTGCTGTCGTCGTTCAAGCAGCGCACCGGCTGCCCGCTGCTGGTCAACACCAGCTTCAACGTCCGCGGCGAGCCCATCGTTGCCACGCCGGAGGATGCCTTTGGCTGCTTCATGGGCACCGAGATCGAGCGGCTCGTCATCGGCAACTGTATCCTGCGCAAGGAAGCACAGGACCCGGCGCTCGCGCATGATTACAAGGCCCGCTTCGATCTCGATTGATCGAGAGTGCCGTGGCTGCCGCGCGCGCGGTGACTTGCCGCCAGCGGCATGACTGCCTAGCTTGACGGGCATAACCGCTGTAAAGCGGCACCATAGTCGTGCTTCACAAGGTCAAACGCCATGGGCTCGTTCAGCCTCATCCACTGGGTCATCCTCATCCTCGTCGTCATGCTGCTGTTCGGCCGTGGCCGGATTTCGGATTTGATGGGGGATTTTGCCAAGGGTATCAACAGCTTCAAGAAGGGTCTTGCCGAAGGTGAAACGCCGCCGGCCGGAACGCCCGGGGTGCCGCCGCAGGTCACAACGACGGTCACGCCGGCTGTCAGCCCCACGGTGGGACCGGTCGTCGAAGATACGCGGCGCTGATCGGCCTGGCCCGGGCAGCGGGCGATGTTCGGCATCGATTCCTCTGAACTTCTGGTAATCGGGCTGGTGGCGCTGGTCGTCATCGGGCCAAAGGACCTGCCGCGCGTCATGCGGATGATCGGCCAGTGGGTCGCCAAGGGTCGCGCCATGTCGCGCCACCTGCGCTCGGGGTTCGACACCATGATGCGCGAGGCCGAACTCGAGGAAATGCAGAAGGCCTGGGCGGCGCAGAACGAAGCGATCATGAAGGCGACGATCATCCCGGACCCGCTGGCCAATTCCTATGTGCAGCCCGACCCGGTGATGCTGGCGGCAGCCGAACCCCAGGTCGCACCATGGCCGCAGCGGGGCGATGCGGCACAGGCGGACGATGCGGCAAAGCCGATGACGGCGCGCCGGCCGCGCAAGGCCAAGGCCGACACCGCCGCTGCGATCCCGAAGCCCGCGCGCAAGCGCACCGCCAGACCGCGCGTCGCCGCGCCTGAATCATGAGCGACGATGCGTCCGAGATCGACGCCAGCAAGGCCCCCTTGCTCGATCACCTGATCGAACTGCGCAGCCGCCTGCTGAAATCCTTTCTGGCCTTTGTCGTCTGCTTCGGCATCGCCTTTTCGCAGGCCGGGCGCATATTCGGCTTTCTGGTCCAGCCGCTGGTCAAGGCCTATGGCCCTTCCACCCAGGGCAAGCTGATTTACACCAAGCTCTACGAGGCCTTCTTCGTCGATATCAAGGTGGCGGCATTCGCTGCGATCTGCCTGTCCTTCCCGATCATCGCCAACCAGCTTTGGGCATTCGTCGCGCCGGGGCTGTATAAACGCGAAAAGCGGGCCTTCCTGCCGTTTCTGCTGGCGACCCCGGTGTTGTTCACCATGGGTGCGGCGCTGGCTTACTATGTGGTCATGCCGACGGCGTTTCGCTTCTTCCTCGGCTTCCAGTCATCGGGCGCCGTCACCGGCATCAGCCAGGAGGCCTTGCCGGCGATGGGCGAATATCTCGATCTCGTGATGAACATGATCCTGGGCTTCGGTGTCGCCTTCCTGTTGCCGGTGTTGTTGATGCTGTTGGAGCGTGCCGGCATCGTCACCCGTGACCAGCTGAAAAAGGGCCGGCGCTACGCCATCGTCGGCGCGTTTGCCGTCGCCGCCGTGCTGACGCCTCCCGATGTCTGGTCGCAGTTCGCCTTGGCGATCCCGCTGATGCTGCTTTACGAAGTTTCGATTCTCGGCATCTGGTTCACCGAACGCAGCCGCGCGCGCGAAGCCGCGGCAACGGCGCAGCCGCCGGCGGTGGTCTAGACAGCAAAACGGCGGCCGCACCCCGGGGGTGCGGCCGCCGTGCGCCGTCTGCTAGTTCTTGACGTCGTTGGCGGTCTTGGTCACGGCCTTGCCGGCGGAGCTGACGTCCTTGCCGGCGCCGGCAACGGTGTTGCAGGCCGACAGGCCGATGGCGGCGGTGATGATGGCGGTGATCATGATCGATTTGCGCATAGCAAGGTTCCCGTGGCGCAGGTTCCCCGGAACATCCGGGCCTGACTATCCGCAGCTTTAACACAAAGGCGGCGTGATTGTTCCCTGAAACCCGGCTGCGTGACCCGGCATGGGTCGCCCCGGCCGCGTGACTCCGGCGATTCCGGGTGGCAAGGTCGGCGGGTGAGCTTCACCCTGCCGCCACGCGACCCTGCACCCGAACTGGCGGCGCTGCTGCCGACCGGCCTCGATGCGGCCATGGTCACTGCGGCGAGCACGGCCTGGACGCAGGCGCCGTTCCTGAAAGGCCTGCTGCGCGGGCGCCGGCACATTCTGGCGGCGTTCGCCGATTCCGGCCCCGAGACTGCGTTTGCAGCAGCGATGGCCCGTGCCGCCGCAGCTGCGGAGCCGGTCGATATGCGCCTGCGCAAGGCCCGCGGCGACGTTGCATTGACGGTGGCACTCGCCGATCTGGCCGGCCTGTGGCCGCTCGAACGCGTCACCCGCGCGCTTTCGGACTTTGCCGACCTTGCCATCGATATCGCCATCGGCGCGGCGCTGGCGGAGCGTGACGCGCCCAATAAAGGCCTGGCGGCGCTGGCGCTGGGCAAGCTTGGCAGTGGCGAGCTCAATTATTCATCGGATGTCGATCTGATTCTAGTCCACGATCCGGAAACACTGCCCCGCCGTGCCCATGAGGATCCGGGCGAGGCAGCGGTGCGCATCGCGCGCCGGGCGGTGGCCATCCTGTCCACGCAGACGGCGGACGGCTATGTGGCGCGGGTCGATCTGCGCTTGCGGCCGGCATCGGAAATCACGCCGATCAGCATCGCCGCCGGTGCTGCCGAACATTATTACCAGTCCGAAGCGCTGACCTGGGAGCGGGTGGCCTTCATCCGGGCGCGGACCTGTGGGGGTGACAAGGCACTTGGGCAGGGTCTTCTCGATGCAATCCGGCCCTTCGTGTGGCGACGCAGCCTCGATTGGACGGCGGTGCGTGACATCCAGGCGGTGAGCTTGCGCATCCGCGACCATTTCGATGCCGGCCAGGCGCTGGGGCCGGGGTATGACCTGAAACGTGGTCGCGGCGGCATCCGCGAGGTGGAGTTTTTCGCGCAGATACACCAGCTCATCTGGGGCGGGCGCGACCCGGCGTTGCGTGCCCCGGCCACGCTGGACGGCTTGGCCGCTCTCGCCGCCGCCGGGCGTATCGCGCCAGCGGAGGCCGCTGCGCTTGCCGAAAGCTATCGGCTGCTGCGGACCGTCGAACACCGCCTGCAGATGCGCCGCGACGAGCAGACCCATGCCGTCCCCCTGCAAGCCGCCGACCGTACCGCCGTCGCGTTGCTGTCGGGCGCGCGCGACTGGGCCAGCCTCGAACGGCGGCTGAAGACAGCGACCACGCCGGTCGCGGCGGCGTATGACCGGTTGATCGCCGATGCCCGTCCGCAAGGCGAGGGCGTCGTGCCCGCCGAACCGCTGCCATGGCTGAAGCGCCACCATCCCGGGCTTGCCAGGTTGCTGCCGCCACTGATCGCCAAATGGCGTTCACCCCAGGTCCGGGCCCTGCGCAGCGAGCCGGCGCGCGCCGCCTTCGAGACGATCCTGCCGGCGCTTGTCGCCAATATCGCGGCCGCCGCGGACCCGTCGCAGGCTGCCGCCCGGCTCGACAGTTTTCTGGCGCAACTGCCGACGGGCGCGCAGTTTTTTGCGATGCTCGAGGCCAATCCAGCGCTGGTCGGGCTGCTCGGCGACCTGCTCGGGCTGACCCCGGTGCTCGCCGATGCCCTGGCACGCGACCCGGCGCTGTTCGACGTCATGCTGGCGCCCGATGCCTTTGCGCCGCTGCCCGACGCAGCGGTGCTGACCGCAGATCTCGCCCGATATTGCGGTCCCGATGCCGAACTTGAGACGCTGCTCGATCGCGTGCGGCGCTGGACCGGGGAAAGGCGCTTTCAACTCGGCGCGCAGCTCGTCACCGGTCGTGCCGATCCGTTGCTGGCGGCCCGGTCGCTGTCCGACCTTGCCGATGCAGCGCTGGCCATCGTCGTGCCGGCGGTCGAGGCCGAATTCGCCCGCGCGCATGGCCATCTCCCCGGCTCGGCAGGTGTCGTTATCCTGGCGCTGGGGCGATATGGCGGCAGCGCCCTTACCCATGCCTCGGACCTTGATCTGGTTTATCTGTTCAGCGCCGACCATCTGGGGGTGTCCGATGGGCCCAAGCCGCTGGCGGGCACACTCTATTTCAACAGGCTCGCCGCGCGTCTCACGGCGGCCCTGTCGGTGCCGACTGCCGCCGGTGCCCTGTACGAAGTCGATACGCGGCTGCGTCCCTGGGGTGCCAAGGGCATGCTCGCGGTTTCGATCGCCAGTTTCGCGCGCTACCAGCAGGACGAAGCGGAAAGCTGGGAACACATGGCATTGACCCGCGCCCGCGTCGTTATCGGCGGTGCGGCGGCGCGCGCCGACGCCGGTGCCGCGATTGCCGCCGCGCTTGGGCGCGTTCGCGATGCAGAGGTGCTGCGCCGCGCCGTCACCGCGATGCGCGCCGATATTGCCGTCGCCAAGCCGCCCAAGGGGGCATGGGACGTCAAGCTGGCACAAGGTGGGCTCGTCGATCTCGAATTCCTCGTGCATTTTGTCCAGCTTCGAGATCGCATCGGCTTGGTCCCCGACCTGCGGGCCGCTCTCGAGGTGCTGGGCAGTGCCGGCGCGCTGCCGGACCTGCTGGCGGAACACGACCTCATGACACGGCTGCTGGTGCTGCTGCGGCTGGTCGCGCAGGGCGCGCAAATCCCCGCCGGTTTCAGCCCGCCGGTCGAAGCGATGCTGGCGCGCGGGCTGGGCATGGCCGATTTTGCCGCATTGGCGACGGCGTTGACTGCCGCCAGAACCCGGGTGAAGCTGGCCTGGGCGGCCTTGCTGGCGCCCGCGCGGCCCCGCACGAAAGGTGATGACTGATGACTGCACCCAAAGCCGGCGATACCGCCCCCGCTTTCACGATCGCCGGGGACAACGGTGCCATCAGCCTTGCTGCCCACAAGGGCCGCAAGCTGGTGCTGTATTTCTACCCCAAGGACGATACCCCGGGGTGCACGACCGAGGGCAAGGACTTTTCCGCCCTGCTGGCAGACTTTGCCGCAGCCGATACCGATGTCGTCGGCGTGTCGCGTGACACCGCCAGGGCGCATGAAAGGTTCCGCGCCAAGCATGGCCTGACGGTTGGCCTCGGCGCCGACGACGCCGGGACCGTCACCGATGCCTATGGCGTCTGGGTGGAAAAAAGCATGTACGGCAAGACCTATATGGGGATCGAGCGTGCCACCTTCCTCATCGACCGCGAGGGCGTCATCGCGCAGGTGTGGCACAAGGTTAAGGTGCCGGGCCATGCGGCGGCAGTGCTGGCCGCGGCACGAATGCTGGCCTGACCCGGCGATTCGAGCCGCCAATTACGCCGGCGCGCAATTTTGGTTGCGTGTCGAAACCGGAATATTTCGGGTAGTTGCTCAACTCATCGTGGAGTTTTCACGGTTGGGCCAGCCTTGCACGGATGACACTTGCGGTGCCGCGCCGCCGCTGGTCCAACAGCCTGGTGAAAGCGCCCGGACATCGGGATCGCCTTTCAAGCGTACCAGTACGGCGTACGATGTCATCGCGGGAACGCTGTAAAAAGCGTTTCCGATCAAAGCATCAGGGGTTTTTGACACGTGTCAGGTTTCCATCAGGCCTATCAACGGCTGACGCAGAAACTTGGCCATGTTCTCCCTGAACATGACTTCACCTGGCACAGGGCCAGCGGTCACCTGACCGTCAAAATGAGGACACGGCACCAAGTCATGGCAATCGGTTCAGCAGTTCTGGTCGCAGGGTGGCTCGGCGTTGCCACCACGTCGATGGTGGCCGGCAACCAGCAGGTCGATGCGGCGCTTTCGGTCAAGCAGGCCGAGCTTGCCCGCATGCAGACCCAGTTGCAGGCAATGAAGTCCGAAACCGCGGCGTTGAAGGGCAATGTCGCCGCCCGTGCCGATATGCTCGAAGCGCGCCAGGCCTTTCTCGCCGCACTTTTGACAAACAAGGCCGATCTGAAGCAACTCGCCAGGATGCTGCCGCGCCAGTCGCAGGGTGATTCCCTCGTCCAGAGCGCCGCCGCCGATCTCAGCATGGCGCGTGACCTTGTTCCTGCGACAAAGCTGCGTGGCCATGGTCGCAAAACGGTTGCCGTCGCCATCGCTGCCGCGCCGGTTGCAAACCTTGCCGAGCCTTTCCGCCAGCTCGAAAACCAGCAACTGGCATTTGTCGACAAGGCCACCGGTGCCGCCGAGGCCAAGCTGCGCGAAACCCGCGCGCTGATCAGCCGGCTGGGGCTGGACCCCAACCGCTTTGTCCAGGCCAGCGATTTCAACGCTGCCGGCGGCGCGTCCAACGCTGCTGCGGGCGTCGGCGGCCCCTATATTCCCGTCAGCATGGACGCAGAGCCGCGCTTCAAGGATTTGTTCGTCAGCTGGAAAAAGCTCAGCGTGCTGCAGGCCGCTGTTGCCGCCATTCCCGCCTATGTCCCGGTAAAAAGCTACAGCTTCACCTCCGGCTTCGGCGTCCGCTACGATCCGTTCAACGGTGGCGCTGCAATGCACGCCGGGCTCGACATGGCCGGGTCGATGGGGGAGCCGATCTATGCCGCCGCCGATGGCAAGGTCGGCCTTGCCGGGCGCGCCAATGGCTATGGCAACGTCATCGAACTGGAGCACGGCAAGGGCATCGAAACCCGCTATGGCCATTTGTCGAAGATTCTCGTCACCGCCGGGCAGACCGTGCACCAGGGTGACATGATCGGCCGCATGGGCTCCACGGGCCGTTCGACCGGCACGCATCTGCACTATGAAATCCGCGTCGATGGCCGCGCAGTCAACCCGCGGCCGTTTCTCGATGCCTCGGCATTCGTGCTGGCGGCACAGAACGTCAATGGCGGTGCCGGCAGTGGCGGGATTACCGGCCCGATCGGACCGCAGACTGCCGATGCCGAGGACATCACGTCCGCCACCACCATCGCCATCGGCGGCATGACGCCGATCCCCAACCGGCGCTGACCAGCGACCCGGTTGTCACGACCGGTCACCGCGCCTACATCTGTCGCATGGATGCACCCCGCCTGATGCCCGCCGCCGCTGCCCGCGTTTCCGCCATCGCGGCGCGCCAGGGCAAGCCCGGCCTCATGCTCCGCCTCGCCGTCGATGGCGGCGGTTGCGCCGGGTTCCAGTACAAGTTCGGCCTTGAAGCCAGCCCCGCCGCCGATGACCTTGCCGTCGAGACCGATGGCGTCACCATGCTCATCGACCCCGATTCGCTCGCCTTCGTTGCCGGCGCCGAAGTCGATTATGTCGAAAAGATCGGCGCCGCGGCGTTCGAAGTGCGCAACCCGAACGCGGCGTCAGGCTGCGGCTGCGGGTCGAGTTTTTCGGTCTAGGCTTTAGCGACGCGAAGCCGTCAACGCGCCGGCAGCACGCGCGGATTGCGCAACACTGCGGCCGATACCAGCGCCACCAGCAGTCCAACCGGAAATATCTCCAGGAAGGTCATCGGGATGCGGTAGAGCGGGTTCCGGTATTGGACCCGCATCCGTTCGAGGCCGGCCACTTCCTGCGCCATCGCTGTTGCGGAAACGCCGGCGGCGTGGCGGGCGCGGACGATGCCGGCGATATATTCGTCCATGAAGGCATAGTGTGTGGCGGCCAAATAAGCCTCCCACAGCACGACATAAGCCAATGCTGCTGCCACTGCGATGCCGAGACCGACGGCGAATGCCTGGCCGAAGCCGGTAACGCCACCGGCCTCCACATCGCGATAGCGCTTAACGCCGACAAAGATGAATGTCAGCGCCGCCAGCATGACGAGGTAGCCGAACCACGCCGTCGAGAAGACGCTGTTGCGATCGCCGAGCGTGATGCCGGCGACCAGCGTCACCAGGATCACGGCGCCGGAGGACAATCCGTAGGTGAGAGCGTATTTCATGGCTGTTGGCTTTCTTCCCCGCCGTTGCCGCCCTACAGTCTGCCCATGCGCATCGCCACTTACAATATCAACGGCACCAACGCCCGGTTGCCGCGGCTCCTCGAATGGCTGGCGGAGTACAAGCCCGATGTCGCCTGCCTGCAGGAGATCAAGACCGTCAGCGAAAACTTCCCGGTCGAGGTGATTCGCGAGGCGGGCTATCACAGCCTCGTCCATGGCCAGAAGGGCTTCAACGGCGTCGCCATCCTCAGCCGCGAACCCGCCACCGAGACGCAGCGCGGCTTGCCGGGCGATGATGCCGACGACCATTCCCGCTATCTCGAAGCCGAAGTCGCCGGCGTGCGGGTGGCGTCGATCTATCTCCCCAACGGCAACCCGCAGCCTGGGCCCAAGTTCGATTACAAGCTCGCGTGGATGGCGCGGCTGGCGGCCCATGCCCAGACGCTTCACGGCTTGGCGCAGCCGGTGGTGCTGGCGGGGGACTATAACGTCATCCCGACCGACGAGGATGTGTTTTCCGTAAAGGCCATGGCCAACGACGCGCTGATGCAGCCCGAAAGTCGCGCCGCCTTCCGATCATTGTGTTTCCAGGGCTGGACCGACGCCATCCGCGCCGTCACGCCGAGCGGACGCGTCTATACCTTCTGGGACTACCAGGCCGGCGCCTGGCCGCGCGATGCCGGCTTCCGCATCGACCATCTGCTGCTGTCGCCGGCCGCTGCCGACCGCCTGCGCGATGCCGGTGTCGACCGCGCCGTACGCGGGCAGGAAAAGGCCAGCGACCATGCCCCGACCTGGGTGGTGCTGGCGGATTGAGGCGGCGTTGACCGCGCTCCGCTACAGCGTCTTTTCGTAAATCCGGTAGGTCCGCGTCACCTTGCTTTCGATGGCGTCGGCGATCGAACGCATCGGGCCGTTGTCGTCCAGAATCCAGCCGATTTCGCCGCGCACCGCACCGTAATTCTCAACGGCGGCGCGCCGGATATACTCGATCATCTGGAACGCCATCAACGAGGCGACGCGGTGGCCCTGCAGGCTTTTGCGGATGCCCATCAATGGCACGCGGATGCGGGTGACCTGCGGCCTGCGCAACCGCCATAACAGCTTCGCCCAGCCGAACGGGAACAGGCTGCCATCCAGGTCGCGGGTCAGTTCGTTGATGTCGGGCAAGGCGATCATGAAGCCAACGGCGACGCCGTCATATTCGGCGATGCGGATCAGGTCTTCAAAAACGATGGGCTTCAGCTTCTTGCCGACGAACGCCACCTCGTCCGGTGTCAGCGGCACAAAGCCCCAGTTTGTCGACCAGGCATCGTTGAGGATGTCGAGGATCAGCGCCGCTTCCTCGGCAAAGCGCGATTTGTCGACCTTGCGGGTTTTCAACCGCGGGCTACGCTCGCTGGCGGCGACGATGCGCTGGACAATTTCGGGAAAGGGCTGGGTGATCTGCACTTCCCAGGCGTGCAGGTCCTTGACCCCGACATAGCCGTTGGCCTCGATGTGTCGCTGATAATAGGCGAGGTGGTGCCCCATCATGACCGTCGGCGGCCGGTCGAAGCCATCGACGAGCAGCCCGGGTTCGTCCCATATCGAAATGCTGAACGGGCCCTGGGCGCGGGTCATGCCCTGTTCGCGCAGCCAGTTTTCAGCGGTTGCGATCAACAGGTCGGCAACGGCTGGATCGTCGACGCACTCGAACAGCCCCCAATGGCCCAGCCCGGCGCCGACATGTTCGAGCACCAGATCGTCGACCTGCGCCGAAATCCGCCCGACGACGACGCCCTCCCGCTCGACCATCCACATGGCGTTGCGGCCGTGGCCGAACCATGGATTGGTCTTTCGCCCATCGATCAGCCCGCGCGCCTCGCCGCGCAACGGCGGCACGAAATGTGGATCCGACGCGTACAGCCGGTAGGGCAGATCGACAAAGCGCGCCCTGTCGGCAGCGGTTGCAACCGCGACGAGTTTCAGCGCCCCCGCTGTATCGTTGGCCACGTCGCTATTCAGCGCCCATGGGCTGATGAATGGCGACACCGCCTTTTGAGTCGATAGCGGCCTGCACAGCGCTCTCCGATTGTGTTGCAGGGTGCCATACCGGGCCATTGCGGCCAATTTTGGACGCCGCTGGCAACGCCCTATTCCTCGGTGCGGAACAGCACCGCCTCGCCGATGAGCAGGAACAGCACGAACGGCGCCCAGGCCGCCATCAAGGGCGGCACGGTGCCGAAATTGCCCATCGCCAGCATGAAATTGTCGGCAACGAAGAAGGCAAAGCCCAGGAACATCCCGATGACGGCACGGACGAACAGCCGCCCGGATCGGGCCAGGCCAAAGGCCGCGACGGCGCCGAGCAGCGGCATCAGCACTCCCGACAACGGCCCTGAAATCTTGTGCCAGGCGGCGGCCTCCAGCGTCGCGGTGGCCTTGCCGGCGCGGCGCTGCTCGGCGATCTGCGGCCACAATTGCCACAGGGGAATGAACGCCGGGGTGATGGTGCTGGTGGTGAACTGCCGCGGCACGACGTTGCTGGCAAAGTCCAGTGCCTGCGCCGGTGTGTAACTGCCCTTGGCGACGTCGAAGACGCTGGCACCGGTCAACCGCCAGCCGCCTGTCACCGGCCGCGCCGCATCGGCCATGACGACGCGGACGAGCAGATTGTCCGACCGGTCGTAGATGGTGACACCGCGCAGGGTGGTGGCGTCGCCGCTGCCGCTGACACGATCGGCGTGGAAAAGATCGTCACCGCCGCGCACCCAGGCATTGGTGATGCCGTGTCGTTCGGTCTTGACCTTCTTGTAGCTGTTGTCCTGCCAGGCCTTCAGCGTCTGCGAGGCGCGTGTCACCACGCGCTCGTTGAAAACGAAGTTGAGACCGGCAACGGCAAGCGCCGCAATCATCAGCGGCAGCAGGATGCGGTGCGCCGATAGCCCCGCCGCCTTGAAAATGACGACCTCGCTGTTCTGGTTGAGAGTCGCCAGCGTCACC
This sequence comes from Sphingomonadales bacterium, assembly GCA_025351405.1. Lineage (GTDB taxonomy): Bacteria > Pseudomonadota > Alphaproteobacteria > Sphingomonadales > Sphingomonadaceae > Sandarakinorhabdus. Next base: position 77,466 of record JANXVZ010000023.1, on the reverse strand, counting down.
AGCGTTGCCAGCAACACCGAAAACGGCAGGAAAAGCTGGATCAACTGCGGCACGCGCAAGGAGACATAGACCCACAGGTCGCCCTCGCTGTTGCCGGCGGCGGCGAGGATCTTGCCGGATTCGCCCAGCAGGTCGAGCGATTCAAGGATGATGACCAGCCCGAAGATGAACGCGGCGGTGCGCACCAGGAACATGCGCGCGGTGTACCAGGCGATGGTGCGGGACGGGAAAAGCCTCATGCCTCAACCCGCCGAGAGCGCATCGTCGCGCCAGTTTTCGCGCCGCACCAGCTTGGCCGCGAGGCCGGACAGCGCCGCACCGATCTGGTCGAACCAGCGATCGAGCGCACCGATCGGCTGGCCGCCGGGCTTGTACGCCAGGGTGCGATACAGCCACAGCGACAGCGCGATGAATCCGATGAACGGTATCCATTGCGACAGCACCGGATCGACCCGGCCGATACTGCCCATGCGTTCGCCATACTCGGTCAGCTTGTGGAAGGTGATCAGCGCGATCAGGCTGACGAAGACGCCCAGGGCCGACGTCGATCGTTTGGGCGGAACGGCGAGCGCCACGCCGATGAAGGGCAACGCAAACATGACAAGGCATTGCACCAGCCGGCGGTTGAAGGTGGCGGTGGCGTCGCGGCGCGCTTCGGGGGTCGCCCGCGCATCGCTCAGCTTGCGGCCAAGTTCCGGCAGGGTGCGTTCGAGGTTGCCCTGGCCGCGCTTGCGAAAGCTCGACATCGCCGGCAGGTTGACCGGCAGGTCATGCTGGTCGAACGACAGTACGCGCGGCACCCGCGGCTTGCCGTCGGCGCCGGGACCGGGGTCCTGCACCAGCGTGCCGTTCTTGAGGCGCAACAGGATGACATCGGCATCGTCGGTCGACAGGAACGTGCCCTTGGCCGCCGTCACCGCCAGGCTGCCGCCATGCTTGTCATCGGCGCGGACGAACAGCCCGGAAAGATTGGCGCCATTGTCCTCGCTCTTTTCGACCCGCAAAGTCATGCCCTTGCCGAGGTTGGCGAACTCGCCGACCTTGATCGAGGCGCCAAGGGCACCCGACCGCAATTCGAAGCTGAGGTTTTCATAGGCATAGCGCGAGACCGGCTGGAGAAAGCCGACGATGCCGAAATTGACGACGGCAAAGAAGCTGGCAAACAGGAATGGCACCAGCAGCAGGCGGTTATAGCTGATGCCGACAGCGCGCAGTGCATCGAGCTCCGACGACAAGGCCAGCTTGCGGAACGCCATCAGGATGCCGAGCATGACGCCGATCGGGATGCCGAGCGACAGATATTCCGGCAGCAGATTGCCCAGCATTCGCCAGACGACGCTGACCGGGCCGCCTTCGTCCATGACGAACTGGAACAATCGCAGCATCCTGTCGAGCAGCAGCAGCATGGCAGCGATGGTCAGCGACGCCAGCAACGGCACGATAATGAGCCGGGCGAGGTAGCGATCAAAGGCGTTGAGGGCGAAAATACGGCCAAACAAGGCGTGAAAAATCCCGATCCTGCTATGCCGTCATGACAGCGCCGTAGTTTTGCCGCATGACGCCACCATGTGAAACCGCGTTAACGGGTATTACCCCACCCGCATTCGTATCAGGGCTATAGCCCGGTGGAGAGACAAGGTCATGGTCAAATCTGCAGGCCGCATTTTGATGCGTGCCGCGGTGATTGCGGTTGCGCTGGCTGCGACCAGCGTCGCGGCGCAATCGCCCACCATCCTTGGCACCGATGCCGCCGCCTGCCGCGACGGCGCGAGCGGCCCGGCCGCGTTGGTGACGATCAGCGGTTTCAAGGACCGGCAGGGTCGGCTGCGACTGCAATATTACACCGGCCTGCCGGGGGAATATCTGGAGAGTGGTAAATATCTGCGTCGCCAGGAGATGCCGGTAACGGTTGCCGGCGACATGCGTGTCTGCATCACCCTGCCGAGCCATGGCGAGTTCGCCATGGTGGCGCTGCACGACCGCGATTCGGACGGCAAGCTGTCGGTGTGGTCCGACGGCATCGGCTTTTCGAACAACCCGCACCTTGGCCTGTCGAAGCCCGCCGCGACAAAGACCGTGGTCAGCTTCGGCGCGGGGGTAACGCAGGTGCACATCATCCTCAATTACCTGCGCGGCCTTTCGGTGCGCCCCATCGCCAAATAGCGGCGGCGGCGGAACACCCGCCGCGCCGGTGCGATCGTGCTGCGGCGACCTTCCACACCGCGCCGGCGCCTGGCATCGGCTAGGGACGGTCTTCGCCCGTTTGCAAGATCGGCTTTTTCGTGCCCCCAGTAAAATCGTGCCCCCAGTAAAATCGCCCTCGATCAGCAGCCCGGTGCCGAGCGGCCGGCTTTCCCGGTTGGCGCGCTTCGGCGGCATGGCGGGCGGGCTTGCCGGCGGGATGCTTGTCGGCGGTGCGAAGGCCCTCGCGGCAGGCCGGCGCCCCAATGTCGGCGAGCTGTTGCTCACCCCGGCCAATGCGGTGCGCATCGCGCGGCAACTGGCCGATCTTCGCGGTGCCGCGATGAAGATCGGCCAGTTGCTGTCCATGGGCAGCGGCGAACTGCTGCCGCCCGAACTGGCGGAAATCCTCGGCCGGCTGCGGGCCGATGGCCAGCACATGCCGCCGCGGCAACTCGAGGCGGTACTCGATCGCAATTGGGGCAAGGGCTGGCGGCTGCGCTTTGCGCGCTTCGACGTCCGCCCGATCGCCGCCGCTTCCATCGGCCAGGTCCACCGGGCGCAGACCAAGGATGGCCGCGATCTTGCGATCAAGGTGCAATATCCCGGCGTGCGGGACAGTATCGACAGCGACGTCGACAATGTCGCGACGTTGCTGCGCCTGTCGGGACAGGTGCCCAAATCGATCGACGTGGCGCCGATGCTGGCCGAGGCCAAGCGACAGCTTCACGAGGAGGCCGACTATGCCCGGGAAGCGCAATGCCTTGCGCAATTCGGCGGCCTGCTTGCCGATGCGCCGGACTATGAGGTGCCGGCGCTGCACGGCGACCTGACCACCAGCGATGTGCTCGCCATGTCGTTCGTCGAAGGTGTCGCGGTCGAGGCACTGGCGGAGGCACCGCAGGTGGAGCGCGACCGCATCATGACACTGTTGATCGAACTGCTGTTGCGGGAGCTGTTCGAATTCGGGTTGATGCAGACCGACGCCAATTTCGCCAACTATCGCTATAACCGCGCCACCGGGCGACTGGTGCTGCTCGATTTCGGGGCCACCCGGGCTTTTGCACCGCAAATTGCCGAGAACTATCGCCGGCTGATGGTGGCGGGCTTTGCCGGGGACGGCGGCGCGGCGCGGCAGGCGATGATCGATATCGGCCTGTTCGACGCCGCGGCACCGCAGCAGCACCAGACCAGCATCGTGGCGATGTTCGAACAGGCGTTTGCGCCCTTGCGAGGCGACGGCCATTTCGATTTCGCCGATGGCGGCATCGCGCTGCAGTTGCGCGACAAGGGCCTGGTGCTCGCCGCGGATCGTGATTTCTGGCACCTTCCGCCGATCGATACGCTGTTCCTGCAACGCAAGTTCGCCGGGGTCTTCCTGCTCGGCAGCCGGTTGAAGGCGCGGGTCGACATGGCCGGCCTGCTGGCGAAATATCGCGGCTGAAGCGGTTATTCCGCCGCGACTTCGACCGCGGTTTCGAACAACCCCACCATCGCGGCGGCCTGGCCAAAGCGTTCCAGCACGATTTCGAGTTGCGCGGCGCTGTGTTCGGCGCACAGCGAGCAGCGCAGCAGGAACACCCCGGCCGGGGTCGCGGGGGGGCGTGACATGTTCACATAGACGCCCAGTTCGAGCATCGCCTGCCACATCCGCACAGTGGTTTCCTGGTCCGGCATCAGCACCGAAACGATGGCGCTTTCGCACGTTTCGGTGGCGAGCCGGAAGCCACGTGCCAGCAGCCCGCCGTGCAGCTTGCGGCTCATCTCCCACAACCGCTGGCGCTTTTCGCCGGCGTGCATCAGCTTCCTGATGCTGGTCGCGGCGCAGGCGACGACGGCGGGCGGCAGTGACGCTGTGAAGGTGTAGGGGCGGCAGACCAGCCGCAGGATCTCGAACTTGGGATGGTTCGACACGCAAAAGCCGCCAACGGTGCCGACCGACTTGGAGAAGGTGCCGACGACAAAATCGACATCGTCCGCAACGCCCGCCGCCTCATAGACGCCGCGGCCGTGCTCGCCGAAAAAGCCCATGCCATGCGCTTCATCGACCAGCACCATGGCGCCATGGGCCTTGGCAATGCCGACAAGCTCCTTCAACGGCGCGATGTCGCCGAGCATCGAATAGACGCCTTCGAGGATGACCAGCTTGCCGGCTTCGGGCGGCAGGCGGCGCAGGCGCTTTTCCAGGTCTTCGGCGCTGTTGTGCTTGAAGCGCACGATATCGGCGTTGCCGAGATAGCAGCCATCATAGATCGAGGCATGGCTGTCGGCGTCGAGGATGATGTAATCCCCCTTGCCTGCCAGGGTCGAAACCATGCCGAGGTTGGCGAGATAGCCCGTGGAAAACACGATGGCATGCTCCATGCCATAGAAGTCCTTGAGTGCTTCCTCGCATTCCTTGTGGCCCTGGTAGGTGCCGTTGAGGACGCGGCTGCCGGTGGTGCCGGCGCCGAAATCGCGCAGCGCCGTTTCGCCGGCGGCGATGACATCGGCATCGAAGGTCATGCCCATGTAGTTGTAGGTGCCGAGCAGGATGGTGTCGCGACCGTCGATGACCGCGACAGTCGGGGATTTGACCTGCTGCATGACGATGGCGAACGGGTCGCGGACGCCCTTGGCGAGCACGCCGGCACGCTCCGAGATCAGCGGGTCGAACTTGGAGAACAAGTCGCTCATTTGGTCACCAGCCTGGTCACGGCGTCGGCAACCTGGCCGATCGTTTCAAGATCGGGCAGCATGTTCAACGGCATGACGATGTCCCATTCATCTTCCATGCTGGCGACGAGATCCATCACCGTCAGCGAATCGATCTCGAGATCGCCGGCGAAACTGGTGTTTTCGGCCAGCGCCACCTTCTTGGGGTTCAGCGGCTCGATCAGTTCGATGATGCGGGCGTAAATCCCGGCGCGGTCGGTCATCTTGGTTCCTTATGCTGGCGCGCCTTCTGCCATTACAAAATGGCCAAAGTCGGGCCGATCCGGCAGATCCGACCCGCTGCCGGACGGCGTTTCGCGCCATTGAAATCATGGCATAAAATCTGGAAGGTCAGCCCCGGGAGGCATTTTACTGACCTTTCGACCGGCTGACCTTTCGATGCAAAACAGCTACGCGCCATAATTTGCAGGCGGCACGATGGCGCCGGCATCCCTAGCAAGCAGCGTCGGTGTAGGACAGCCCGCCAGCCGTCCCGCAGCAGTCCCGCAGCCGTCCTGCAACGCCATGGCCGCGGCGGCCCCGCCCGAAAAACCGGTGTCCTGCCCCGGAACGTTCTGCAGGCGTAATTCAATAGTTCGTGACATTGCATGCCCCGGCTTGTTAGCCATCGCAGTACTGCATGAATACGTCCTTCGAAGGCTCGCCTTCTGCGCGGGAGAAGACGTGATTTCCCGAAGGAACAAGAGATGGAGAAATCCGGCTCGATACCCATCGTCCTCATTGTCGAGGACGAGATGATATTGCGAATGCGCGCCGTCGATATTGTCGAAGATGCCGGGTTCGTGCCGGTCGAGGCGGGAAGCGCCGACGAGGCCATACAGGTCCTCGAATCCCGCAACGACATTTCCCTGCTCTTCACCGATATCCAGATGCCGGGCAGCATGGACGGGCTGAAACTCGCCCATGCCGTCCACAAGCGCTGGCCACACATCAAGATCATTCTCGTGTCCGGGCAAATCCAGGTCACCGATGCCGACAAGCCCGCCCATAGCCGCTTCTTCCCCAAGCCGCTCGAAATCCCGCAGATGATCTTCGAATTGCAGGAAATGATCGGCAAGGGTGCGCTGAAGGTCATGCCGGCGCTGATTGCTGCCGACGATTCGCTGTCGATCGAGAACAGCGACCTGCGTCTTCGGCTCCGGCAGGCGGCCCTCGACGCCAAGGCCCTGCTGCTGAAAACCGTGCTCGATACCGAAAAACAGCAGCATATCATCGACGACAACCGGCCCTTCCAGGATGCCCTCACCACCGAGAACGACAGCCTGAAACTGGCGCTGGAACAGGCCGGCATCGATGCCAAGGCCCTGCTTGTCCAGGCCGGGATCGAGGCCGATGAGCGCGAGGCTGCCGACAAGCTGCAACATCTCATCCATGCCGAATTGCACCACCGCATCAAGAACATGCTCGCCACGGTGAGTGCCATCACCCACCAGAGCCTGCGCACCGCACAAAGCGTCGCCCATGCCAGTTCGGCGATCGACGGCCGCTTTGCGGCGCTGGCGCGGGCGCACGACCTGCTCACCCACGCCAGCTGGGAAAACGCCACCATCGGCAGCACGGTGCGCGGTGCCATCGAACCCTTCGACCAGGGCCATGGCCGTTTCCTCATCAGCGGCGAGGGACATACGGATCGCATCGAGCGCGGTTATCGCCTTCGCCATGACGCTCAACGAGCTGTGCACCAACACCACCAAGTTCGGCGCCTTGTCGCTGCCTGAAGGGCAGGTGCACATCGCATGGTTCACCGAAGGCGAACGGCTGCGCTTCGACTGGAGCGAATCCGGCGGTCCGCGCGTCGAGCAGCCGACCCGCAAGAGCTTCGGCACGCGGATGATGTCGTCGCTGGGCCAGCAATTGAAGGGCAAGGTCGAGCTCGACTACAAGCCCAGCGGCTTTGCCTATACGCTGGACGTGCCGCTGGAGGCCCTGGCCATCACGCCCCGAATCGGCGGAACCGGCGAGATCGGCGGGATCGGCGCCTAGCCCGCTCGGCGGGACCGCTCGCCGCCGGGGGCTTGCAGCCAGCCCTGGCGGCGATAGCCGGCGACAGTATCGGCTATCCCCGCCGCCGTATCGAAGCGCGGTGCCCAAAGCCCGGCCAGCGCGGCGTTGCCGTCGCGCGCCACCCAATCGGAGTGGGCAATATAGGCCGCCCGGTCGCGGGTCAGTTTCGGCGACACGCCAAGCGTGGCGGCGAGGCGGAGCAGCGGCGTGGGCAGCGGGATGACCAGCGGGCGCCGGCCCAGCGCGGCACCGATGGCGCGGGCGAATTCGGCATGGGAATGGCCGTTGGCGCTGCCATCGTCGATTTCGAGCGTCGTGCGCGACGGCCCGCCGGCGGCGAGTGCCAGCAGCGCGGTGGCGAGATCATCGACGTGGAGCAGCGAAATGCGGCCTGGCGGAGCGATTGCCAGGCCGCGCGCCGCCAGCCGGTAGATGTCGCGCATTTCATGGTCGCCGGGGCCATAGACGGCGGGCGGACGGACGATCACCCAGTCGAGCGCGCTTGCCGTCACCAGCGCTTCGGCGGCGGCCTTGGAGGCGCCGTACATCGAAAGCTGCGGTTCCCGCGCCGCAAGGCTGGAGACATGGACGAAGCGCTTGACGCCGGCGTCATGGGCCGCCGTGAGCATGGCTGCGGTGCCGGCGACATTGCCGGCGTCGAATTCGGCGCGGGTGGCAGCGTTGACGACGCCGGCAACATGGATGACGGCGCTGGCGCCATCGCACAGCCGGGCCAGCGCGGCCGGGTCGGCAAGGTTGCCGGCGACCCACCAGACGAGGCGGCGCGGCGGCTGCGGCTGGCGGGCAAGCGCGCGCGCCTGGCCGTCGTGGTGGAACAGCACGCGGCGGCCGACAAAGCCGGTGCCGCCGGTGATGGCGATGGTCATGGTCGCGCCGTCATCGGGGCGTGGTCATCGGGGCGTGGTCATCGGGGCATGGTCACGGAAACGGGCGTGGCAGGGCGAGCGTTGCCTGGCCCGGTTCCACGCGCTGCTGCGCTGCGCAAGGTTGCACGCGCTGCTACGCTCCGCATCGGCCGCCCGGCGACTACGCCGCCACGTCGAACGGCTGGATTTCACCCGACAGATACTGGCTGCGCGCCTTGGAGCGCGACAGCTTGCCCGACGATGTGCGCGGCAGGGTGCGCGGCGGCACCAGTTCGACGACACAGCTCATGCCGGTGATGGCGCGGACCTTGGTCCGGATCGCATCGCGCAACCGGGTGCGTTCGTCGCTGTCGGAGGTGCGGCATTGCACCAGCACGGCGGGGGCTTCCTCGCCCGAAGGCGTGGTGATGGCGAAGGCGGCGATGTCGCCGGCCTTGAAACCGGGCAATTGCTCGATCGCCCATTCGATGTCCTGCGGCCAATGGTTCTTGCCGTTGATGATGATCATGTCTTTGGCGCGGCCGACGATGAAGATCGACCCCGCCGACAAATATCCCATGTCGCCGGTATCGAGCCAGCCATCGGGGGACAGCGCGGCGGCGGTGGCTTCCGGATCGCGGAAATAACCGGCCATGATGCCGAGGCCGCGCACGAAGATGCGACCGATCTTGCGGTCACCAAGGACGGCGTCGTCCTCGCCGCGGACTTCGATGGTCAGGCCGGGGACCGGCTTGCCGCAGTTGACGATGGCGCGATACCGCGTCGGCCGGCGCGCGTCGATGCGGCCGCCACTGCCGCCGGATAGCGTGCGCTCGTCGATAAGATCGGAGACGATGCCCTGGCCGAGCGGCATGATGCTGACCGCGAGAGTCGCTTCGGCAAGGCCGTAGCTGGGCAGGAAGGCGCTGGCCTTGAAGCCGGCGGCATCGAAGACATCGACAAAGGCCTGCATGACTTCGGGGCGGATCATGTCGGCGCCATTGCCGGCCACCCGCCAGCGCGACAGGTCGAAGCGGGTCCGCACGTCGATCGACGGCGAGATGCGGCGGGCGCAGATGTCGTAGCCGAAGGTGGGGGAATAGCTCAGCGTGTTGTCGGGGTTGCGGCTGATCAGCGTCAACCAGCTCAACGGCCGGCGCGCAAAATCCTCGGTGGCGAGGTAATCGACCGAAATCTGGTTGGCGAGCGGCGCCAGCATGCAACCGACCAGCCCCATGTCGTGGTACCACGGCAACCAGCTGACGACGCGGTCGTTGAACCCCGCCTCCATGCAATGGGCATGGCCGGCAAGGTTGGCGAGCAGTGCTTCATGGGTGACCGAAACGCCGTGCGGGAAGCGGGTGCTGCCGCTCGAATATTGCAGATAGGCGATATCGGTGGGTTTGGCCTCGGGCAGGTCCACTGCGGGTGCCGCAACGGCGAAATAACTGCTCCAGTCGGCGGCCTTGCACAGCCCCGCGGCAGCCTCGGCCACCATCGCGAACAGGCCATTCGGCGACAGCACCAGCACGGGGTCGCAACTGCGAAGCTGGGTGGCGATCTGCTCGATATACGAATCACGGCCGCCAAAGCTGGTCGGCAACGGCAGCGGCACCGGCAGCGCCCCGGCGTGGATGGCGCCAAAGAAGGCCGCGGCAAAGTCGGCACCGGTTTCGGCGATCAGCGCGACGCGGTCCCCGGGCCTGATGCCATCGGCGACGAGGCGCCAGGCATGGGCGCGGGCATCGGCGGCAAGTTCGGCATAGGGATAGGCGCGCACCAGGTCGGCGCGGGCATCGTGGAAGTTCATCCCGGCCTCGCCCTTGGCGGCATAGTCGAGCGCCGCGCCGAGCGTACCGAAATCGGCGCGCCGGTAAGGCAGCGAGTCGCGCGTCGGGGTCGGTGCGCTTGCTTTGAGGCCGTCGGACAAGCCCGTTCTCCCTGCTTTTATCGGCTTCTTGCTGTCGCTGCCAGGCGCCAACGGAAGGCCGGACCTTATTATGGGCTATCCATCTCGCATGACGGAGAGTTCAAATTCCGGCCCGATCATGGCAAGAACAAGGCATGAGCAATTTCGGTGACGATGAATCAGGCGGCACCAGCGATGATCCCGGTGGCCGTCGCCGTCGGCGCGACCGCCCCGCAAAGGTCCATGCACCCCGCCAGAAACGCCCGATTGATGCGGCACAGCTGCAGGAACTCGCCGTCGGCTATGCGGCGCGCTATGCCACCACGGCCGCGCGGCTGCAGCGCTATCTCGACCGCAAGCTCAACGAGCGCGTCTGGACCGCCGACGACGCGCCCGACATCGGCGCGCTCGTCGCCCGGATCACCGCGCTCGGCTATGTCGACGATCGCGCCTATGCCGCGGCAAAGGTGCGCGACCTGACGGCGCGCGGCTTTGGCAGCCGGCGGGTGCGCGGCGCGCTGGCTGCGGCGGGCGTCGGCCGCGACGACGTGGCTGGCGCCCTTGCCGGACCCGATGATGCCGAAGACCGTGACACGGCGGCGCTGGCTTCGGCCCGGCATTTTGCCCGCCGCCGCCGTTTTGGACCTTATGCCAATGATCCGGCGCTGTCGCGCGATCCGGCGCGCCACCGCCGTGAAATGGCGGCGATGGCGCGCGCCGGGCATGACTTCGGCGTGGCGCGGCAGGTGCTGGCGGCCGGCGATGCGGATGACGCCGAGGATGGCTGCGAGGATGGCGGCGACCTTGCCTGACCTTGGCGCGGTGCAACCACTCGACCGGCCGGTCTGGAGCGCGTTGACGACGCGGCAGGCGGCACTGGCGCTGGGTGATGCGCGGGCCGTGCGGATGCAGGCAGACCATGGCGCCTTCGCCGCCGCCGCCGATGGCAGTGCCGAAAATCTTGCGGCGCTGGTGGCGCTGGCAGCACCGGGCGGGTCGCTGTTCCTTGTCGAAACCGGTCGGGTATTGCCGCCCCCCGGGTTGACCGTCCGGCGCGCCGCGGAGTGCGTCCAGATGTGGGCGCCGCGGCTGACCCCGGCGCCGTCCGAAGTCGGGTCCGTGCCGGGCTTGGCAATCGTGCCGCTGGCCGCTGCCGATGCGCCCGAGATGCTGGCGTTGGCGACGTTGACGGAGCCGGGCCCGTTCTTTGCCAGCACCCATCGGCTGGGGGATTTCGTCGGCGTCAAACACCGCGGCCGGTTGGTGGCGATGGCGGGCGAACGGCTGAAACTGCCGGGCCATACCGAAGTCAGTGGAGTCTGCACCCACCCTGATCATCGCGGCAAAGGCTATGCCGGGGCCCTGATGCGGGTGGTGGCGGCGGGCATCCTCGCCCGCGGCGAAGTGCCTGTCCTGCACGCCTATGCGAGCAACGGCAGCGCGATCGCGCTTTATGAAAAACTGGGGTTCGTCACCCGCCGGATGATGGTGATGACCGTGCTGGCACGCTGATGGCGCGCACGGGCCGGGTTCCCCTCCCGGGTTGGCGGGAGGGTAAGCCGGCGCCTATGCGTCCACCGTTGGCGGCGGCAGCGCCTTTGCGGCCCTGGGCTTTTTCGCGCGCGGTGGCTTTTTGGGGGCGGGCACGGTTTCGAACACCAGTGCATCGTCCTTCAGGTGCACCCGCACTTCGCCGCCGTGGACCAGCTTGCCGAACAGCAGTTCTTCCGCCAGCGGCTGCTTGATCTGCTCCTGGATGAGCCGACCCATCGGGCGGGCGCCATAAAGCTTGTCATAGCCGCGCGATGTCAGCCACGCCTTGGCTTCGTCGGTCAGCGCGATATGGACGTCGCGATCGGCCAGTTGCAGCTCGAGCTCGAGGATGAACTTGTCGACCACCCGCGCCACCACTTCCGGCGGCAGGTAGTCGAACGCCACCACCGCATCCAGCCGGTTGCGGAATTCGGGGGTGAACATCCGCTTGATCGCCTCCTCGTCCTCGCCGATCCGCGTCGTGGCGCCAAAGCCGATGCCTTCGCGCGCCATGTCGGCGGCGCCGGCGTTGGTCGTCATGATCAGGATGGTGTTGCGGAAATCGACCGTCTTGCCGTGGTGGTCGGTCAGCTTGCCGTTGTCCATGACCTGCAACAGGATGTTGAACAGGTCGGGATGCGCCTTTTCGATCTCGTCGAGCAGCAGCACCGAATGCGGGTGCTGGTCGACGGCATCGGTGAGCAGCCCGCCCTGGTCGAAGCCGACATAGCCCGGCGGCGCCCCGATCAGGCGGGAAACGCTGTGCCGTTCCATATACTCGCTCATGTCGAAGCGGGTCAGCGGGATGCCGAGGATGGACGCCAGCTGCCGGGCCACTTCGGTCTTGCCGACGCCGGTGGGGCCGGAGAACAGGTAGCTGCCGATCGGCTTGTTGGGCTCGCGCAGCCCCGCCCGGCTCAGCTTGATCGCCGATGCCAGCCGGTCGATGGCCTTGTCCTGGCCGAAGACGACGCGCTTCAGATCGGCATCGAGCGACGCCAGCGCCTTGGTATCGTCGGTGGAAACACTCTTCGGCGGAATCCGCGCCATGGTGGCGATGACAGCCTCGACTTCCTTGACGCCGATGGTCTTCTTGCGCTTGTTTTCCGGCAGCAGCATCTGCGAGGCGCCGGTTTCATCGATGACATCGATGGCCTTGTCGGGCAGCTTGCGGTCGTTGATGTAGCGCGCCGAAAGCTCCACCGCGGCCTTGATCGCCTCGGGGGTGTATTTCAGCTTGTGGTGTTCTTCATACGAAGGCCGCAGCCCCATCAGGATCTTGATCGAATCCTCCACCGAAGGCTCGTTGACGTCGATTTTCTGGAAACGCCGCAGCAGGGCGCGGTCCTTCTCGAAGTGGTTGCGGAACTCCTTGTAGGTCGTCGAGCCGATGCAGCGGATGGCACCCGAGCTCAGCGCCGGCTTCAACAGGTTCGATGCGTCCATGGCACCGCCGCTGGTGGCGCCGGCGCCGATGACGGTGTGGATCTCATCGATGAACAACACCGCGTGCGGCAGCTTTTCCAGCTCGTTGACGACGTTCTTCAGCCGCTCCTCGAAGTCGCCGCGATAACGGGTGCCGGCGAGCAGCGCCCCCATGTCGAGCGAGTAGATGACCGCAGGCTTGAGCACATCGGGCACCGAGCCTTCGATGATCTTGCGCGCCAGGCCTTCGGCGATCGCGGTCTTGCCGACGCCGGGTTCACCGACATACAGCGGGTTGTTCTTCGACCGCCGGCAGAGGATCTGGATGGTGCGATCGACTTCGGCATGGCGGCCGATCAGCGGATCGATCTTGCCGGTCTTTGCCTTTTCATTGAGGTTGACGGTGAACTGCTTCAACGCCGATTCGGCCGCACCGGCCTTTTCCTTGGCCTTGGGCTTTTCGGCCTCGCTCTCCTCCTTGTCGGAATTGCCGCTGCCCTTGACGGCGCGGGTTTCCGACGCGCCGGACTTGGCGATGCCGTGGCTGATGTAGCTGACGGCATCGAGCCGGGTCATGTCCTGCTGCTGGAGGAAGAACACCGCATGGCTCTCGCGTTCCGAAAACAGCGCGACGAGCACATTGGCGCCGGTGACTTCCTCGCGGCCCGATGACTGGACGTGGAGGATGGCGCGCTGGACAACGCGCTGGAAGCCGGCGGTGGGCGATGGATCGACCGACGCATCGGCCTTGAGGGCCGCCAGTTCGGTATCGAGATAGCGCGCCAGCTGCGTCTGCAATTCCTCGACATCGACGCTGCATGCCTTGAGCACGGCAAGGGCATGGGTGTCGCTGGTCAGCGCCAGCAACAGATGTTCGAGGGTGGCATATTCATGGGTGCGCCGCGCTGCTTCGCCGAGGGCGTTGTGCAGGGTCTTTTCAAGCTCGCGGGTGAAAGAGGGCATATCTGTCTCCGCTTGGGGGTTGCCGGCTGCGAGCTGCCGGGCGTTCTTCATCAATGTCACCCCGGTTGCCCCAAACATCAAGGGGGCACCGGGATGCGGCACTTGCGCCGTCACGCTCGTGCAACACGGTGCCGGGGCAGGCCCGGGGCAGGTGTTGTGGGCAAATGCCGTCGCATCGCTATGATGACGGCGGCGCGGCGCCAGGGCTGCGCCGGATACATAGGATCGCCGGACCCATGTTGCAGCGCCACATCGTCCTTGCCGCGGCTGTTGCGCTGACGGGCATGGCCGTCACCGCCTATGCGCTGGAACGCCCGCAACCTTATCTCGCCGGGGCACCGGCCATCGATTATGCCGCGCTCATCGGGCCGCCGCCAGCCCCCGGCTCCGACGAAGCCCGCGCCGAACGCGCCGGCTATGTCGCGGCGGCGGCGGGGATCGGCCGCGCCGGCTGGCAGGCCGCGACCTCGCAGGTCCATCCCGGCTCGCCCGAAGTCTTCGCCCAGATCGGCTGCGCCATCGGCAAGACCGTGTCGCCCGGCGGCACCCCGGCCACAGCGCACATGTTGTCGCGCCTTGCCGACGACCTGCGCGGGCCGGTGGAGGCCGGCAAGCTGCGCTACAAGCGCAACCGGCCTTATGTCGCGCAAGCCGATTCGCGCACCTGCGACCCGCGCAGCCTCGGCAGCGCCGGGGGCGGCGCGCTGAGCTATTCCTACCCCAGCGGCCACGCCACCTTCGGCGAATTGTGGAGCCTGGCGCTCGCCGATGTCGCGCCGTCCCGCGCTGTCGAGGTCCGTGCCTGGGGCCGCAGCATGGGGGACAACCGCATCGCCTGCCGCGTGCACTGGCCGAGCGACGTCGCGGCGGGTCGCCGGCTCGCCGACATGCTGTATGCGCGAATAGTGCGGGTGCCGGCCTTCAAGGCCGATGCGGCGGCGGTTCGCGCCGAACTGGCAAAGGCGCCACCGGCAACACGGTGTCCTGCCTGATTGCCGCTGCCGCAGGCGCTTCCGGTGCCGCAGGCGCTTTCGCTGCCGCAGGCGCTGCCGCTGCCGCTCCCGCAAGCGCTGGGGGGGTACCAAATGCCGGCACCTGTAAAAACCGCCAGGGCTCGCCATATCGGGAACGCAATTCAACACTAATGCTGCGGTTCACGCCGCGAGTCCGTACAGGAAATCATGACCGTTCAATCCGCCAATCATGCCGCAACCTTTGCCGCTGCCACCGCGCAGCGCGCAGACGATCCGGTGATGATCCGCACGGCGGCGCAGCTGACCCGCGATCTCACGGCGGCGCGCCCGGCGATCTACTGGGCGGACCTGCTTGGCTCGGCGCTGGTCGGCTATGCCGGGCTGGCGCTGGCCATCACCGCCACCGGCGGCTTGCGGGCGCTGGGCATGGTTTTCGCCATCCTTGCCCTGTATCGCGCCGGCAGTTTCATTCACGAAATCACCCATCTGCGTCCCGATGCCGTTCCCGGCTTCCGCACCGGCTGGAACCTGCTTGTCGGCGTGCCGCTGCTGGTGCCGTCGTTCATGTACGAAGGCGTCCACAGCCTCCACCATGCCCGCACACGCTATGGCACCGCCGCGGACCCGGAATATCTGCCGCTGGCGCTGATGAAGCCGTGGACGGTGCCGGTGTTCGTCATCGTCTCGGCACTGGCGCCGATCGCGCTGCTCCTCCGCTTCGGCATCCTGGCGTCGCTGTCGCTGGTCATTCCGCCGCTGCGCCGCATGCTGGTGGCGCGGTATTCGGCGCTGTCGATCAACCCCGATTTCCGCCGGCGCCCCCCCGAGGGCGATTTTGCCCGCCACTGGGCGTGGTGGGAAGCCGCGGCAAGCGCCTGGGCGATCGCCTTGATGGCCAGCGTCGCCTTCGGCCTGTTCCCGCTGCCGGCCTTTGCCATCACCATCGGCATCGCCTCGGCGGTGACGGTGCTCAACCAGGTTCGCACGCTGGTGGCGCACCTGTGGGAAAATGACGGCGACGTGCTGACCGTCACCGGCCAGTACCTCGACAGTGTCAATGTGCCGCCGCCGACCCTGCTGCCGGTGCTATGGGCACCCGTCGGCCTGCGCTACCATGCGCTTCACCATCTGCTGCCGGGCCTGCCCTATCATGCCCTGGGGGAGGCGCACCGCCGCATCGCCGCCGCGGTGCCCGCCGGTTCGGTGTATCACGAGGCAAGCTATCCAGGCCTGCCGGGCCTCGTCACCCGGTTGCTGCGCGGCACCCGCGGCTAACCCCGCGCGGGCGGGCCGGGCGGCGGCGTCACGCCGCGACGCTGGCGTTGAACGGCTGGTCCTTGTCCGGCCGCAGGTCGCCGGGCAGGCCGAGGACGCGCTCGGCGATGATGTTGCGCAGGATCTCGTCGGTGCCGCCGGCGATGCGCAGGCCCGCCGACCAAAGATACGACCCCTGCAGCTTTTCGAGTTCGGGATCGGCACCCTGGGTGACAAAGCCGTCGCCGCCGGCGAGGTCGAGCGCGAACGCCGCCATTTCCTGCATCGTCTTGGCGACGACCACCTTTGAGATCGATTGCTCCGGCCCCGGCATCTCGCCCTTGGACAGTGCCGACAATGCCCGCATCTGGGTCAGCTTGATGCCTTCATCGTTGATATAGCTGGCAGCGATGCGCTGGCGGACGTCGCCGGCATCGATGGCGGGTCCGCCGCCCGGTGCCTCGACACCCTTGGCCAGCGTCATCAGCGTCGCATAGCCGGGGGCATGGCGCGGCTTGCCGCCGACGGCGAGGCGTTCGTGCATCAGCGTCGTCAGCGCGACCTTCCAGCCATTGCCGACATCACCCAGACGGTGGCTGTCCTTGATGCGGACGCCGGTGAAGAATACCTCGTTGAAATCGCTGCCGCCCGACATCTGCTTGATGCCGCGCACCTCGACCCCCGGGGCCTTCATGTCGACGATGAACATGGTCAGGCCCTTGTGCTTGGGCACGCCCGGGTCGGTGCGGCAGACAACGATGCCGAAATCGGACGCATGGGCAAAACTGGTCCAGACCTTCTGGCCGTCGATGATCCAGTCTTCGCCATCCTTGACGGCTTTGGTGCGGATGCCGGCGAGATCGGAGCCCGCGGCGGGTTCGGAAAACAGCTGGCACCAGACTTCATCGCCGACCAGCGCCTTGGGCACATAGCGCTGGATGACCTCGGGCGAGCCGTGGCTGAACACCGTCGGGATGCACATGCCGAGACCGATCGAATAGAGCCCGGACGGGGCATGGAAACGGCTTTCCTCCTGCCCGTAGATGATCGACTGCATCGGGCCGAGGCCCTGGCCGCCCATTGCCTTGGGCCAGGTGATGCCGGTGTAGCCGGCGGCGTGCTTCTTCAGCTGCCATGCCTTCGATCGGCGGATGAACTCGTCAAGCTTGTAGGGCACCGCCGGCGGGTCGCGGTATTCGCTGGCGTTTTCGGTCAGCCAGGCGCGCGCGGTTGCGCGATATTCGGCTTCGGCGGGGGTGTCGTTGAAGTCCATGCTCGGCTCCTGCAATTCGTCGATTTGAAGGGGTTTTTCGCGGCTGGGCCGCCGCTGCTATGCCGCCGCCCGGTTGCGCAGCTCCAGCGCGCGGACCAGCCGGTCCGCCCACCAGCCGCGCGGCGCCAGCGCTGCGGTCAGCGTTCGCGCCCGGCGATAATAGAATTGGCAATCGCTTTCCCAGGTAAAGCCGATGCCGCCATGCAACTGCACGGCTTCCTCGCCGCAAAAGCTTGCCGCATCGAGGCTGGCGACCCGCGCCGCGCTCGCCGCCTGGCGCAGTTCCGGCCCGTCGCTATCGATCATCGCGACGCCGTGCAGGGCATGGGCGCGTGCCAGTTCGATCTTGATGAACATGTCGGCGCACTTGTGCTTGACGCCCTGGTAGCGCCCGATGGTCTGGCCGAAGGCGACGCGAGTCTTGGCATATTCGACCGTCATCGTCATCGCGGCGACGGCGGTGCCGATGGCTTCCCACGCGAGGATGACGGCGGCGCGGTCGAGCCAGGCCTGGTAATGGCCGGCATCGCCCAGCGGCTCGGCGGTGACGCCATCGAGAGTCAGCCGGCCGTGGCGACGAACAAGGTCGAGGGTTTCGATCGTCTCGACCGCAAGGCCCTTTGGTGCACCGGCAAGATCGACCAGCCACAATGAAGGGCCATCGGCCCCGGCGACCGCGACCACCGCCATATGGGCGCCGGGCAGGTCCGCGACAGGGGCCTTGACGCCGGTCAGCTTGCCGGCGTCGGCGCGCACCGCGATATTGCCGGGGTTGACCGCGCCGGGTTCGTTCCAGGCCGGCACGATGATGCGGCTGCCATCGGCGACGCCGGGCAGGTAGCGCGCCTGTTGTTCGGGCGATCCGGCGAGGATCAGGGCTTCGGTGGCGAGGAGGGTGGACACCAGCGGCACGACGGCGAGGTGTTGCCCCGCGGCTTCCGCCAGCTTGCAGACTTCCTCTGCGGAAAGCCCCAGGCCGCCATGCGCCTCGGGAACCCGCGCGGCGGTCCAGCCAAGGTCGGCGATGTGCTGCCACAGGCCGGCATCGAAATCGGCGGCGCCATCGGCCATCGCCTTGCGCGCCGCCGCCGGCCCGGCACGATCGGCGAACAGCTTGGCCGCCTGCTCGCCGAGCGCCTTGGCGTCGTCGGAAAAATCGAAGTTCAAGGTGGCACTCCCCAGTGGCTTGTTGGGCGTCACCTTACGCTAACGTCAACCTGGTTCAAGGCCTGTTGATCGGCTCCCCTCCCTAGATGCAGGGAGACGTGTCAGCCCTTGCGGAACAGGGCGTCCGCAGCCGATTTGAACGCCGCCGCGCCCTCCCGCTTGGCCTGCGATCGCGTCAGTTCCGCCTGCAGCGCGACAATACGCGCATCGAGTTCGGCGATGGACAGGCGATCGAGATCCTCGCGGCCAAGCTCGGCGAGCAGGTCGGACTTGCGCTTGGGGGCATCGGCTTCATCGAACATGATGGAACAGTTTGACCCGGGCGGCGGCGCTGTCAATATCGTCGCCATGACGATTCCCGACACCATGATAGCGATCGATCCCGCCACGCCGGGTGGCCCCGAAGTGCTGGTGCCCGTCACCCGCCCGGTGCCCGTCGCCGGCCCCGGCGAGGTGCTGGTCAAGGTCGCCGCCGCCGGGGTCAACCGCCCCGACGTGCTGCAACGCATGGGACTGTACCCGATGCCGCCGGGGGCGCCGACCATTCCGGGGTTGGAGATCGCCGGCACTATCGTCGCGGTCGGAGAGGGTGCCGAACGCTGGCGCATCGGCGATGCCGTCTGCGCGCTGGTGGCGGGCGGCGGCTATGCCGAATATTGCGTCGCGCCGGCCGGGCAGTGCCTGCCGGTGCCCGCCGGTATCGGCGGTGCCATGGCGATGACCGATGCGGCCGGCCTTCCCGAAACCTGGTTCACCGTCTGGTCGAACATGGTCACCCGCGGCCATGCCCGGTCGGGCGAAACCTTTCTCGTCCATGGCGGCACCAGCGGCATCGGAGTCACGGCGATCCAGCTTGGCGCGGTGCTCGGCGCCACCGTCATCGTCACCGCCGGATCGCCGCAAAAATGCACGGCGGCACTGGCCTTGGGCGCGGCGCATGCCATCGATTACAAGGCGCAGGATTTCGTCGCCGAGGTGGCGCGCATCACCGGCGGACGCGGCGTCGATCTCGTGCTCGACATGGTCGGCGGCGATTATCTGGCGCGCAATATCGCCTGCCTCGCCGATGATGGCCGCCACGTCAGCATCGCCTTCCAGCGCGGTCCCAAGGGCGATCTCGACCTGATGGCGGTGATGCGCAAGCGGCTGACGCTGACCGGGTCGATGCTGCGACCCCGCAGCATTGCCTTCAAGGCGGCCATTGCCGAAGTGCTCGAAGGCGCGGTCTGGCCGGAATTCGAAAGCGGCCGCCTGCAGCCGGTGACCGACCGGGTGTTCCCGCTGGCGCAGGCGGCGGAGGCCCATCGGCGCATGGAGGCGGGGGACCATGTCGGCAAGATCGTGCTGAAGGTCGGCTAGGCCTTCCTGACGCCCGGATCAGGTCACCATCCCCAGCGCGTCGAAGCGTGCATCCTGCCATTCGCCGCTGTCCAGCACATCGGCCAGCACCTCGACGGCATCAAAGGCATCGACATAGCGCGTATAGAGCGCCGGAAAGCCGAAGCGCATGCGGTCGGGCGGGCGGAAATCGCCGATGACGCCGCGGGCGATCAATGCCGCCATCACCCGGCGCCCCTGCGGATGCCGCAGGGTGACCTGGCTGCCGTGGCGCCGCCTGGGGTGGTCGATCGCCAGCGCGGGGCACCGAATCGCGACCCGCGCCACGAATGCCGCCAGCAAGGCCTGTGATTTTGCCTCTGCCGTCGCCATCGCCACGCCCTCGAACGTCGCCACCCCGCCATCGAGCGCCGCCAGCCCCAATATCCCCGGGGTTCCCGCCAGCAGCCGGCGGATGCCCGGCGCCGGCAGCCATTTGTCGCTGAAGCCGAAGGTATCGGCATGGCCCATCCAGCCCCGCAGCGGCGGCACGAAAACGTCGTGGTGGCGCGCCGCGACATAGGCAAAGGCCGGCGCACCAGGGCCCCCATTGAGATATTTATAGCCGCAGCCAACGGCAAAATCGGCGCCATCGGCATCGAGCGCAACCGCGATCGACCCGGCGGAATGGCTTAAATCCCACAGGCTGAGCGCGCCGGCTGCGGTGGCGGCTGCCGACAGCGCCGCCATGTCGTGCACCGCGCCGGTGGCGAAATGCGCGTGCGCCAGTGAGACCAGCGCCACATCCTTGCCCAGTGCTGTCGCCACCTGCCCGTAGGGCACGGCGCGCACCTCGGCGCCGCTGACTTCGGCCAGCCCTTCGAGGACATGGCGATCGGTGGGGAAATCATCCGCTTCGCAGACGATGACGCGGCGTCCGGGCCGCATCGCCAGCGCGGCGCCGGCGAGCTTGAAGATATTGACGCTGACCGAATCGCAGGCGACGACGCTATCGGTCGCGGCCCCGACCAGCGGCGCGATCCGCCCGCCCACCGCCATCGGCAGGTCGATCCAGCCGGCATCGTTCCAGCTTCGGATAAGGCCCTGGCCCCAGTCGCCCGCCACCGCCTTGACCAGCCGGGACGGCGTTGCGGCCGGCAGCGGCCCCAGCGAATTGCCATCGAGGTAGATGACCCCCTTGGGCAGGGTGAAGCGATCGCGCGCAAACGCCAGCGGGTCGGCGGCGTCCCGGGCGGCGAGATCGGCACGGGCGGCGCGGTCGGCACGGTCGGGAGCTTTCACCCCTTGCGTGTCCGCCCGATGACCACCGCTGCAATCGCCAGCAGCAGGATGGCGCTGGCTTCGAAGACGATATTTTCGGGCGCCATGTTCTTGCCCTGCAACACGATCAACCGCGCCAATGCGGTGATGGCGATGAAGATGGGATAGACAAAGGGCGAATCGCGGCCGGTGTAGAATACCGCGATCATGCCGATGACCTCGGTGTACAGGAACATCAGCAGGATGTCGGCAAGGTCGATGGCCTGCGCCTGGACGACGCGCCACACCTCGGTGCCGGTGGCGAACAGCGTCATCGCGGCGATGATGATAAGCAGGCCGTGTTCGACCAGCCGAAACCCGGTCAGGGCGAGCTTTTCATGCGGGGCGGCGTCGTCGCGTGCGGGATCGGGGATGCTGGCCATGGCGTAACGATAACAGCGGGCGGCAATATTGCGAGGGGGGGTCCGCCGCCGGGGCATCGCGCCGCGCCGACGGGGTCGCCTCGGAACCCCGGCGCCATTGCGCTTGCTTGCGCGGGCGTCCCGCATTACATCAGGGCATGCTCAGCCGTCCCCGAGGGGCGGCTGTTTCCATATCTGTAACACAAGGTTTGCTGCCATGGCCGCTCCGCTCCACCCCCTGATGCCGCACGCAACCGCGGCGTGGCTCGTCGATAACAGCAGCCTGACGTTCGAGCAGATTGCCACCTTCTGCGGCCTGCACATCCTCGAAATCCAGGCCATTGCCGACGACACGGCCGCAACCAAGCTGACCGGGCGCGACCCCATCCGCAACGGCGAACTGTCCCCCGATGAACTGGAGCGGGCGCAGGCCAACCCCGATCATGTGTTGAAGCTGGCGCGCCAGCCGGAACAGTCGCGCCGCACCACCGGGCCGCGCTACACGCCGGTATCAAAGCGCCAGGACAAGCCCGACGGCATCCTGTGGATCATCAAGAACCACCCCGAAATCACCGACAACCAGATTTCCAAGCTGATCGGCACCACCAAGACCACCATTGCCGCCATCCGCGACAAGAGCCACTGGAACCTTGCCAACCTGCAACCGCGCGACCCGGTGACGCTGGGCCTGACCAGCCAGCGCGAGATGGATGCACTGGTATCGGCAGCGGCCAAGAAGGCCGGCATCGACATCTCGCCCGACCTCGGCAAGCTGAGCGAGGACCGCGCCGCGCTGATCGAGCAACTGCAGGCCGAACGCGAGACGGCGGCTCACATCGCCGAGCATGGCGAACCAGTGGTCGCCAACACGGCGCTGGAACGCGGCGAGGCGCTGTTCAGGCGCTAGTCGCTGCGCCGCGAGTGCGCAGCATCGCTGCGCGCCGCCAGGCGCAAGACCGGCCGGCAGGGCGGCGGGGCCTCCCCCCGCCGAACCCGTCCGACGCCAACACGGGCTTTGCCCGTGCTTATTTTTGTTATTGCTCAAACGTCTGGTTCCGCCCCAAAAGCGGACCTTAACTACACTCCGCAGCGAGCTTCGGGTGCGCCGACATGAGCTGGCCGGTGTCGATGACCAGTGAGCCGTCGGGCTGTCGAGAGAGGACGAGCATGAAGTCCCGATCGTCGCGCATGTAGGTGTGGGCCAAATAGCGCACAGGCACCGTGCGGCCATTTATGCTGCCCCTCACGACCTGCCTTACGCTTAGCCTAGCATCAACCCAACCGTGACCAAGGATGTCATCGGGGTCGTCAACATGGTGCCAGCCGCCATTCTGCACCCTCCCGACGACCACAAGATCATTGCATCCGAACGAGAGAGTCCGTTAATCGACGGGCTGCGACAGCGCCGGTAAGTCTCCGAGCATCGAGAAAACGAGAACAAGGGCGACAAGCTTCATCTTTTATTGCTATCGCGAATAGCAGCGAAGGGAAAGCATAGCCGCCCGTCCGCTCGCCACCATATTCGGACTTTGTCGCTCAGCAGATCAATTTCCCGCGATAGCCAAAGCCAAATCTCACGCCCCCCGGCGCTCGCGCCCAGCCCAGCAAGCAGCGCATCCAGTTGCCCGAATTGCTCGGGCATCGCGCCCGCCATTCCGGGGAAGGCTTCGTCCAAGGCCGCCTTCGTCGGATAAAGTTCGTGCAGCACCAGCCGCGTCCGGCCGCCGTCGTCCGCGAAGGTCACCGTCGTTACCGGTGCATCAGCGTCTTCCTCGTTGGTCCAGACGAGGCGCGAGGGCGGTGTCGCTTCGAGATATTTGCCGAAGAAGGCCATGGCGTTGGCGGCATCGTGCCCGAATTCGAGCCGGTAGCCGCCGCCGACCCGGGCATCCATTTCGCACGACAACAGCGGCACGCCCATCGATTTTGGCGCCCACCATTGCATGAACAGCTCGGGCCGGGTCCATGCCTCGAACACGAGGCGGGGCGGGGCGTCGAAGCTTCGCGTGACGGCCAGTTCCCGATCCGACGTGCGTTCCACCGTGCCGAGGCTGCTCGTCATGGGCTCGCTATCCCTTTCGTCCATTGCCGGTCTGTCATCGTAGCAGCGCCGCGACTGTCCGGGCTAGTCGCGGCTTTCGCCCAGCGGCAGCGGCAGTTCGCGCGGCGGCTCGCGATCGAGCAGGCCGGCCGCCTTCAAATCCGCCAGGCCGGGCAGGTCGCGCCGCGACACCAGGTTGAAATGCGCCAAAAACCCCGGCGTCGTCGCATATTGCAGCGGTCGCCCCGGGGTTTCGCGGCGGCCCGCCGGGCGCACCCAGCCGGCTTCCATCAGCACGTCGAGGGTGCCGGGTGACGAACTGACGCCGCGAATCTCCTCGATTTCAGGGCGCGTCACCGGCTCGTGATAGGCGATGACCGACAGCGTTTCGACCGCTGCCCGCGACAGCTTGCGCACCGCCTCGCGCGATGGCCGCAGGTGATGGGCAAGGTCCGCCGCCGTCTGGAATTGCCAGCCGCCGCCGCGCTCGACGAGGTTGATGCCGCGCGGCGCATAGCTTTCAGCAAGGTCGCGCAGCAACGCCAACAGGTCGCCGCGTTCGCCGACATGGCGGGCGATATCGGTGATCGCCAGCGGCGCATCGGCGGCGAACAGAATCGCCTCCAAAATGCGAACCGCCTCGATATCGCGGGCAGCAGTCTCGCTGGGGTCCAATGCGCTCATGGCCGGTACCTTACCAATATCGGGGTGAACGCCTCTCCCTGTGACAGGCTGGCCTTGCCCAGTCGCGTCAGCTCGAGCGCCGCCACGAAGGTCGACGCCAGCACCGACCGGGCATAGCTGTCATCGACAAGGTCACGCGGCAGGAAACGCGAAAGCTCGGTCCAGTCGATGCTGGTACCGAGCAGCGCCTCCAGCCGTTCGATCGCCTCGTCGAGCGCCATCACCGGCCGCCGCCGCACCACATGGACGCCATGCCCCGACCGCGCCTGGATCCCGCCATAGGCCGACAGCAGCTCGAACAGCGTCGTATCGTACAGCGCCCTCGTTTCGGTGTGCAGCCCTTCGGGGGCAGCGCGGCGAAAGGTGTCCCAATCCTGCTGGGGCCGTGCCAGCAGTTTCTGGCCGGCGTCGCGCATCGCATCGAGGCGTTGCAACTGGAACTGCAGGCGCAACGCCAGGTCCTGCGCATCGGGCTCTGCATCGGGATCGCGCGGCAACAGCAACGCCGATTTCAGATATGCCAACCATGCCGCCATGACGAGATAATCGGCGGCAAGCTCGAGGCTCAACGCCTTGGCATCGCGGATGAACGACAGATATTGCTCAACCAGCGCGAGGATCGAAATCTGTGCCAGATCGACCTTTTGCGCGCGCGCCAGCGTCAGCAGCAGGTCGAGCGGCCCCTCCCAACTGCCGAGCTGGAGCACCAGCGTGGCGGCATCGCGGCTCCGCGGTGTATTGGGCGGGGTGTCGAAATCGTCCGCGGTCATGGTCGGGGGACCTCCGGAGGCCCTGACGCCGCCCCCATTACCCCAGCGCCAGAAGCTGGTCGCGCGCATCCGCCCATTGCGCCATCGGCGTATCGTCGCCCGGCCCGGCCCAGGCCATCGCGGCGTCGAGGCGCGCGGCGGCGGCGGCGGTAATCCGTGGCACCGTTTCGCATATGGCGCGCATTTCGGCGAAATCGCCCGAGCAGTGCAGCGCGATATCGCAGCCGGCATCGAGGCTGGCGAGTGCCCGGGCGCCGAAGTCCTGCAGGGCGTTGCTGCCCGCCGGGTGGCCGCCCGCGGCGGGCGTGCCGAGCGCATGCATCCCGAGATCGTCGGACATCAGCAGCCCCTTGAAACCGATGTCGGTGCGGATGAGGTCGATGACCATGGGGGACAGGGTGGCGCAACGGTCGGGGTCGATCGCGGTGTAGGTGACGTGCGCGGTCATCGCCATCGGCGCGGCGTTGAGGGTGCGAAAGGGTTCGAAATCGCGCTCGAGTTCGGCGCGGGAGGCGGTGACGACGGGCAGTTCGAGGTGGCTGTCGGCACCGGCGCGGCCATGGCCGGGAATGTGCTTGACGACGCCGCAGACGCCCCCGGCGCGCAGGCCATCGAGGGTGGCACGGCCGAGTGCCGCCACCTGCATCGGCTCGGTGCCGAGGGCGCGATCGCCGATGATGTCATGGCCGCCCGGGTCGCGGACATCGAGCAGCGGCAGGCAATCGACGCTGATGCCAAGGTCGCGCAGCAGCGTCGCCAGCGCCAGGGCGTTGAGGCGCAGCGCCTCGATGGCGGTGACCGGCGCCACGCGATAAAGCCGGGCAAAGCGGTCGCCGGCGGGAAATTCCGGCCAGTGCGGGGGTCGCAACCGCGCCACGCGGCCGCCTTCCTGGTCGATGAGGATGGGCAGCGCCCGGCCCGCCATGTCGGTCAACGCCGCGGTGAGCGCGCGGACCTGGTCCGGGCTGTCGATATTGCGTTTGAACAGGATGTAGCCGGCGGGGTCGTGCGCCCGGAACAGCGCCCGCTCGTCATCGCCGATGGTAAGGCCGTGGAGGCCGAGGAAGGTCGGTTGCATCGGGTTACTCCACCACCGAACAGGCGTCGCCGGCGCTTTTGAGCTTGGCGCACAGCGCCGCCGCATCGCCGCCGCTGGCGCGCAGGCGATAGAGTGTGGTGTCGCCTTTCTCGATCTTGATGAGGCGGTGGTTGAAACCCATCATGCCGCGATTTGCCAGGGCGTTCCACGCGGCTTCGGCCTTTTCGGGCGATGAGAATGCGCCGAGCTGGACCGTGTGGGCGGTGCCGTCGGGCTTGACCGGCTTGGTTTCCGGCACGGCGGGCGGCAACACGTCTGCCTTGGCGGCTTTGGTCACCTTTGTCGCTTCGGGCTTGCCGAGCTTTGCGGCGTCGGGCTTGCCGAGCTTTGCGGCGTCGGGCTTGAGCGCGTCCGGCTTCGGGGTCTCTGCCTTGGCCGCGTCGATCTTGGCGGGCTTCACCATCGGCCTGGCAGCGACAGCGGCGTCGCGTGGCACCACCGGCGGCGCCGCCTCAGGCGCGGATGGCATCGTCTTGCGCGCTTCGGGCAGCAGGTCGCGCGGGGCACCCGGGGGTGATGCAGGCGGCGCAACCGGCGTCGCCAGAGCCGATGTCGCGCCACTGCCTGGCCGCGCCATCGGCGTTTCGGGGACGGCGCTCTCGTCGATGACGCTGCCCTGGTCGGCGCCTTCGCCGGTGGCATAAAGCGTCTGGTCCTGGCCGGCGACTTCAAGCCCCTTCGGGTCGCTCGGCAACACCTTGTACGGCCCGGTCTCGGCGCTGATCAGCGGTGCGTTTTCAGCGTTCATATAGCCCTGGGTGGAGCCGCCATCCTTGCGGGCGACCAGCACCATGACGCCCACGCCCGCCACCGCGACCAACACCAGCCCGATGAACAGCGTCCAGAACAGCGAGCGCCGCGAAACGCGCGTCGTTTCGCGGCCCTGACCGCGACGCGGCGACAGCTCCGCCTCGGCCAGCCAGGGTGCATCGTCGTCGGTGTCGCGGCGGGCCATCAGTGCAACTCGCTTGCTGCTTCGACGCCCATCACCGCCAGCCCGGTGCGGATGACCTGGCCGATGGCGCCGGCGAGCGCCAGCCGCGCCGCAGTCAGCGCCGGTGCATCGGCGCGGACAAAGCGCCGGGCCGCGTCGTCATTGCCCATGTTCCACTGGGCGTGGAACGCCGCGGCGAGGTCGCCGAGGTAGAAGGCGATACGGTGCGGTTCGCGCGCTTCGGCGGCTTGTTCGACAAGGCGCGGCCATTGCGCCGCCAGCTTGACGAGCGCGAGGTCGGTATCATCGAGCAGCCCGAAATCCGGCGCCGGCAACGCGATCCCCGCCTCTGCCGCCTTGCGACCCAGCGAGGCGATGCGTGCATGGGCGTACTGGACATAGAACACCGGGTTGTCGCGCGATTGTTCGACGACCTTGGCAAAATCGAAGTCGAGCTGCGAATCGCTGCGCTTGGTCAGCATGATGAAGCGCACCACATCCTTGCCGACCTCCTCGACGACATCGGCGAGGGTGACGAAATTGCCCGATCGCTTCGACATCTTCACCGGCTCGCCGGCGCGCAGCAGCTTGACCATCTGGACGATCTTGATGTCGAGCGGCACGCTGTTGCCGGACAGTGCGCGCACGGCGGCCTGCATGCGCTTCACATAGCCGCCGTGATCGGCACCGAACAGGTCGACCAGCGCCGTGTAGCCGCGTTGCAGCTTGTCGAAGTGATAGGCGACGTCGCCGGCAAAATAGGTCCAGCTGCCGTCCGATTTCTTCAGCGCGCGGTCGCTGTCGTCGCCGAATTGCGTGGCGCGGAACAGCGTCTGCGGGCGCGGTTCCCAATCCTCGGCGGCGTCGCCCTTGGGCGCTTCGAGGACGCCTTCGTAGATCAGCCCCTTGGCGGTCAGCGTATCGAGCGCTTCCTGGACCCGGTTGCCGAGGGATGCCTCGGAGAAGAACACGTCCTGCCGGATGCCGAGCAGCGCCAGGTCGGCACGGATGCGGTCCATCATCAGCGCGACGGTGCGGGTGCGGAACAGCGCCAGCCACGCGGCCTCGGGGGCGGCCACGAAGCGATCACCGAATTCGGCGGCAAGCGCCGCGCCGACCGGGACGAGATAATCGCCGGGGTAAAAGCCTTCCGGGATCGCGATCGTCTCGCCCAAGGCTTCGCGATAGCGCAGGTGCGCCGAGCGGGCGAGGGTATCGACCTGGCCGCCGGCATCGTTGATGTAATATTCCTTTGTCACCCGGTAGCCGGCAAAGGCCAGCACGCTCGCCAGCGCATCGCCGACGACCGCCCCCCGGCAATGCCCCATGTGCATCGGCCCGGTCGGGTTGGCGGAAACATATTCGACGTTGACCGGCTTGCCGGCGCCGATGGTGGAACGACCATAATCATCGCCCGCGGCAGCGATGGCGGCGAGCTCGGCGCGCCAGACATCGGGCTTCAGCCGCAGGTTGAGGAACCCCGGCCCGGCGACTTCGGCCTCGGCGACATCGGGCAGCCGCGCCAGCGATTGCGCCAGCATCACGGCGATATCGCGCGGTTTCATGCCGGCGGCCTTGGCCAGCACCATCGCGGCGTTGGTGGCGAGGTCGCCGTGGCTCGCATCGCGCGGCGGCTCGACGGCGACATGGGTCATGTCGAGCCCGGCGGGCAACGACCCATCGGCGACAAGCGCCGCCAGGGCATCGGCAACATGGGCGGAAAAACGCGGGTAGAGGTTCAAGTCGGGGCTTCTTCTTTTTCGGTGTCGGGAACCGTCCTAACGCGGCGGCGGGCAATCGTCACGCCCTCCGGTCGCTGCGTCCCCGAAAGTGGCCAAGCGGCATCCTGCTACCGTCGCGGGCGTTGCCTGGCCGAAATCGACTTGATGACGATGCCGCCGGTTGCCCTTGCATCGATGGGCACAACGGCATCGGCGAGCGCCGCGGCGATCAGAGCGTCGATCGGGGGTTCGGCGAGATGCGCCGGACTCGTCAGGCGCACGCTGCGGACCTGGTTGCCCTCGCCCTTCAGCAGTTTCAGCGGATCGGGCAGCTTGATGCCCCAGGTGAAGCAAAGCGTCACCCAGCGCGGGAACACCGCCAGTGACAACACGACATGCTTGACCCGGTCATCCGGGCCGAAGCCGATCGCCAGCGTGTTGTAATTGTCATAAACAGGAATGGTGGCCCCGGGGATGCGGGTCTGCAGATGGGCAAGCATTGCGCGCGTCTGGCCCGCCACGTCATCCGTGAATTTGTCGATGAACGCGTCCAGTTGGGCCCGTGCGTCTGGCATCGCCGCTTCCTTCGCAGCCCCCGAAATTCAGGCCACGACTTGTTCGATCGCGCCGAAGATCGAACGGTTGCGCGCGTCGAGCATTTCGATGCGCACGACATCGCCGGGCGCAAGAAAGCCGGTCCTGGCAGCGCCGCCCTCGATGGTTTCGACCATGCGGACCTCGGCGATGCAGCTATAGCCCCTGCCGCCCGCCTCCACCGGCTGCCCCGGCCCGCCGTCGCTGCCGCGGTTGGAGACAGTGCCGGAGCCGATGATGCTTCCGGCGCCGATGCTGCGCGTCTTGGCGAGGTGCGCCACCAGCGTGCCGAAATCGAAGGTCATGTCCTGCCCTGCATCGGCACGGCCAAACGGTTGCCCATTGAGATCGACGCTGAGCAAGCCATGCAGCTTGCCATCGACCCATGCCGCGCCCAGCGCATCGGGGGTGACGAACACCGGCGACAGCGCCGACGCCGGCTTGGACTGGACAAAGCCGAAACCTTTGCCCAGTTCATCGGGGATGAGCCCGCGCAGCGACACGTCGTTGACAAGGCCGACAAGCAGGATTGCCGCCAGCGCCTGGTCGCGGCTCGCGCCCTGCGGCACGTCGCCGGTGACGACGACGACCTCGGCCTCGAGGTCGAGGCCCCAGCCGGCATCGACGAACGGGATCGGGTCGCGGGGCGCGAGGAAATTGTCGCTGCCGCCCTGGTACATCAGCGGGTCGGTCCAGAAACTGGCGGGCAGTTCGGCTCCGCGCGCCCGGCGCACCAGTTCGACATGGTTCACATAGGCACTGCCATCGGCCCATTGATAGGCGCGCGGCAATGGCGCCGCCGCCTCGCGTTCGTGGAAGCGGCTGTGCGGCACGGCATCATGGGCAAGGCTTTCAGCGACGCCGCGCAGCACCGGCTCGGCGTGCGCCCAGTCATCGAGCGCGGCCTGCAGGGTCGGGTACATCGGCGGCGGCGCGGCGCACCAGGCAAGGTCATCGGAGACGACCACGAGCCGGCCATCGCGGCCATGTTTTAGCGAGGCCAATTTCATATGCGCGGCGCCTTTTCGGTTCTGCCCCAAGGCGGCCGATGGTGGGCGTTTCGCGGGCGCGGTGCAAGCCTGCTCCCCCGCCCTCGTGCAGGGATGGGGCGTCAGGCCGCCAGTTCGGCCTCATCGATCGCGTACAGGCTGGCCGCGCCCCGCGTTACCGGGCCGGCCAGCGCTGTCGCCTGTGGCAACAATTGTTCGGCAAAGAATCGCGCCGTGGCGATCTTGGCATTGAGGAAGCCGGCGTCGCCCGTCCCGGCTGCCAGCGCCGCCTGTGCCGCCAGCGCCTGCCGCGCCAACAGCCACCCGCCCAGCGTCAACCCGATCATGCGCAGGTACGGCGTGGCACCCGCTGCCACATCATCGGGGTTGTTGGCGCCCGCCAGCCAGACGGTGGTGGCCTGTGCTGCATCGATGGCATCATCGAGCCAGGGTGCCAGCGTCGCCAGCTGGGGGCTGGCGGTCAGCTCCAGCACGGTATCACGGACCTGCGCGAACAGCTCCTGCCAGTGGGCGCCGCCGTTCATGCCCAGCTTGCGGCCGACAAGGTCGAGCGCCTGGATGCCGTTGGTGCCTTCATAAATCGGCGCGATGCGGGCGTCGCGGAGGAACTGCGCCGCGCCGGTTTCCTCGACATAGCCCATGCCGCCGAAGATCTGCAGGGCGAGGGAGGCGACTTCGACACCGACGTCCGTCGCCCAGCCCTTGGAGATCGGCGTCAGCAAATCGGCAAGGCCTGCCCCGGCGGCGTCGCCGGCATGGGCGCGATCGACGGCGGCGGCGTTGAGATAGACCAGCGCCCGCGTCGCTTCGGTCAACGCCCGGCAGGTCATCAGCGTGCGCCGTACATCGGCGTGCTCGATGATCCGCACCGGGTCGCGCGATCCGCCGAACTTTGCCGATTGCACCCGGTTGCGGGCATAATCGAGCGCGTGCTGGGTGGCGGCCTCGGCAATGGCGACACCCTGCAGGCCGACCTGGACGCGGGCGTTGTTCATCATGGTGAACATGGCGCGCATCCCGCCGCCCTCCGCCCCGACCAGATACCCCACGCAGTTGTCGTGGTCGCCAAAGCTCATCGTGCAGGTCGGCGAGGCGTGGATGCCGAGCTTGTGCTCGAGGCCGACGCATTTCAGGTCGTTGCGGGTGCCGTCCTGAAGCACCTTGGGGCAAAGGAACAGCGAGATGCCCCTGGTCCCCGGCGGCGCATCGGGCAGGCGGGCAAGGACGAGATGGACGATGTTTTCGGCGGCATCATGTTCGCCCCAGGTGATGTATATCTTGGTGCCCTTGATGCGGTAGCTGCCGTCACCCGCCGCTTCCGCGCGGGTTTTCAGCGCCCCGACATCGCTGCCGGCCTGCGGTTCGGTCAGGTTCATCGTGCCGGTCCATTCGCCCGACACGAGTTTCGACAGATAGCGATCCCGCAATTCGGGCGAAGCATGCGCCGCCAGGGCCTCGATGGCGCCCTGGCTCAGCATCATGCACAGCGCGAACGCCATGTTGGCGCTGGTCAACTGTTCCTGCACGGCGACCGAGACCGCGAACGGCAGCCCCTGGCCCCCATGCGCTTCGGCGACGCCCAGCCCGGCCCAGCCGCCTTCGATGTAAAGCCTGTAGGCATCCGCAAACCCCGGCGGCAGCGTGACGACACCGTCCGAAAGCCGGGCGTGGGTCTTGTCGCCGATGCTGTTCAACGGCGCAAAGACATTGGCGGCGAGCTTGCCCGCCTCGTTGAGGATGGCATCGACCATGTCGGCGCTGGCATTTGCATATTGCGGCAAGGCGGCAAGGCCGGGCAGGCCGGCGATGCAGTCGAGGACGAAGCGCTGTTCGGCGACGGGGGCGGTGTAGGGCATGGGATGGGCCTTCAGGATCGCAGGCTGTTGCTCGGGACAGTCACGCTATAGACGAGGCAGCATGAAGGACAAAAGGCGCAACGCGGTCGCTGGCAGCGTCACGGGAATCATCGCTGCCGATGCTGCGGGGATCGCAGCCGCGGTGGCGTGCCTCAATGCCGGCGGCATCGTCGCGGCGCCGACCGAGACGGTTTATGGGCTGGCGGCCCGCGCCGGCGATGCCGCTGCGGTGGCGCGCATTTATGCCGCCAAGGGCCGGCCCTCGTTCAACCCGCTTATCGTCCATGTCTCCGGCGTGGCCCAGGCGGCGGACCTGGTGGAAATCGATGCGGTATCGGCGCGGTTGATGGCGGCATTCTGGCCGGGGGCGCTGACGCTGGTGCTGCCGCCGCAGCCGGGCGCGGCAGTGGCCGGGCTGGTAACGGCCGGGCTGCAAACGCTGGCGCTGCGCTGCCCGGCGCACCCGGCTATGCAGGCACTGATTGCCGGGGCCGGACCGCTGGCGGCGCCATCCGCGAATGCCAGCGGGCATATTTCATCGACAACGGCGGCGCATGTCGCGGCCTCGCTGGGCGATGCCGTCGGGATGATCATCGACGGCGGGCCATGCCTGGCGGGCGTCGAATCGACCATCGTCATGGCCGGGCCGCAGGGTGTGCGGCTGTTGCGGCCGGGGGCGGTGACGGTGGAGGCGATCGAGGCGGTGCTGGGCACCCCGGTGCTGGCGGCGACCACGCGGGATGACGGCACGGTCGCCGCGCCCGGAATGATGGCAAGCCATTACGCGCCGCGCCAGCCGGTGCGGATGGAGGCATTGACGGCGCTGCGCCACGAATTCCACATCGGCTTCGGGGCGGTGGCGGGGGACGCCAGCCTGTCGCCGGGCGGCGACCTTGTCGAAGCGGCGGCGCGCCTGTTCGACCTGTTGCACACCGCCGAAGCCAGCGGCCGCAGTGCCATTGCCGTGGCACCGGTGCCGGCGCAGGGGCTGGGGCTGGCCATCAACGACCGCCTGCGCCGCGCGGCCGCACCGCGGGGCTAGCGGCGACTGCAGGACAACGTCGATATGACTTGCGAACGCCTCGCAATAGCATAAGCTCGCCGCAGCCTTGCGGGAGACGACGCCATGTTCACCGATTTTGCAGACCCTGAAACCGGCCCGCCATGGCGCGCCGAACCGCTGCCGACCCCCGGCGAAGCGCTGTTGCTATGGTCGTTGCGGCGGATGGTGGTGATGATCGACGCGGGCGATGCGCGTTGCCATTGGGTCCATGTCGCGCTGCAGCAGCGGTACGGCGACGATGGGCAGGGGGTCGAACACCTGCTGCGCTGCTGGCTGGTAGGCCTGCAACGCACCGCGACGCGCTGCCTTGTTGTCGGCGAACCGGCGTGTGCGTTGCTGCTACCCGACGAACAGATGTTGTTGCGCGCCCTGCGGCACGCCGGCGATGCAGGTGCCGACAGCAACGCGACCGGGCAGGTGCTGGCAACGCTGACCGGCAACGACCAGGCGGCGGCGCTGACGCCGTTGGTGGCGGAATTGCGCCGGCTCGCCCAGCTTTGACGACCTTGACAAAAAGCATCTGTGATATATCTTGGACGGCATGGAACATATAGAAAGGTATCCCATGCATCGTCATGAACAACATGGCCACGGCCACCATCCCCACGGTTGCCATGGCCACCATCCCCATGGGGGCCATGGCAACCACGAACGGCGACGCCACTGGCGCGGACAGGCATTTTCGGCCTTTGCCGATCGCTTTGGCGACCAGATCGCCGAACTGGCGTTCGGCAGTGGTGGATTTGGTGGCGGCTTTGGCGGCGGCTTTGGCGGCGGGGGCCGCCGCGGCGGCGGGCGGCCCGGCGGTCGCCAGCGCGTCTTCGACAGCGCCGAGCTTCGCCTCGTCCTGCTGACGCTGATCGCCGAAGCACCGCGCCATGGCTATGAATTGATCAAGGCCATTGAAGCGCTCAGCGGCGGCAGCTACGCCCCCAGCCCGGGCATGGTCTATCCCACCCTTACCCTCATCGCCGATCTGGGCGAAGTCGATGAACAGGCAGATGGCAACCGCAAGCTTTATGCCATCACCGATGCCGGACGCGCCGCACTGGGAGCCGAGGCCGAAGCAGTTGCCGCCGCGATGGCTCGGCTGGAACAGCTGGCAAAGCTGAGCGAACGGACCGATTCGGCCCCGGTACGCCGCGCGATGCGCAACCTGCACCAGGCCCTGCACACGCGCCTGTCGCAGGAAGGCAATGATCGCACCGTCCAGCTCGATATCGCCGCGATCCTCGACGAGGCGGCGGGGCGCATCGAGCGACTGTAGCCCTCAAAAGACTGCCTTGCGTCGCTACTACACCCGTGGCAGGTTGCCGCGGGTGTAGATGGATTCTTCGGGGGCAACGGTCATGACGTCATTTCGGCAGTCGTTCGGTCTGGCATTGATGCTGGCGAGCACCACGGCGCTGGCACAGGTTCCCGCCGCCGAGCTGTCGAAGCCGCCCGCCGATGCCCGCCATTACATCATCGAATCGACCGGCGGAAAACACGGCGACAGCTGGGCGTGGACCACCGCCGACGGCGCGCGCATGAGCCGCGAGAGCATGAACCTGCGCGGCCAGGTTTGGGAAACCGACGCGCGCGGCGTCGCCGGACCGGATGGCATGCCCTCCAGCCTCGTCATCCGCGGGGTCACGCCGCAGGGCGATGCGGGCGAAAGCTATGCCGTCAGCGGCAACCGGGCGACCTGGAAAAGCCAGATCGACGCCGGCAGCGCCGCCTATTCGACCCCGGCGTTCTATGCGGCGCAGGGCGGCCCCATCGATATCAACGCCTGGTTCCTCGAACGCCTGCTGGCGACTCCGGGCAAGACGATGGCACTGCTGCCCGGCGGCACGGCGCGGGCCGAAAAGCTGACCACTGCCGAGATCGGCGAAGGCCCGACGAAACAGACGGTGACGGCATGGATCCTGATCGGCGTCAGCAATTCGCCCATCCCGCTATGGGCCGATGCCAACAACAAGTTCTTCGGCCTGACGCTCGGGCTGGACTGGCTGCCGGCGGAATATGCCGGGGAGATGAAGAAGCTGGAAACCGCGCAGGCCGCGGCGATGGCGGCGCGGGCGCCGGCGCTGGTCAAGGCGCTGGTGAAGACCCCGACGACCCCGGTGGCGTTCACCCATGTCAAGCTGTTCGATGCCGACGCCCGGCGCTTCCTGCCCGACCAGACGGTGGTGGTGGACAAGGGTGTCATCGTTTCGGTTGGCCCCGCGGCGCGGGCAAAGGTGCCGGGCGGGGCGCAGGTCATCGACGGCAAGGGCAAGACCTTGGTGCCGGGGATGTGGGATTGCCACATGCACGTCGGCGACGATTACACCGGCCCGCAGGAGCTGTCGCTCGGCGTCACCTCGGTGCGCGATCCCGGCAACAACGATGCGCTGACCATCGACAGGCGGACCCGCGCCGCCAGGGGCGAGCTGCTGATGCCGCATGTCTATCCATCGTCGCTCATCGACGGCAAGGGGCCGAACACCGCGCAGGTCGCCAATGTCGCGACCAGCGAGGCGGAGGCGATCGCGCTGGTCGACAAGGCCGCCGACAACAAGTTCACCGGGGTCAAGTTCTACGGCACATTCAACCCCGCCTGGCTGCCCGCCAGCATCGCCGAGGCGCACAAGCGCGGGCTGCATGTCCACGGCCATATCCCGCAAGGCATCCGGCCGATGGATGCGATCAACGCCGGCTATGACGAGATTACCCATATCAACTGGATCATCATGCAGGCGCTGCCCGACAGCGTCATCAAGGTGTCGAACGGCATCGCCCGCTTCGAAGGCCCGGGGCGCTATGCCAAGGATGTCGATCTCGATGGCCCGGCGATGAACCTCATCGTTTCGACGATGGCGAAGAAGCACCTGTACAGCGACCCGACGATGGTGACCTTCGAGGGGCTTTATGTCCCTGAAAACGGGGAATTGTCGCCGGCCTATGCGCCATTCGTCGGCACCCTGCCGCCGACCACCGAGCGCGGTTTCCGCAGTGGCGGCTTTGCCGTGCCCAAGGACCTGACCCGCGCCGATTATCGCGCCAGCTGGGCCAAGATGGTCAAGCTGCTCGCCAAGATGCACAAGGCCGGGGTGCCTATCGTCGCGGGCACCGATGGGTCGGGGATCGAGATCATCCGCGAGCTGGAAATCTATACCGAGGCCGGGCTGTCTCCCGCCGATGCGCTGGCGGCGGCGACGATCGTGCCGGCGCAACTGGTTGGCCAGGACAGGCACACCGGGTCGATAAAGGTCGGCAAGACGGCGGACCTGGTGCTGGTCGAGGGCGACCCTTCGGTGCGGATCGGCGACTTGCGCCACACCCGGGTGGTGATGATGGACGGCAAGATGATGGATGCCGATGCATTGCGCACCGCCGCAGGTTTCGGGGGCCGGCCGAAATAGCGCACCCCCGCAGGGCTTTGCGACGACCCATTGAGCCGCGTCGCTGCAACGTGCTAGCGGCTGCTGCACACCCTTGCAGAAAAGCCCTTGATGTCCGTCACCCCCGAAACCGTCCTCAAGATCGCACGCCTTGCCCGCATCGGCATTGCCGACAGTGAAGTGGCGCCGCTTGCCGCCGAACTGAGCACCATCCTCGGCTGGATCGAACAACTCGGCGAAGTCGATACCCAGGGCGTTGCGCCGATGACGGCGGTGATCCCCAACCATCTGGCATGGCGCGCCGATGTCGTGACCGATGGCGGGGTGCAGGCCAAGGTGCTTGCCAATGCCCCCGATGCGACCAGCGGCTTTTTTGCCGTGCCCAAGGTAATCGAATGATGCTGACCGACCTGACCATTGCCGGCATGAAGCGCGGGCTGGCCGCGCGTGATTTTTCGGCAACCGAGCTTGCCACGGCGCATCTGTCGGCGATGGAGCAGGCGCGCGGGCTCAACGCCTTCATCGTCGAAACGCCGGAGATTGCGACGGCGCAGGCGGCCGCCGCCGATGCGGCGCTGGCGCGGGGCAACGCCGGCCCGCTGGCGGGCATTCCCATCGGCATCAAGGACCTGTTCTGCACCGAGAGCGTGCAGACGACGGCGGGGTCGAAGATCCTGCAGGGCTTCATCCCGCAGTATGAATCGACCGTTTCGGGCAAGCTGCTCGGCGCTGGCGCGGTCATGCTCGGCAAGCTCAACATGGACGAATTCGCCATGGGCTCGTCGAACGAAACCAGCGCCTATGGCCGGGTGATTTCGCCGTGGAAGGCGCGCAATTCGAACCGCGAACTCGTCCCCGGCGGCTCGTCGGGCGGCTCGGCGGCGGCGGTGGCGGCGCGGCTGGTGGCCGGCGCCACCGGCACGGATACCGGTGGTTCGATTCGCCAGCCGGCATCGTTCGTCGGCATTTCGGGTATCAAGCCGACCTATGGCCGTTGTTCGCGCTGGGGTGTCGTCGCCTTTGCCTCGTCGCTCGACCAGGCCGGGCCGATGGCGCGCAGTGTCGAGGATTGTGCGCTGCTGTTGACCAGCATGTGCGGCTATGACGCTAGGGATTCGACGTCGCTCGATGTGCCGGTGCCGGATTTCGCGGCGGGGTTGACGGGTGACCTGCGCGGCAAGACCATCGGCGTGCCCAAGGAATATCGGCTCGATGGCATGGATGCGACGATCGCGGCGCTGTGGGAGCAGGGCCTTGCCTGGCTGCGCGATGCGGGGGCGAGGACCGTCGAAGTGTCGCTGCCGCACACCAGATACGCGCTGCCGGCCTATTACATCATCGCGCCGGCAGAGGCTTCGTCCAACCTCGCGCGCTATGACGGCGTGCGTTACGGGCTGCGCGTCACGCCGCCGGGGGGCAACCTTGCCGACATGTATTCGGCCACCCGCGCCGCCGGTTTCGGGCCGGAGGTAAAGCGCCGCATCATGATCGGCACCTATGTGCTGTCGGCGGGCTTTTACGATGCCTATTACACCCAGGCGCAGCGGGTGCGCACGCTGATCGCCCGCGATTTCGAACTTGCCTTTGAAAAGTGCGACCTGCTGCTGACTCCGACCGCGCCGAGCGCCGCCTTTGCCTTTGGCGACAAGGCCGACCCGCTGGCGATGTACCTGAACGATGTCTTCACCGTGCCGTCGTCACTGGCCGGGCTGCCCGCCATGTCGGTGCCGGCGGGGCTGTCACCCGATGGCCTGCCGCTGGGCTTGCAGATCATCGGCCGCCCGCTCGATGAAGCCGGTGTCCTCGATGCCGGGCTGGCGATCGAACGGGCAGCGGGCTTCACGGCGCGGCCGTAGGCATGGACAAAGGACGCGAAATGACTGCCACACCCTGGACGGTAAAGGGCGCAACCGGCGATTGGGAAATCGTCGTCGGGCTGGAAGTCCATGCCCAGGTCACCGCCAATTCGAAACTGTTTTCCGGCGCCGCGACAACCTTCGGGGCCGAGCCCAACAGCCAGGTCAGCCTTGTCGATGCCGCCATGCCGGGGATGCTGCCCGTCCTCAACGGCGAATGCGTGCGGCAGGCGGTGCGCACCGGGCTGGCGCTGGGCGCCCATATCCACAAATGGTCGCGCTTCGATCGCAAGAATTATTTCTATGCCGACCTGCCGCAGGGTTACCAGATCAGCCAGCTTTACCACCCCATCGTCGGCGAGGGCGAACTGCCGATCGAGACCGAGGCGGGCGAAAAGGCGGTCATCGGCATCGAACGCATCCATCTGGAGCAGGACGCAGGCAAGTCCGTCCATGATCTCCACCCGACGATGTCGTATGTCGATCTCAACCGCTCGGGCTGCGCGCTGATGGAAATCGTCTCCAAGCCCGATATCCGCTCGCCGGCGCAGGCCGGGGCGTATGTGGCGGCGCTGCGCCAGTTGCTGCGCTATGTCGGCAGTTGCGACGGCAACATGGACGAAGGATCGATGCGCGCCGACGTCAATGTTTCGGTGCGGCGTCCCGGTGCCGAATTCGGCACGCGCACCGAGACCAAGAACGTCAACTCCGTGCGCTTCATCATGGCGACGGTCGAAATCGAGGCCAAGCGCCAGGTCGAGGTCATCGAGGCCGGCGGCACCATCGTCCAGGAGACCCGGTTGTTCGACCCGTCGAGCTTCACCACCCGGTCGATGCGGTCGAAGGAAGATGCCCACGACTATCGCTATTTCCCCGACCCTGACCTGCTGCCGGTGGAATTCGACGATGCGTTCGTCGCCGATTGCCTCGCCAGCCTGCCCGAACTGCCGCTCGCCAAGCGCGCGCGGTATGAAACGGCGCTGGGCCTTACCCCCTATCTCGCCAATGTGCTGATGGCGGAAAAGGAAACCGCGGCCTATTTCGAAACACTGCTGGCGGCGTGCGCGACCGCGCAGGGCAGGCCCGAGGCCGACGTGGCGCGCGCCGCCGCCAACTGGGTGTCGGGCGACCTGTTTGGCGCGTTGAAGCGGCTCGGCAAGCCGATCGAAGCCTCGCCGATCAGCCCGCAGGCGGGGGCCGAACTGCTGACACTCAGCGCCGATGGCACGCTGTCGGGGCCGCTGGCGAAACAGGTCTTCGAAGCCATGCTCGAAACCGGTGAAGGCGCCGCCGCCATCGTCGAGGCGCGCGGGTTGAAACAGGTCAGCGACACCGGCGCCATCGATGCCGCCATCGCCGCGATCTTTGCCGCCAACGCCGACAAGCTGGCCCAGTACAAGGCGGGCAAGGAGGCGCTGTTCGGCTTCTTCGTCGGCCAGACGATGAAGGCAATGGCCGGCAAGGCCAACCCGGCGGTGGTCAACGACCGGCTGAAGGCGATGCTGGCGGGTTGATGCCGGCCGCGATCACCCGACGCCCCAGCCCGGCCATGGCCGATGCCGAACTGACGCATATCGCACCGGTGCCCATCGATATCGCCCGCGCCGATGCCCAGCACGCTGCCTATCGAGCCGCGCTGATCGGCACCGGACTGGCGCTCGTCGACCTGCCGGCGCTGGCGGGCCATCCGGATTGCGCCTTTGTCGAGGATGTGGCGGTCTGCCTTCCCGAGGTCGTCATCCGCTGCCGACCGGGGGCGGTGTCGCGTCGCGGTGAAGTGTCAGCCATCGCCGGTGCGTTGCCGATGGACAGGCGCGTCGCGACGATCGATGCGCCCGGCACCATCGACGGCGGCGACGTGCTCGTCATCGCGAAGGATATCTATATCGGGCGCTCGACCCGTACCGATGCGGCGGCTATTGCGGCGGTCACGTGCATTGTGGAGCCCCATGGCTATCGCGTCCACAGCGTGCCCATGGCATCGGCGTTGCACCTCAAAACCGCGGTCACGGCGCTTGCCGACGATCTGCTGCTGTTGAACCCTGGCTGGGTCGATGCGACGCTGTTCGGTGGCCGTCGCCATGTCGCGGTGGCGGCTGGCGAGCCGTTCGCCGCCAACAGCCTGCGCATCGGCGATGCGCTGCTCTATCCAGCCGCCTATCCGCAGACGGCGGCGCGGATCGAGGCTGTCGGCCTTGCGATCACCGGCCTCGATATCTCGGAATTCGCCAAGGCGGAGGCTGGGCTGACCTGCCTCAGCCTGATCGTGCCGCCCGCCGCCTGAAACGGCGCGCACGCGGCCGGCTATGCCCAGTCCGCGCGCCGATAACCCTGCGCCCGCAGCAGGACGGTGAGGTCGCCGTGGCGGACGGCGGCATCGGCGGCGGCGGCGGCCCTGGGCTTGGCGTGATAGGCGATGCCAAGGCCGGCGGCCTCGATCATCGGGATGTCGTTGGCGCCATCGCCGACCGCCAGCGTCGCCGACATGGGGGTGCCGTGCGCCTCGGCTGCCGCCAGCAACCGGGCGCGCTTGGCGGCGGCATCGACGATCGGCCGGGCCACCGCCCCGGTCAACCGGGCTTCCTCCACCAGCAGCGTGTTGGCGTGCACCGCGGCAAAGCCGATTTCGGCGGCGACAGGCCGGGCGAAGGCGGTAAAGCCCCCCGACACCAGCAGCGTATGGGCGCCGTTGGCGGCCATCGTCCGCACCAGGGTCTGCGCGCCGGGCATCAGCCGCACACGCTCGGTGCGGCACTGGTCGATGACGGCGGCGTCCATGCCCTTCAGCAGCGCCACCCGGGCATCGAGCGCCGCCTCGAAATCGAGTTCGCCGCGCATTGCCGCTTCGGTAACGGCGGCGACCTCGGCCTTCAACCCGGCATAATCGGCAAGCTCGTCGATGCATTCGCAGGTGATCATGGTCGAATCCATGTCGGCGATGAGCAGGCGCTTGCGGCGCGGTGCATCGGCGTGCTGGACGATGATATCGAGGCCGGGCAGCGCCGCCTCCAGCGCGGCGCGGGCGGCGGCGGCGGCAAGCCCGGTCACCGTCAGGTCGAGCGCATCGCCGGGGTCGATCCATGCCAGGAACGCTGGCGTTCCGCCCGCCTGCAGCAGCGCATCGCTTGCGATTGTCGCGTCGCCCGCCGACAAGGCGCCTTCGGCAACCAGCGTAACGAGGAGCGGTGTGAAGTCTGGCAGGCCCATGGTTGCGGTCATCGCAGGACCGACGGCGAGCGGCAAGTCGGCGGTGGCGCTGGCGCTGGCGGCGCGCGTCGGCGGCACCATCATCAACGCCGATGCCAGCCAGCTTTACGCCGACCTGCGGGTGCTGACGGCGCGGCCTTCGGCGGCGGAGGAGGCGCAGGTGCCGCACCGGCTTTATGGCGTGCTCAATGGCGACGATGCGGCGAGCGCGGCGCGCTGGGCCGACATGGCGCGGGCTGAAATCGCGATGGCCCATGCGGCGGGCAGCGTGCCCATCCTCGTCGGCGGCAGCGGCATGTATCTCGACACCTTGCTCGAAGGCATCGCCCCGGTTCCCGAAATCGACGCCGGGTTGCGCGCTGCGGTGCGCGGGCTTGAGACGGCCGATGCGGCGGCGGCGCTGGCCCGCGAAGACCCGTTGCTGGCGGCGCGGCTGCGCCCGACCGATCGCCAGCGGCTGCTGCGCGGGCTGGAGGTTGTTCGCGGCACCGGGCGGTCGCTGCTCCGTTGGCAGCAGGATCGCGAGGGCGGCATCGCCGCGACGATGGACGTGCGGGCGCTGGTGGTGGATGTCGAACGCTCGCTGCTCCATGCCCGTGCCGAAACGCGGCTGGCGGCGATGCTGGAGCAAGGCGCGCTGGCCGAGGTCGAAGCGCTGGTGGCCCGCCGGCTGGCAGATGATCGCCCCGTCCTGCGGGCGCTCGGCGTGGCGCAACTTGCAGCGGTGCTCGCCGGCACGCTGACGCCGGCCGATGCCACCACCGGCATCGCGGCCGCCACCCGCCAGTATCAGAAACGCCAATTGACCTGGCTGCGCAACCAGCGCCCTGCATGGCCGCGCTGGACGGCGGAAAGTGGTGAGCCGAGCGACATTATGAAATGAATTGCCGGAAAACGCGTGATTTCGCACGAATATTGCGTGAAAAGCGGTTGACCTGATAATTTCCTTGTCCTATCCCGCCGCTTCCCCTGCGGGACCAAGGTCGAAGGTGTTATCGTGGCTGCAAATGCGGAACTGACCGGTGCGGAAATCGTCCTCCAGGCGTTGACCGATCTCGGCGTCGAAGTGGTGTTCGGCTATCCGGGTGGCGCCGTGCTGCCGATCTATGATGCGTTGCACCAGCAGAGCCGCATCCGCCACATTCTTGTCCGCCACGAGCAGGCGGCGGTCCATGCCGCCGAAGGTTATGCACGCTCGACCGGCAAGGTCGGGGTCGTTCTGGTCACCTCCGGCCCGGGCGCGACCAATGCGGTGACCGGCATCACCGATGCGATGATGGATTCGGTGCCGCTGGTTGTCATCACCGGGCAGGTGCCGACGCACCTGATCGGCACCGATGCCTTTCAGGAATGCGACACGGTCGGCATCACCCGGCATTGTTCCAAGCATAATTACCTCGTCAAGGAGACGGCGCGGCTCGGCGATGTGCTCCATGAGGCGTTCTATATCGCGCGGTCGGGCCGGCCTGGCCCGGTGGTCATCGACATTCCCAAGGACGTGCAGATCCTGCGCGCGCGCTATACCCGCCCGGTCACCACGGGCCACAAGACCTACAAGCCGCAAATCAAGGGCGACCTTGCCAGCATCGAGGCGGCGATCGAGATGCTTGCCGCCGCCGAACGCCCCATTTTGTACACTGGCGGCGGCATCATCAATTCCGGCCCGGTGGCGTCGCAACTGCTGCGCGATCTCGCCCGGCTTACGGGTGCGCCCGTCACTTCGACGCTGATGGGGCTCGGCACCATGCCGCACGACCATCCGCAGTTCCTCGGCATGCTCGGCATGCACGGCAGCTACGAAGCCAATATGGCGATGAACCGCTGCGACCTGATGGTCTGCCTTGGCGCGCGCTTCGATGACAGGGTGACCGGGCGGCTGGATGCGTTTTCGCCCAATTCGAAAAAGATCCATGTCGATATCGACCGGTCGTCGGTCAACAAGACGGTGCGGGTCGATCTTGCCATCATCGGCGATGTCGGCGGCGTGCTGGAGGACATGATCAAGCTGTGGCGGGCGCGCAATCACAAGCCCGCCGACCTCGAGCAATGGTGGTCCGATATCGCCGGCTGGCGGGCGCGCAATTCGTTCGGCTATGAACAGCAGGGCAAGGAGCTGCTGCCCCAGCACGCCATCCGCCGGCTGTTCGAAATGACGCGGGCGAAAAAGCCGATCATCAGCACCGAAGTCGGCCAGCACCAGATGTGGGCGGCGCAGCAGTTCGGCTTCGATGCGCCGAACAAATGGCTGACCAGCGGCGGCCTCGGCACCATGGGTTATGGCCTGCCCGCGGCGATCGGCGCGCAGGTCGCCAACCCCGGCGCGCTGTGCATCGATATCGCCGGCGAGGCGAGCATCCAGATGAACATCCAGGAACTGGGAACGGCGACGCAATACCGGCTGCCGGTGAAGATCTTCATCATCAACAACGAATATATGGGCATGGTCCGCCAGTGGCAGGAGCTCAACCACGGCAGCCGCTATTCCGAAAGCTATTCGGATTCGCTGCCGGACTTCGTCAAGCTGGCGGAAGCCTATGGCTGGAAGGGCGTGCTGATCGAGAATGCCGACGGATTGGACGCGGGCATCGAAGCGATGCTGGCGCATGACGGCCCGGTGATGGTC
The DNA here is from genome assembly GCA_025351405.1 of Sphingomonadales bacterium. GTDB lineage: Bacteria > Pseudomonadota > Alphaproteobacteria > Sphingomonadales > Sphingomonadaceae > Sandarakinorhabdus. The sequence goes on along the minus strand of JANXVZ010000023.1, from coordinate 33,377 downwards.
GATTGCCGGGTGGCAAAGCTGGCCAACTGCTTCCCGATGATCATGTCGGGGGCAGCGCATACCGACATGATCCTGCATGAAGGCGACACGCAGGGCGAGCGGGACGAAGACGCGAAGGCGCTGGTGTGAAGCATCTCCCCCCTGAGCGGCACACGCTCTCCATCCTCGTCGACAACGAAGCCGGCGTTCTCGCCCGCATCGTCGGGCTGTTTTCGGCGCGCGGCTATAATATCGACAGCCTGACCGTCGCCGATGTGTCGGGCGATCATGCCGTCAGCCGCATCACCGTCGTCACCAACGGGCCGCCGCCGGTTATCGAGCAGATCATCGCCCAGCTCGACAGGCTGGTGCCGGTGCACCGGGTGCTCGACCTGACGGCGCTCGGCCCCCACGTCGAGCGCGAGATGGCGCTCGTCAAGGTGGCGGGCGCCGGCGAAAAACGCGTCGAGGCGTTGCGCCTTGCCGATATCTTCAGGGCGCGACCGGTCGATACGACCACCGGCAGCTTCGTCTTCGAGGTTTCGGGATCCACCGAAAAGGTCGACCAGTTCATCGCGTTGATGCGCGAGGTCGGGCTGGTCGAAGTGGCGCGCACCGGCGTCGTCGCCATCGCGCGCGGCTCGGAGGCGGTCTAGCGCCGCTTGCGGGAGCGGCTGGGGGTGGGAATAACCATCGACACAGGATTTGGGCGTGGGGAGATTTTCCCACCCCCGACCCCTCCAGCAAGCGGGAGGGGAGAAGATCAAGCAAAGGAAATGACATGCGCGTTTATTACGATGCCGATGCCGATGTCGGCCTGATCAAGTCGAAGAAGGTCGCCATCATCGGCTATGGCAGCCAGGGCCATGCCCATGCCCAGAACCTGCGCGATAGCGGCGTCGCCGACGTTGCCGTGGCGCTGCGTCCCGGCTCGACCACCGGCGCCAAGGCCGAGGCCGCCGGATTCAAGGTGTTGAGCAACGCCAACGCCGCCCGCTGGGCCGATGTCATCATGGTGCTGGCGCCGGACGAGCATCAGGCCGCGATCTATGCCGATGACCTGGCGCCGAACATGAAGCCCGGGGCGGCGCTGGCCTTCGCCCATGGCCTCAACGTGCATTTCCAGCTCATCGAGCCGCGCGCCGACATCGACGTGTTCATGATCGCACCCAAGGGCCCCGGCCATACGGTGCGCAGCGAATATGCCCGCGGCGGCGGCGTGCCCTGCCTCATCGCCATCCACCAGGATGCCAGCGGCAACGCCCATGACGTGGCGCTGTCCTATGCCTCGGCCATCGGCGGCGGGCGTTCCGGCGTCATCGAAACGACCTTCCGCGAGGAATGCGAGACCGATTTGTTCGGCGAGCAGGCGGTGCTTTGCGGCGGCCTCACCCACCTTATCCAGGCCGGCTTCGAAACGCTGACCGAGGCGGGCTATGCGCCCGAAATGGCCTATTTCGAGTGCCTGCATGAAGTGAAGCTGATCGTCGACCTGATGTACGAGGGCGGCATCGCCAACATGCGCTATTCGATCTCGAACACTGCCGAATATGGCGACATCACCACCGGGCCGCGCATCATCACCGATGCCACCAAGGCGGAGATGAAGCGGGTGCTCGCCGATATCCAGGGCGGGCGATTCGTCAAGAACTTCATCCTCGACAACCGTGCCGGACAGCCCGAACTGAAGGCGGCGCGCAAGGCGGCAGCGGCGCACCCGATCGAGGAGGTCGGCGCCAAGCTGCGGGCGATGATGCCGTGGATTTCCAAGAACGCACTGGTGGACAAAGCCAAAAACTAGCTTGTGCGCCCCGTCACCTGCGGGCCTTTGGGTGGCGGGGGGAAGGCCAGCGGCGGCACGGCGGCACCCGGCGTGCCGGCCGTGACGGCGTTGTAAAGCGCGGTGCCGGCCGGGCTGTAGGTGACAGCCTCGGTCACCACCAGCGTGCCGATCATCGCGGCCATGCCCCACCCCCAGGCGGGATGCATGGCACCCTTGCGGCGCAAGTCCGCGGCGGCGCCGGCCAGCGGGAACAGCATCGAAACCGCGAAGGTCGCCTCATAGGCCCAGGGAACGAGCAGCGGCACCGGCAACAGCCGGCCAAGACCCGGACCCAGCAGCATGGCCATGCCGCAATAATGCAGCCGCCGGTGCCAACCCGTCTGCCGCCGCAACGCGATCGCGGCATAGGTCAGCCCGGCAAAGCCCAGCAGCGACACCGGGTCGAACACCAGGAAATGCTGCGGCCGGAAAAAGAACGGTACGTGCCCGCGCCGCACCATCGCCACGGTCACCAGGCATCCCATCACCATCATCAACACCGTCCAGCCGGCGGCAATCCAGCCGAGGCGGCGGTGCAGGGCGATATTGCCGCTCGCCACCAGCAGGTTCTGGGCAACAAAGATCACGACCCAGCCCATGAACACGATGGCATGGGCATGGACGAGCGGTGGTGACGAAAAGCTTGACCGCCCCATGGCGAGGTTGAGCGAAAATCCGGCGACGATAACCAGTGCCATGACAATGGCGGCGCGCAGGAAGAAGCGTTCGTCCCCCGCCGGCTGTGTATGCGGGCCTGCCGCCAACGTCGCCATATCGATCCCCCGATAGCTGGTGCGCGCAACCTAAACCGCCGCATGGTGCCGGGCAATGGCGCGGCGGGGGTATCAGCCGAATGGCGGTTCGTGGGTCATGATCGCCGCCTTGACCCGCACCGATTGCAGCGCGATCTGCACTTCCAGCAGGAACAGCATCAACCCGCCGATCAGCAGCAGCATGGCGAGGATGAACAGCACCGCCACCACGCCTGTCCAGCGCATCGGGAACAGATCGCCGATGAACAGGATGGCAACGACGATGCACACCAGCAGCGCCGCCATGGTGCACAGCGCGATGGCGCGGTTGGTCGCCTGCATCCGGCGATCGAGAATGCGCAGTTCGGTCAGCGCCTCGCCGCGCCGGGGGGAGGGATAGCCGGGAATTTCCGATTCCAGCTTGCGCGCCCGGTCGACGACGCGCGCCAGCCGCGCCGCCAGCACGTTGAGGATGGAGCCGATGCCGGTGAGCAGGAACACCGGCGCCACCGCCAACTGGATGTTGTGGGCGATATCGCCGACGGGACCGAAAATTGCCATGCCCCAACCATCGGGGATAAGCGCGCCGCAGGCAACCGGGGCTGGCAACCGGCACTGGCAACCGGCACTGGCAATCGCGGCTGGACCGGCGCGCCGAAATCCGATACCGAAACATCATGCAAATGCGTTTCTTGCCGCTGCTTCGACTTACGCGCCCTTAGGCGCGACGTTTCTGCTCGCCCCTGGAGGCTGGAGCTACCGCGCCTGAGGGATTTTTTCCGCCACTTCACCGGAACCCGCTCAACGACAGGCAACCCCATGACCGACCATATCCGCATTTTCGACACCACGCTGCGCGATGGCGAGCAATCGCCCGGCTGTTCGATGAACCTCGAGGAAAAATTGAAGGTTGCGGCGCAACTCGAAGCGCTGGGCGTCGATGTCATCGAAGCGGGCTTTGCCATTGCCAGCGAAGGCGATTTCGAAGCCGTCAGCGCCGTCGCCCGGCAATGTGAAACCGCCATCGTCGCCAGCCTGGCCCGCGCCGCCATCCCCGATATCGACCGCGCCTGGGCCGCCGTCCGCAACGCCCGGCGCCCGCGCATCCACACCTTCATCGCCACTTCGCCGCTGCACATGCGGGCAAAGCTCAACAAGTCGCCGGAAGAGGTGCTCGACGCCATTGCCGCGTCGGTCGGCCATGCCCGCAACCTCTGCGAGGATGTCGAATGGTCGGCGGAAGACGCGACGCGGTCGGACCCGGATTTTCTCTGCCGCGCTGTCGAGGTGGCGATCCGCGCAGGCGCGACGACGATCAACCTGCCCGATACCGTCGGCTATGCGACCCCCGAAACCTATGGCGCCATGTTCCGCGACGTCATCGGCCGGGTGCCCGACGCCGACAAGGCGATCTTTTCAACCCATTGCCACAACGATCTCGGCCTTGCCGTCGCCAACACGCTGGCGGCGATCATGGCCGGGGCGCGCCAGTGCGAGGCGACGGTCAACGGCATCGGCGAGCGCGCCGGCAATGCCGCGATCGAGGAAATCGCCATGGCCATCCGCGTCCGCCACGACGTGCTGCCGGTCAGGACCGGGATCGTTACCACCGAAATCACCAAGGCGTCGCGGCTGGTCAGCGGCATCACCGGCATGGCGGTGCAGGCCAACAAGGCGATTGTCGGCGCCAATGCCTTCGCCCATGAAAGCGGCATCCACCAGGACGGCATGCTCAAGGATTCGAGCACCTACGAGATCATGACACCGGAAAGCGTCGGCATGGGCGCCACCAACCTCGTGCTCGGCAAGCATTCCGGGCGGGCGGCGTTCCGGCAAAAGCTGTCGGAAATGGGCTATGACCTTTCCGACAATGAATTCGGCGACGCCTTCAGGCGCTTCAAGGATCTCGCCGACGCCAAGAAGCAGGTATTCGACGAGGATATCGTCGCGCTCGTCGACGACGAGGTGCTGCGCGGCCATGACCGTATCCAGGTCACCGAAGTCGAAGTCTATTGCGGCAGCAACGGTCCGCAAAGGGCGATCCTGACGCTGAGCATCGACGGTGAGGAGCACACGGCGGCGGTGCGCGGCAACGGCCCGGTGGATGCACTGTTCAACGCCATAAGGAAGCTGGTGCCGCACGATGGCGCCACGCTGCAACTTTACCAGGTCCATGCCGTCACGGCGGGCACCGATGCCCAGGCCGAAGTTTCGGTGGTGCTTTCGGAAGATGGTCGCACGACGCGCGGCACCGGGGCACACACCGATACGCTGGTGGCAAGCGCCAGGGCGTATGTGAATGCGCTCAACAAGCTGGTGGTCAAGCGCGGGCGCAGCGCCCTGGCGGCGGCGGGGTAATCACGAAAAAAACGGCGCGCCCTTGTCGGGGCGCGCCGCTGTTTTTCGCAGACAGCAGCCTTGATTAGGCAGCGACGGCGGTGCTGCGCCGACGCAGGCCGGCACCGACCATGCCGAAGCCGGCGACCATCAACATCCAGCTCGCTGGTTCAGGAACAGCGCCACCGGCGACGGAACCGAACTGCAAATCGTCGAGGTCATGGGTTTCGGCGACACCGGGGTTGGTACCCGATGTGACCAGAACCGAACTGAACGTGTTGGTCGAGGTGAAACCGAAGAACGCGCCGACCTGCGTTGCAGCGAGGACCGGAACGACTTCCGTGCCGCCAGCCGTCAGGTTGAGCGTGAACTGCAGGCCCTGGCCGAAACCGCCGGGTGACAGATCGAAGATGGCGCCAAAGCCGTTGGCACCGCCAGCGAACGAATAGATCGTCTGCGCGCCGCCGAGGACGGTACGATCATGGTAATGGCCGCCGGTGATGGCAGCCTGGCTTGCCGTCGAGACGATCGAGAGGCCCGAAACCAGCGTGGCATCGGTGAAATCTTCGGTGGCAAGCGGGCCGAGCGCGGCGGCAAAGGCGGCCTGGCTGTTGTAGACGGTGACAGTGGCCTGGCTGGCACTGGCCAGGAGAAGTGCGCTCGCAGCAGCGAGCATGGCGGTCTTCATGAAAATGCGTTCCCTGTTAATGAGCATCCTGACGAGATGATGCTGCAAAAACATGGTGCATGAAGCGTGCCAAATCATGGCGAAATTAATTCCTGCTTCATAACAGCGACTTGCGCGCCGTCCCCAGCGGCTCGGACAAGCCAGTGTAAACCAATTTTACACTTTCCGGTATGAATTGGCTAACCAGTCGGTAATGTTGGGCTGTTTCATGCCGGGCCTTACGCGCTGGTGGCGCAACAGTTACCGGCTTGCCTTTCGCTGCTCCTTGCGCCATAGGCCCGCTTCTCGATAGCGCCGGGGTTCCGCCCCGGCGTTGTCGTTTGGACGCAAGCCGGAGGGGTGTCGCTAGGGTAGCGGCATCAGCGATCGGCAACAGGAGAGACCACACATGCCATTCTATGAGCATGTCTTTTTGGCGCGACAGGACTTGGCAACCGCCCAGGTCGAAGCGCTGACCGAGACATTTTCCAAGGTTATCGCCGACGGCAATGGCCAGGTCGCGACCAACGAATATTGGGGCCTGCGCAGCCTCGCCTATCGCATCGCCAAGAATCGCAAGGCACACTACGTCATGCTCAGCATCGACGCGCCGGCGCCGGCGATCGCCGAAATGGAGCGCCAGGTCGGCCTCAACGAAGATATCATCCGCTACATGACCGTCCGCATCGACGCGCTTCCCACCGAAGCATCGGCGATGATGAAGCGCGGCGAGCGTGAGCGCGAACGCGGCGACCGTGATGGCGGCCGTGGTGGCGATCGTGATCGTGGTGACCGCGGCGATCGCGGCGACCGCCCGCGTCGTGACGACCGTGACGGTGGCCGTGGCGGCGACCGCGCCCCCCGCCCGTTTGCAGCCTGAAGAAAGGATAGATCATGGGACGTCCCTTTTTCCGCCGCCGCAAGAGCTGCCCGTTCTCTGGCAACAATGCCCCGATCATCGACTACAAGGACGTGCGCCTGTTGCAGGGTTTCGTGTCCGAGCGCGGCAAGATAGTGCCGTCGCGCATCACCGCCGTTTCCGGCAAGAAGCAGCGCGAGCTGGCCCAGGCCATCAAGCGTGCGCGCCATCTGGGCCTGCTGCCCTATCTCGTTAAGTAGGAGCCGATCAGATGGAAATCATCCTGCTCGAACGCGTTGAAAAGCTTGGTGCCATTGGCGATGTCGTCAATGTGAAGCCCGGCTTTGCCCGCAACTTCCTGTTGCCGCGCGGCAAGGCGCTGCGCGCGTCGGAATCGAACCGCAAGAAGTTCGAGGCCGACCGCAGCCGCATCGAAGCCGACAACGCCAAGCGCCGCGACATCGCGCGCGCCGAAGCCAAGGACGTCGATGGCGCCAGCGTCATCCTCATCCGCCAGGCATCGAACACCGGCCAGCTTTATGGTTCGGTCGCGGCGCGTGACCTGGCCGAGGCACTGGTGGCCGGTGGTCACAAGCTGCTGAAAAACCAGATCATCCTCGATCGCCCGATCAAGGCGCTGGGCGTCTATGACGTCAAGGTCGCCTTGCACCCGGAAGTTTCGGTGATGGTCAAGGTCAACATCGCCCGCTCGCCGGAAGAAGCCGAATTGCAGGCCAAGGGCGTCGACATCACCGCCGACATGTTCGAGCGTGAGGAAGCCGGCTTCACCGAAGCTTTCGACCCCAACGCCGAACCCGGCGTGCCGACCGGCGACGTGGCTGCCGATGCAGCCCCGGCAGCCGACCCGGCGCAGGCCGAGCAGACCGGCGAAGCCTGAGGCGTATCGCAAGACGGACACGAACGGCCGCGCTTCGGTAATCGAAGCGCGGCCGTTTCGCGTCATGGCGTCATGGCGTCCTTGCGCCGGCGGGAGGTGACGTAGGGGCTTGACCGTACGGCCGCGACCCGCCACGTCCGCGTCATGAGCGAAGAACCCGAAAACACCGCACCCGAAACGCCTGTCGAGGCCAGCGCGCCGACCGATACGCCGCCCGATCGCCTCGCTGCCAACCCGCGCAGCCCGTTTCATCAACCTGCGTTGCTCGAACGCGGCGTCGGCATCCGTTTCGACGGGGTGGAGCGCAACAACGTCGATGAATATTGCGTCTCCGAAGGCTGGGTCAAGGTCGCCGCCGGCAACAGCCGCGACCGCTATGGCCAGCCGCTGACCATCAAGCTCAAGGGCAAGGTCGAGGCGTATTTCCGCACCTGACGGACCAACAAGGGGACGCGCCGTGAAGACCATCCTGGCACTGGCGGCGCTGATTCTGGTCACGCCGCCGGCCCTCGCGCGCGCGATCCCGGCAGCAATTCCCGCGGCGATACCAGCCGCCATCTATACCGATCCCGTCCATGATGCGGCCCATCCGGCGCGGATGCAGGTGCTGCATCTTCCCAGCGGCGGCGTTGCCATCAACGGGATTGCCTATCTGGCGGCCGGCGCGGGGCCGCACCCGACGGTGGTGCTGTTTCACGGCCTGCCGGGCAATGAAAAGAACCTCGATCTGGCGCAGGCGATTCGCCGCGCCGGCTGGAACGTCGTGACGCTCAACTACCGGGGCTCGTGGGGCAGCCCCGGCGTCTATCGTTTTGCCCAGAATCTCGGGGATGCCGATACGGTGCTGGCCTATGTGCGCGACCCGGCGAACAGCAAGGCGCTGCAGATCGATCCGCAACGCCTCGTCATCGCCGGCCACAGCATGGGTGGCTGGGTGACGGCGATGACGGCCGGGCATGACAGGGGCCTGGCCGGGGCGATCATGATCTCGGCGGCCAATCTTGGCGCAATCGGCAAGCAATATCCGCGGCAGGCGGCGATCCGGTTGTGGACGGACAACGGGCTTGAGGCACTGGCCGGCACCAGCGGCGAAATCATGGCCGACGAGATCATCGCCAACGCCGCGGCCTTTGATTTCGTGTCGCAATCGACCGCGCTGGCCGGGACCCCCTTGCTCGTCCTGACATCCGACGATGGCCTGGCGCCACAGTCGGATGCGCTTGTCGCCGCCATCCACGCGGCGCATGGCCGCAAGGTGACGACAGGGCACGCCGCGACCGACCATGGCTGGTCGGACAGCCGTATCAAGCTCGAAAGCGACGTCATCGCCTGGCTCTCGGCACTCGTTCCCGCGGCGCGCAAATAGCCATCGACGTTCGCCCGCGCTCCGGCAAGGCTTGCCACCGGCGGGCGGATCGGGCGTTGTAGTCCGCGATGACTGACCTGTTCGGCGATACTTCACCGGCTGCCGCTCCGGCGCCCAACCCGCCGCTGGCCGAGCGGTTGCGACCGCGGACGCTGGACGAGGTCGTCGGCCAATCGCATTTGACCGGCCCCGAAGGCGCCATCGGCAGGATGGTGGCGGCGGGCACGCTGTCCAGCCTGGTGCTGTGGGGGCCGCCGGGAACCGGCAAGACCAGCATCGCGCGCTTGCTGGCCGATGCGGTGGGCTTGCGCTTCGTCGGCATTTCGGCGGTGTTCTCGGGTGTTGCCGACTTGAAGAAGCTGTTCGCCGAGGCGCGGGAGGCCGCCCGTACCAATGCTGCTGGAGGCGGCCAGAAGACGCTGTTGTTCGTCGACGAGATCCATCGTTTCAACCGCTCGCAGCAGGATGGCTTCCTCGGGGTGGTCGAGGACGGCACCGTGACCCTCGTCGGCGCCACCACCGAAAACCCCAGTTTCGAGTTGAATGCCGCCGTGCTCAGCCGGGCGCAGGTGCTCATCGTGCGGCGTCTGGACGAATCGGCGCTTGGGGAGTTGCTCGATCGCGCCGAGGCCAGCGAGGGCAAGGCGTTGCCGCTCACCCCCGATGCCCGCGCCGCGTTGATCGCCTCGGCCGATGGCGATGGGCGCTTCCTGCTCAACCAGGTCGAATCGCTTTATGCGGTCACGCTTGACGCCGCCCTCGACCCCGCCGGGCTGGCGGCCCTGCTGCATCGCCGCATGCCGGTCTATGACAAGGATCGCGAGGGGCATTACGGCCTGATCTCGGCGCTGCACAAATCGTTGCGAGGCTCCGATCCCGATGCGGCGCTCTATTATCTCGAACGCATGCTGACCGCGGGCGAGGAACCGCTGTACCTGCTGCGCCGCCTCGTCCGCTTCGCCAGCGAGGATATCGGGCTGGCCGATTCGAACGCGCTCGCGGTGACGCTGGCGGCCAAGGACGCCTATGATTTCCTCGGGTCGCCCGAAGGCGAGCTGGCGATTGCCCACGCCTGCCTGTACCTGGCGACGGCACCCAAATCGAACGCGGCTTATGTGGCGGAAAAGGCGGCACGGCGCAGTGCCCAGGCGACCGGCTCGCTCAACCCGCCGCCGCATATCCTCAACGCCCCGACGAAGCTGATGAAGACGCTGGGTTATGGCAAGGGCTATGCCTATGACCATGACGCCGAGGATGGCTTTTCCGGCGCCGATTACTGGCCCGAGGCGATGACGGCGGAAACATTCTACAAGCCCAGCCCGCGCGGCCATGAGGCGCGCATCGGTGAACGGCTGGCGGAATGGGCGCGGCGGCGCGCGGCCAGGCGCGGCGCGTGATCGATGGCGACGGGTTGCCGGCTTTCAAGTCGCTGCGGGCGGCCGGGTTTTCGCGCTTTGTCGGCATCGACTGGTCGGGGGCTGTCGGCATCCGCCACCCATCGGTGCAGGTCGCCGTTGCCGAGGCTGGTGCCGACGCGCCGCGCCTGGTGCTGCCGCCCGGCGGAGTCTGGTCGCGTGGTGGCGTGCTCGACTGGCTCGGCGGTCTGTCGGGCAATGTGCTGGTCGGCATGGACGCGGGCTTCGGCTTTGCCCGCATCCCGGGTTTTGAAACCCCGGCGCGCGTGCTTTGGGCCGAAATCGACCAAATCGCCGCCGCCGATGCCGATCTTGGCGGCCACAGCTTCATCGCCCATCGCCGCGATGCCTTCTGGATGGGCGCCGCCGACGGCCCGCGCCACCTGCGCGCCCACCTGCGCCTGACCGAGCAGGTGTATGCCGCGTCGAAACTGGGGACGCCGACCTCCAATTTCGTGCTGCTCGGGGCGGCGCAGGTCGGCAAGGCTTCGCTTTCGGCGATGCGGCTGCTCAATCGCCTCGGCTGGCCGGTGTGGCCGTTCGACCCGCTGCCCGCCCAGGGCCCGGTCATCCTCGAAATCTATTGCCAGGCGTTTGCGCGGATGGCGGGAACGCGCGGCAAATTGCGTGACAAGGTCCGGCTCGACGCGGCGCTGGCGCATTTCGGCAGTGCGCCGCTGCCGGCCGCCTTCCCGCAAGATTTCCCCGACCATGTCGGCGATGCGCTGGTCACCGCCGCCGGGCTGCGTGCCATCGCTGCCGTGCCGCGCTGGTGGCAGCCGCCGGCGCTGTCCGCCGATATCGCGGTTACCGAAGGCTGGACCTTCGGCATCACCTGACCAGTTTCCACCATTCAAGACCGTCCATTCGTGTCCGGCCATAGCTGATGAGGCAGCGCATGTAGCGCTTGTGGAACTGCACCGGCGGCGGCTTGTCGGCATTGTCGATCGCCAGCCATTCGGTGCAGGTCCGGGTTGCGCCGGCCTCGGTCCAGGGGTGGAGTGCCGCATCGGGCTCGATCTGGGCGAAATGCCCGTCGCCTGCGGCGGACTTCGCCGAAAAGCGGTAGACTTCGTTGGTCAGGATATCGACCGAGCGCAGCCCCAGGCTCAGCACGTCCCATTTGCGCAGGGTGCCGGACGCCGGGCAGGGCGCATCGGGCTTCGCTCCGTCGGTTTCGAACGGGCATTGTCCGGCAATGCCGAGCGAGCCGTTGATGATGGTGAAGGCGAGCGGTGCCGCGCCAGTGCTTCCGGCCATGCGATTGGCAAGGCGCGCCATCACCCGTGCCTCGGCGGCGCGGAACACCCCGAAGCGCGCGCCGCCATCGATCAGCATCAGCGTGTCGATATAGACCGGCGGGGCGGCGAGCGGCACCGACGACGATGCGACCAGCGTCTCGATATAGCAGGTCTTGATCTGCTCCCTGTCCCGGGGTGCGCCCTTCCAGCGGCTGGCGAGCGCGGTCATGTCGACGGCCGAGGCTTCGCCGCTGCGCACGTCGGTGACGCCGACGAGAAACTTGCGCCCCTGTGCATCGGCATCGGCAATCGCCGTCATCATGCCGTCGTCGAGGAGCATGGACAGCTTCTTTCGCAGCGGTGTCAGGTCTGCCGCGGCACCGCTGATCACCTGCCCGACAAGGTTGCGGGACTTGACCTTCAAAAGCTCGTCTTCGGAGCCGATGTCATAGCCGTCGATGGCTTTCAACGAGGCGCCGGTGAACACCATCGTGCCGATCAAGGCCCCGGTGCTGATGCCGGTGACGACGCGGAACGGCGGCAGCGCATTGCCCTTCGACCGCCATTCATCGAGCATTCCCGCCCCGAAGGCGCCATTCTGGCTGCCACCGGACAGGAACAGCGCCACCGCGGGCCCGGTGGTGGCGATGGCGCCGGGCGGAGGCTGCAGAGCGCCTTCGATCAGGCTTTCATAGGGTGATGTCAGGCCGCCAACCGCGCCGGTCGCCGGCACCGCGACCTCCAGCGGTGTCATCGGCAGGTTGCACCCGGCGACAGCGAGCGGTTTGTGCGCGCAGCCGGCAAGGGCCAGCACGACGGACGTTGCAGCAACGGCACAGGCGCGCATCGTCGGTCTCCCCCGAAACAGCCATGCGGACCCTTTTGCCGGAGAATATACCCGGCGTTGCCGGCGCCCGCAATCACCGGCACCTGCACCCGCCTGCCGCGGAATTGGCGAAAACCGCCGCCACGCGCTAAGGAGCCGCAATGCCGTCCTTCGTTCCCGCCCTCAACACCGTTCCGCCGATGTTGCTCGTTGCCCTCGGCGGCGCGCTTGGCTCGTCGCTGCGCTATCTTGTCGGGCAGTGGACGCTGGTCAACCTTGGTCCCGGGCTGCCGTTCGGCACCTGGGCGGTCAACATACTCGGCGGCCTCGCCATGGGGTTGCTGGCGGGCTGGCTGTCGCGCGTCAACGAGGGCGGCGAAGGCCTGCGCCTGTTGTTCGGCGTCGGCGTCCTTGGCGGGTTCACCACCTTTTCGGCGTTCAGCCTGGAAGTTTTCAACATGATCAATCGTGGCGATATCGCCCTTGCCGGCGCCTATGCCGTATCGTCCATGGCCGGCGCCGTGCTCGCCGTGTTCACCGGCGTCATGCTGGCGCGCATCTGATGCCCAGCGCCATCATCGCCGAGGACGACGACGGCATCCGGCTCGACCGCTGGTTCCGCCGCCACACGCCCGAGCACAGTTTCAACATCGTCTCGCGCTGGGCGCGGACGGGGGCCTTGCGGCTCGATGGCGCCAAGGCGGCGCCGGGCGACCGCATCGCCATGGGCCAGACCCTGACCTGGCCCGAAAACGCGCCGGAGCCAACGCCTGCCACCCGCGCCCGCCCGGCAATCGACCTGCGCGAACCGCTCAGCGACGCCCAGATCGAATATATCCGCGGCATGGTCATCCACATCGACCAGTACGCCATCGTCATCAACAAGCCACCGGGGCTGGCGACGCAGGGCGGCACCGGCATCACCACCCATGTCGACGGCCTGCTCGATGGCCTCACCTTCGAGATGACGACCCGCCCCAAGCTGGTGCATCGACTGGACAAGGATACGTCGGGTGTCCTGCTGCTCGCCCGCACCGCACGCGCTGCGGCGTTCTTTTCCAAGTCCTTTTCCAACCGCGACGCGCGCAAGACCTATTGGGCGCTGACCATCGGCGTTCCCAAGGTCGAAGCCGGCGAAATCGATGCGGCGCTGTCGAAACAGCCGGGCAGCGGCGGCGAAAAGATGCACGTCGACCCCGAAGGCGGGTTGAAATCGCGCACCCGCTATCGTGTCATCGACCGCGCTGCCGGCCGTGCCGCCTGGGTCGAGTTCCAGCCCCTCAGCGGCCGCACCCACCAGATTCGCGTCCACAGCGCTGCCATCGGCCATGCCATCGTTGGTGATGCCAAATATGGCGGTGCCGAAGCGTTCCTTACCGGCGGAATTTCGCGCAAGCTGCATCTCCACGCCCGCCGCCTCGTCATCGATGCCCCTGATGGCGGCAAGCTGGACGTGACGGCGGATGTGCCCAATCACATCAACGAAAGCTTCACCATGCTGGGCTTCGACCCCGCGCTCGGCGTGCCGCAGGTCGAGGTGGAAAAACGCGCAACGCCCAAGCCGAAATCACGCCGGCTGTCATCGGCGACCAGCGGCAACCGTCGCGGCGAACGGCGTTCACGCGGGGCATAGCGTCAATCCGCTGCGCCATAGGCGTCGATGAAGGGCTGCAAGTGCCGCCGGTACGGCGCCGCGACGTTCAGGCCGTCGCGGTTGATCGGGCGCCGGACCTGCAAGGCGCTGGCGGTGGCGACGACGCGGTCGGTCGTGTGCGGGGCATGGACCCCGGCCTCGTCGGCAAGGCCGCAATGGTCGAGCAGGCGCCGGGTCCAGGCTCCGGGCGCTTCGACCAGTTCGGCATAGGGCACCACCAGCAGCCGGTCGCCAAGCCGCCGCTGCCAATAGGCGAGCAGCATGTCTTCCAGCCGGAAATGGTGGGCGATGTCGGTGAGGCTGTAGCTCCAGGCGACGCCATGGATGAAGAAGGTGCGCAGGCACGACCAGGCGCTGTCGAGCGGGTCGCGACGCATCCATACCAGCGGCGCATCGGGCAGCATCGTCGCGATCAGCCCGAGGAAGCGGCTGTTGTCGATGGTCTTGTCGACAACGCGCCCGGTGGTGCCGAAACGTTCGTCGAGCAGGTGGAGGTACAGACCCGCCATCGCTTCCAGGCTGCCACCCGCGCCGAGATGGCGTTCGATGGCTTCACCCGACACGCCGCCCGTCGCCACCGCGACATGGTGGACGCTGTTGAGTTCGCCGCCATCGACGACCCCGCTGTGGCTGGCGAGGATCTGTTCCACCAGGGTCGTCCCCGATCGCGGCAGGCCGGTCACGAAAATCGGCCGGTTCGTCGCCAGGCTCTGCCGCGAGCCCAGGCGTTCGATGATGTCGGAGTCGAAGCCGCTCATCGCCGCCCTGGCGTTGGCGGTGTTGCCGTTGCGGCTGTAGGGGGTCTGCGCACGAAGCAGCCGGGCGCCGCGGTCATAGGCGGCAAAGGCGGCGTCGTGTTCGCCGCGGTCGGCGTGCAGCTTGCCAAGGGCATAGCAATAGCGCGCAAGCTCGGCGGGGGGCTGGCGCTCGGCGGCCGCTGCGTCGGCGAGCAGGCGATCGCCCAACCGGACGCCTTGGGCATCGGTGGCGAAATTGACCGCCGATGCCAGCGACAGCCATGCCGGCCCCCAGCCGGGGCGCAGCGTGATCACCCGTTCGAGCGCGGCGCGGCCCTCCTCGACCAGCCCCAGCGTCAGTGCGGTGTTGCCCAGCAGATAGGCGCGCGAGGCGCGATCGGCTGCGGTGTTGGCCGATGTGTCGGGCAAGCTGGCGATGAGGTCGTGCGCCTCCCGCAGCCGCCCGGACTGGGTGAGCAGCACGACTTTTTCAAAGCGCGCATGCGGCGATCCGCCCGCCGCCGTGACAAAGGCATCGATGGCGCGATGGGCAAGGCCGAACTCGCCGCTGACCCGCATCAACTGCGAAATCGCCTTCCACTGCGTGCCGATGGGGGCGCGGGCATCAAGCAGCGCCGTCACAGCGGCATTGGCGCTGGCGCGGTCGCGCGCGGCGAGCGCCTGCTTCAGCACTTCGACATGTGGCATCCAGGCGGGAACGGTCATCAGATGGTCCTTAGCGTCGCCGCCATGCTGTCGCCAACGGTTGTTGCAGGCCGAAAACGTCATTCCGGACAAGCACCGAAATAGTGTATTTGCGACACAATAACGACCGAAGTATCAAAGTCTTGCACGTGCGACGTCGGGTGCCTTGACAAGGGCGGCATGCTCCGGCCAGAAAACATGCAGGGGCACGGCAGACGTCAGTGCGTTGGCTTAACAGGGGATTAACATGAATTTCAAGAAGTTGCTTTGCGGCAGTGTGGCCCTCGCCTCGCTTGTTGCAGGCAGTGCCGATGCCGCGACGATCAACCTGATCGACCTGGGCGGCGTGACGGGTTCCCCGGCAGAACAGGGCTTCAAGGTCGCCGCCGCCTATTGGGGCAACATGTTCACCAACGACGTCGTCATCAACCTCGGCGTCAAGTTCGCGCCGCTCGATCCGGGCGTCATCGGTTCGACCGGCAGCCGCCGCGCCGATTATTCGGTCGCCAACTGGGAAAGCCATGTCAACGCGACCAAGAGCAACTCGGTGCTCGATCGCGGCCTCGTGCTGCCGACCCTGACCAACGGCGGTGCCAGCTTCATCACCAATGGTGTCGCATCCGATGGCAATGACGATACGTCGACGTTGCAATACATCAACGGCGACAGCACCAGCAGCAGGACGCTGTATCTCAACTCGTCGGTCATCAAGGCCATCGGCGGCACCATTTCCAGCCCGGGTTCGCTCGACGGCTCGGTGACGTTCAGCAGCACCTTCGGCTTCGATTTCAACCCGGGCAACGGCGTCACCGCGGGCACCTTCGACTTCATCGGCGTCGCCATCCACGAAATCGGCCATGCGCTCGGCTTTGTTTCGGGCGTCGATTTCCTCGATGTCTATGGCTATCCGAACGGCCCGGGCGCCGGCGCGCTGGGCTACAGCCTCAACGACACGTCGATCTTCAGCGCGCTCGACCTGTTCCGCTACAGCAACAACCCGATGGGCGTCGCCCCCGGCAACGGTCCTTCGCTCGACCTCAGCGTCGGCGGCAACCCGTATTTCTCGATCGATGGCGGTGCCACGGCGCTGTTCGGCAACCAATTCTCGACAGGTTCGTACAATGGTGACGGCCATCAGGCCTCGCATTGGCAGGATGCCAGCGGCGCCAACCGTTGCGGCCCGCAGCTCGGCATCATGGATCCGACCTTCTGCTATGGCCAGACTGGCGTTGTCACCGCGCTCGACCTTGCCGCCTTCGATGCGATGGGCTGGAACCTGCGTACCGATGTGCTGACCGGCGGCGGCACCTATTCGAAGACCACCGGCCAGATCCTGCGCGCCTATCTGGGCACGACGGTCCCGGAGCCTTCGAGCTGGGCGATGATGATCGCCGGCTTCGGCCTCGTCGGCGCAACCATGCGCCGCCGTGTCGCCAAGACGGTCCCCGCCGCGATCTGATCGCCCCCATCCGATCCGGCCCCTTGCGGCCGGTTTCGACAGGCAGCGCCGTCGGTCCGTGTGACCGGCGGCGCTTCTTGCGTCGACAGCGGCGATCCGCGCGTGGCAAGATGCCCGCATGATGAAGACCATGGGCGGAATGATGTTGGTGCTGGGGCTGGCAAGCTGTGGGGAACGGGCGCCCCCGACGGCGGCGCCGGTGGTTGCACCTGCGCCCGCCGGCGCTGCATCCAGTGCAGCTATGGCGAAGCTGCCGACCAATGCCTGGCTTGGCCGCTGGGTCGGCCCCGAAGGCCTGTTCCTCGATATCGCTGCCAAGGGCGGCGCCTATAGCGGGCGATACACCGTCACCAATCGCTACACCCTTGATGCCGAGGAGCAGTTCGAGGCGGTGGCCGACCGCGACACCCTGGTTTTCGTCCGCGATGGGAAGCCGCAGCGGCTGCGCGCCGGTTCGGGTGACGAAACCGGGATGAAGTGGCTGGGCGGCAAGCACGATTGCCTCGTCGTCGCCGCCGGTGAAGGCTATTGCCGGCCCTGAGGGGCCAGTGTCAGGTCGCCATTCGCAACAGCGTCTCGATGCGGTCGGCCTCCGACGCCGGCTTGTCGTTGCGGATGCGCGATATGCGGGGAAAGCGCATTGCCAGCCCGGATTTGTGGCGTTTCGATGCGTGGATCGAATCGAAGGCGACTTCGAGCACCAGCGCCTTCTCGACTTCGCGCACCGGGCCGAACTTTCCGGTCGTGTGACCGCGCACCCATTTGTCGAGCCAGGCCAGCTCGACATCGGTAAAGCCGCTATAGGCCTTGCCGACGGGCAGCAATTCGCCCGCCTCGGTCCAGCAGCCGAAGGTATAGTCGCTGTAGAAGCTCGATCGCTTGCCGTGGCCGCGCTGGGCATACATCATGACGCAATCGGCGACCAAGGGCTCGCGCTTCCATTTGTACCACAGCCCGACACGCCGGCCGCCGACATACGGACTGTCGCGGCGCTTGAGCATCAGCCCTTCGATGGCGGCGTCCCGGGCGGTGTCGCGCAGGCTTTGCAGCGCCGCAAAATCTTCAGCCTCGATGATGGCGGACAGGTCGAAGCGGCTGGCATCGAGGCTCGGCATCAAGGCTTCGAGGCGGCTGCGGCGGGCCGTCCAGGGCAGCGGCCGCAAATCCTCGCCGCCGATGCCAAGCGCGTCATACAACCGTACAAAGGCGGGAAATTCAGCAAGCGTCTTGGCCGGTGGTGCCTTGCGGCCCAGTCGCTGTTGCAGGGCATTGAAGCTGTTGGCCTCGCCGCCCGCCATCCCCCTGGCCTGGGTGTCGCCGCGCACCAGCAATTCGCCATCGAGTGTTGCATGGGTGGCAAACGCCGCGGCGACGTCGGGAAAGCTGCCGGTGATGTCGTCGCCGGTGCGGCTGAACAGCCGCGTTTCGCCGCCGGCATGGACAAGCTGGATGCGGATACCGTCCCATTTCCATTCCGCCGCGTATTCGCCGAGGTCGAGGATGGCGTCCTCCAGCGGGTGCGCCAGCATGAACGGCCGGAATACCGGCAGTTCGCCGGCCTCGGGGGCGGCGCTGCGGCCCTCCGCCCAGTCGAACAACGGCGTGTAAGGCGGTGCAAGGCCGTGCCAGACCTCCTCGACAGCTTCAACATCGAGCCCGAACGCCTGGGCGAATGCCGTCTTTGCCAGCCGCGCCGAAACGCCGATCCGCATCGCCCCGGTGGCGAGCTTGAGAAACGCAAAGCGCCCGTTGCTGTCGAGTCGATCGAGGAATTCGGTGACGACCGCCGGCGCTTCGGCGCGGGCAAGACCGGCCAGCCGGGCGACGACTTCATCAAGGCCGGGGGGCGGCAGCACCGCGTGGACGGGGTCGGGCCACAACAGTGCCACGGTTTCGGCAAGGTCGCCGACATAATCATAACTCATCGCGAACAGCACCGGGTCGCTGCGCGCTGCCATCAATTCGCGAATCAGCTTGGGCTGCACCGCCTTCAAGTCGAGCCCGCCGGTCAACCCGGCCAGCGCCCAGCCCCGATCCGGGTCTGGTGTGCCACGCAGGTAATCCCCGATCAATTTCAACTTGGCGTTGCGCGACCGTGTATAGACCAAGGCGTCGAGCAGGGCGGCAAAGGCTTGCATCGACCGGGGTTTAGCAGGCTAAGGATGACAGTGGGAGAGCCCCGCGTAGCTTTACTCCGCAAAGCCTGCTATGCGGCGATTCGCGTTACTCGAAAGGCCCAATGATTCCATCATGCGGATGCGCGATCTTGAAAAGGCCAGCGGGGTCGGGCGCGAAACCATCCGCTATTACATCCGTGAAGGCCTGCTGCCGGAACCGGCGCGCGCCAGCCGCAATTCCGCATCCTATTCCGACGATCATGTGGCGCGGCTGAAGGCGATCAAGCGCTTGCAGGAGGAACGCTTCCTGCCGCTCGCCGTCATTCGCACGCTGCTGGAGGAGGACACGTCCGATCGCTGGCTGGCCCCCGACGCCTTCCCCATGCTCGATGCCATGCTGGCGGTGCGGCTTGCGGAAAGCGGCGCACGGATATCGGCGGCGGAACTGGTCGAATCGCTTGGGCTCGACCAGAAGGCCATCGACGAAAACGTCGCGATCGGCATGATATCGCTTGCCGCCGATGGCACCATTTCGGCGCGCGACGCCGCCATCATGCGGACGCTGGCGGGCATGTCGGAAATCGGCTTCAACGATACGCTGGGGTTCACCAGCAACGATATGCGTATCTATCTCGACTTCGTCGAGTGGGTGACGACGCAGGAAATGCGGCTGTTTTTCGACCACACCGCCGGCCAGGTCGGCGAGGCACGGGCGCTCGACATGGCCGAGCGCGGCGTGTCGGCGGTCAACGATCTTGTTTCGCAACTGCGGACGCGGGCGCTGCTGCGCAAGCTCGGCGAGCGTCGGCGGGTGGCGAATGACAATTTATAAGGAATTCGGGCGCATATAGCGCCTGTACAGGACGGGGAGGGCCCGTGCCGCCCCCCTGGCGCCGTTCGCGGCGACAGGGGGGTTGGAGCGTCTTCAAAACCGCGCCGACACCGTGATGGCGGGGCCACTGCCCGGTGCCGCGTTGCCGGCAATGCGCGCGCGATAATCCGCCGAAACATCGAAGCCGATATCGCCGGTGTTGATCCGCATCTGCACCGATGGGCCGATATCGACGCGATCCGTCGTCGCCGTGGCGGTGCGCTGGATGCTGCCCCACGCCGCCGGGCCCGCGACCAGCGCGATCCGGCCCGCAGGGGTCAGGCGCATCGCCAGCCGCGCCTGGGCGCCGGCATAGCTGTCGCCGTTGCCGAGCACACCCGCGGCGGCATAGCCGCTCCAATCGGCATGGCCCTGTGCGGTCGCAGCATGGGCGGCGCCCCCCGCGATGCGCAATGTCCAGTCGCTGCGGGCGTCATGGCCGAGCGCCTGCAATCGCTCGGCGCTGATGGTCACGCCGGGATAGGCGGTCCAGCGGATGCCGATGGCCGCCTGGGCGCTGCCGCCATCGAGACCGGGCGACAGCAGTGCGCCCTTTTGTGCCCGTAGCGCCGTGTTGAGCCTTGCGACCACGGCGAACGGGTGCCTGGCGAGCGGATCGATGGTGTAGGCGAGGTTGGCGCCCACCTGGCCACCGCCGAGGATAGGCGAGACAAGCGGCCCGGTGGCACCGGCATCGCGCAGCAGCACCGCCGCCTCGCCCGACCAATGGCGACCAAGGCTGCGGCGGGCGCGTTGCCAATCGGCGCGGCGCGGATCCGCCGGCCCGGCGGCGGCTGCGGCGTCGAACAGCATCGCGGCCGCCCGGCGATCGCCATTGGCAAGGGCGGCATACGCCGTGGTGGCAAGGGTATCGCCGTCGGGGGCAGCCGGCGCGTCGGACCGGGGCGGCGGCAGGGCGATGCCGGGTGCGAGCCCCGCCGATTGCACGATTCTGTCCGGTCCAGGCCCAAACCCAGGCCCAAACCCAGGCCCTGCCCTTTCGGCGCTGGCTGGCGTTGGCGTAGGCGCTTGCGTTCGCCGTGGCGGCGCCCACGCTGGGGGAATGATTGCCTCCGCCAATAGCGGGGGTGTCGCCGGGATGGGCACGAGCAGCAGCGGCATCGCGGCCACGGCCACGGCGATACCTGTGGGTGCGGCGCGGTGCGCCTCGCGCAGGGCCGTGGCGGCGCGGAAATCGCGCTGCATCACCGGGCCGCGCGCCGCCAGCCACAGCCCGACGCCACCGCCGAGCAGCGCCAGCGCGCGAAGCGGTCGTCCCCTTGCGATATCGCGACCCCCGGCAATGGTCACGCGGCTGTTCGCCCGCTCGGCTGCGGATCCGGAAACCGGTGTACGGTCTTGTCCCAGCGTGGTGGCCGGCCGCTTGCCAGGATCCCGCCATAGCGCCATGCGGCATTCCAGGCGGCGGCGGCGTTGATGATGTTGCTCGCCAAGGCGCGCGGGATCGCCAGCAGCCCCTGCCGCCAGCCATGGACATGGGCGGTAAAGCCGGCGCGCATCAGCAACCGCCACGCCAGCAGGCCAAGGTTGAGCCACAACAAGCCGGACAGCAATGGCGACAGCAGCGCCGGCACAGCCACCGCGTGCGTGGCCGCGCCATCGACCAGCACCAGCAGCGCCAGGCCATAGCCCGCCATCGTCAACAGCGCCGCCAGCAATGCCTTGCGATCGCGTACCAGCATGTAGCGATCGGCAAGGCCGCCGGGCCAGCCCAGCCTGTCCCACCCCGCCAGCGCGATGCCGGTCAGCCAGCGGGTCTTCTGGCGCACGGCGGCATCGAAGCTGGCGGGGAAATGTTCGCGTGTTGCCACCACCACCGCCTCGTCACCGCTGATCACGCGCACCAGCGCGCCGCGTCCGCCGAACGCCTTGATGCGATGGCCCAGCTCGTAATCCTCGGTCAGGCAGGCGGCATCGAACGGGTTGCCGCCGTTGGCCAGCGCGATCCGCCCCAGCATCGCACGATCGATGGCGCAGGCGACCCCGGCCGACGGCACCGCTGCCCCCAGCGCCTCGCGCACCACCACGTCCTTGGTATGGTTTTCGGCGAATTCATCGAGGTAGTGCCCGGCAATCCAGGGCGACCCGGCATCGACCAGCGGCATCACCGGCAATTGCACCATCGCCAGCCTTGGGACCAGCGCGTCATAGACCCATAGTTCCTCGGCATGGACAACGTCCTCGGCATCGTGGAGCACCACCGCCTTGAACGCCATCGCGTTGGCGGCCTCGTGCGCCAGCAGCGCGCGCCACAGGTGGTTCAGGCAATCGGCCTTGGTCGTCGGCCCCGGCTGGCTGCACAGCACGCCCTCGATGCGGGGGTCGCCGACCGCAGCCACCGCCGCTGCCGTTGCCGGATCATTGGGATAGCTGCCGACAAAGACCCGATACAGCGGATAATCGAGCCGCGCCGTCATGTCGGCGAGCATCGCGCCGATGACGGACGCTTCGTCCCACGCCGGCACGATGATGGCAATGGGGCCAGGGCCACCGCGCCGGAGTGACTGTGCGGTGGCGCGGGCATGGCGCCGGTACACCGTCTGCCGGCGCCACAGCGTGCGCGCAAAGAACACGATGTCGATGAACAGGTCGTCGAGGCCCGACACTGCCAACCCGAAAGCGACAACGAGCAGCAGTTCGCGCAGCAGGATGTGCAAGCCGAGAAGGACCGCAAAACTGTCGGGCAGCGACGTGGAAACGGTCAGGAAGCCTCCGGCAAATCGGGTCGAGCGCGAACCTTAGGGTGTCGATGCGGCATTGTCTTTGGCGCAAACACGCAACCTGTTGGCACGCCATGGTAAAGTGGGTGCCCCGGCGCGATCGACTGGTAGCAGACGGGGAGGGCCGTTTGCTCTTTGCGTCGATGGCGTCCGGGGCACCTTCGGTATCCGGCGCGTGGGGTGCAGGGTCAAAACACCATCACGCCGCCAGCACCGAATTCGAAAAGATCGCCGGATGCGAAAGGTCGAGCCGCAGCACCGGCCCGCCGAAACTCCATTTGTCGCGCAGCCGGCCCAACGTCGCTGTATCGACGTTGATCGCCAAGGCGCCGACCGCGACGCCGTCCATCTGCACCGGCAGCCCGAGCGGCTCACAATCCCAGCCAACAGCCAGCACCGCCGACAGGAAAGCCATATGGGTCATCATCGTGTAGCGCGCGATGCCGGAGGCCAGCCCATATTCGATCAGCGCCACCGAAAGCTGCTCGCGGACGCGTTCCGCGGCGGCGCGCGGCAAGCCGGGGCGGGTGACCATGCGGGTTATTTCCCAGGTGTCGGCCCCGCGCGGCGCGCCGCCCTCGCAAAGCGCGTCGAACTTGTCGCCGAGCAAATGCGCGCCGCTTGTCGGCAGCAGCCGCACCGAGCCGAGGTGGCCGCCGGTGCCGGCGTCCTGGACGATGAGGTAAACCGCGTCCTCGGTGTCATATTCGTCGATTTCATAGGCATCGTCGGTGACGGGAAGCGGCCATTTCAGCTGATCGACGAAAACCTGCTTTCGCGCCGCATGCATCTCCCGGATGGGGCCTGCGAATGCCGCGCGGTTGGCGGCATTGACCAGCGTTGCCGATTCGGCCGGTCCCCGGTTGCCCGGCAGTGCAGCAGTTTCGAGCGTGGATGATGCGGCAACCATCGATGGATCCTCGGGCGGAGCGGCAGCTCCTTGCAAGCCCGACAATGCGGCGGTTGATTTTGGCGCACTATATCCCTGATAGGGGGTAATGACTGGCGAAGCCCAATACCTCGACCTGATGCGCCGCGTCTGGGCCACCGGCTCGGAACGGCGTGATCGCACCGGCACCGGCACCCGCGCGCTGTTCGGGGAGACGATGCGCTTCGACCTGTCGGACGGCACAATCCCGCTGCTGACGACCAAGCGGGTGTTCTGGAAGCCGGCGGTGCGCGAGCTGATCTGGTTCCTGTCCGGTGATCACAATATCCGGCGGCTGGTCGAACAGCAGGTCCACATCTGGACCGATTGGCCGCTGGCGCATTATCGCGCCCAAACCGGGGAGGCGATCGATCGCGATGCCTTCGAGGCGCGGATCATCGCCGACGATGATTTTGCAGGCCGATGGGGTGACCTCGGCCCGGTCTATGGCGCGCAGTGGCGGCACTGGCCGCGCTATGTGCCGGCCGGCAATGGTCTGTTTGCGCGTGACCCCGCCGGCATCGACCAGATCGCCGCGCTGGTCGATGGCCTGCGCCACAACCCCGCCAGCCGCCGCCACATCTTCACCGGCTGGAACGTTGCCGAGCTTGACGACATGGCGCTGCCGCCCTGCCACATGACCTATCAATTTTTCGTCGATGGCGACCGCCTGTCCGGCATTCTCTACCAGCGCTCGTGCGACCTCGGTCTCGGCTTTGCCTTCAATATCTTCGAAGCGGCGTTGCTGGTGCGGATGCTGGCGCAGCAATGCGACTTGCAGCCGGGCCAGATCACCTGGATGGGGGCGGATTGCCATGTCTATCTCAACCACGCGCACCTGGTGGCGGAACAATTGTCGCGCACGCCGAAAGCGTTCCCCAAGCTCGAACTGCTGCGCCGCCCCGATGACATGTTCAGCTATGCCTTCGCGGATTTTGCCGTGACCGGCTATGATCCGCACCCGGCAATCGCCGCGCCGGTGGCCGTCTGATGGATCTCGTCCTCGTCGTGGCGCGCGCCACCAATGGCGTCATCGGCAACAACGGGGCGCTGCCCTGGCACATCCCGGCCGACCTGAAGCATTTCAAGCGCCTGACTGTCGGTAAGCCGGTCATCATGGGTCGCAAGACCTTTGAATCGATCGGCAGGCCCTTGCCCGGTCGCCAGAATATCGTCCTCACCCGCGACCCGGCGTGGCAGCATGCGGGTGTCAGCGTCGTCGCCAACCTCGCCGAAGCCGTGGCCGCCGCCGGGCTCGACCCGCGCGCCCGCGCCGATGGCATCATGGTCATCGGCGGTGCGCAAATCTATGCCGAGGCAAGGCCCAGTGCGACCCGCGTCGAACTGACAGAGGTCCATGCAAGCCCCGAGGGCGATACCGTGCTGCCGGGCTTCGACCGGGTCCGATGGCGCGAAACCGCCCGCGTCGAACATCCCGCCGAGGGCGACCAGCCCGCCTATGCCTTTGTCACGCTGGAGCGCCGCTGATGCGCAAACTGCTGTTCGGATCGCTCGTCTTTCTGCTCGTCGCTGCCGGCCTGTTCTTTGCGCTGGTGCCCGGAATCGTCGATCGCCGCATGAACCGCATCGCCGGCGATGGCATCTGGCCGATATCGGGGCGAGCGCTCGAACTCCACCAGAAACTCACCATCATCGACCTTCATGGCGATACGCTTTTGTGGAAACGCGCCGTCGACCAGGCGTCGGGCTATGGCCATATCGACCTGCCGCGGCTCCAGGGGGGCAATGTCGCGCTGCAGGTGTTTTCCAGCGTCACCAAGACGCCGCGCAACCAGAATTATTCCAGCAACAGCGGCGATACCGACAACATCACGCTGCTTGCCATCGGCCAGTTGCAACCGGTGCGGACCTGGGGGCTTTGGGAAAATTCCCTGCTCGAACGGTCGCTGTGGCACGCTGAAAAGCTGCGCCGGGCCGAACGCGCTTCGCTCGGCAGCCTGCGTATCGTCCGCACTTCGGCTGACCTGGCGCGGCTGCTGGCGGAGCGCGGTGCCGGCGGCCGCACAGTCGGCGCGCTGCTATCGGTCGAAGGCGCGCACAATCTGGAGGGCAAACTCTCCAACCTCGACCGGCTGTACGACGCCGGCTTCCGCATGATCGGCCTCGTGCACTTTTTCGACAATGAACTCGGCGGATCGATGCACGGCGTCCACAAGGGCGGGCTGACGCCGTTCGGGTTGCAGGTGGTGCGCGCGGCGGAACGCAAGGGCATGATCATCGATCTCGCCCATGCCAGCGCCGCCACCGTCGCCGATGTGCTCCGCGTCGCCACCCGCCCGGTCGTCATCAGCCACGGCGGCGTCAAGGCGACGTGCAACACACCGCGCAACCTCGGCGACGACCAGTTGCGCGCCCTGGCGGCAAACGGCGGCATGATCGGCATCGGCTATTGGGATGCCGCGGTGTGCGCGCCAACGCCCCGGGCAACCGCCAATGCCATCCTCCACGTCCGCCATGTCATCGGCATCGACCATGTCGGTCTGGGGTCGGATTTCGATGGAACGGTCACCACCGGCTTCGACACCGCGCATCTTTCGGCGGTTACCCAGGCGTTGATCGATGCCGGGCTCAACGAAACCGAGATCGGCAAGGTGATGGGCGGCAATGCGGCGCGCATCATCGGCGCCGGGCTGGTGCCCCAGGCGGTGGCCGCCCCCGCTCCCGCCCCCGCTCCCGCCCCCGCGCCTCCAGCGGTCCCTGCGCCGTGATGCCGCTTGGCGCAGTGCCGGCCGCCCGCTAGAGCCAACGGCATGGAGCGAATTTCAGGCGGCGCGATCGTGCCCGAACCCTGCCGCGGCGGCGTCGCGGCGCTGGGCAATTTCGATGGCTTTCACCTTGGCCACCAGGCTGTCGTGGCGCGCGCCCTTTCGTTGGCGCGGCAACGCGGCGTCCCCGCGCTGGTGGTCAGCTTCGATCCTCACCCGGCACGGTTGTTCCGCCCCGACCTGCCGCCGTTCGCGCTAACCGGCGTGGCGCAGCGCGCCGACCTGCTGGCCGCCTTTGGCATCGATGCGACAGTGATGATCCCCTTCGACACGGCGCTGGCGGCGCTGACGGCGGAGGAATTCGTCACCAACTGGCTGGTGCGGCGGCTGGGGGTGTGCGGCGTCGTCACCGGCGGCGATTTCACCTTCGGCAAGGACCGCAGCGGCGATGCGGCGGCATTGGCGACGCTGGGACAACACCACGGCTTTACCGCCGAAGTGGTGGCGCCGGTCTGCGACGCCGGGGGCATCATCTCGTCGAGCCGTATCCGCACCGCGCTGCGCGAGGCCGACCCGCAAGCTGCCGCGGCGCTGTTGACCCGGCCCTTCACCATCCG
The DNA here is from genome assembly GCA_025351405.1 of Sphingomonadales bacterium. Classification (GTDB taxonomy): domain Bacteria; phylum Pseudomonadota; class Alphaproteobacteria; order Sphingomonadales; family Sphingomonadaceae; genus Sandarakinorhabdus. The sequence goes on along the minus strand of JANXVZ010000023.1, from coordinate 6,660 downwards.
CGGCGTCGTCGAACACGGTGCCAAGCTGGGCCGGACCCTGGGGTTCCCCACCGCCAACCTGCGCCTCGGCGATTACCAGCGCCCGGCCTATGGCGTCTATGCGGTGATGGTACGGCTGCCCGGCGGCAAGCGCGTTGCCGGGGTCGCCAACCTCGGCATCCGGCCGATGATCGAGCCGCCGGTGGAATTGCTCGAAACCTGGTTGATGGATTGGCAGGGCGACCTTTACGGCAAGGTCATCGAGGTCGAGCTGGTGGCTTATCTGCGGCCGGAGCTGAAGCTGGACGGGCTCGAGGCGCTGAAGACACAGATTGCCACGGATGCGGCGGCGGCGCGGGCGGTGCTGGCGCGCGTGCCGCCGGCCGCACACGGCAGTCAGGGGTAGAAAAGGGCGTCTCCGTCCTCTAGACGCAGCGGACCATGACCCTTCCCGATTATCGCAGCACCGTCTTCCTGCCGAAGACCGATTTCCCGATGAAAGCCGGGCTGCCGGAAAAGGAGCCGGTCATCCTGGCGAAATGGCTGGGCGATGGCCTGTATGAGCGGCTGCGCGAGAGCCGCAAGGGCCGCGAAAAGTTCATCCTCCACGATGGCCCGCCCTATGCCAATGGCGACATGCACATCGGCCATGCGCTCAACCATATTCTCAAGGACATGGTCTGCCGGACGCAGACCCTGCTCGGCAAGGATGCGCCCTATGTGCCAGGCTGGGATTGCCATGGCCTCCCCATCGAATGGAAGGTCGAGGAGAAATATCGCGCCCAGAAGCGAAACAAGGACGAGGTGCCGGCGGTCGAATTCCGCGCCGAATGCCGCGCCTATGCGCAAAGCTGGGTCGATGTGCAGCGTGAGCAGCTGAAGCGGCTCGGCATCAACGGTGACTGGGACCATCCGTATTTGACGATGGATTTCGCCGCCGAAGCGACGATCGTCACGGAATTGCTCAAGTTCGCCGCGTCGGGGCAGATCTATCGCGGCGCCAAGCCGGTGATGTGGTCGCCGGTGGAGAAGACCGCGCTGGCCGACGCCGAGGTCGAATATGAGGACATCGTCTCGACGCAGATCGACGTGGCGTTCCAGATCACGGAGTCGCCGATTGCGGAACTGGTCGGCGCGCATGCGGTAATCTGGACGACGACGCCGTGGACGATCCCGGTCAACCAGGCTTTGGCATATGGGCCGGAGGTCGATTATCGACTGTGTCGTAAGCGTGAGGACGATGGTCGACAGTATCTTGTAGCTGTGGAACTAATCGGGTCGGCAGGATTGCGATTGGGAAGTGAACTGGTGCCGCTCAAGCAAGTGATCGGCTCCGACCTCGCCGGCACCATCGCCCGCCACCCGATGCACCGCCTCGGCGGCTTCTTCGCCCGACCGCGCCCGTTCCTGCCCGGCGATTTCGTCACTACCGACACCGGCACCGGCCTCGTCCACATGGCGCCCGATCATGGCGAGGACGATTTCCTGCTGTGCAAGGCGCACGGCATCGAGCCGGTGTTCGTGGTCGAAGGCGATGGCCGCTATCGCGCCGACTGGGCTTGGCTGGGCGGCGAGGCGATGAGCGTCATCAACCCGAAGCTCAATGCCCCCGAGGGCCCGATCTGCTCCGACCTGCGTGCGGCGGGGGCATTGCTGGCGGCGACGGCGGATTACCAGCACAGCTATCCGCATTCGTGGCGGTCGAAAAAGAAGGTGATTTTCCGTTGCACGCCGCAATGGTTCATCCCGATGGATACCCCGCTCCCCTCTCCCGCCGGGGGAGCCGGGAGCACGCTGCGCGAAACCGCCATCGCCGCCATCGCCGCCACTCGCTTCATCCCCGAAAAGGGCCGCAACCGTTTGGGCTCCATGGTCGAGGGCCGGCCGGACTGGGTGATCAGCCGCCAGCGCGCCTGGGGGGTGCCGATCACACTGTTCGTCAACCGCGCCACCGGGCAGTATCTCGACGACCCGGCCGTCAACGCCCGCATCATCGCCGCGGTGCGCGAAAACGGCGTCGATGCCTGGAGCGAAGACAACGCCCAGAACCTGCTCGGGCCGGATTACAATCTCGCCGATTACGAACGCCAGACCGACATTCTCGACGTCTGGTTCGACAGCGGCTGCACCCATGCCTTTGTCCTCGAATCGGGGAAATGGCCCGACCTGAAATGGCCGGCCGACCTCTATCTCGAAGGCAGCGACCAGCATCGCGGCTGGTTCCAGTCGTCGCTGCTCGAAAGCTGCGGCACCCGCGGCCGGGCGCCGTACAACGCCGTCCTGACCCATGGTTTCACCATGGACCAGTCGGGCCGCAAGATGTCGAAATCGCTCGGCAACACCACCAATCCGCTCGACCTGATGCGCGAATATGGCGCCGACATCCTGCGGCTATGGGCGCTGACGGTCGATTTCACCGAGGACCATCGCATCGGCAAGGAGATCCTGACCGGCGTCGCCGACCAGTATCGCAAGCTGCGCAACACCTTCCGCTATTTGCTCGGCGCGCTGGAGGGCTTCTCCGAGGCCGAGCGCATTGCGCCGGCACAGATGCCCGAGCTCGAACGCTGGGTGCTCCACCGCCTCGCCGAGATCGAGGGCGAGATGCGGCGGGCCGTGGGCAACTATGACTTCAACACCTATGTCACGGTCATCTCGACGTTCGTGAACAACGATTTGTCGGCGTTCGTCTTCGATATCCGCAAGGATTCGCTCTATTGCGATGCGCCGCACGACCCCAAGCGCCGCGCCTATCGGACGGTGCTCGACACGCTGTTCCACGCGCTGACGCGCTGGCTGGCGCCGGTGCTGGTGTTCACGGCTGAGGAAGTGTGGACGACGCGCTTTCCGGATGGCGGCAGCGTGCATCTGCTCGAATGGCCGGAAATCGACCTTGGCTGGCGCGACGATGCGCTGGCATTGCGGATTTCGCGGCTGCGGGCGCTGCGCGATGAAGTCTATCTGCCGCTCGAGGCGCTGCGGCGGGACAAGACCATCGGCAGCTTCCTCCAGGCGGGCGTCGATATCCAGGTCAGCGACGAGGACCGTTTTGTCGAGCTGGCCGCAACCGATCTCGCTGAAATGCTGATCGTCGGACGGGTGACGGTGCAAAAGGCGCAACCCGAGCATGACGGTCTGGCGGTAAGCGCGGTCGACGACGCCAAATGCGCGCGCTGCTGGCGTCACCTGCCCGACGTTGCGGACGACACCGGGCTGTGCAGCCGCTGCGCCGAGGTCGTCGATGCCGGGGTGGTCAATGCCGGAGTCGTCAATGATTAAGCTGGCGTTGCCCTCTCGTCCTGCGGGACAGCGACGGTGAAGCGCCTCGGCTACATCATCGCGGCGCTGGTCTTCGCCATCGACCAGCTCGTCAAATACTGGGTGCTGCACGTCATCCACCTGCCCGAACGCGGCTTCATCGACGTGCTGCCGTTCTTCCGGCTGACCTTTGTCGGCAATGTCGGCGTTTCGATGGGGCTGTTCCCCGCCGGCACGCCGATGGGGCGCTGGTTCCTCGTCATCGCCACCGCCGCCATTGCAGCGGTCGTCGCGGTGTGGATCACCCGTGAACGCCAGCGGTACGATGTCATGGCGCTGGGGCTGGTGCTCGGCGGCGCGCTGGGCAATATCGTCGACAGGGTGCGGTTCGGTTATGTCGTCGATTTCCTCCACCTGTTCTGGCACGAGCGGAGTTTCTGGGTGTTCAACGTCGCGGATGCGGCGATCACGCTGGGTGTGCTATTGCTGCTGACACGGGCGCTGCTGGCGCCGAAAGGATGAACGAGTATGCGTAAGGTCTGGATTCTTCTGGCGGGCACATTGGCCCTCACTGCCTGTGGCAAGACCGGCCTTGCCGGCCGCAATGGCCCCGATGAACTGGCGATCAGCCGTGCCGCGCCGCTGATCGTGCCGTCCGATTTCAACCTGACACCGCCGCGTCCCGGCGAGCCGCGCGCCATCACCGAGGATGGCCAGTCGACCGCCATCCAGGCGCTGTTCGGCTCCGGCACCCAGTTGCCGCCGAAATCGCCGGCTGAACAGCAGTTGCTCGACAAGGCCGGGGCCGGCAATACCGATCCCGCCATCCGCTCCAACGCCGGCGACCCCAAGACCTCGACGGTCAACAAGGGCGCATTCGTCCGCGAATTGCTCGGCGCTCCCGTTGGCACGCGCAACGCCCAGACGGCTGCGGTGACGATTCCCGGCTGAAGGCGTCTTTCCATCTGGTTGCTTTTGCGTGTTCGTCCTGCCCAACGTTGAAAGCGACCCCCCGCCATGGAAGTCCTGCCGCCGCTGCTGACGCCGACCGTCCAGACCGCCCAGCAGCTTTACAACCCGCTGCGAGCCGGCGCGCTCGTCATCAACGCCGCCCCCAATGCCGCCGCGATCGGCGACCAGGTGACGCGCAACACCTGCCTCGTCGCGCTGTCAGCGGTTGGCCGCTGCCATTGGGAGCCAAGCCGCAGCGGTCTCGAAAAAGCCCGCGCCGGGATTTACGATTGGTCCATCGCGGTCAATTGCTACACCTCGGTGGTGATGTGGGCGATCATCGCCGGCGCCATCACGGGCGTGCAACAAAATGGCTATGTCGCACGGCTCAACGCCGCTTCGGGTGGTCCGGGGCGACCGGGGCAGGCCGAGGCCGCCGAGGTCAAGGCGATCCTGTGGGATGGCGTCGGCCAGAACGGCGCCAACCGCAGCCAGTATTCCGCCGCCAATCCGATGCCGCTGGGCGCCATGGTCTATTTTGGCCGCCGCGCCAAGGTGGAGGCCGATGGCAACCCGCTTTACCATGTCGGCCTCCATGTGGGGCAAGGCCAGGTTGTCGGCGCCTGCCTGCCGGTCTTCGATACTGCCGAGGGCAAGAAGATCGTCAATGACATGTTCGACCTGAAGCTTGATCCAAGCACGACGATCATGACCGTCGAGGAGATGATGGGCGCCGATATCGCCTCCGTCTACCACACCAACCGGCCGTTCTGGGAAACCTTTCCCGGCTGATCGTGCTGCGGCGGGCGCGCTACTTCAGCAGCCCGCCGAGGATGCCGCGCAGCAATTGCCCGCCCAGCTTGTTGGCGACCTGCCGCGTCAACGATGTCGTTGCCGACCGCGCTGCCGACTGGATCAGCTTTTCGGCAAAGCTCATCGGCTGGGCGCGCTGGGCGGCGGCTGCGGCGCGCGCCGTCGCTGCGGCTTCCTTCGCCGCCGTCGCCGCCGCCGCCGCATCGAGCTTGGCCTGCAGGGTCGCGGCCTTTTGCGCCTCGATCTCGGCCTGTGTCGCTGCTGCGGCTGCCGTGCTGGCGAGGGCGCGGGCGTTCAGTTTTTCATACGCCGATTCGCGATCGACGGGTTCGGTGTACTTGCCGGAAAAGGGTGATTCGTCGGTGACGCCGTCACGCTCGTCCTGGGTAATCGGGCCGACCCTGGAACGCGGCGGCGCGATCAACGTGCGCTCGACGGGGCTGGGGGCGCCATCGGGCTGGAGCAGCGAGACCAGCGCCTCGCCGACCTTCAACTGGGTGATCGCGGTCTCGACATCGACCCCCGGGTTGGCGCGGAAGGTCTGTGCCGCCGATTTGACCGCCTGCTGGTCACGCGGCGTGAAGGCGCGCAGCGCGTGCTGGACACGATTGCCGAGCTGGCCCGCGACGGTTTCGGGGATGTCGATCGGGTTCTGGCTGATGAAATAGACACCAACCCCCTTGGAGCGGACGAGGCGCACCACCTGTTCGATCTTGTCGAGGAGTGCCTTGGGCGCTTCATCGAACAGCAGATGGGCTTCGTCGAAAAAGAACACCAGCCGCGGTTTGTCCGGATCGCCGATTTCGGGGAGGGTGCCGTAAAGTTCCGACAGCATCCACAGCAGGAAAGTGGCGTAAAGCCGGGGCGACTGCATCAGCTTGTCGGCGGCAAGAATATTGACCTGGCCGCGGCCGTTATCGTCGGTGCGGATGAAGTCCATGATCTCGAGCGCCGGCTCGCCGAAGAAATTGGCGGCGCCCTGCGATTCGAGCTGCAGCAACTGGCGCTGGATGGTGCCGATGGTGGCCTTGGTGACATTGCCGTATCTGGTGGTCAGTTCTGCGGCATTGTCGGCGCAAAAGGTCAGCATCGCCTGCAGATCCTTGAGGTCGAGCAGCAACAGCCCAAGGTCGTCGGCGTAGCGGAAGGCGACGGCAAGAACGCCCTCCTGGACGTCGTTGAGGTCCATCAACCGGGCGAGCAGCAGCGGCCCCATTTCGGAAATGGTGGTGCGGACGGGATGGCCCTGCTCGCCGAAGACATCCCAGAACACCACCGGATTGGCATCATAGCCATAGCCGGTCATGCCGATTTCGGCGGCGCGCTTGCCGGTCCAGCCGGCGGCCTCGCTGCCCGGCATCGCCATGCCGGCGATATCGCCCTTCACGTCGGACAGGAATACCGGCACGCCCTCGCGGCTGAAGCCTTCTGCCAGCGTCTGCAGCGTCACCGTCTTGCCGGTGCCGGTGGCGCCGGCGATCAGCCCATGGCGGTTGGCGCGCTTGAGCACCAGCGCCTGCGGGTGCTGCTCGCCCTGTCCGATGAAGATACTGTCCGCCATATGGTTTTCGTCCCCTGCTGGAATGGGGGATAGCGGGTTTTGGGATGGGGTAGAAGGGTGCTCTGTCGGTGGACGCGGGTCATGCCGGCGCGCGCCGG
>JANXVZ010000039.1 GCA_025351405.1 Sphingomonadales bacterium | reverse complement strand
CAGGGGATGGCCGCCGGGCTTGAACGCGAGGCGCAATTGTTCGCCGAGGCGGTCGTCGATCCCGAAGGCGGCAAGACCGGCATCCGCGAATTTCTCGACAAGAAAAGCCCGCCACTCTCGGTGCGCCGCGATGGTGTCTATATCGATGCCGAGCATGCCCCGCGCGCCGAGCGTCTCGAGGCGGCCGGCGATCTATTGCCGCGCGGTGCCGCGTTTTTCCCCGGCGTCACGGCCATTCCGGGGCATCAATATGCCTTTGGCATTGCCCGTGATGCCGATACCGGGGCACCCCGCTTCGGCCAGCCTGCCAGCCATGAGCGGGAACTGATCGTGCCGGTGCCGACGCCCGAGCCGAACGAGGCATTGGTCTATCTGCTGACGTCCGAGGTCAATTTCAACGACATCTGGGCGCTGACCGGAATCCCCGTGTCGCCGTTCGATGGCCATGAGGAGGATGTGCAGATCACCGGGTCTGGCGGCCTTGCGCTGATTGCAGCGCTTGGGTCGGAAGCGCGGTCGGAAGGTCGGCTGAAAGTCGGCGACCTGGTGGCGGTCTATTCCGGAACATCCGACTTGCTCAGCCCGGCGGCAGGGCGCGACCCGATGTTCGCCGACTTTTCAATCCAGGGTTATGAAACCAAGACCGGTAGCCATGCGCAATTCCTCAACGTGCAGGCGCCCCAGCTCCATGCCGTGCCCGGGGACCTGACGCTGGAACAGGCAGGCAGCTACATCCTCAATCTTGGTACGATCGTGCGTTGCCTGTTCACCACGCTGCAGATCACCGGTGGCAGCTCCATCTTTATCGAAGGCTCCGCCACCGGCACCGGGCTGGACGCGCTGAAGTCCGCCAAGGCCAGCGGGCTCAACGTCACCGGGTTGGTATCGAGCCCGGCCCGCGCCGAGTTCGTCGCATTGAAGGGGGCCGTCGGCTCCATCGACCGCACCGATCCGCGCTTTGCCGGTCTCTACACTCCGGTTCCCGATGGTGCGGACGCATCGCGTGCCTGGGAAGCTGCAGGGCAGGGACTGGTGGACGAGTACCGCCGCCTGAACAACGGCAAGCTGGCGGACTTTGCCGTCAGCCATGCTGGTGAAACATCCTTCCCGCGATCATTCCAGTTGCTGGCGGAAGGCGGCAAGCTGGCGTTCTATGGCGCATCATCGGGGTATCATCTGAGCTTCATGGGCAAGGCCGGTGCGGCGTCACCCGAGGCAATGCTGCGCAAGGCGGGGGCACGCGGCGGGGAGGCGGTGCTGATTTTTTACGGCCCCAATTCATCGGCGCTTGCCGATCCGCTGGGCCTGGAGATGATCGAGGCGGCACGCGGTATCGGGGCGCGGACGGTCGTCGTGACGACCACCAACGGCCAGCGCGAATTCATCCAGTCGCTGGGTTTCGAAGACGCCGTCGCGGGGGTCGTCAGCCTGGAGGACATCAAGCGCCGCGAAGGCGCCAACTTCGATTGGCCCGATACCATGCCGCGCCTGCCCGTGGCGCGGGACGATATCGAGCGGTTCCGCGAGGCGGTGCGCGATTTCCAGGACAAGACCCTGAAGCCGTTTGGCTCGGCGGTCGGGAAATTGTTGCGTTCGCCCGATAACCCCCGGGGTGCGCCCGATATCGTTCTGGAACGTGCCGGGCAAGACACGCTCGGCGTGACAACGGCGCTGGTCAAACCCTTCACCGGCCGCGTCGTCTATGCCGAGGACATGACGGGTCAGCGCTACAATTTCTACGCTCCCCAGGTCTGGACGCGGCAGCGGCGGATCATCATGCCGACGGCGGAGATCCTCGGCACGCACCTGTGCAACGCCTATGAGGTGACGCGCATGAACGACATGGTTGCGGCCGGAATGCTCGACGTCACCGAGCCGACGGTGGTGGCGTGGCAGGATCTGCCCGAAGCGCACCAGGCGATGTGGGACAACCGTCATTCCGGCGCGACCTATATCGTCAACCACGCGCTGCCCGTACCGGGCCTGCGCAGCCGCGACGAGCTTTATGAAGCCTGGGCTGCCGCGGCCGCCCAACCTGCAAACGCAAATTGAAGGCCGGACCATGGCAAAGACCGCTTCTCCTCGTCCGCCCCGCCTTGCCGGCAAGGTCGCCCTGATAACCGGCGCTGCGGGCAACCTCGGCCAGTCGATCGTACGCCGCTATCTCGAGGAAGGGGCAACGGTCGTGCTGTCCGGCCGCGACCCCGAACGCACCGAGGCGGCGCGTCTGGCGGCACTCGCGGATACCGGCGCGCCGGACAGCCAGGCGAGCATTGTCGTCATCGACGGGGCCAATGCGGAGTCGGTCCGCGCCGGTGTCGCCGAAGCCGTGGCGAGGCACGGGCATATCGACATCCTTGTCAACAACGCGGGTTCCGCCGGACCCAAACAGCCACTCGACAACCTGCCGCTCAGCGCCGCCGACCTCAAGGCGCTGCGGGACGCTGGCAGCACCGACACGGAAACCGTGGGCGACGCGGCGCGCAATATCATGGTTGTCGCCTGGAACATGGTGCGCGCGGCTGCGGCCTCGATGGGGCCCGGTGGCTCGATCATCAACGTGTCCACAATCTTCAGTCGCACCGAATATTACGCCCGCGCTGCCTATACCGTGCCCAAGGCGGCGCTCAATTCCTTGTCGCGCGAGATGGCGCTGGAACTTGGCGGCAACGGGATCCGCGTCAATTTGCTGTTTCCGGGGCCAATCGCCAGCGAGCGTATCCGCAACGTCTTTGCCGCCATGGACGGCTTGCGCGGCGATGCGCCGGGGGCGACTGCCAATCATTTCTTCGACCTGATGGCGCTTGAACGCGCCGTGGATGGCGCCGGCAAAGCCAAGACCTTTCCGACGCCTGCCGATATCGCCAACACCTGCGTGTTCCTGGGCTCCGATGAATCGGCGGCATTCAGCGGCCATGATTTCGAGGTGACCCATGGCATGGCGGTTCACCAGGAATCGCGTTCGACCTATCTGTCGCGGCCCACGATGCGTTCCATCGATGGCGCCGGCCTCGCCGTGCTGGTTTCGGCCGGCAGCCAGGTCGACGATGCCATCGCCTATGCGCGCGTCCACGCCGATTGTGGGGCGCTGGTCCTGCTCGGCTTTCACAGCGAGGCCAGCGCCGATGCCGCGCGGGAGCGTTTGGGGGCGAACCCCGAGCGGATCCATGTCGAACATTTCCCCCGGCACGATCATGTCGTCATGGATGCCGTGCTGGCGCAGTTCACCGCCGACCATGCGCCCCTGACCGGTGCGCTGGTGCTGCCAACGCGGCCACAGGGCTATTTCAGCGGTGCGCTGGCGGATGCGCCCGATGCCGACGTCGAACGTTTTGTCGACGACGAGCTGGAAGCGAATATCGCGGTGGCGAGGACGCTCAGCCGCTACTGGGCGCGAACACCGGGCCTGCTGCACGACCCGCGCTTTGTCTTCGTGTCGAATGGCAGCGACGGGGCCGGCGATGTCTATGCCAATGTCCTGCGCGCCGCGCTGGAAGAACTCATCCGCATCTGGCGCGATGAATCGGTTGTCGCGCTGGCACACAAGCGGCGTGACAAGGCGGAATGGGGCAACCAGATCGTTCGCTACACCAATGCAGAGCCTGAAAGCCTGTCGTTTGCCGCAGGCCAGGTGGCGCGGATCCTGCTGAAGGAACGCCGTATCAAGCCGATCAACCTGTATTTGCCCGAATCGATCGGCGAGGCCACCGGCGCGCGCAAGGCCATGGTCGGCACGTCTGAAAACCTTACCGGGCTGCACCTCGGCAAGGTGGCGCTGATCACCGGCGGTTCGGCGGGAATCGGCGGCCAGGTGGCGCGATTGCTGGCGCTGGCGGGCGCAAAGGTGATGATGGTTGCGCGCCGCGAAAGCGAGCTGTCGGCCGCGCGCGAACGCATTGTCGGCGAGCTTGAAGATGTCGGCTTTTCGGGCGTCGAGCGCCGGGTGCGGACGCTGGCCGATATCGACGTCGCCGATGTCTCCAGCCTGCAACGCGCTGTCGATGAAACCATCAAGGCCTTTGGCCGGATCGACTATCTGATCAACAATGCCGGTGTCTCGGGTGCCGAGGAGATGGCCGTCGATATGGACGTCGCGGCGTGGCGGCGTACGCAGGACGCCAATCTGATTTCCAACTATGCCCTGATGCACATGGTCGTGCCGATGATGAAGGCGCAGGGGTCCGGCTATATCCTCAATGTGTCCAGCTATTTCGGCGGCGAAAAATATCTGGCGGTGAGCTATCCCAACCGCACCGACTATGCCGTGTCCAAATCCGGACAGCGCGCCATGGTGGAGAGCATGGCGCGACACCTCGGCCCTGAAATCCAGATCAACGCCATCGCGCCCGGCCCCGTCGATGGCGACCGCCTCGCCGGTCTGGGCGGCAAACCCGGGCTTTTCGAACGGCGTGGACGTTTGATCCTCGAGAACAAGCGGTTGAATGCCGTCCATGCCGCCACCATCAAGGCACTGCGGCGCGGCGAGAAGGTCGAAGGCCTGTTGTCCCGCCTTGCCCGCAACGACACGGTCCAGCTCGCACACGACAAGTCGGTGCCCGCCGAGCTGCGCGAACTGGCTTTGGCGGCAGCGCGCGAGGGCGACGAAAGTTGCTGCTGGGATCGTTTCCTGCTGACGCCCGTGCTGGCGGCAAAGCTGGTGCGGCGACTGCGGCTTGGCGGCTATTTTCTGAATGCCCCGGATTGGCAATCCCGGCCCGATACCGATTGGTTGCTGCGCATTCCGCCCGATGACCAGCCATGGCTCCCCGCGGCCCAGATCGCCCGCGAGGCGGCCAAGGTCAGGAATGGGGTGTTGTCGCAGCTCCATCTCGGCAAGATGCCAACCGAAGGCGATGTTGCGCAGGCGACGGTGTTCTTCCTCGCCGATCGCGCCGTTTCGGGTGAGACCTTCATGCCATCAGGCGGCCTGAACGTGGAACGCTCGACAACCGAGCGCGAACTGTTCGGCAGCCCCAAGCAGGAACGCCTCGACCAGATGGCCGGCAAGACGGTGTGGTTGATCGGCGAACACCTGACCGATTATCTCGCGGAAAGCGCCCGGCAATTCCTCGCCTGCAATGTCGCGCGGGTTGTGCTGCTCACGCATACATCCGCCGGCGGCAAGGCGCTCGCCAAGGCCATCGGTGGCAGCGGCGATGGACGTGTCGAGATGCTTGCCGTCGGTGACGCAATCGAGGCGACGCTCGACGCTGCACTCGGCAACTGGGGCCAGCCGACGACCATCGTTTCGACGCCCTTCAAGCCGTTGCCCGATGCGCTGTTCGATGGGCCGCGGCCGCTCGACCCGGCCGGCTTTGCCGATGTCGTCGAAACAAACCTGACCCATCATTTCCGTGTCGCCCGCAAGGTTTCGCTGTTCGATGGTTGCCAGTTGGTGCTGGTTTCGCCCGATGTGCCGATGGGGCAATTGGGATCGGCGGCCGGCGGTCCGGCCTTTGCGCTCGCCAACTTCTGCAAGACGACATTGCACGCTTTCACTGCGACCATCGCTGTCGAGAACGAGCGCCTCGTCCATGATGTGCCGGTCAACCAGATCAACCTCACGCGCCGCGTTCGTTCGGAGGAGCCGCGCAATCAGGCCGAGCATGACGAGGAGGTAAAGCGCTTTGCCCGCGCGGTATTGCTGGCCGGCGCACCGCTGCCCGACGCCGAGGATTCGCGTTACCGTGCCCGAATTTACCGCGGTATGGCGATCACGGTGTGACCGGGGTGTAGCGGCGATCTTTCCCTTGCCGAAACGAGATTGTGCCGCCAGAAATATGGTCGGGAGCCGGTTGGGGGAGTAAGTCGCGGCGCCGGCCGTTGATCTGGGTGCCATTGCTGGCGGCGGCGCTGTTCGTATCGGTGATAGCGGCGGCCTACCTCGCCGTGCCGGGGCTGGTTCGTTCAGCGGGCCAGGGATGGGTTGGGAAAAACCTGAAGAACAAGCAGATGGCGATAGGGACCATCGGCTTTGATCCGTGGAACCTCACCCTCGACATACGCAAAATCGCAATTGCCGATCGCGCCGCGCCGGGTGTCCCGCTGGTTGCGATCGAGCATCTCGTCGTCGATGCCAGTATTTCGTCCCTGTGGAAACTGTCGCCGCAGCTCGACTCCGTAAGCGTCGAAGCGCCGGCGGTCGACCTTGTCTTGCGCAAGGATGGCTCGGTCAATCCGGCGGAACTGGTGCCGGTCGACGATGGCTCGCCGGTTCCCCAGCTATGGATCGGCAACCTCGACGTCCGTGGCGGCCGCGTGCGTTTCACCGATGATCGCGGAAGCCTGCCGCGCCATGAGCAAACCGACCCCGTCACGTTCGCGCTGAGGGATTTTTCGACGGTCGCAACCAGTGCCGCTGGGTTCCGGTTCGACGCCTGCAGCGAAGCGGGCGAACGCTTCCACTGGGCCGGGACGATCGGCATGGCGCCACTGGCATCGACAGGACAGTTCAGCATCGGCGGCTTGAAGCTGGCAACGATCACCAAACTCGCCGATGCGCTCCTGCCGGTGATCGCAAGCGATGGCGCCTTGTCGCTGGCCGGCAATTATCGCTTTGCCGTGCCCGTTGCCGTTGCCAGGGCCGGGGTCGGGGCTGGAGCCGGCGATGGCGTGCCTGCACCATCGATGCAGTTTCGCGCTGATCTATCGCGCCTCGCCCTTGCCGATGCGGCGGTGCGGCTGCCTACCGGTGACGTGATGCGGGTCCAGTCGCTCAACCTCGCACCGACGCAGATAACGCTTGCCGGCGATGCCGTTGCGCATGGCACCGTCACCGCGACCGGCATCGGGATAACGCGGCCGGCGGGGGAAACGCTCGTCCTGGATGGCGTGACGCTGCAGCCTTCGCGTTACGCCCTCAAGACCGGCACGGCCTATATCGGCGCACTGTCGCTCGCCGGAGTAGCCCTGAAGGGGCGCGGCCCGAGGCCCGGAAGCATAGTTCTTGCCAGTCTCGATGTTGCGCCGAGCTGGCTGCGACTGGCAGATCATACCGGCCATATCGGGCAGGTTGTCGCCAAGGGCATGCAAACGGCGGCGCAGATCGGCATCGACCACCGGATCAGGATTCCCGGGCTCTATCCCTTGCAATTCGCCGGGCCTGCATCCGCCGCCGGACCGACGTGGCACTAAACCGTGTCCGGAGCAACGCTCGATAATGCAGCAATCAAACTCACTGCCGCGCGTCCGCAGCCCACCACAATCGACCTGTCGCCACTGCACTTGGCCATTGGCCCGGTCGACCAGCGCCTGGCAGCGCCGGTCACGATCGACTTCCGTACCGGCATCAACCGCTCCGCACGCTTCTCGGCACGCGGTACGGTCTCTCCAGCGGCCGGCAATGCCGATCTTGCCATCGACCTTGCCGGACTGAAGCTGACCGACGTCCTGCCATTGTCGGCGCCGTTGCCACGGGTGCGCATCAAGGATGGGGTGCTGGGCGCCAAGGGGCAACTGAATATCGTTTCCGGCCGCAGCGGTATTCAACCCGATTTTCGCGGCGATGCCAGTATCGCCAACCTCGATGTTGCCGAAGCGACCGGCGGTGGCGCATTGCTGCAATGGGCGCGGCTCGACGTTCTCGGCATCCGGTATGACGGCATGCCGAACAGGCTTGCGATCCGCCAAGCCAGCTTCGACCGTGCCGTCTCGCACGTCACTGTCGAGCGCAATTCGCAGCTCAACGTCGTGGCGGCAATCGGCGGCGACGCCGGTGTTGCCGCCGTTCAGCCGGTGCGGGCCGGTCCGGCAACCAGGTCCGCAATCACGGTCTCGGCGCCGATCAGCAAGACGGCCGCCGCCGCCGGTGCGCTGTTGCCGATCAGCATAGATCGCGTGATATTCAAGCGTGGCACCATCGCGTTCAGCGACCTGTCGATCGAGCCGAACTTTTCCGCCGCAATCCAGGGATTTTCCGGCAGTATAACCGGGCTTTCCACGAAAGCGGGCAGCCAGGCTGCGTTCAACCTGAAGGGTTATGTCGTCGATCGCTTCGCGCCGGTCACCATCACCGGTCGCGCCAACGCGTTCGCCTATGACGCCAATACCGATATCACGGCCCGCTTCAGCAACATCGAGCTTCCTGTCTTCAACCCGTATTCCGGACGCTTCGCCGGCTACGCGATCGCGCGTGGCAAGCTTTCGACCGAGTTCCACTACAAGATCCTCGCGCGCAAGCTCGACGCGCAACACCATGTTGTCTTCGACCAGCTGACCTGGGGAGAGGCAACAGACAGCAAGCAAAAAGTGTCGTTGCCGATCCGCCTGGCGACATCGTTGTTGAAGGACCGCCATGGCGTCATCGATCTTGACCTGCCGGTCGGTGGCACGCTCGACGATCCATCATTCCGGGTCTGGCCCCTGATCTGGAAGGTTGTCGGCAACGTGCTGACCAAGATCGTCACGGCGCCGTTCGCACTGATCGGATCGATGTTCGAAGGTGGCGAAAAGGCCCAGTTTGTCGAATTTTCACCCGGCTCGGCAGTGCTGGTGCCCGAAGCCGCCACCAGCCTTGCGGCGTTGGCCAAGGGCCTTGGCGCAAGGCCCGAGATAAAGCTCGACATACCGGCCGGGGGCGGTGTCCGCGAAGATGCCGAGGCGCTGGCAACGCACGGCCTGCAGATGGCAGTGCTTGCGGCTGGAAAGAGCCGTGGCGACTATCTTGCGCTCACGGATAGCGAACGCGCCGACCGGTTGCGGACGCTTTACAAATCGAAGATCGGCAAGACCCCGGAATTCCTCGGCGACACGGTCAGCAAGGCCGGGATCTTTGCAGGGAGGGACGCGAAGGCGGCCGCAGCAGCGTCACAGGCCAAATGGCTGGAAACGCAGCTGCGACCCAAATTCCTGCCGTCCGATGCCGAACTTGCCGCACTCGGCCAGGCAAGGGCACAGGCCGTCAAGGAACTGTTGCTGGCGGAAAGGCCGGGGGAAACACCCCTCGACCCAACGCGCATTTTTATCTCGACAGCGACCGGTGCCAGGGCTCGGGGCGACAAGGTTGCCATGGAATTGGCCGTCAAATAGCCCTAGAAAACCCTGCCGATGACAAGATAGATCGAGCTTTTGCTGCCGCTTTGGCCAAAGGCCAGCCACACCGGACCGATGATCGTATCGGCAGCGACAAAAGCGCTGGCCGAGGTTCGCAAGCTGCCTAGGGAAATGTCGGAGCGGAAGTCCCAGACATTGCCGGCTTCCAGCGATCCGCCGATATAGATCGGCAGGTCGAGGATCGGCGCCTTGTCGCTCAACCGGTAGAAACCCACCGCGCGGCCCAGCAGCAATTGCGGCCCGATCAACGAGTTGCGCGGCAGCCCTGACAGATTCAGAAAGCCGCCGAGCTGATAATCCCCGATGAAGTCGTTGCTTGCCTTTGACGTTGTTCCGGCGCGAACCCCCAGGACAACGGTGGCGCGACCAAGGCTAAACGGCTTTTGAACATTGAGGGTGAGATTGTTGCGGGTAAAGCGTCCGCCCAGCGCCGTAACATGGTCGATATACTGGACGGCCGCGAACGAGCCGGTGCGCGGGAACGTCTGTGAATCAAGCGTGTCGAGGGTGAAGCCTATCCGCCAGTCCACATCGCGGTTCCAGCCGCCCGGGAGATTGCTGGTAAAATCGCCTTCGATCGGGTTGACACCGCCCAGCCGTGCACCGACGCGCAATTCCCCCCAATTTCCGAACACCATTCCGCCATCGATCCCTGCACCGCCGCGGGCGATCTGCAGGCGCTGGTTGTCCAGCGTGGAGCCAAGCTGGGTAACCAGCGTCGATTCCCGCTCGAAAAAGACGATGGGCTCGACAAAGAATTTGCCGAACTGCTTGTAAAGACTGGCATCGAACAACACGTCGTTGCCGACGCGGGCAAAACCCCGCCATTCCGCTCCTGTTCCAAGAAAGTTACGGTCGGTATAGCCAAAGGCGAGGTCGAAGGTTGCGGATTTGCCAAAGTCGCTGGCAAGGATCAGCCCCGTCTGGAAGTATTTGGATGATCCGCGAATGCCCCTGGTATTGAAAACCAGGATATTTTCGCCCGGCAACAGGTCGACATGATAGTCGACACGATCGAATTCATCGAGTGCATAGACGTTGGCGACTTGCGTGGCCAACGCACCGCCGTCGAGGGTGTCGCCGGGTCGCGTCGTGACAAGTTTGGCGATATCGTCGGTATCGACAGTCGAATCGTTGACGATTTGCACCTTGTCAATGCGGATCGGGGCAGGGTGACTGCGAGCCCTGCGCTCGGCAATGTAAGTCGCCCATGCCCCGTCGCTGACCGCGAGTGGCGCCAGCTTGTCGGCAACCTTGATGGCAGCGTCCCGGCCGCGCTGGATACCGAGTTCGAGTTTGTCGAAGCCGGCCGCCGAAAGGCCGTCGATGTCAGGCTCGATCAGCACATCGCGACCGGCAAGCGATGCGCGCTGCCGACGGACGGCATCATAGCCGAGAAGCAACTGCATCTGGTTGAATACGTTGATTGCGCTTGTGATTTTCTCCGCAGGTGCCGGTGGCTCCCCAACATCGACGACGATGACGATGTCGACCCCCATGGCGCGCGCGACGCTGACGGGCAAATTGTTGGAGATACCGCCGTCGACCAGCAGCAACCCCTCGCGCTGCAGCGGCGGGAATGCCGCGGGAATGGACATGCTGGCGAATACGGCGGTCGAAAGATTGCCGCTGCCCATCGGCACTGGCTCGCCGGTCACGATATTGGTCGCCACCGCGCGAAACGGGATCGGCAGGTTGTCGAAATTCTCCGTCGCCCGCCACGGCGCCATCAGGGCCTGTACCGTTGCAAACAGCTTTTGCCCGCCAAGGACACCCTGCGGCAGCACCGGCTTGCCGTTTTCGAGTCCGAGCCGATAATTGAGCAGGATGTCGCGATTTTCGGTTTTTCGGCGGAACGACAGATCGCTTCGGCGGGGGCTGTCGTTGAAGACGGTCACCCAATCGATGTTGCGGGCGATACCCTTGATACCTTCGGAATCACTCCCCATCGCATACATGCTGCCGACAACGGCACCCATGCTTGTGCCGGCGATGACGTCGATCGGAATGTGACGGCGCTCAAGCTCCTCGATGACACCGATGTGCGCAAAGCCCTTGGCCCCGCCGCCGCCCAGCACAAGACCGATCCGGGGCCGCCCGGCACTGCTGAAAACGGGTATGACCGGGGTTACGCCCGGTGCGAGAGGGTCAGAAGCAAGGGTCGGGCCGGCCGCCAGCGCCGCCAGCAGCCCAAGGCAGATCGCCGGCAATCGCGCCAATATGCATATCGATTGCGACGCAATCCGGCTGCGTTCGGCCATGGCAACATCCCCCGATTTTCGTTGTCGGCCAAAGGTCACGATTCGAGCCGTCATGTTATCGGTACTGAACGGGATAGCAACGATATGGCTATATCGTCGGTGCAACGCTGGAAAACGCCCGGCGTGGTGACCCCTACGAGAATCGAACTCGTGCTTTCGCCGTGAGAGGGCGACGTCCTAACCGCTAGACGAAGGGGCCGTGTTGCGAACAACTGCTTCCGCACGCGAAGCAAGCCGATAGGCGGCGTGCCCCGCTGCGTCAAGGCGTGCTTCAGGCTGCTTGTGCCGGCCGCGCGTCGCGTTCCGCTTTCAACGCCTCGGCGATCAGGAATGCCAGTTCGAGGCTTTGGCTGGCGTTGAGCCGCGGATCGCACTGTGTCTGATAGCGGTCAGCCAGGCCCTCATCGGTGATCGCAATTGCTCCGCCGGTGCATTCGGTGACATTCTGCCCCGTCATCTCCACATGGATGCCGCCGGCATGGCTGCCCTCGGCGCGATGAACGGCAAAAACGCTCTTTACCTCGCTGAGGATACGATCGAACGGCCGGGTCTTCAAACCACCGACTGCCTTGATGGTATTGCCGTGCATGGGGTCGCACGACCAGATGACCCGACGGCCTTCCTTCTGCACGGCGCGGATGAGGCGCGGCAGGTTCGATTCGACCTTGTCATGGCCGAAGCGGGTGATCAGTGTCGTGCGTCCGGGGATATTGTCCGGGTTGAGCGTGTCGAGCAGGCGGATCAAGTCATCGGGTTCGGTGGTTGGGCCGCATTTCAGGCCCAGCGGATTGCCGACGCCACGCAGAAACTCGACATGTGCCGACCCGGCAAAACGGGTCCGGTCGCCTATCCACAGCATATGCGCCGATGTGTCGTACCAATCGCCGGTCAGGCTGTCCTGCCTGGTCATCGCCTGCTCATAGCCGAGCAGCAAAGCCTCGTGGCTGGTGAAGAAGCTGGTGCCCTTCAACTGCGGTACGGTTTCGGGGGAAATTCCGCATGCCGCCATGAAGTCGAGGGCCTCGCCGATGCGATCGGCAAGCTGGCGGTATTGGTCCGACCAAAGCGAACGCCCGGTGAAATCAAGGTTCCATTTGTGGACCTGGTGAAGATTGGCGTAGCCGCCGCTGGCAAAGGCGCGCAGCAGGTTGAGCGTCGCCGCAGACTGAAGATAACCGCGCAACATCTTCTGCGGGTTCGGCGTTCTTGCTTCAGCGGTGAAGGCCATGTCGTTGACGTTGTCGCCACGATAGCTCGGCAGGGATACCCCATCCTGCTCCTCGAAATCGCCCGACCGCGGCTTGGCGAATTGCCCGGCCATGCGCCCGACCTTCACCACCGGCATCTTGGAGGCAAAGGTCAGCACCACCGCCATTTGCAACAGGACACGGAAGGTGTCGCGAATGTTGTTGGGGTGGAACTCGGCAAAGCTCTCGGCGCAATCGCCGCCCTGGAGCAAAAAGGCCTTGCCGGCCTCGACGTCGGCCAACTGGTCGGTCAGGTCACGCGCCTCGCCGGCGAAGACCAGCGGCGGGTAAGACTTCAGTTCGGCCTCGACGGCCGCCAGCGCGGCAGCATCCGGATAGGTCGGCAATTGCCGTGCCTCATGGGCGCGCCAGCTGTGCGGGGTCCAGTTGTGGTTGTTTTTCATGGGGCCTTCTGGCGCTTTCACACAAAAATTTCAAGACAGGCGCGCTCAACGCATCAAAACAAGCTCTTCGCTCATTGTCGGGTGGAGTGCGACCGTGTCGTCGAATTGTGCCTTGGTGAGCCCGGCCTTGATCGCGATCGCCACGGCCTGCAGCACTTCTGGCGCATCGGGGCCGATCATATGGGCGCCGACAACCCGGTCGGTGCTGGCATCGACGATCAGCTTGTAAAGCGCACGCTCGTTACGACCGGCAAGAACATTGCGCATCGGCCTGAAATCGGACGTGAAAACCTTGACCTGGCCCAATTTGTTGCGCGCCTGCGCTTCGGTCATCCCGACAGAACCGAGCGGTGGATTGGAGAAAACCGCGCTGGGAACGCAATTGTAATCGACGCGCCAGGGCTTGTTGCCGAAAATGCTGTCGGCAAAGGCATGGCCTTCGCGGATTGCGATAGGGGTCAACTGGATACGATCCGTGACGTCCCCCACCGCATGGATGTTGTCGACATTGGTGGCGCTGTCTTCGTTGACTGCAATGGCGCCCATCTCGTTAAGGGCAACGCCCGCAGCATCCAGGCCGAGCCCTTCGACATTGGGACGGCGACCGACGGCCCAGAGCAGCATGTCGGTCTCGATCGGATCACCCTCCTTCAAGTGAATACGAAGTCCGGCGTCTGTCTTTTCAATGCGTTCAAAGCTGCAGTTGAACTTGAAGTTGATACCCTTTGCCAACGAGATCTGGAGGAGGCGATCCCGCAAGGCAGGATCCCAGCTGCGCAGAATGTCGGCGCTGCGGTTGATGAGGGTCACGTCGACACCGAATTCGTTGAAAACGCCGGCGAATTCATTTGCGATATAGCCACCTCCGGCGATGACCAGTCGCTTGGGAAGTGCCTCGAGGTGGAAGACCTCGTTGGATGTGATGCCGAATTCCGCGCCCGGCAGATCGGGCACCAAAGGCCGCGCTCCGGTGGCAACAAGGATGTGCCTGGCGGTTACGCGCTCACCGCCGACATCGAGCGTATGGGCATCGATGAAGGTGGCACGCGAAGGATAAAGCTTAACCTTATGGTTTTCCAGTGTTTCATGATAGATTCCATTGAGCCGGTCCACCTCGGCGAGGACATTGTCGCGCAGCACCGGCCAGGCGAATTGGCGACTGTCGATTTGCCATCCGAAGCGCTTGGCATCGACGAGATCCTCGGCAAAATGGGCGCCATAGACCAGCAGCTTCTTGGGCACGCAGCCGCGGATGACGCAGGTGCCGCCCACCCTGAACTCTTCTGCCACCCCGACGTTGGCACCATGGCCCGCAGCGATGCGGGAGGCACGTACACCGCCGGAGCCGGCGCCGATAACAAAAAGATCATGATCGTAGCCGGACATGTGCGTTGGATTCCCAAAGGGTGTGTAGGGTGCCATGTAGGGACGTTGGTCGATGAAAACCAATCGATTTGGACCGTCACGTCCATCGATTTTGCGCGAAACCGCGTCGACAAGATTGCACGACGACCAGCGATTTCGGCGCTATGGTGAGACATGACCAGCCGGGACACCAGTTCAAATCTGCAACCGGGCCTGCCGCCCGTGCCGGCGCTCGGCCGCTATGAGGCAGGACGCTGCTCGATCGGGATCGCCTATCTGTTGTGGTTTTTCCTTGGATTGTTCGGGGCGCATCGATTTTACACCCGCGCAGGGCGGACGGGTTGGTGGTTGCTTGCGCTGCACCTCGGCGGCTGGGTATTGCTCGGCGTCGGTTTCTTCGCGGGCGCCAACACGGTCACCGAACACTATCAGGACGCATTCGGTTTCAGCCAGATGACCAGCGTTACCAGCAGCGCCAACGGCGGCGTGCTGGCCTTGCTGGGGCAGATATTGCGCGGTGCAGCCTGGGCCTGGTGGCTCGTCGACATCGTGCTGGTGCCGGGATTGGTGCAGCGCTTCAACGCGCGGCTGGCTGCAACGCTCGGCCTTTAGCTGCGCAGCAGCTCGAGTGCGATGACGCCGGCGGCCATGCCGGTCTGTACCCCGACGATGAGCAGCAGCAAGGCTGCAAAGGGCTGCTTGTGCTTCTTGTGTTGATAGCCCAATTGCGCGGCGACCGTTCCGATGGAGCCACCGAGCACAGCCAGCAACAGCATGAACAGTTCGGATATGCGCTTTCGGCCGCGATCGGCGCGCAGCTTGTCCTCGCTCATTGCGGCAAAGGCGATGATGTTGGCGAGGAAAATGCCCGCGATGACCCGCCACCAGCGTTGCAAGATCGGCGGCACATGAATTTCCGCGCCGTCGAGCACCAATATGCGGGTTGCCGGGCTGGGGTCACAATTCGGAAGCGCGAATCGCGTCACCGCGTAACCATCGCGCGCCATCGCGCAGGACAGGTCGATTTCGTCGGCGCTGCAATCGGCCCTGAGATAGCGGCGACTGCCACCATCGACGCGCTTGCACGTAACGCTGCGGCCGCGCAGCAAGTTGGCGAGATGGTCGCGTGCCGCCGCCGTAGGTCCGGCGCTGCACGATCCGGGTTTGGCGCAGGCGGCGAGTGGCGCGGAGGTGTCGATACCATACAGCCGAAGGGCTGCCGCCGCGCCGGCGCAGTGCAATGAATCACCGCTGCGGACCTGGGGTGCATGGCAAACCAGCGAGGAGGACGCTGCAAGCGCGAGCAAAAACATTGCGGCCTGAGGTTGTTAACGGATTGTCAACAAAGAACCTCTGCGTCTGTCCAGTCAAGTTACGAACGATAAATATCGGATGAGCCTCGGCGGGGTGCCGCGACCATCATCGATAAATATGCCGCTAGAGCTTGCCCGCGTCCGTCACCAGCAGGGTCTGGTAGTTGATGCTGAGGGAGCCCAAAATCGGGTTGCACTGGACACTTATGTTGACGCCGTTCGGGGCGATCCAGTCGGCTGCGCACAAGCTGTCGGCGGCTTCCCGCGACGAAAGTTCGGTACCGTATTTGGCGCGCAGCATCAGCGATACCGCCCGAAAATCGGTAAACCGCGCGCCGCCGCTGCTTTTGAAAGTCACCTGCGCCAGACTGTCGCCGAGGAAATGGAACAACACGAAATAATTCAGCGAAGCCAGCGACATGTCCGGAATATACAGCAGGCACCGGGCGCCGCTGGGCAGCACATCCGAATCCGAACTCACGACGACATCGGATCGTGCCGACTGCACTTCGGCGACGGTCATGCCGCTGGCAACATTCTGCCAGAGGATGGGGCCGATGTGCCGGGCCGCCGGCTGAAGGGTGATCTCTGACATGGTGGTGCCCTTCCTAGTCCATGAAAGGGTCACGCACCAATATCGTGTCGTCGCGTTCGGGCGAGGTGCTCACCAGGGCAACCGGGCATTCCGTCAGCTCCTCGATGCGCCGGATATACTTGATCGCCTGTGCCGGCAGGTCCGCCCAGCGCCGGGCTCCGGCGGTCGATTCACTCCAGCCTTCGAACGACTCATAGATCGGCATGACCCGGGCCTGGTCGCTGGCATGTGCCGGAAAGTGATCGAGGGTGCGGCCGTCGAGCGTATAGCCGGTGCAGATGTGCAGTGTTTCAAAGCCATCGAGCACGTCCAGCTTCGTCAATGCCATGCCCGCAACGCCCGATACCGCGATGGCCTGGCGAACGAGGACGGCGTCGAACCAGCCGCACCGGCGCTTGCGCCCGGTGACGGTGCCGAATTCATGGCCGCGCTGGCCGAGCTTTTCGCCTGTTGCATCGGAAAGCTCGGTCGGGAAAGGCCCGGAGCCCACCCGGGTGGTGTAGGCCTTGACGATCCCCAGCACATAGCCCGTGGCGTTCGGCCCCATGCCGCTTCCCGCCGCGGCCTGGCCGGCGACGACGTTCGAGCTGGTGACGAAGGGGTAAGTGCCATGATCGACGTCGAGGAGCACGCCCTGGGCGCCCTCGAACAATATGCGCTTGCGATTGGCCTTGGCGTCGCGAAGCGTTGTCCAGACCGGCCGGACGAAAGGCAGCACCGAAGGCGCGATCTCGGTCAATTGTGCGATCAGTCCTTCGCGATCGACCGGCGCGATGCCGAAGCCGGAGCGCAGCGCGTTGTGATGGGCCAGAAGCCGGTCGAGTTGCGGCCCGATCTCGTCAAGGTGCGCGAGATCGCAAACCCTCAGCGCGCGGCGGCCGGCCTTGTCCTCATAGGCGGGGCCGATGCCGCGCCGGGTGGTGCCGATCTTGCCGGCGCCGGACGCATCCTCGCGGGCGCCGTCGAGCTCGCGGTGCAACGGCAGGATCAGCGGGCATTGCTCGGCGATCTGCAGGTTGTCCGGGGTAATGGCGACGCCCATGCCGCTGATGCGCGCGACCTCGTCGCGAAAATGCCAGGGATCGAAGACAACGCCGTTGCCGATGATGCTGAGCGTGCCGCGCACGATGCCGCTGGGCAACAGGCTCAGCTTGTAGGTCTGGTTGCCGACGACGAGCGTATGGCCGGCGTTGTGACCGCCCTGAAAACGCACCACAACGTCGGCGCGCTCGCTCAGCCAGTCGACGATCTTGCCTTTGCCTTCATCGCCCCACTGGGCGCCGATCACGGTAACGTTGGGCATTTGTCTTCCTTGATTGCCCGCTCCCGGTCAGGGAGGCTGAGGGCGTCGGTGCCGTCGAAGCGATGCGTGCAGCGAAGGGCCAGCGGGTCGGCATCGGCGTCGAGGCCGGCCACTGTTGCCCAGCCTTCGGCGCGCAGCCGGCGGGCTGTCGCGGGCGGGGTGCCGAGTGGCAGGAACAACCGTCGCCCGGGCGCGATGCCCAGCCCGGCATCGACCAGCCCGTCGACATAGAGCGAGAAGCCGACTGCGGCCTCGTCGCCGCCAGCATCAGCGCCAGTGGGGCGCATGACGCGATAGGCGCCGCCGCGGCCGACTTCGCCGACATGGCCGGCGCCGAACAGCGAAAAGCCGATCCAGGTCTGGTATTCGAAGCCGTGGCGCTCGGTCGGATCGAGGGTGACGGCAACGCCTTCGATCGTGGCGACGATGCCGGCGATGGCATCGACCCGGGCCCGCACCGCAGCGGGCAGCGGCAATGCGGCGAGGCGGGCAAGCGCGGCCTCGGCGGGGCCGGCGGCGGCGATCAACGGCTCGAACGCCGAAGCGCCCAGTTCGGCAAGCCCGCCGATATCCTTGCCGTCGAGCAGCGCCTGCACTTCGGCAAGGCTGGCGCGGCCCAGCGGCCAGCCAGCCGCCACCAGGTCGACGACAATGGTCGGCAGGGTGATGTCGATGCTGAGCTGCTGCAGCCCGGTCGCAGCCAGCGCCTCAAGGGCCAGCGCGATGACTTCGCTGGCGGCGGCGACGCTGTCACTGCCGATCAATTCGGCGCCGGCCTGCAGGCTTTCACGTTCGGGGCTGAGCTGGCTGCCGCGCACCCGCAATACCCGGCCGGCATAGCTGAGGCGCAGCGGGCGAGCGAGATCGGCGAGGCGCGTTACGGCGATCCGGCCGACCTGGCCGGTCATGTCCGAACGCAGCGCCAGCGTGTGCTGCGAGACGGGATCGGTGAAGCGCAGCAGGTCGCGGCGCTGCGATCCGAACAGCCGGGCGCCGAGGCTTTCCTCATATTCGACCAGCGGCGGCTGGACGCGTTCATAGCCCCAGGCCGCAAAGCGATCGGTGAGGGCGCGGACAAGTACGGATGCGGCTTCCGCCTCCGGGGGGAGGCGGTCGCGCAGGCCTTCGGGAAGGAGACCGGGTGGAATCATGCTGGCACCTATAGCCGGTCCGGCGCGGAAGGGGAGACAGCAAACCCGCCCCTGCAAGCGGGAGCGGATTTGCCCTCTGGCCGGCAATCTAGAAGGTCAGTGCCTTGACGGTCTTGACACCTGGCAAGCGGCACAGCGCCACAAGCAACGGGTCGGGAATTGCCTCGTCGACCGACAGCAACAGGACCGCCTCACCGCCGGAATCGCGGCGACCGAGATGGAAGGTGCCGATGTTGACCTGCGCTTCACCGAGGGCCGAGCCGAGGCGACCGATGAACCCCGGCTTGTCCTCGTTGATGATGAACAACATCCGTCCCGCGAGATCGGCCTCGACCTTGATGCCGAAAATCTCCACCAGTCGCGGCTTGGTCATGCCGAACAGGGTGCCGGCAACGGACCGTTCGCCATCCGGCGTGCGGACGGTGACGCGCACCAACGTATGATAGTCGGTCTCGCGCTCGTGGCGGACTTCGGCAATCTCGATATCGCGTTCGCGCGCCAGATATGGTGCGTTGACCATGTTGACGGTGTCCGAATGCGTCCGCATCAACCCCGCGAGCACGGCGGCGGTGATCGGCTTGATGTTGAGCTCGGCGGCCGCCCCCTCGACTTCGACGGTAACGGCCTGGATGCCATCGGTAACGAGCTGGCCAACCAGTGCACCAAGCCGCTCGGCGAGCTGCATGTAGGGTCGCAGGCGCGGTGCTTCCTCGGCGCTGAGCGACGGCACGTTGAGCGCATTGGTGACGCCGCCCGATAGCAGGAAGTCGGACATCTGCTCGGCAACCTGGATGGCGACATTGACCTGGGCTTCGTCGGTCGATGCGCCAAGATGCGGTGTCGAGACGAAGTTGGGGGTGCCGAACAGCGGCGAGGCCTTGGCGGGTTCCTCGACGAACACATCGAGAGCCGCGCCGCCGATATGGCCGCTGTCGAGCCCGGCCTTCAGCGCCACTTCGTCGATAAGGCCGCCGCGCGCGCAGTTGATGATACGCACGCCCTTGCGGGTTTTCGCGAGATTCTCTGCCGACAGGATATTGCGGGTGCTATCGGTCAGCGGCGTATGCAGCGTGATGAAATCGGCGCGCGCCAGCAACTCGTCGAGCGTCACCTTTTCGATACCGATATGCTCGGCGCGTTCCACGGTCAGGAAGGGGTCATAGGCAATGACCTTCATCTTCAGTCCGAGGGCGCGATCGGCGACGATGCTGCCGATATTGCCGGCACCGATGAGGCCCAGGGTCTTGCCGGTCAGTTCGACCCCCATGAAGCGGTTCTTCTCCCACTTGCCGGCCTGGGTGCTCGCATCGGCCTCGGGGAGCTGGCGGGCGAGGGCGAACATGAGCGCGATGGCGTGCTCGGCAGTGGTGATCGAATTGCCGAAGGGCGTGTTCATGACAACGACGCCGCGTGCCGAAGCCGCCGGAATATCGACATTGTCGACGCCGATGCCGGCGCGGCCGATGACCTTCAGGTTGGAACCGGCGGCGATGACGTCCTTCGTGGCCTTGGTTGCGCTGCGCACCGCAAGACCATCGTAATTGCCGATGATCTTGATTAGTTCATCCTTGCTGAGGCCGGTAATTTCATCGACCTCGATGCCGCGGGCACGAAAGATTTCGGCGGCCTTGGGAGACATCTGATCGGAAATGAGGACTTTGGGCATGGTCTGTTCCTTTAATTCGTCATGCCGGACCCGGTCCGGCATCCACCCGGTAAGGGCGGGTAAAATCGGCATTCGACGCGACCGGGTTTCCAGCTCGGGGCCGGATATGGCCGGCGGCTAGGCGGTGGCTGTGACCTGCGCATGGGCCCAGTCGAGCCAGTGCGTCAGCGCCACGATATCGGCGGTGTCGACCGTCGCACCACACCAGATCCGCAGGCCGGGAGGCGCATCGCGATAGCCGCCGATATCGAAGGCTGCGCCCTCCTTTTCGAGCAGGGACGCGATCGCCTTTGGCACCGATTCGTCGGCACCCGGCAGGGTCAGGCAGACGCTGGTATTGGAGCGCGTTGCCGGCACCTTGGCGAGATTTTCGATCCACGGCGTCGCTTCGACCCAACGATTGAGTGCGGCGGCGTTGCCATCGGCCCGCGCCATTAGTTCGTTCAGGCCGCCGATCGACTTCGACCATTCCAGCGCGTCGATATAGTCCTCGACCGCCAGCATCGACGGCGTGTTGATCGTCTCGCCCGAAAAAATGCCCTCGATGAGCTTGCCCTTGGATGTCAGCCGGAAAATCTTCGGCAACGGCCAGGCCGGGGTATAGCTTTCGAGGCGTTCGACGGCGCGTGGCCCAAGGATGATGACGCCATGACCGCCTTCGCCGCCAAGCACCTTCTGCCAGCTGTAGGTCAGCACATCGACCTTGTCCCACGGGATGTCCTGCGCGAACACGCCCGATGTCGCATCGACAAGGTTCAGCCCCTCGCGATCGTCACGGATCCATTCGCCATTGGGAACACGAACGCCCGAGGTGGTGCCGTTCCAGGTAAAACAGATGTCGCGATTCTGGTCGATGCGGGTCAGATCGGGCAGCTCGCCATAGGGGGCGATGACCGTGTCGCAATCGATCTTCAACTGCTTGACTGCATCGGTCACCCAGCCTTCGCCAAAGCTTTCCCATGCGATCATCGTCGCGGGGCGGGCGCCAAGCAATGACCACATCGCCATCTCATAGGCGCCGGTGTCGGATGCCGGCACGATGCCGATACGGTGGGTGGAGGGGAGGCCGAGGATTTCGCGGGTCATGTCGATCGCGAGCGCCAGGCGTGCCTTGCCGATCTTCGAACGATGCGAGCGGCCGAGCGATTTGGTCGGTAGGGCGGCGGCATCCCAGCCCGGTCGTTTCGCACAGGGCCCGGACGAAAAATGCGCGCGTGCCGGCAGAGCGGTAGGTCGGTCAGTCATATTCTCTCCTCACAGAGAGCTCGCGCCGCGTTGGGGCGGCGTGGCCCGCCGCCGCTCATAGAGAGGTGGCGCGAGGCGTCAAGCAGCGTTTCGCCGGCAGGGGCATTTGGTCAAGGCTGTCGCAGCGCCACGAAAATCGCGGTAGATTGGCTGTCCCAATCCAAACCGGGAGGGACTGCAATGGCCGAGTTCACCGTCAACGCGACGCGGTTCGATCCGTACAAGAACTTCAAGTTTCGGGTAAAGTGGGATGGCCGCTATGTCGCCGGCATCTCGAAGGTGAGCGCGCTCAAGCGCAGCACCGAGGTCGTCAACCACCGCGAGGGCGGCGACCCTTCGACGTCGCGCAAATCTCCGGGGCGAACGCAATATGACGCCATAACGCTGGAGCGCGGCGTCACCCATGATCCCGCCTTCGAGGACTGGGCCAACAAGGTCTGGAACCTCGGCGCGGGGCTAGGTGCCGAGGTTTCGCTGAGGGACTTCCGCAAGGATGTCGTTCTCGAACTGTATAACGAGGCAGGGCAGGTGGTGCTCGCCTACAAGCTGCTGCGCTGCTGGCCATCGGCCTTCGAGGCTCTCCCCGATCTCGACGCCAACATCACCTCAGTCGCAGTGCAGCGGCTGGTGCTGGAGAACGAAGGCTGGGTCCGCGACACCGATGTCACCGAGCCGCAGGAGCCGAGCCTGGATGGCACCAAATAGGACGCGGGCGGCTTGCCTCAGTCCCGCGTCGGGCTGACGCCGCCCATCGTCAGTCCGCCATCGACGATGAATTCGCTACCCGTCGAGTAACTCGATTCGTCGCTGGCGAGATACAGCACCATGCTGGAAACCTCGTCAGGCCGCGCCATCCGACCAAGAGGATAGTCGTAGCGATGGGGCTCCAGCCCGGCCGCCATCGGTGTGTCGATGATGCCGGGATGGATGGAATTGCACCGGATGCCATGGGGGGCCACCTCGATGGCGACCGATTTCGTCAACCCGCGCACGCCGAATTTGGAGGCGACATAGGCGTGGACGCTGCCGGCGCCGCGAAGCCCCGCCACCGACGAGATGTTGATGATCGAGGCGCCCTTCGACGCAATCATCGCCGGGAGTGCGGCACGGATGCCGAGGAACGTGCCGGTCAAGTTGATCTCGATGATGCGCTGCCAAACGTCGATGGGATGGTCCAGCAGCGGCGCACCACCAAAGATGCCGGCATTGTTGACGAGTATGTGGA
Source organism: Sphingomonadales bacterium (assembly GCA_025351405.1). Taxonomy (GTDB): domain Bacteria; phylum Pseudomonadota; class Alphaproteobacteria; order Sphingomonadales; family Sphingomonadaceae; genus Sandarakinorhabdus. The sequence goes on along the minus strand of JANXVZ010000039.1, from coordinate 18,839 downwards.
GCCCGCCGAAGCCGGCGACGGCATCACTGACCGCTGCAGCCCATTCCTGGGAGTTGGTGACATCGAGGTGGATATAGCGGGCGCTGGTCCCAAGTTCGGCGGCCAGCGCCATGCCCTCGGTATCGAGTATGTCGGCCAGCACGACCCGGGCGCCTTCCGCGACCAGCCGGCGTGCATGCGATGCGCCCATGCCGCGCGCGCCACCGGTGATAAGCGCCACTTTGTCGGCCACACGCCCGCGCGAAATGCCTGTCATGTCGATCTCCCCGAATCGCGCTGCTTGTGCAGTCGCAACGCGCCCCATCTCCGCTGCCGAGGCGATGCTGTCGAGACCCGCGCGTGACTTTTGCGGCCCGTGCCGCTAACAGCCGCAGCCCCATGATGAACCCGCCCCCAACCCCGCTCCACAACCCCAACAGGTTGTTCCCGACCGCCCGTGAGGAAGCCAAGGTCGCCAATGCGCCCACCAGCGTGCCGCAGACCGAGCACCCGGCCTATGCACTGGCCTTCCAGGACACCGATTTCCTGTTGCGCGACGATCTGCGCCCGGTGCGCTTCCAGCTCGAACTGCTGAAGGCCGAACTGGCTTTGGGCGAGGCGGGCATCGATTCGATGTTCGTCTTTTACGGCTCGGCCCGCATCCCGGCGCCTGAGGAGGCACAGGGGGTGATGGATGCCGCCAAGACGCCGGAAGCGGTGGCGATCGCTGAACGGCTGGTGGCCAAATCGCATTATTACAACGTCGCGCGTGAACTGGCGGCGCTGGTTTCATGCAAGGATGCCAGTGGTGACAATCGCTGCTTCACCGTCTGTTCGGGGGGCGGCCCTTCGATCATGGAGGCCGCCAACCGCGGCGCGGCCGATGTTGGCGCACCGTCTGTCGGGCTCAACATCGTCTTGCCGTTCGAGCAGGTGCCCAACCCCTATGTCACGCCGGGCCTGAGCTTTCAGTTCCACTATTTTGCGCTGCGCAAGATGCATTTTCTGATGCGCGCCAAGGCTGTTGCGGTCTTTCCCGGCGGCTTTGGCACCTTCGACGAGATGTTCGAATTGTTGACCCTGGTGCAGACCGGCAAGGTCGCGGCGTTGCCGATCCTGCTCTACGGCCGCGACTTCTGGGGCCGGGTGGTCAATTTCGAAGCACTCGCCGACGAAGGCGTGATCGCACGCTCGGATCTCAAGCTGTTCCACATCGTCGAAACAGCGGAAGAAGGCTGGGCGATCGTCAAGGCGCATTACGGGCTATAACACCCGCAGCGCAGGGCGTCATTTGGCCGGAGCAGGCGCTGCAGCGGCCGGTGCTGCAGCCGGTGCAGCAGCAGGCGCTGCAGCTTCAGCCGGCACGGCCGGCAGGGGCAATGGGCTGTCGCTCTTGGAATTGAGGTACGCCAGCACATTGGCCCGCTCTTCGGGCTTGGATATGCCGGCAAAGGCCATCTTGGTCCCCGCGGCATAGGCCTTGGGGCTGGTCAGCCACTTGTTGAGTTCCTCGAACGTCCAGGGCTTGCCCTTCATCGCCATCAGCGCGTCGGAATAGGCAAAGCCGGGTGCATGATCATGCACGTTGCCGACGATGCCATAAAGATTTGGCCCGATACCGGCGGCACCGCCCTTTTCATTGTTGTGGCAAGCGCCGCACTTCTTGAAGACGACTTCACCCTTGGCGACATCGGCGGAGGCGAGATAGAACGCAATCGGCTTTTCGGCGACAACCGGTCCGGCTGTGGCGCTGGCATCGGCTTCGACGCCTTCGACGACATAGCCGGGCTTTTCAGGCTTGATCGGGCGGAAGGCCATGGTCGTACCGATGGAAACACCAAGCAAGGTCACAGCTGCGGCAAGGGCCCAGCCGGCAATCTTGTTGAACTCGAAACTGTCCACGTCGTGGCTCCCGCGAAAATTGGGCGAAGGATCGAAAATGCCGGGCAGCAGCACCGGTGCGTTGCGCTCCTATAACAAGGCCCTCTGGCGCGGCAAGGGTTTGCTTGTCGCGCTGCAACAACGGTGGGACCGGCAGACAGTCGGCCGGCGCATGGCCGGTCGTTGGCCTCGCGCTTGTCAATGCTGCATTGCCGCGCCTAAGTCGCGCTCGCAATGACCAGTTATCCACCCCTTGCCGATGCTCTCGTCACACGAATGGCGGCGGTGGCCGCTGCGGATCCTCCCGCTGCGGTGGCCTTCCAGGGCGCTCCGGGTGCCTATTCCCACCAGGCGGTGCGGGAACTGTTCCCGGACGCGGCGGCATTGCCGTGCGCCGCATTCGAGGATGCCATCGAGGCGGTGCAGAGCGGACGGGCAGGGCGCGCCGTCATTCCCATCGAAAATTCGCTTCATGGGCGGGTGGCGGATATCCATTTCCTGCTGCCGGAATCGGGGCTTGCGATCATCGCCGAACATTTTGTGCGCGTTCGTCACTGCCTGCTCGGCATCGGCGAGCAACGCGCCCTGTCAACGGTGATGAGCCACCCCCAGGCGCTGGGACAGGTTCGCAACCGCCTTCGGTCATGGGGCATCGAGCCCATCAGTTTTTTCGATACGGCGGCAGCGGCGGCGGCGGTGGCCGGGGCGGGCGATGCCAGCGTCGGCGCGATCGCTTCTGCATTGGCGGGGGAGCTATATGGTCTGAATGTCTTCGCACAAGGCATTGAGGATGCAGATCATAACACGACACGCTTTGTCGTGCTGGCGCGCGAGGGCATCACCCCGCCGCCGGGAACCCCGACGATGACCAGCCTGAATTTCGAGGTACGAAACGTTCCCGCCGCGCTGTTCAAGGCGCTGGGCGGTTTTGCCACCAACGGCGTCAATATCACCAAGCTGGAAAGCTATCTGCGCGACGGCAGCTTTTCAGCGGCGGAATTCTATGCCGAAATTGTCGGCGCGCCGGCAGACATCGGCGTCGCCCGGGCCATGGAGGAACTCGCCTTTCATACCAAATGGGTCAAGGTGTTGGGCGTATATCCTCAGGCAAGAGCGCGCGAATAGGGGTCAAGCGCCCCCGGCACGCAGCAGGTGGATACGCGCCTTGCCATGATCCCGGACCGCCAGCACTTCAAGGTCACTGTCGAGCGATTCCTTGCGTCCGGTTTCGACCGAAACAAGGGCGAAAGGCGCGATCCAGCCTTGCAACTGCAGCCGCGCCAGCGCCACTGGGCCCAGGCCGCTCGCATAGGGTGGATCGAGCATGATGATGTCGCAAGGTGCCTGCGCCAGCCCCAGGCTCTCGATCGGTGCCGGGATGATATCGGCGGGTGCCTTCAGTGCTGCGACATTGGCCTTCAATGCCTTCAGCGCTTCGCCGTCACGTTCAACGAAGACGGCGCGGGCGGCGCCGCGTGACAATGCCTCGAGGCCAAGCGCGCCGGTGCCGGCAAAGCCGTCGAGCACCCGGAGCCCTTCGAAGCTGCCGATGCGGCTGGCAAGCATCGAAAACAGCGCCTCGCGTACCCTGTCGGCGGTGGGCCGGGTCGATTCGCCTTCCGGTGCAATCAGCGCACGACCGCGCCACTGGCCCGCGATGATGCGCATGGATTAGTTGCCGCGCGCCAGTTGCTTGCGCAAGCTCGCGACGACGCCATCGGGAACTTCGTCGGCATCGCGCGGCTCGAGGTCGGCCAGTTCGATGCCGCCGTAGCCAACACGGATGAGCCGCGACACCTGCAATCCCAGGAACTCCAGCACGCGGCGAATTTCGCGGTTCTTGCCTTCGGTCAGGGTCATCGTCAGCCACAGGTTGCGCCCGGTACGACGCTCGATTTCCGCATCGATCGGTCCATAGCGCATCCCGTCGATGGTGAGGCCGTCGATCAGCGATTCGACCACCGGTTGCGAAATTTCACCATAGGCACGCACGCGATAGCGCCGCGGCACGGCGTTGGCGGGCAGTTCGAGGGCCCGCTTCAGCGCGCCATCCGTCGTCAGCAACAACAAACCCTCGGTGTTCATGTCGAGACGGCCCACGGGCACGACCCGCGGCAGGCCGGGGGGCAGGATATCCATGATCGTCGGCCGACCGCCCGGATCGCGCGCCGTCGTCAAAAATCCGGCCGGCTTGTGAAAACGGAACAGCCGCGAAGGCTCGAGCGCGGCAACGGTATTGCCTTCGACGGTGATGCCATCAAGGCTGGACACAACCATCGCCGGTGTTGTCAGCACCTGTCCGCCCAGCGCGACCTTGCCCTCGGCGATCATCCGTTCGATGTCGCGACGCGATCCGATGCCGGCGCGGGCCAGCAGCTTGGCGATGCGCTGCGGCTCGACGGGAACATTCGTGTTGGTGCGCGCGGCTTCACGCTGCGCCACGCGGGCTTCACCGCGCCCGCGACGGCCGGTCGGCGCCGTTGCCGGCAAGTCGCTGAACGCCGCTGGCTCACTGCGGCGGGGTGGGCGCCCGCCGGCGGGGCGCGGTCGAGACAGTTCGCGCGGCGCACTATTGGGAATCTTGGGCAATCGACCGCCGGGGATGTGCGAGCGGCGGTTGCCCGCCGGCTTGGCACCTGCCGATGCTGCGTTGGGTTCGAAACGTTCGGCTTCGCGGCGGGATGTGGTGATGCTGTCCGGGCCCGGGTCGGGTCGCCGCTGGGCGGGACGCGGCGCGGCGCGCGGGCGCTGCGGCGCATCGTTTTCGTCGCGAGGCGGGCGCGTTGCAGAGCGAACGGGTCTGCCGCCGGCATTCGGGTTGAACCCCGAGGTGATGTCCGCACCGCCCGGACTACGCCGCTGTGATGTGGTCGGACGGCGATTGCCGCCGGTGCTGGACGGCGGACGGCGATTGTCGCCGCCGTTTGAGCCACCACTGGGGCCGCCGGTCTTTCTGGGAGGTCGCATCGGAGATGCCATGCCGCCAATTCAGCCCGATTGTCCAGCCAAACACACGTGTTGAACCCGGCGCAGCAATCGGCTACCCCGCGCCGGCGTGCCCCTGTGGTGGAATGGTAGACGCGTCCGACTCAAAATCGGATGGAGAGATCCGTGCTGGTTCGAGTCCGGCCAGGGGCACCACTTTCGGTCTGGATCGGGCGTCTGCCCAGGGGCGATCCGCGTCACGCGATGTTTCCGCCGACGCAGCTGACGACGAACCCGACGACGTACCCGACGACGCGCGCCGGAATCCGCCTTCGCATCGGCCAAAATCGCGCGAGGGACCCTCCTCGCCGGAAATCCACACTCTCACTCGCATACATGCTCCTTTTTTGAACGTTGCCGCGTGCTCGACTTTGTTTCCTCCCGCGCCACCAGATAATGGCGGGGTTGCTGTCATCAAGTCGTTCCGGGCAGCGGTCGATAGCGCCACGCGGCATGATCGTGCCAAAAAGGTGACACGTGATCGCGCGACGTTTGGCGCGGCAACTTGGCCGCTTGCCATCGAACGTTTCCACGCCATGCTTGTGAAATCGGGGGAGGGTCCGCCCGTGTGATCGGGGGGTCTTGCGATGGTTCGCAGCATAAGCGTTTATTTATCAACCGGTGCATCGATCATTGCGCTGGCTGTGGCGGCAAGCAGCGCAGTGGCGCAGACCAAGGACGACGCGGCCAACCCGGCGGTTGAAGATATCATCGTCACCGGATCCCGGATTGCCCGACCGGAAATCGAATTTTCCAATCCGGTCACTTCGTTTTCCGCTCAGGCGCTTGCACTGCGGGGGACGACCGACATCACCCAGTTGCTCACGCAGTCGCCCGCACTTGTCGGGTCGCTGGTGAACGGCGCCAATGCCGGTTCGAACTCGCAGAATTACGGGGGTTCATCGGGTGCCGGCAACGTCGGGACGAGTGTCCTCGACCTGCGCAACCTGGGGTCCCAGCGGACGCTCGTTCTTGTCGACGGCCGCCGCCATGTGAACGCCTATCCTGGCAAGAACTCGGTCGATATCAACACCATTCCCCTGGATCTCGTTGAGGGCATCGATATTTTGACCGGCGGTGTCTCGGCGATCTACGGTGCCGACGGCGTGACGGGTGTGGTCAATTTTCGCCTCAAGCAGAATTTCCAGGGACTGCTAGCTCACTTCCAGTCGGGTATTTCGCAGCGCGGCGACGCGGGCAACCGGTTCGGGTCGGTGGTTTTTGGCCAGAACTTCAACGAAGACCGGGGCAACATCACGGTCGCGTATGAATATAATGCTTCGGACCGGGTGAACCAGCGCGATCGCGATTACCTTGGCGATCGTTATGCCAACCTGCAGTTGCTGCGCAATGTCGACAACCCGACGCTGCCCGATGGGACGAACAACCTCAAGCTGCCCTATGACAAGATTTATTCGAATGTGAGCTGGTCGGACAGCGCCCCCAACGGCGCCGTCGACATCGGCGTGCTGGACCCGGAAACCGGTGAGACCAGTTTCCAGTATGTCCCCAATTTCGACGGCGACGGCAAACCCTATGACCGCGGTATCCAGATCCCCGGCAGCGGTGGTCGCGCCTATAACAGCCGGTCGAACACACCGACCGCCGGGTATTTCGGCGACATCGAACCCCAGCTGAAGCGCCACAATGTCAACGTCCTGGCGCATTATGATTTCAGTCCGGCGTTCAAGGTGTTCGCCGAGGGCAAATATGTCCACATCGATGCCTTCACGGTCGTGCAGCCGTCATTCGACTTTTTCACATTCCTGACCCCCGATAACTATTATCTGCAGCAGCGCTTTGGCAGTGCCGCCCCGATCGGCGCGCTGGTCAGCCGCGACAACTTCGACCTTGGGGTCAACACCCAGACCGCCAGGCGCGAGACCTATCGCGGTGTCATCGGTGCAAGCGGCACGCTGAGCGAGGGCGAGCGCAGCGGCAACCTCAAGTACGACATCTCCTATGTCTATGGCCGGGCGTCCTCGGTGGTGACATCGGGCAATTCCCGGCTGACGGATCGTTATTATGCCGCGGTGGACGCCGTGGTCGATCCTGCGACCGGCAAGCCCACGTGCAGGATCAACCTGCCCGGTGAAACGACCATCGACGCCAACAACTACGCCGGCATCCTCACCATCACGGGCGCGCCTGTCTCCGGCGCGCCACTCAGCTTCAAGCCCGGCGAATGTTCGCCGATCTCGATCCTGGGCTATGGCAACAGTTCACAGGCGGGACGCAACTTTGTCTTCGTCGACGATGTGACGCGAGACTATAGCGAGCAGCAGGTGGTGTCGGGCTCCCTTGCCGGCGACCTCGGCTTTCTGTTCCGGCTGCCCGGCGGCCCGGTGCGTTTTGCCGTCGGCGCCGAATACCGCAAGGAAAAGACCGCATCGACACCGTCGGCGTTCTCGCAGGGCGGCTTCTTCGACGGCGGCAACCAGACGCTGCCGAGCGGCGGCCAGTTCGACGTCAAGGAAGTTTATGGCGAGGTCAACATCCCGCTGCTCTCCCACGTCCGCTTTGCCGAGGATCTGTCGTTCGGCGGTGCAGTGCGCTATTCCGATTATTCGACGATCGGTGCCACCACGACCTGGAAGATCGACGGCGCCTATTCGCCCATCAAGGACATTACCTTCCGCGGCACCCTGTCGCGCGCGGTCCGCGCCCCCAACATAACCGAACTTTTCAGCCCGTTGCAGGGTGTTCAGACGTTCCTCAACGACCCTTGCGATCCGCAATTCCTGCCGGAGGGAACGCAATATCGCGCGGCAAACTGCAAGGCGGCGTTGGCGGCAGCCGGTCTGACCCCCGCGCAGATCGCGGCCTTCAGCCCGGCGACCGATCCCAAGCAGAGCACCAGCCAGCCCGGGCTGTCGGGCGGCAACCCCAACCTGTCCGCCGAAACCGCCAAGACCTGGACGGCGGGCATCGTGCTGCGCCCCAGCTTCCTGCGCGGATTTTCCTTCACGGCGGATTGGTACGATATCAAGCTGACCAATGCGATCAACACGCCCGACGTCAACGAGGTCTTCAAGCTGTGCGTGGACCAGCCGACCCTGAGCAACGTCTTTTGCAACAGCTTTACCCGGTCAGCCACCACGGGCTTCATCAATTCCTACCGCACGCAGACACTCAACGTTGCGGCCTTCACCACTTCGGGCCTCGAGATCAGCGCCAATTACCGCCTGCCGATCTCGCCGGCGCTGGGCGTCCTGGATTTCCGGCTTTCCGGCGGATATCTGAACGACCTGACCTTTATCGCCACCGTTGGCGGCGTGCCCGAACAGCAGCGCAACCGGACCTATAGGCCGAACTACAGCGGCAATCTCGATCTGACCTGGATGAAGGGGCCGCTGACCATCAACTACGGCCTCGCCTGGCAGGGCAAGACCGAGCGCTACACGCAGATCCAGCAAAAGGCGCACCCCAACTACGATCCAAGGTACATCATGTACAAGGAACGCTGGGAGCACGACATACAGGTCAGCTACGAAGTCGAGGACCGCTTCACGTTTTATGGCGGGATCAACAACTTTACCGATCAACAGCCAGACATAGCCGCCGGCTTTGCCTACCCCGTCAGTGCGGTCGGGCGGTATTTCTACACCGGCATCAAGGTCAAGCTGGACAAGCTGCTGTAAGGTACGTCGCTGGCGGAGAGGGTGGGATTCGAACCCACGGTGAAGTTACCCCCACGACGGTTTTCAAGACCGTTGCCATAGACCACTCGGCCACCTCTCCGGCGGAGTGTTCCATGCCGGGAGACGGCGCGTGCCGCAACCCCCGGATGATGTCGGCAATGGCTGGCCGGACGGTCAAAGCTGTGGCATCAACCGGGGGATGTCGCGTTATTTGCCTGCCTTGTTGCTGCTTGCCATTGCCGGATGCGCGGGGCCGGCGACGCCGCCGGTCGTTGTCGCCACAGCGCCGCCATCGCGGCCACCATCGCCGCTGCCCGTCATCACGCCAACGCCGCTGCCAGCGACGGTGGCCATCGATCCTGCCAGTGGTGACTTTGCCGCCTGGCTTGCCGGCTATCGTCGTGCGGCGCTGGCGCGGGGTGTCGCGCCGGCAACGGTCGAAGCGTTTACAAATGGATTGCAGCCGATCCACCGCGTCATCGATCTCGACCGTCGCCAACCCGGCGACAGCACGGCTGGTCCGGCGCGGTTCGATGCCTATCTCGCCCGCCAGGTCGACGCGGCGCGGATAAGCGGCGGCAATGCCGCGGCAGCACGGATGGCGGCGCCGCTTGCCGGTATCGAGGCCCGATATGGCGTGCCGGCGCATATTGTCGTCGCGATCTGGGGGCTTGAAACCGCCTATGGCAAGATCACCGGCGATTTCGACGTGCCCGCCAGCCTGGCGACACTGGCCTGGGAAGGGCGGCGTCGGGCGCTTTTTACCCGAGAGCTCGATGCGGCGCTGAACATCGTCGACAAGGGCCTGGCACCGCGTTCGGCCTTGCGCGGCAGCTGGGCCGGCGCCATGGGGCAGCCGCAGTTCCTGCCATCATCGTATCTTTCCTATGCCGTCGACGGCGACGGCGACGGCCATGCAGACATCTGGAACAGCGAACCCGACACCCTCGCCTCGATTGCCAATTATTTCGAGCGCAAGGGTTGGCAGCGTGGCCTGCCGTGGGGGCAGATCGTCTCGGTTCCACAAGGCTTCGACCGCGCACTGGTCAAGAACCCGGTGGCACCGCGGACCTGTGTGCGGCCGCTCGAGAAACACAGCGTCTGGTTGCCGATCAGCCGCTGGAAGGCATTCGGCCTGACCAGCATGGTGCCGTTTCCGGCCGATACCACCTTGGCCACGCTGATCGAACCCGATGGACCGGGGCAGGGCGCGTATCTCGCGACCGCCAATTACCGGGTCATCATGGAATATAACTGTTCGAACTTTTACGCGCTGTCGGTTGCCGTGCTCGGGGATGCGATAAAGGGCGGGGCGAGTGCAGCGGAAACGACCCGGCGCGATGGCGCGATACGCTAGGCACGCTGCCCCGGCGCTGCTGATCGGCTTGCTGCTCACCGCCTGCGGTCATTCGGCGCCGCGGCCGCGAACAGCCGCCGCCCACGCCGCCCCCGGCGTCCAGGCCGGCATCAAGATCGGCAAGCCGTACCAGGTATTCGGAGTCTGGTATTACCCAGCCGACGACCGCGGTTATGACGAGCGCGGCATCGCCAGCTGGTACGGCCCCGGCTTTCACGCACTCAGCACCGCCAATGGCGAACGCTACGACCAGAACGACGTCACCGCCGCGCACAAGACGCTGCCATTGCCAAGCTATGTCGAAGTCGAAAACCTCGACAATGGCCGCAAATTGACCGTGCGGGTAAACGATCGCGGGCCATATGTTGCGGGCCGGATCATCGATCTTTCGCGGCGTTCGGCGCAATTGCTGGGCGTGGACGGCCCGGGGACGGCGAGGGTGCGGGTCCGGCGGGTCTATCCCGATGCCGCGACGGTTGCCAGCCTCGCACCGAGGGCGGCGCCATCGCCGCCACCGGCGCCCGTGATCGAGGCGGTCGCGGCCACTTCGCCGCAAATCGGCGTTGATGCACCACCCCCGCCGATTCGGGCTGTGGAGCTGCCGGCCGGTGCCCGACCGGCTGTCGTCGCGCCTTCGCCGGCACCCGTCGCCGGCCAGCGCTTCGTCCAGGTTGCCGCCCTGACCGATCCTGGGCGTATCGCCTGGATGACGGGTTACCTTGGTGTTTTCGGCGCCGTCGTCACGGAAAAATCCCCATCGGGCCTGACGCGCATGCGGCTTGGACCCTATGCCAGCGATGCCGCCGCCAACGCCGTGCTGGCGCAGGTGCGCGCGGCGGGTTACAGCGAAGCCGTGCTGGTGACCGCCACTGCCGGCCGCTGATTTTATCGTCCGTTCCGGAGAGTTTCCCCTTCATGCGTCCATATCTTCTCGCCACCGCGCTTTCGTTCCTTGCCGTTTCGTCGGCCTCTGCGCAGGTCGCGGCACCTGCCTACAACACGCCCGCCGCCTATGCGTACATGAAGGACCTGTCGAGCGGGCAGGTGCTGTTTTCCAAGGATGCCGACAAGCCGATGCCGCCCGCGTCGATGGGCAAGATGATGACGGTTTATGTCGCCTTCCAGATGATCAGGAACGGCGAGGCCAAGCTCGACCAGAAGATCATGGTGACGCCGGAAACCTGGACGCAGTGGCACGGGCAGGGCTCGACGATGTTCCTGTCGGTCAACGAACAGGTCAGCGTCGAGAACCTGCTGCATGGCATCATCACGCTTTCCGGCAACGATGCTTGTGTCACCCTCGGCAAGGGCCTTGGCGGCACCGAGGAGAATTACGTCGCGCTGATGAACCGCGCCGCCCAGAAAATGGGCCTGAAGGGCTCGCATTTTGCCAACACCAACGGTTGGCCGGACCCCGCCGAATATGTGACGGCGCATGATCTCGCGGTCATCGCCGAGGCGACGATCCGGGACTTCCCCGACCTCTACAAGCGCTTTTACGCCACGCCGAACTTTACCTGGGGCAAGACGCTGGGCGCGGGTGCCGACATCAAGCAGGACAATCGCAACCCGATCCTGGGCAAGGTGCCGGGCGCCGATGGCCTCAAGACCGGCCACACCGAGGAAGCCGGCTATGGCTTCACCGGCTCCGCCGAACAGAACGGCCGCCGCATCGTGATGGTGCTGGCGGGAATGTCGTCATGGAACGAGCGGGTGTCCTCATCGGTCGATTTCATGAACTGGGGCTTTGCCGCCTGGCAGGGTGTACCGCTGGTCAAGGCGGGGCAGACGGTGGGCAGCGCCAAGGTCTGGCTGGGTGCCGCCGATACCGTGCCGCTGGTGGCGCCGCGCAACTATGGCCTGACCATTCCGCGCGGCTTCGGCAGCGAAAAGACGGTGAAGATCCGCTACCAGGGCCCGGTCGCAGCGCCGATCGCCAAGGGACAGAAGATCGCCGACCTCGTCGTTACGGTAAAGGGCATGCCCGAGGCGGTGTTGCCGCTGGTGGCGGGTGCCGAGGTGGCGAAGGCCGGGGCCTTCGGACAGGCGTGGGCGAAGCTGAAGAACTTCGTCGGCCTTTGACCGCAATCCGGTGACCGGGCGATTCATCAGCTTTGAAGGCGGTGAAGGCAGCGGCAAGTCCACCCAGGCACGATTGCTCGCCGAACGATTGAGGGCCGCCGGCCATGAGGTGGTGCTGACCCGCGAACCGGGCGGGACACCGGGTGCGGAGGCCATCCGCGGCTTGCTCGTCAACGGTGACCCGCAGCGCTGGTTGCCATGGACGGAAGCATGCCTCGTCAATGCGGCGCGGGCCGATCATGTGGCGCGGGTGATAGCCCCGGCGCTGGGCCGCGACGCGTGGGTCATCTGCGACCGCTTTGTCGATTCGACCCGGGCCTATCAGGGGGCAGGCAAGGGTATATCCGATGCCGATCTGTGCGACCTGCATCGCAAGTCGTGCGACGACCTGTGGCCGGACCTGACATTGGTGATGGCGCTGCCGGCGGCGGTGGGCCTGGCGCGGGCGACCGAGCGGGCGGGCGGCGAGGGGCGTTTCGAGGCGCACGATGCCGAATTTCATGCGCGCGTCACCGGCTTTTTTGCAGGGTTGGCGCGTGCGGAGCCGCTGCGGTGCCACGATGTCGATGCCGGTCGCGACGTTGCCAGCATCGCCGCCGATATCGCCGCACTGGTGTTGCCATGATCGGCCACGACGCCCAGGTCGAGGATTTCAAGGCCGCAGCACTGGGCGGCCGCCCGCACCATGGCTGGCTGCTGACCGGGCCTGCCGGCATCGGCAAGGCGCTGTTTGCCGAACAGGCCGCGATCTGGCTGCTGGCCGGGCGTCCGGCGGGGACCGGGTTCGAAGGCGGCCGCGACAGTGCCGCGGCGGCACTGGTCGACGCCGGCAGCCACCCGGATTTCCGGCGCGTCGTCCGTGTCGAAAACGACAAGGGCAAGCTGCAGAACATCATCAACATCGATGAGATCCGCAAGTTGCAGGCGGTGCTGAATCAAACACCTTCGATTGCCGATTGGCGGGTGATCATCATCGACAGCGCCGACGACCTCAACAAGAACGCGGCCAACGCCCTGCTGAAGAACCTCGAGGAGCCGCCGCGGCAAACGCTGTTCCTGCTCATCAGCCATTCGCCGGGGCGGCTGCTGCCGACCATCCGTTCGCGCTGCCGGACGTTGCGCTTCCAGCCGCTGTCGGACATGGACGTCTCCGAAATTGTTGCATCGGCGGGGGTGCCGCCAGACGATCGCGCCGCGTTGGTGCGGATCGCGCAAGGCGCCCCGGGGCGGGCGTTGCGCCTTGCCGAAGCCGGGATTGGGACGCTGGAGGCGCAACTCGCCGAACTCGCCACGCGGCCCAGCGTCGAAGCGCCGGCGCGCGCACTTGCGCTATCGAAGTCGGTCGGTGGCAAGGCATCGGCGACGCGCTACGAGGCGTTGCTCGACCTGGTGCCGGCCATGCTTGCCGATATCGCACGAAATCGTTCGGGGCCAACACTGGCGCGCACCATCCGGGCATGGGAAAAAGCCAGCGTTCTCGCCGCCAGCGCCCAACCCCTGTCGCTCGAGGCGCAGGCCGTCGCTTTCGAACTCGCAGGATTGATGGCCCAAGCTGCGCCAGACTGAAGCTGGCCGTTGCACCGCAGCGCAAACTCCCGCATTCGGGGACCCATGAGCAAGCCTTTCTACATCACCACTGCCATCGCCTATCCGAATGGCAAGCCGCACATGGGCCATGCCTATGAAGCGATCGCCACCGATGCCATCGCCCGCTATCGCCGCCTGCATGGCGACGATGTCCGGTTCCTGACCGGCACCGACGAACACGGCCTGAAAATCGCGCAGGCGGCACGTGCAGCCGGTGTGGCGCCGCGCCATTATGTCGATGGCATGGTCGAGGCATTTGTCGATCTCGACGCACAATTGGGAATCAGCCACGATCGCTTCATCCGCACGACGGATGCCGATCATTACCAAGTGGCACAGGCGCTCTGGCAGCGGATGGCGGCCAATGGCGACCTTTATCTGGGCCGCTATGAAGGCTGGTATTCGGTCCGCGACGAAGCTTATTACGATGAAGCGGAATTGATCGCGGCGGAAGACGCGCAAGGCCAGACGGTGAAGCTGTCACCGCAGGGCACCCCGGTGGAATGGACGGTCGAGGAGAGCTGGTTCTTCAAGCTTTCGGCCTATGCCGAACCTTTGCTCAAGCTTTATGCAGAACGCCCGGAATTCATCCAGCCATCAAGCCGTTTCAACGAGATGCGCAGCTTTGTTGAGGGCGGCCTGTCGGATTTGTCGATGTCGCGCACCAGTTTCGATTGGGGCGTGCCGGTGCCGGGATCGCCCGGCCATGTCATGTACGTCTGGGTCGATGCGCTGGCCAGTTACCTGACCGGGGCCGGCGGAATCGACGGCGAATGGTGGCCGGCGGACCTGCACGTCATCGGCAAGGATGTGGTGCGTTTCCACACGATCTACTGGCCGGCATTCCTGTTATCGGCCGGCCTCGCACTGCCCAAAACGGTATTCGGCCACGGCTTCGTGCTCAACCGCGGTGAGAAGATGTCGAAATCGGTCGGCAATGTCGTGGATCCGGGGGCGATGGCGGCGCGCTTCGGGGTCGATCGGCTGCGCTGGTTCCTGCTCCGTGAGGTCGCCTTCGGCGAGGATGGCAGCTACAGCGACGAGGCCATCGTCGAACGCACCAATGCCGATCTTGCCAACGGCATCGGCAATCTGGCGCAGCGGGCGCTGTCGATGGTGGCAAAGAACTGCAACGGCGCGATGCCGGCAGAACTGGCCGGCGACGACGCGGCGAGCGCGCTCGCCAGCAGCCTGGCGACACTGACCGACAATTACTTCAAGGCGATGGACGCGCTTCTGCTGCACCGCGCGCTGGAGGCAGTGATGGCGATGGTCGCGCTGGCAAATGGCTATTTCGCCGATGCGGCACCGTGGGCGCTGGCAAAGACCGATCCTGGGCAAATGGCGAAGGTCCTGGCGACCACGCTCGATGCGACGCGGCGGATTGTCCTGCTCGTCCAGCCGGTGATACCCGCCGCATCCGCGCTGTTGCTCGACCAGTTGGGGGTGGAAGCAGGAGCGCGCGATTTCAACGCATTGGCTGTGCGCGTTGCCGGCGCAACATCACTGCCGTCGCCGCAAGGCGTCTTCCCGCGCTGGACGGAGGCTGCTGCCTGATGCTGATCGACAGCCATTGCCACCTCAACTATCCCGGACTGCGCGAAGATGTCGCCGGCGTGTTGGCGCGGGCGCGCGGCGCCGGGGTCGGTGGCTTCCTCGGCATTTCGACCAAGCGATCGGAATGGCCCGATGTCATCGCCCGCGCCGATGCCGAACCCGATGTGTGGGCAACCATCGGCATCCACCCGCATGAGGCCGACCAACACCCGGATACCGATGCCGCGATGCTGGTCGCTGCCGCCGCGCACCCGCGTGTCATCGGCATCGGGGAGACCGGGCTCGATTATTACTACGACAAGAGCGATCGCGAGCGGCAGCGCACCAGTTTCCGCGCCCATATCACCGCGGCGCGCGCCACTGGACTTCCGATCATCGTCCACACCCGTGAGGCGGAAGCCGATACGCTGGAACTGCTATCGGAAGCCGGGCAGGGTGCGCTGCACGGGGTCATCCACTGTTTTACCGCAAGCCAGTCCTTTGCAGAACAGGCGCTTGCACTTGGTTTCTACATCTCTCTCTCGGGCATATTGACCTTCAAGAACGCTAGGGACTTGCAAGCCAGCGCCGTCACCATCCCCGATGATCGCCTGCTGGTGGAAACCGATGCGCCGTTTCTCGCGCCGGTGCCGATGCGCGGCAAGACCTGCGAGCCGGCCTTTGTGGCGCACACCGCGCGATTTCTTGCCGACCTGCGCGGAGTTACGCCCGAGGTGTTGGCCGCGACCACGACGGCCAATTTCTTCCGGCTGTTTTCAAAGGCGACGCCGCCGCAATGAAGGTGACGATGCTCGGCAGCGGCACATCGAGCGGGGTGCCGCGTATCGGCAATGACTGGGGCGATTGCGACCCCGCCAACCCGCGCAACCGCCGGCGCCGCGTGTCCGTGCTTGTCGAACATGCCGGCAAGACCATCCTCATCGATACCGGCCCCGATATGCGCGAGCAATTGCTTGGCGCCAACGTCCAACGCCTCGACGCCGTGTTCATCACCCACGATCACGCCGACCACGCCCATGGCATCGACGATCTGCGCCAGGTTTTCCACCTGATGGGCGAACCTGTGCAATGCCACGCTTCGGCGGCGACATGGCACGTGCTCAAGCGCCGCTTCGACTATGTCTTCGAAGGCACAAGGTTTTACCCGGCAACGTGCGTCGCCAATGACTTGAACGGACCCGTTCACGTCGGCGCCATGACCATCACCGGCTTCGAGCAAAACCACGGCAACATCGATTCGACCGGGTTTCGCATCGATTGCCACGGCCGTGCATTGGCATATTCGACCGATGTGAAGGCGCTCGATGCCTGTGCCGATGCCGGGCTGGCGGGGCTGGACCTGTGGATCGTCGATGCGCTGCGCCGCCACCCACACCCGACCCACAGCCACCTCGAACAGACGCTGGGCTGGATCCGCCACTATCGCCCGCGCCATGCCGTGCTGACGCACATGGACCAATCGATGGATTATGCGTCGCTCGCAGCCGTGCTGCCCGAAACGGTCGAGCCAGGCTATGATGGCTGGGAAATGACGCTGTAGCGCCGGCTTCGAACGTGGCGTGGAAACGCGCGCCTGTCCTACACACGGCCATGCCGTTATGTTCGCCTGCGGTCATGCCGCCAGCTTATTCACGGTAAGCGTGGTCTGAAGGCCGCCGTCAGGCGGCTTGAGCGATCTGCTGGTCGGCGCTGGCTTTCCAGTTCCAGGGCATGAGCTCATTCCAACGCGATGCCGGCCAGTTGCCGGCGATCTTGGCGGTGACGTCGGCGATGTAGCGCTGCGGGTCGACCTTGTTGGCCTTGCAGGTCTCGATGACGGAGTAGATGGCGGCGGCGCGTTCGCCGCCGACCCTTGATCCGGCGAACAGCCAGTTGCGGCGACCAACAGCGATGCTGCGGATGGCGCGTTCGGCGATGTTGTTGTCGATCTCGAGGCGGCCATCATCGAGGAACCGCATCAGCGCCGGCCACAGCTTGACGCCATAGCTGATCGCCTTGGCCATCTCGGACTTGGGCGACAGGCGCCGCAAGGCGTCGTCGAGCGCGGCGCGAAGCGCATCAACCAAAGCGACGGATCGGTCCTGGCGCGCAGCACGCCGCACATCGGGTGGCTGCCCACGCGCATCGGCTTCGACAACGTAAAGCGCAGCGATGCGATCGAGCAGATCACTGGTCAGCGCAGTCGGCTTGGCCTGGTGGATATCGAAGATCTTGCGCCGGAAGTGGGCCCAGCAGGCGACCTCGGTGACCCGGCCGCTGTCGTAAAGCTGGTTGTAACCGGCATAGGCATCGGCCTGTAGGAACCCGGCGTAGTTGGCGAGATGCTTCTGGGGATGGGTGCCGGTGCGATCGGTGGTGAACTCGTACCACACCAGCGGCGGGGTTGTGGCACCCGAGGCGCGATCGTCGACGGCATAAACCCAGAGCCTGCCGGTTGCGGTGCGCCCGCGGCCGGGATCAAGCACCGGCACCGGTGTGTCGTCGGTATGAAGCTTGGTCGCCGTCAGCCCTTGCTCGCGGATGCGGGCAACGATCGGATCGAGCAGCGCCGCGGTCTGGCCGGTCCAGCCTGCCAGGGTCGACCGGTCGATATCGATGCCTTGCGCCGCCATCATCTCGGCCTGGCGATAGAGTGGGAGATGATGATCGAACTTGGCGACGACGATATGTGCTAGCGTAGCGAACGTTGCCTTGCCGCGGGCGATGGCCTTCACCGGCGCCGGTGCCTGGACGATGGTCTCGCAAGCGCGGCAACTATACTTGGGGCGGATATGGCGAACGACCCGCCAACTGACCGGCACGACGTCGAGCATCTCGTCGGCGTCGGCGCTGAGGGGTCGCAGCGCGCCGCCGCAGGCCGGGCACGCACAGGTGCCGGAGACAGGTTCATGGACAATCTCGAGGCGTGGCAGGTGCGCCGGCAATGATCGAACCGGCGGTGTGCGATCGGCGGCGGCCTTGCCGCGCGGGCCATCCCCAGCGACGGTAGCGGCTGCGGTCTCGAGTTCTTCGAGCGCCAGCTCAAGCTGGGCGATCTCGCGGGTCAGCTTCTCGGATGACTTGCCGAACGACATGCGCTTCAGCCGGGCGATCTGGACGCGCAGCATATCGATGAGCAGATCGCGCGCCGCAATATCGGCGCGAGCACCGGCAAGGGCGGCATCGCGCTCGGCCAAAAGCGCTTCCAGTGCGGCGATCCGCTGGTCCCGATCGGGAGTGGATATGCCTGCGTCTGACACTGGAATCTGTTAGCAGATCACCATCGGAATCGCCAGGATAATCCCTGCAAATCCCAGTAAATACGTGCTTTATCAACCGGCTAGAGAAGGCTGCCAAGTCCGCTCCGGGCGGCGCCAGTCGATGCCTTCAAGCAGCATCGAAAGCTGTGCCGGGGTCAGGTGGACGGCCTCGGTCGCGGTACCCGGCCAGACGAAGCGACCACGATCCATCCGCTTGGAAAACAGGCACAGTCCTTGGCCGTCATACCAGAGCAGCTTGATCAGATCGCCGCGCCGGCCACGAAAGGCGAACAGCGCCCCCGAATGCGGGCTCTGCTTCAGGCTTTGCTGGACTAGCACCGCCAGGCCATCGAAGCCCTTGCGCATATCGGTCGCGCCGCACGCCAGCCAGATCTTCGTCGTCGCCGGCAAAGGGATCATCGCGGCAGGATCGACAGCACCCGGGCAAGGGCGTCGGTGTCAACGCCGGCGTCGATGCGCAGCTTGATGCCTGATGGAAGCTCGATGCAAATCCGGCTGCTCTCGCATGGT
>JANXVZ010000048.1 GCA_025351405.1 Sphingomonadales bacterium | reverse complement strand
AAGCTGCACCAGTGCGGCCTGCCCAAGAAGATGGCGCTCGAGCTGTTCAAGCCGTTCATCTACTCACGCCTCGATGCCAAGGGTCTGTCGATGACCCTCAAGCAGGCCAAGAAGTGGGTCGAAAAGGAGCGCAAGGAAGTCTGGGACATCCTCGACGAGGTCATCCGCGAGCATCCGGTGCTTTTGAACCGCGCGCCGACGCTGCATCGCCTCGGCATCCAGGCCTTCGAGCCCGTGCTGATCGAGGGCAAGGCCATCCAGCTTCACCCGCTGGTCTGCTCGGCTTTCAACGCCGATTTCGACGGCGACCAGATGGCCGTCCACGTCCCGCTGTCGCTTGAAGCGCAGCTGGAAGCCCGCGTGCTGATGATGTCGACCAACAACATCCTCAGCCCCGCCAACGGCAAGCCGATCATCGTGCCGTCGCAGGACATGATCCTCGGGCTGTATTACCTGTCGATGGAAGCCAATGGCGAACCCGGCGAGGGCATGGCCTTTGCCAACATGGCCGAAGTCCACCAGGCGCTTCATGCCAAGGTGGTGACGCTGCACGCCAAGATCCGGGCCCGCGTCGAAACCACCGACGAGACCGGCAAGATGGTGCTGCGCCGTGTCGAGACCACGCCGGGCCGGATGTTGCTCGGTGAAACGCTGCCCAAGTCATCGAAGGTGCCGTACGAAACGATCAACCGGCTTTTGACCAAGAAGGAGATCGCCGATGTCATCGACACCGTCTATCGCCACACCGGCCAGAAGGAGACCGTGCTGTTCGCCGATGCGATCATGACGCTGGGCTTCCGCCACGCCTTCCAGGCCGGCATCAGCTTCGGCAAGGATGACATGGTCATTCCCGCCGCCAAGGAAGGCCTCGTCGAAGGCACCAAGGCCGCGGTCAAGGACTTCGAGCAGCAGTACCAGGATGGCCTGATCACCCAGGGTGAGAAGTACAACAAGGTCATCGACGTCTGGGCGCGGTGCGGTGACCAGGTCGCTGCCGAGATGATGAAGGAAATCAGCGCCAAGAAGCAGGACGCCAACGGTCGCGACATGCAGATCAACTCGATCTACATGATGGCGCATTCGGGTGCCCGTGGTTCGCAGGCGCAGATGAAGCAGCTTGCCGGCATGCGCGGCCTGATGGCCAAGCCGTCGGGCGAGATCATCGAAACGCCGATCATCTCGAACTTCAAGGAAGGCCTCACCGTCCTTGAATATTTCAACTCGACCCACGGTGCCCGCAAGGGTCTCGCCGATACGGCATTGAAAACCGCCAACTCTGGCTATCTGACGCGGCGTCTCGTCGATGTCGCGCAGGATTGCACCGTCACCGAGAACGACTGCAAGACCGAGCGTGGCATGACGATGAAGGCGATCGTCGAAGGCGGCAACACCATCGTGTCGCTGTCGGAGCGCATCCTTGGCCGGACGGTTCTCGACGATATCGTCGATGCCAAGACCGGCGAAGTGCTGGCCCCGGCCGGCATGCTGCTCAGCGAAGTCGATGTCGTGCGGATCGAGAAGGCGGCGGTTGCCGAGGTCAAGATTCGCTCGCCGCTGCTTTGCGAAACCAAGGGCGGCGTCTGCGGCACCTGCTATGGCCGCGATCTCGCCCGCGGCACGCCGGTCAACACCGGTGAGGCCGTCGGCGTCATCGCGGCACAGTCGATCGGCGAGCCGGGCACCCAGTTGACGATGCGGACCTTCCACATCGGCGGCGCGGCGCAGGTCAGCGAGCAATCGACGATCGATTCGCCCGTGGATGGCACCATCGAGTTCCGCGCCCTGTCGACGATTGCCGACAGCCGCGGTCGCAACATCTCGATGGCGCGCAACGGCGAACTGGTGCTGCGCGATACCGAGGGCCGCGAACGCTCGATCCATCGTATCCCTTATGGTGCGACGGTCATGCACCTGGAGGGCGCCATCGTTGCCAAGGGCGATCGCCTGGCGGAATGGGATCCGTATACCCTGCCGATCATCACCGAAAAGTCCGGCAAGGTGAAGTACCAGGATCTCGTCGAGGGCGTGTCGATGTCCGAAAACGTCGATGAAGCCACCGGCATCGCCCAGAAGGTCGTGCAGGACTGGAAGAACATCAACAAGAAGGATGACCTGCGTCCGCGCATCACCCTGCTTGACGAAGGTTCGGGCGAAATGGCGCGCTACCTGCTCGCCGTGGATGCCATTCTGTCGGTCAACGATGGCCAGGAAGTCTTCGCCGGCGACGTCATCGCCCGTATTCCGCGCGAAGCTGCCAAGACCCGCGACATCACCGGCGGTCTGCCGCGGGTGGCGGAACTGGTCGAGGCGCGCATCCCCAAGGACAACGCGATCATGGCCCGCATCAACGGCCGGGTCGAATTCGGCAAGGACTACAAGACCAAGCGCCGCATCAGCATTCGTGCCGAAGACGGTGGCGAGGTCGCCGAATATCTGGTGCCGAAGGGCAAGCATGTCAGCGTGCAGGAGGGCGATTATGTCCGCCGCGGGGATTACCTCATCGACGGCAACCCCAACCCGCACGACATCCTCGATGTGCTCGGCGTCGAACCGCTGGCCGAATATCTCTGCTCGGAAATCCAGGAGGTTTATCGCCTCCAGGGTGTGCGCATCAACGACAAGCACATCGAGGTGATCGTTCGCCAGATGCTGCAGAAGGTCGAAATCACCAAGTCGGGCGACACGACCCTGCTGGTGGGCGAGCAGGTCGACCGCGAGGAGATGGACTTTGAAAACAGCAAGCTGACCAGGAAGGGTGTCGCCGCCGAAGGCAAGCCCGTCCTGCTCGGCATCACCAAGGCGTCGCTCCAGACCAAGAGCTTCATCTCGGCCGCATCGTTCCAGGAAACGACACGGGTGCTGACCGAAGCCGCCGTCCAGGGCAAGATCGACACGCTGAAGGGCCTGAAGGAAAACGTCATCGTCGGCCGGCTTATTCCGGCCGGCACCGGCGCCGGGATGTCGCGCTTGCGCGTGGCGGCCAACAGCCGCGACGCCGCATTGCGCGCCGCACAGGCGTCCAAGGTGGTGGCGGAAGCCCCGGTCGCGGCGATTGCCGCAGCGCCGGTGGTGGCAGAAGCGCCAGCCGAAGGCTGAAGCTTCGCATCAGGTCGAGACGATTGGAGCGCGCCGGGACACCGGCGCGCTTCATTCGTTTCAGCGCCGAAACTGTCGGGATACTTTACACTTTGGCAAGAGCCGATCGGCGATTCCGAATTATCCCCCGCTGAAACAATGCCTTGCCGAAGCCGATGATAGTGGCGCGTATTTTGCATCTAGTGCAGTTGTTCATGGCGATCTTTGCCTTGGACAAAATTTCAACCAGGGGGTTTGAATGAAGACGCTTTTCCTTTCGGCCGTGGCGCTGGCCGCGTTGGCAGTGCCGTCGCTCGCTGCTGCCACGACATACACCTATGTCGGCAGCTGGCAGGTCGATGGCACGCCCTACACGGGCAGCAACCCGGCGTTCACCGGCCAGGGCGCCGCAGCGTTCATCTTCGGCGGCACCGCTTCGGACTATGTCATCTCGACCGTCGATGCCAATCCGCTCAACATCGATTTCCAGTCGTGGGTCAGCGTCTGGTATGCAGGTTCGTTCCCCGATTGCGCCGGCTATCCGTGCGGTCGCAAGGTCGCGCAAAACGCTTCCACGAGCACCGGCGGATTCTACCTGAACCCGGGTGATACCTCGGCCTATGTCTCCGACTGGGCGCGCGGCTCGCAGTTCACCAACTATGCCTTCACCGCCGGCGCTGCCGTGCCCGAGCCGGAAAGCTGGGCGCTGCTCATCGCCGGTCTCGGCCTCGTTGGCGCCGTGGCGCGTCGCCGCCGGGTCGTCGCCGCCTGATCTTGCCATATTGGCGACATCGACCCCGCCGGAGCAATCCGGCGGGGTTTTTGTCGTCGATTCGGGGCTGAATGGCGCGTCCTCTGGCCGCGCCGGAAATATTCATCTGGTCATCGCGGCAATGGCACGGCATGACCCGGCGAGACGGTAGTAGAGGGTGTTACATGGTCCGCAGATTCTCGGTGGCGCTGGCTGCCATGTCCATCATCGCCAGCCCGGCTGCCGCCAGTGACAAGGCGTGGCGCACCTTTGCCGATGTCGGCGCCATCGGCATTCCGGTCGCCGCCGCGACGATCACCTATTTCGAGGATGATCGCAGAGGCGTCATCGATCTGATCGAGACCGGCGCGGTCGCTCTCGGCACCACCGAAATTCTCAAATACACCGTCCACGAGCAGCGCCCGAATGGCGGTGAGCACAGCTTCCCCTCGGGCCATACCGCGTCGGCCTTCGCCGGTGCCGGCTTCATCCATGCCCGCTATGGCTGGCAGATGGGGTTGCCGTTCGAACTCCTCGCCGCCGGTGTCGGCTTTGCCCGTGTCCACACCCATGACCATCACTGGTACGACGTCGTCGCCGGTGCCGCCATCGGCGAAGGATCCGCCTTCCTGCTGACCCGCCGGCTCGATCGCAACACCAGCGTCACCGCCTATGGCGATACCAGCGGCGGCGGCGTCAGTTTCGCCACCCGCTTCTGAACGGGGGCGCCGGGCGCCGCCCTACCCCGGTCACAATGCTGGGCTAAAGCCACCTCGATCGATCGAGGATTGTGTTTTGGCCACTGCGTACCGTTTGCCCGTTGTCGACGCTGATACCGTCGTCGAACACGTGGTTCGACCCGCCGCCCGGCCGCTGCGGGTCGCGCTGTTTTCGGGCAATTACAATTATGTGCGCGATGGCGCCAACCAGGCGCTGAACAGGCTGGTGGCGTATCTGGAAGCGCAGGGCGTCGAGGTTCGCGTCTATTCGCCGACCAGCGACACCCCGGCGTTTGCACCGTCCGGCACATTGGTGTCGGTGCCGTCGTACAGCATACCGGGGCGTGCCGAATATCGCATCGCGCTGGGCCTGCCGGCGGCGATCAAGGCCGATATTCGCAATTTCGCACCCGACCTGGTGCATTTGTCCGCCCCCGATCCATTGGGTCACGCCGCCAAGAAACTGGCGCGCAGCATGGGGGTGCCGGTGGTGGCATCGGTGCACACGCGGTTCGAAGCCTATTTTGCCTATTACGGCCTCGGCTGGCTGCAGCGCGCCGCAGAAGGCGTCTTGCGGCGCTTTTATGCCGGGCTCGACGAGGTCTTCGTCACCTCGGAAGGCTTTGGCGAGGTGCTGCGGGAGCAGGGGCTGATCGCCCATTCGGCGGTGTGGAGCCGAGGGGTCGACAAGCAGCGCTTCCATCCCGGCAGGCGCTCGCTGGCGTGGCGGCGTGGGCTCGGTATCGCCGACGATGACGTCGTCATCGGCTTTGTCGGTCGGCTGGTGCTCGAAAAAGGGCTCGATACCGTCGCTGCGGCGGTGGCGGAACTGCGTGCCCGGGGCGTGCCGCACAAACTGCTGGTGGTCGGCGACGGTCCGGCGCGGGCACGCTTCGAGGCGCAGGTGCCGGGGGCCATCTTCACCGGCTTTCTCGATGGCGACACCCTTGCCTGCGCCTATGCCAGCGCCGAGATGCTGCTCAACCCGTCGACCACCGAAACCTTTGGCAACATCAACCTCGAGGCGATGGCGAGCGGCATCCCGATCGTGGCGGCACAGGCGACGGGCAGCAACTGCCTTGTCGATGACGGTATTACCGGGCGGCTGGTTCCGGCCGACGACATTGCCGCCTTCGCCGATGCGTTGACGCTGTACCTGACCGATTCTGCCGTCCGCCGGGCCGCCGGCACGGCGGGGCTGCAAAAGGCGCTACCTTATGATTGGGATCGCATAAACGGCGCAGTCCTGGCACGATATCGCGCCATCTTTGCAGTTTGAGACCATAGCGCCTATATAGGTCGGGTCGGGCTTCGGCCCGTCTATGGTGATAAAGTATATCGTGAAATAGATGCAGCGGACCCGGGGGCAGTACCCGGCGACTCCACCATCCCTCCCGGTTGTCGCGGGCCAGTCGCAAGATTGATGACGAAGGGGATTTTTGGGGTCGAACCAGAATCGACGTGTGTTGAAAGACGATGTTTTTACCCGGCCTGAACGCGCCGTTAAACCATTCAAAAACCCACAAATGCCAACGACAACGAGGCATTCGCAATCGCAGCGTAACCCGGTCCTAACGGACTAAGTTACACTGGCCGAAAGCGCGGTTCGGGCTGCACCGGGCAACAGAAGCAGACACCGGCGGTACGGGGAGCACCGAGCAACAGAAGCTCCCCACTATTCTGGTTGATCGGGCGCGGGCCGGTGCCGAGCCCCAACCGATACGCCCCGCGCCCCCGAGCTACTTGACCCCGCGCCGCCATGGCGTCACCAAGCAACCACCCAACCGAGTGCCTTGCCGTGACCGAAACCACCGCCGACAGCCTGATCCCCTATGACGAGATCGTCCAGGATGCGCTGCGCACTGTGGT
Organism: Sphingomonadales bacterium; assembly: GCA_025351405.1. GTDB lineage: Bacteria > Pseudomonadota > Alphaproteobacteria > Sphingomonadales > Sphingomonadaceae > Sandarakinorhabdus. Next base: position 44,271 of record JANXVZ010000048.1, on the reverse strand, counting down.
GCGCCGGGTGCTCGACCGCATCGATCATGCCGGCGGCTTGCCGGGTGCCCATCATTTCTACATCGCCTTTCGCACCCGGGCGCCCGGCGTTTCGATTCCCAAGCACCTGCTCGAGCGTTACCCCGAGGAGATGACTATCGTCATCCAGCACCGCTATTGGGAGTTGGCGATCGACGACGAGGCCTTTGAAATCGGGCTGTCGTTTAACCAGGTGCCGGCCAAGCTGCGCGTGCCGTATGAAGCGATCACCGGCTTTGTCGATCCGGCGGTCAACTTCGCCTTGCAGTTCCAGCCCCGGGAAGGCGAAGCCCTGCCCGAATCGCCGCCCGAGCCGGAGCCGCCGGAACCCATCGAGCCGGGTAGCAACGTCGTGACGCTCGATCGCTTCCGGAAAAAATGATCCCATGACGCGGACCGAAACCGACAGCTTCGGACCGCTCGAAGTCCCCGCCGACGCCTATTGGGGCGCGCAGACCCAGCGCTCGATCGGCAATTTCCCGATAGACACGGCCAATGGCGGCGGCCAGCGCATGCCGGTGCCGCTGGTGCGCGCGCTGGGGCGGATCAAGCAGGCGGCGGCGCGGGTCAACCGGGCGCACGGGCTCGATGCGGGACTCGCCGACGCTATCGAGGCCGCGGCCGCCGAAGTGGCGGATGGCCGGCACGACGACCAGTTTCCGCTCGTCGTCTGGCAGACCGGCAGTGGCACCCAGACCAACATGAACGCCAACGAAGTCATCGCCGGGCGCGCCAACGAGATGTTGACGGGCAGGCGGGGCGGCAAGACGCCGGTGCATCCCAACGATCATGTCAACAAGTCGCAATCGTCGAACGATACCTTCCCGACAGCGATGCACGTGGCGACCGCGCTAGAATGCCATGGCCGCCTGCTGCCGGCACTGCGCGCCCTCGCGGCCGGCTTTCGCAGCCATGAGGCGGAATGGGCACAGGTCATCAAGATCGGCCGTACGCATTTGCAGGATGCGACGCCGATCACCCTGGGGCAGGAGTTTTCCGCCTATGCACAGACGCTCGACGATGGCGCGGCGCGGATCGTGGCGCTGTGGCCGCGGCTGTCGCGGCTGGCGCAGGGCGGCACCGCGGTCGGCACCGGCCTCAACGCGCCCGAAAATTTCGGCCCGGAATTCTGCGCGGCGCTGGCGGAGCTGACCGGCGGCGTGCCCTGGCAAAGCGCCGCCAACAAGTTCGAGGCGCTGGCCACGCATGATACCATGGTCGAGGTAATGGGGGTGCTCAATACCATCGCCGTCGGGCTGACCAAGATCGCCAACGACCTGCGGCTGCTCGGCAGCGGGCCGCGTTCGGGCCTTGGCGAACTGGCGCTGCCGGAGAATGAGCCGGGCAGCTCGATCATGCCGGGCAAGGTCAACCCCACCCAGTGCGAGGCGCTGACGATGGTTTGCGCGCAGGTGATGGGCAACGCCGTGGCGGTCACCATCGGCGGGCTGCAGGGGCATCTGCAACTGAACGTTTTCAAGCCGTTGATCGCTTATAATGTGCTCGGCTCGATCGCGCTGCTCGCCGATGCGATGCACAGTTTCCGCATCCGCTGCGTCGATGGCATTACCCCCAATCGCGCCCGGCTGGCGGAACTGGTCGAACGATCTTTGATGCTGGTGACGGCGCTGGCGCCCGAGATCGGCTATGATGCGGCGGCGGCGATTGCCAAGAAGGCGCATCACGACGGCACGTCGCTGCTCGAAGCCGGGCTGGCGCTGGACCTCATCGATGAAGCGCGGTTCAGGGCCATCGTGCGACCGGAGGCGATGATCGGGGCGCAGGGTGACGCCGCCGTCACAACCCGCTAACCACCCGACATGACCGAATTTGCGCGCCCCCATAGCAGTCCGCCCCGGCGCGGGTTGATGTTCGTGCTGTCGAGCCCCAGCGGCGCCGGCAAGACGACGCTGTCACGGCGGTTGCTGGCCGAGGACAACGGCATCACCCTGTCGATTTCGGCAACCACCCGCCCGCCGCGGCCCGGCGAAGTCGAGGGCCGCGACTATTGGTTCGTCTCGCCGCAGCGTTTCGAAGCGATGGTCGAACAGGAGGAACTTCTTGAATGGGCGACGGTGTTCGGCAATCGCTATGGCACGCCGCGGGGACCGGTCGAGGATGCGCTCCACGCCGGGCGCGACGTTTTGTTCGATATCGATTGGCAGGGCACCCAGCAGCTCCAGCAGACCGACGCGGCGAGCGACCTCGTGCGGATTTTCATCCTGCCGCCCAACCTTGTCGAGCTTGAACGCCGGCTGACAGACCGCGCCACCGATCCCGCCGACGTTATCGCCGAACGCATGGCGCGCGCCCGCGACGAGATCAGCCACTGGGGCGAATACGACTATATCCTCGTCAATGACGACGCCGACGCCTGCCTCGCCGAGATCCGCGCCATCCTCCACGCCGAGCGGTTGCGGCGCAAGCGCCAGCTCGGGCTGGCAGCATTCGTGCGGGGCATGCTCGGCAACTGAGGGCCGGACGGGAAACTTTCGGGCGGCGTACGCTTTGTTGCCACAAAGCCCTGTCATGGCATTGGTCGTGCGTACCAAATATCTCTTGCTGGCCCTGCTGCTGACCGCGTGTGGCGGCGCATCCCGTCACCATGTCGCCAAAGGTGGCGGCGTCGCCGTGCCCCGCTGGCAAACGCTGATCGGCGATGCCGATCGCAAGCGCCTCGCCGGCTTATGGGATGCGTGGACGCGGTCGCTGGCGCAGGCCAAGGCGCAGGGTGACGATGCCGCCGTCATGGCATTGGGCCCGGTGGCCGTACCGGATGCAGCGCGGGCCGCGGCATTCCCCGCGCCCGGCGCATACCGCTGTCGCTCGGTCAGGCTTGGCCTTCGCGATGTCGATGGCGTGGTCCGGCCCGGCCCGGCGGTAAGCGCATCGGCGTTCGCGCCGTGCCGCATGGACGCCGCCGGCGGCGCATTGCGCTTCGAACAGTCGGCAGGCACGCAACGTGTGGCCGGCCGGCTGTTCCCCGATGGCGACCGCATGGTCTTCCTCGGTGCCATGGCATTGGCGCAGGAACACGGCGTCATGGCCTATGGTGCCGATGGCGACCGCGACCAGGTCGGCGTGCTGCGTGCCTATGGCGAAGGCCGCTGGCGGCTGGAACTGCCGTGGCCGAAGTGGCAGTCCAACCTCGAACTGATCGAGATCCTGCCCGGCTGACCGGCTCATTTTTCGCGGAAGGCATTGTCCCGCAGCCGCGTCACCGGGCTCAGCAGATACGACAGGATGGTGCGCTGCGGGCCGATGAGATCGACTTCCGCGGCCATGCCGGCGGTAACCGGCAGGATCGACCCGTCGCGCGCCGCAAGGGCCTTGGTGGCGCTGACGATCCGCACCTCGAAATGGCTCTCGCCGCTGCGCTCGTTGACGATGGCATCGGCCGAGATGTGTTCGACACGGCCCTTGAGGGTTCCGTACACGGCCGAATCATAGGCGGTCAGCTTGATGGCGGCGCGTTGCCCGTGGTGGACGAAGCCGATGTCGGCCGGACGCACCATCGCGTCGATGACGAGCGTGCCGCCGGCCGGAACGATTTCCACCAGCGCCTGGCCGGGCAGAACGCTGCCGCCGATGGTGGCGGCGAGCACGCGGTTGACGGTGCCCGATACCGGCGCCCGGATTTCGGTGCGCGCCATGCGATCCTTGAGCGCCGGAAGCGCCGCGCCTTGCCCGGCGCGTTCGGCGCGCGCCGCGGCCAGCGCATCGGCGGCGGCGGCACGAAAACGGCCCTGCGTGGCGCGCACCCCGGCACGGGCTTCGGCCACGGCGGCGGCAGCGCGGGCAACGGCCGCCTCCGCACCGGCGGTCGCGGCACTGGCCTGCGCCAGTTGCGAGCGGGCGCGGTCGCGCGAAATCGCCGGCTCGATGCCCTTTTCGACAAGGCTTTCCATCAGGGTGAGCTCGCGCTGCGCCTGGGCCCGGGCTTCGGCGCGCGCGGCACGATCGCTGGCGGCGCCGGCCAGGGTCTGGGCGGCGCCGTCGCCGCGCGCGGTTTCGCCGGCAATGGTGGCGGCCTCGTCGGCACGGCGCGCCGACCACAGGGCGCGTTCGCCGGCGACAGCGGCCGGGGCAGCCGCGGCAAGGCCCGCATCGAACACGGGCGCCCGCCCAGTCACTTCGGCTTCGAGCCGGGCGATGCGGGCCGCAAGGGCGTTGCCGGCGGCGGTGCCGCGCCCGTATTCCGCACCGGCGAACGCGGGGTCGAGGCGCAGCAGCAATTGCCCCGCCGCAACCCTGTCGCCGGCTTTGGCGAGGATCGCCGCAACGACCCCACCCTCGAGATTGCTGACCACCTGGAGCTGCCCCGACGGGACAACCCGGCCGGCCGCGACGGTGGTTTCGTTGACCTCGGCGAGCGCGGACCACAACAGCAACGCCCCGGTGAAGCCGATGATCGACCACAGCAGGATCTGGGAAGCGCGGGCGGGGGCGAGGCGCGGTGCGGCGGGCGACAGGGTGGCGGCGTTCATGACCGGGGCTCCTTCAGGCGACCGCGAGGGATTCGAGCACATCGTCGCGCAAGCCCTGCGAGACGATCCGCCCCTCGTCGATGATGATGACGCGGGTGGCGAGGCGCAGCATCGACTGGCGGTGGGTGACAAGGACAAGGGTGCGGCCCTCAAGCTCGGCTTCGAGGCGGGCAATGAGGGCGCTCTCGCTGATGACGTCCATGGCGCTGGTCGGCTCGTCGAACAGCAGGATCGAGCGCGGCGCCGCCAGCGCGCGCGCCATGGCGATGGCCTGGCGCTGCCCCCCCGAAAGCCCCTCGCCGCGATCGGCGACCAGCCGGTCATAGCCTTGCGCCGACTGGCCGATGAAATCATGCGCACCGCTGGTTCGCGCCGCGCGCAACAGCGCCACTTCGTCGATGGCCGGGTCGCCAAGGGTGATATTGTCGCGAAGCGTGCCCGACAGCAGCATCACATCCTGCAGCACGGCGCCGATATTGGCGCGCAACTGGTCGGAGTGGAACTGGCGAACATCCGAGCCGTCGATCCGCACCGTCCCCGAATCGGCCGCGTAAAGTCCGAGGACAAGCCGGGCGATCGTCGATTTTCCCGATCCGACACGGCCGATGATGGCGACCCGCTCCCCCGGCGCGATGCGAAAGCTGACATTATCGAGCGCGGCGCGCTGGCTGCCGGGATAACGGAAGCTGACGTTTTCGAACGCGATGCCACCTTCGAGCCGAGACCAGCGCCGATGGCTGGTGCAGCTTGCTTCGCCGGGCCGGGACATGATCGCGTCAAGGCCGCGATAGGCCGACCGGGTATGGCTGATGCGGGTCAGCAACCCGGCGATCTGCCCCAGCGGCGCGACACAGCGACCCGAAAGCAGGGAAGCGGCGATCAAGGCGCCGCTGGTCAGCTCCCCCGACGCGATGAGGAACACGCCCCATGAAACGGTGGCGACATAGACGATGCTCTGCGCCGAAATGGCGGCATTGACGGCGAACGCCGCGACGAGGCGCTGGCGCAGCGCGATGTCGGCGTGGGCCGTCACCGCGCCGTGCCAGCGTTTCCACAGCATCGGTGCGGCGCGACTGGCCTTGATGGTTTCGAGGCCGGCGACGGTTTCGACAACGATGCCCTGCTTGTCGAGGCCCTGCGCCATGCCCGCGGCAGCGAGGCGTTCGAGCAGCGGCTGCGATCCCCAGGCGATGCCGATGACAACCGGGATAGCGAGCAGCGGCACCCACACCAATGGCCCGGCGACCGCCCGGATGACGGCGAGGAACAACAGGATGAACGGCACGTCGACCAGCGCCGTGACGGTCGCCGATGCGAAGAATTCGCGCAGGGTTTCATATTCGCGCAGGGTGCCGGCAACACCGCCGTGCGAGCCGCGCCGATCCGCCAGTTTCATGCCGAGCAGGCGGCCGAAGATCGCTTCGCCGAGCGCATGGTCGATATTCTGCCCCGCGACATCGACGAAATAGCCGCGCAGGCTGCGCAGCACGAAATCGAAGACGAGGACGATGACCATGCCGACCAGTAGCGCCACCAGCGAATCGGTGGCGCCGGCCGGGACGATGCGGTTGTAGACCGTCATCGAGAAAAACGACGTCGCCAGCGCGAACAGGTTGATCAACGTCGCCGCCAGCGCCACCTGGCCGAACAACGCCCGGTTGGCGAGCAGCGGGCCGCGCAACCAGCCGGCGGCATCGGTGGGCGCGACTGGCGCGAACGCCGGATGGCGGTCGGGTGCCGGGGACCAGCGCGCGGCGGCAACGGGGTGCGGGAACATCGCGGACATGGCGTGACCTTTCAGCGGGCTTTTTGCAGGGCGAACAGCGGCAACAGTTCGCCGGTGCGCGCCAACAGGGTGTAGCGGGCCATGTCGCGGTCGATACTGGCCTGCAGGAGCGCGGCGGCGGCGGCAAAATAGGCCTGTTCCGCGCGCAGCACGTCGGTCAGGTCGCCGCGCGACAGCCGGAACTGTTCGGCCATGGCATCGCGGGCGCGGCGGTTGGCGCGATAGGCGGTTTCGCGCGCGGCCAGTGTCCGATCGAGGATGCCGGCGTCGGCAAATGCCACCATGGCATCGCGCTCCGCGTCGGCGCCGGCGCGGTCGCTGGCAAAGCCGGCCGCGCGGGCCCGGGCCCTGGCGCCGGCGATGCGCGCGGCTTCGGCGCCGCCCAGCGACAGGCTTTGCCGCAGGCTGACCTGGCCGCGCACATCAAAGTCATGGGTGCTGCCGAACACGTCGTAGCGGCTGGCGTTGACGCCGGCGGCCACGCGGGGCAGGGCCTCGGCGACAGCGGCGCGGGCCTCGATCCGTGCCGAATCGGCGCCGGCAATCGCCGCGACAACATCGGGCGTGGCATGGCTCATCAGGGCCGCGGCGGCCATATCCGGCGCAGAGGAGACCGGCGGCAGCGGTCGCGGCGGTCGGGCCGGAGCATCGGCACCAAAAACCTCGCTATATCGGGCGCGCGCTGCTGCCAGCGCCTGGGTGTAGCGCGCGCTGTCGCCGATCGCATCGGCGTGTCCGGCTTCGGCACGCGCCACATCGGCAGCACTGCCGACGCCGGCTGCGGCACGGGCGCGGGTGTCGGCAAGGATGGCGGCATGGCGCGCGACCAGCGCATCCGAAAGGTCGGCAAGCGCCTGGCCGGCGAGGACATCATACCAGGCAGCGACGGCGCGGAGCGCGGTGGCCGCCGCCACGCCCTGGGCGTTGCTGCTCGCGGCGCGCAGCCGGGCGGACGCGGCGGCGATGCGCGCACCCGTGGCGCCGAAATCCCACAGCAACTGCTCGGCGCCGAGCACGGCATCGGCGCGTCCGCGCGGTTGCAGGCTTTCGACAAAGGCGGTGCCGGTGTCGAACCTGCTGGCCAATGAGCGGCTGGCAAGGATTGCCGCATCGAGGCGGGGGAACATGGCGGACCCGGCTGCGCGGCGCGTGGCACCGGCGTCATCGCGCAGGGCGCCGGCCTCCAGCGTCGCCGGGTGGCGCGTCACGGCATCGGCGATGGCGGTGCGAAAGGCCTCGGGAGGTGCAGCGCCGGCGAGGAAGACCAGCAGCGGATCACCGACAAAGTCGATGCGCTGCGGCTCGCGTCCCGGTGGCGGCAGGCGAAGCGCATCGGCATCTGCCGGCGCAGCGACGAGGATCGCCGCCAACACCGCCGCCAATACGGCTGCCAGGCCCGCCGACCGCATGATACCCGTGGGCTGGCGTGGCGCCGATTTCCCCTTAAGGTGGCGGCCCATGATCAAATCACTCCGCACGGCTGCCGCCGCAGTGCTCGTTATCGCCAGCGGCGCAACGCCCGTCCTCGCCAGCGGCGCAACAACCGTCACCGCCAGCGGCGCAACGCCCGTCCTCGCCAAGGGCGCGGGCGCAGGCGCCGCCCGGCAAACCGACCTCGTCGCGCTCTACAAGGATTTGCATACCCACCCCGAACTCGGCTTCCAGGAATTGCGGTCGGCGGGCATCATGGCCGCCGAGGCGCGCGCCGCCGGATTTGCCGTCACCGAAAAGGTGGGGCGGACCGGCGTCGTCGCCGTGATGGTTAACGGCCCTGGCCCGGTGCTCTTGATTCGCACCGACATGGATGCCTTGCCGGTTCGCGAGGCCACCGGGCTGCCCTATGCCAGCACGGCCATCGGCAAGGCGGCGGACGGGTCGGATACCCCGGTGATGCACGCCTGCGGGCATGATATCCACATGAGCGTCTGGGTCGGCACGGCGCGGGCGATGGCGGCTTCAAAAGCCGCCTGGTCGGGAACGCTGGTGATGATCGCACAGCCGGCGGAAGAAGGCGGCGGCGGCGCCGAGGCGATGCTCAAGGACGGACTGTATGCGCGCTTTCCAAAGCCGCAGTTCGCCCTTGCGCTCCACGACGACAGCCGCTTGCCGGCGGGCCGGATTTCCGTGCCGGCCAGCCGCGCGTTGTCGGCCGGCGCGATGGTCGACATGACGGTGCACGGCATTGGCGGGCACGGCGCCTATCCGGCGACGACGCGTGACCCGGTGGCGCTGGCGGCGCGCATCATCATGGGCCTGCAGATGCTGATCAGCCGCGAAAGCGACCCGTTCCAGCCTGCCGTCGTCACGGTCGGATCAATCCATGGCGGCAGCAAGTACAACATCATCCCCGACGAGGTGAAGCTGCAACTTACGGTCCGGTCCTATGATGCCGCGCAGCAAAAGCGCCTGCTCGACGGTATTGCCCGCGTCGCGCGCGGTGAAGCGATTGCGGCGGGAATTCCGGACCGGCTGATGCCCGAGGTCAAGGTGGCGGTGGATATCAACCCGACGCTCAACACCCCGGCGCTGGCGGCGCGGGTCGAGGCGCTGTTCGTCGGCAAGTTCGGCCGGGACCGCATCGTGCCGCTCGACCCGTCGATGGCCAGCGAGGATTTCAGCGATTATGGCCTCGCCGATCCGGGCATCGAGACGACGATATTCTGGCTGGGTGCCGTCAAGCAATCGACCTGGGATGCCGCCAAGGCCAATGGCACGACCTTGCCGTCGCTGCACAATTCCGGCTTTGCCCCCGATCCGGCCCCGACCATCGCCACCGGGGTGGAGGCGATGACGGCGGCGGCGCAGATGGTGCTGGCGAAACGCTGAGATTGCGGCGGCGGGGCGGGGACTGTCCTACTGGCCAGGCACCGGCTACACCCGGCGAAAGGCGGTTCGCGAGCCGATCCGGAAGGTCAGGAAAACGCCTCCCGGGGCTGACCTTCCGAGCCGATAGCCAATGAAATCAATGACCTTCGAAAGCGACCATTTCCAACAAAATCGCGCCCCTGCGCTGCCTGCGGCCATCCATCACTGGCCTCTGGTGCAACGAAGCGCCAAGCTGCTAGGGTCCGACAAAATTCTTCCTGGGAGAGACGATCATGCGGGACTATCGCAAATTCTACATTGATGGCGCCTGGGTCGACCCCGCCGCCGCCAAGACGCTCGACGTCATCAACCCGGCCACCGAGGCCGTCTGCGGCACCATCAGCATGGGCTCTGCCGCCGATGTCGACCGCGCCGTTGCTGCCGCCAAAAAGGCCTTTGCCGGCTTCAGCCAAACCAGCCGCGCCGATCGCATCGAGCTGCTGCAGAACATCATGGCCGAATACCAGAAGCGCTATGCCGATATCGCTGCCGCCATCACCGAGGAAATGGGCGCGCCGGGCTGGCTCGCCATGCAGGCGCAGGCCGCCATCGGCGTCGGGCATCTCGCCACCGGCATCGAAGTGCTGAAAAACTACAGCTTCGAGGAATTGCGCGGCACGACGATGGTCGCGAAGGAGCCGATCGGCGTCTGCGCCTTCATCACGCCGTGGAACTGGCCGATCAACCAGATCGCCTGCAAGGTCGTGCCCGCGATCGCCGTCGGCTGCACGATGGTGCTCAAGCCATCGGAAATCGCGCCGTTCTCGGGCTATCTGTGGACCGAGGTCATGCACGCCGCCGGCGTCCCGGCCGGCGTCTTCAACCTCATCAATGGCGATGGCCCCGTTGTCGGCGCGGCAATGTCGTCGCACCCCGATGTCGACATGGTCAGCTTCACCGGATCGACCCGCGCCGGTATCGAGGTGGCACGCAACGCCGCACCAACGGTCAAGCGCGTCGCCCAGGAGCTTGGCGGCAAATCGCCCAACATCATCCTGGAGGATGCCGATCTCGAGGCCGCCGTCACCCGCGGCGTCGTATCGATGATGAACAATTCGGGCCAGAGCTGCAACGCACCGTCCCGTATGCTGGTGCCGGCCGCCAAGATGGAAGCCGCCAAGGCGATCGCCAGGGCCGCCGCCGAATCGGTGACGGTCGGTTCGCCGGATGGCAATGCCAAGATCGGGCCGGTGGTGAGCGAAGCCCAGTGGCACAAGATCCAGGGCCTCATCCAGAAGGGCATCGACGAAGGCGCGACGCTGGTCAGCGGTGGCACCGGCAAGCCCGAGGGGCTGGAGACCGGCTATTATGTCAAGCCGACGGTGTTCGCCGATGTGACCAACGACATGACCATCGCGCGGGAGGAAATCTTCGGCCCGGTGCTGACCATGCTGCCCTACAACGGCGAGGAAGACGCCATCGCCATCGGCAACGACACCGTCTACGGCCTCGCCGCCTATGTGCAGGGTGAACAGGCCCATGCCCGCGCCGTGGCGCGGCGGATGCGCGCCGGACAGGTGTTCATCAACGGCGGCGGCGGCGACCTGATGGCGCCGTTCGGCGGCTACAAACAGTCCGGCAACGGCCGCGAATGGGGCGACCATGCCTTTGCCGAATTCCTCGAGGTCAAGGCGATGATCGGCTGGGATGTGCCGGCGGCGGCGGAATAGGACTGCCGGCCCACCGCCGGCATAACACGCCCACGCACCCTCTCCCGTCAAATCGGGAGAGGGCCAGGAAGGACGACCATGACCATCCACACCAAGATCTGCGACCTGCTCGGCGTCGAACACCCCGTCCTGCTCGCCGGCATGGGCGGCGTTTCCTATGCCGAAGTCTGCGCCGCGGTCAGCGCCGCCGGTGGCTTTGGCTCGCTGGGCATGGCCGGGCTGGGGCCGCAACAGATTGCCGATCAGATGGCGCGGGTGCGTGACCTGACCGACAAGCCGTTCGGCGTCGATCTGTTGACGGCACAACCTGAATCGCTGACCGCCAGCGTCGAAGTCATCATCAAGGGTGGCGCCAAGGCGTTCATCGCCGGCCTTGGCGTGCCGGTGGCAATCGTCGACGAATTGAAGCAGGCCGGGGTCGTCGTCATGTGCATGGCCGGCAATGTCCGTCATGCGGTCAAGGCGGCCCAAGCCGGCTGCGACGTCGTCATCGCACAGGGCACCGAGGCCGGTGGCCACACCGGCTCGGTGGCCAGCGTCGCGCTGTGGCCCCAGGTGGTCGATGCGGTCGATGTGCCGGTTGTGGCGGCCGGCGGCCTGTTCGATGGCCGCGGGCTGGCGGCGGCGCTGGCCTTTGGCTGCGTCGGCGTGTGGATGGGAACGCGCTTCATCGCGTCGAACGAAGCGCACGCCGGCCAACCCTACAAGGACGCTATCCTCGCCATGAGCGAAAGCGACACCGTCATCAGCCGCGCCTTCACCGGCAAGACGCTGCGCGCCATCGCCAATGAAACCACCCGCGAATGGGAGGGCAAGACCGCGCTGCCCTTTGCTGGCCAGGTGATGAATTCGGTCAGGAACAACCTTCTGGGGCCGATTGCCGGCATCGTCGACGGCGTCAACACCGCGACGCAATGCCTTGCCGCCGGGCAGGGCGGCGGCGCCATCCATGACATATTGCCCGCCGGCGAGATCGTCCGCCGTATCGTCGCGGAGGCGGAAACCGTGCTGGCGCGGATGTCGCGGGCGGCCTGATTCGCCGCCAGCGCCCTATTTGCCCAGCAGCGCCAGCGCCGCGACGGTATCGACCTTGGCGCCGAGCGGGATCGCCGCCAGGTCAACGAAAAAGTCGGGGTGGTGGTTCGAATAGGGGAAGGGCTTGCCGGCCTTTTGGGCGGCAACAAAACGATCGACCGGGGCAACGCCGATCAGCAGGAAGACATAGGGGGTCTTGGCCGCTTCTTAGACATCCTGGAAATCCTCAGACCCCATCACCGTCGGGAAGTTGTTGATGACCTTGCCCTCGCCAAGCAACGTCGTCAGCGCCGGGTTGACGCGCTCGACCAGCGCGGCGTCGTTGACCAACGGCCCGGAATGGCCCTTCATCACCCGCGTCGGCATCTTGTCCGCCGCCACTCCGGCACCGATGGCGACGCCCTTGCTGACTTCGTCGATGCACTTGAGCAGGGTTTCGCGCACCTCCGGTTGCAGCCAGCGCAGGTTGAGCAGCAATGTTGCGGTTTGCGGGATGACATTGTTGTCGCGGCCGGCCTGGATCGAACCGACCGTAAGCACGGCGGCCGATTGCGGATCGACGCTGCGGCTGATGATGGTCTGGTAACCGAGCACCGCCTGCGCCGCCATCACCACCGGGTCGATGGTCATCTGCGGTGTCGAGCCATGGCCACCGACCCCGGTGAAGGTCACATCGAGCTGGTCGACGCCGGCCATCCGCACCCCGGGAGAGTTCGACACATAACCCAGGGGGCCGGGCGCGGTATGGCTGCCCAGCGCGAAATCGGGCTTGGGAAAGCCGCGATCGTTGAGCTTGTCCTTGACCATCGCCTCGGCGCCGAGCCCGACTTCCTCCGCCGGCTGGCCATAGACCACGAGCGTTCCGGCCCAATCGGCCTTCAAGGTCACCATCGCCTTGGCCAACCCGAGCAGCCAGGTGACATGGGCATCATGGCCGCAGGCGTGCATGACATCGGCTTCGCTGCCATCGGGCATTTTTTGCCGGGCCGTCGCCGCATAGGGCAAGCCGGTCATTTCCCGGACGCCATTGGCATCCATGTCGGCGCGGAACCACAAGGTTGATCCGGCACCGTTCTTCAAAACGCCGACAACGCCTGTCTTGCCGATGCCGGTGGTGACGCTGAAGCCGAGGCTTTTCAGCTCCCTCGCGATGATTGCCGCGGTGTGAACCTCGGTAAAGGCCAGCTCCGGATGCTGGTGAATGTCCTTGAAGATCGCGGTCAGGCGCGGCGTACCGGCATCTACGGCGGCTGAAACTTTGGCAACCAGTGCCGCCGACGGCGCTGCCGCAGCGGGGGCGGTCAGCGCCGCTATCGTCAATGCCAGCGATGTCCGGGCGAAGCGGCGCATGATCAGTTCCCAACTGCAATATCAGGGAATATTTTCACATGATTTCAGGCAAGAAACAATGCAGTCGGGGTGTGAACTTTTCAGCGCGCCTTCAATGTCGGGGCGATTTGCGCCGCCTCGGATGCCGTGGCTTCGGCCGATGGCACGCCCGAATCAATGTCGCCGCCGATTGCGGCCCGGCGGATGGCGCGGCGAATGCGGTCATAGGTGCCGCAACGACACAGGTTGGTGATCGTCGTGCTGATATCGTCGTCGCCGGGCCGCGGATTGGTCTTGAGCATTGCCGCAACCGCCATGATAATCCCCGATTGGCAATAACCGCATTGCGGCACCTGCTCGGCAATCCAGGCCTGCTGGACGGGGTGGCTGCGATCGTCTGACAAGCCTTCGATGGTGGTGACGATGGTGCCTTCGATATCGCCGATGGCGACCTGGCACGACCGCACCGCCTTGCCGTCGATATGGACGGTGCAGGCCCCGCACAGCCCGGCGCCGCAACCGAATTTGGTGCCGGTCAGGTTCGATGCATCACGCAGCGCCCACAGCAGCGGCGTTTCGGGGGGCATCTTGTAATGAACAGGATTGCCGTTGACGGTGAATTTGGTCATCGGTGTAGGCTCTAGCGCAAGGATCGGCATCATGGAACTGACGACACTCGATTATGCCGTTGATGGCGCCATCGCCCGCGTCACGCTCAACCGCCCGCAGGCGCTCAACACGATGACGCGCGAATTCTGGGTCGAACTGATCGAGGTGTTCAACGCCATCGATGCAGATCCGGCGATTCGCGCAGTCATCGTTGCGTCGACCGGAAAGCACTTCACGGCAGGCCTCGATCTCAACTGGGCCGGGGCGACAAGCGCCGCCGACAAGGGCGATATCGGCCGGGCACGCGAATCCTTCCGCCGCCACGTCAAGGCCATGCAGGAGACCTTCAATGTCGTCGATCGCTGCCGGGTGCCGGTGATCGCGGTGGTGCAGGGCGGCTGCATCGGCGGCGGAGTCGATTTCGTCACCGCCTGCGATATCCGCATCGGCACCGAAAACAGCTTCTTCACCATCCAGGAAATCAACATCGCCATCGTCGCCGATGTCGGCACATTGCAGCGCATCCCGCACCTGCTGCCGCAGGGCCTGGTGCGCGAGCTTTGCTACACCGGAAGGCGCTTCCCGGCCGCCGAGGCGGCGAAATGGGGTTTTCTCAACCGCGTCGAAGTCGACCATGCCGCCGCGCTGGCGGCGGCGGACGCCATGGCACTGGAAATCGCCGCAAAATCCCCCCTGGCGATCACCGGCATCAAGCACGTGCTCAACCATGGCCGCGACCACAGCATCGAACAGGGGCTCGATTATGTCGCGCTGTGGAACGCCGCGATGCTGCAGGGCGAAGACGTTCCCATTGCCGTCGGCGCACAGATGGCGAAGCAGCAGGCCAGGTTCGGCGACCTGAAAGCCTAGGTACTGACCCTCAAAAGTTCAGCCGGCGAGCATCACCGCGACACATCACCCGCTTGCCCCTGACGCTGCATCGCGTCATAGACGCCACTTGTAACAGCCGGCACGCGCCGGCCTATTTCGCCGTGGGGCCAAGATGCGCAAATTGACGCGCCTGATTTTACCGTTCCTGCTTGCGCTGGCGCCACTGCCCGCGCTGGCCGAGGCGCCGGCCGCTGCGCCGGTCCCGGCCGTGACCACCGTTGCGTTGCCCGACACCGCGCTGGCGCCGATCATGCCGACCGCCGGCATCGGCCAGCCCTCGGGCGGCATCGACCTGCAAAAACCGATGACGCCGATCGCGGTCGAGGCACAAAGCCTTGTGCACAACATCCTCAACCCCATGATGTTCGGCATCACGCTGTTCGTCGTCGTCTTGCTCGGCTGGGTGATGTTCCGCTTCCGCGCGTCGCGCAATCCCGTCGCCTCGCGGACCAGCCACAACACCTTCATCGAAGTGGTGTGGACGGTTGTACCGGTGCTCATCCTGGTCGTGGTTGCGGTGCCGTCGTTCCGGCTGCTGGCGCGCCAGTACACACCGCCCAAGGCGGACCTGACCATCAAGGCGACGGGTCACCAATGGTATTGGGAATATGAATACCCCGACCAGGGTGCCTTCAGCTACGATTCGGTAATGTTGAAGCCGGAGGAGGCTGCCAAGGCCGGCACGCCTTACCAGCTCGATGTCGACAATCGCATCGTCGTTCCTGTTGGTGCCACGGTGCGGGTGCTGACGACTTCGGCCGACGTCATCCACGCCTTCATGATGCCGAGCTTCTGGGTGCAGA
Source organism: Sphingomonadales bacterium (assembly GCA_025351405.1). Taxonomy (GTDB): domain Bacteria; phylum Pseudomonadota; class Alphaproteobacteria; order Sphingomonadales; family Sphingomonadaceae; genus Sandarakinorhabdus. The sequence goes on along the minus strand of JANXVZ010000048.1, from coordinate 28,778 downwards.
TGGACGCCGTGCCGGGGCGCATCAACGAAACCTGGTTCAAGGTGGCGCGCGAAGGCCTGTATTTCGGCCAGTGTTTCCAGCTTTGCGGAACCCGCCACGCCTTCATGCCGATTGCTGTCGAAGTCGTGTCGAAGCAGCGTTTTGCGCAATGGGTCGCCGCCAAGCAGAAGGAAAACGGCATCACGCCGCCGGGTGCAGCAGTGCCCGCAGCAGCAACGCCCGCCGCAGGCGCAACGCCCGCGGCAGGTGCAACGCCCGCCGCCGGCGCAGCGCCCGCCGTAACACCGGCTCCGGCCGCAACTCCCGCTCCCACCGCCGCCGCGCCAGCCACCGTCGCTGCCGCCGTGCCGGCCGCCAAGTAACAGGGACCCGATAATGGCAACTGCTTCCGCTCTCGCCGGTCACGGTCACGACCATGCCGGCGATGACCATGCCGATCACAAGCTCAGCTTCATCCAGCGCTGGCTGTTTTCGACCAATCACAAGGATATCGGCACGCTGTACCTGATCTTCGCGGTTGTCGCGGGGACCATCGGCGGTGCCATCTCGGGCATCATGCGGCTGGAGCTTGCTGCGCCGGGCATCCAGTATCTGACCTGGTTCACCCAGGGCAACCTCGACGCCTCCTACCACCTGTGGAACGTCTTCATCACCGCTCATGGCCTGATCATGGTGTTCTTCACCGTCATGCCGGCGATGATCGGCGGCTTCGGCAACTGGTTCGTGCCGATCATGATCGGTGCACCCGACATGGCCTTCCCGCGCATGAACAATGTCTCGTTCTGGCTGCTGGTGCCTTCGTTCCTGCTGCTCTGCGGCTCGATGTTCGTCGAAGGTCCGGCCGGCTTCAACGGCGCCGGCACCGGCTGGACGCTGTATCCGCCGCTTTCGACGAGCGGCCATCCGGGGCCCGCGGTCGACATGGCGATCCTGTCGCTGCACCTTGCCGGTGCCTCGTCCATCCTGGGCGCGATCAACTTCATCACCACCATTCTCAACATGCGCGCGCCGGGGATGACCCTGCACAAGATGCCGCTGTTCGTCTGGTCGGTGCTGGTCACCGCCTTCCTGCTGCTGCTGTCGCTGCCGGTGCTCGCGGGTGCCATCACCATGCTGCTGACCGATCGCAACTTCGGCACCACCTTCTTCACCGCCGAAAGCGGTGGCGACCCCATCCTTTACCAGCACCTGTTCTGGTTCTTCGGCCATCCTGAAGTCTACATCATGATCTTGCCCGGCTTCGGCATGATCAGCCAGATCATCTCGACCTTCTCCAAGAAGCCGGTCTTCGGCTATCTGGGCATGGCCTATGCGATGGTCGCCATCGGCTTCATCGGCTTCCTCGTCTGGGCGCACCACATGTTCACTTCGGGTCTCGATGTGAACACCAAGATGTACTTCACCGCCGCCACCATGATCATCGCGGTGCCGACCGGCATCAAGATATTCTCGTGGATCGCGACGATGTGGGGCGGTTCGCTGTCGTTCAAGACGCCGATGCTGTGGGCGCTGGGCTTCATCTTCATGTTCACGGTCGGCGGCGTCAGCGGCGTGCTGCTCGCCAACGCCGGCGTCGATACCTATATGCACAACAGCTATTATGTGGTGGCGCACTTCCACTACGTGCTGTCGCTGGGTGCCGTGTTCTCGATCTTTGCCGGCTTTTACTATTGGTTCGGCAAGATGACTGGCAAGCCGTACAACGAAGTCCTTGGCCAGCTGCACTTCTGGGTATTCTTCCTCGGCGTCAACGTGCTGTTCTTCCCGATGCACTTCCTCGGCCAGGATGGCATGCCGCGTCGCATTCCGGATTACCCGGTGCAGTTCGCCTATTACAACAAGATCGCCAGCTATGGGTACGTCATCATGGCGCTCGGCATGGTGTTCTTCTTCCTCAACCTGATTGTCAGCTTCGCCAGCAAGAAGCGCGTTGCCGGCAACTATTGGGGTGAAGGCGCAACGACGCTGGAGTGGACCCTGTCCTCGCCGCCGCCGTTCCACCAGTTCGAGACCCTGCCGGTCATCAAGTAACGACGAAACCCCCTCCCGCGCCGCGGGAGGGGTCCAAGCTGGAAGCCTTCGGAGCGCGCGTGATCACGCGTTCCGCCAGGCGCCATCCCGGCCTCCTGCCAAGGCATGGGGTAAAGTGAGGCCATGAACCAGACGACCGCCTTTCCAACGACCGCGCTTTCCGAATGGCGCGATTATTTCGCGCTGCTGAAGCCGCGGGTGATGACGCTCGTGGTGTTCACGGCGCTTTGCGCGATGCTGGCCGCGCCCGGGCATATCCACCCCTTCCTCGGGGCTGTGTCCGTCCTGTGCATTGCGGTTGCCGCTGGCGCGGCCGGGGCGCTCAACCAGTGGTACGAAGCCGATATCGACGCGCTGATGAAGCGCACCGCCAACCGGCCGTTACCGGCCGGCCGCGTCGCGCCGGGTGAAGCGCTGGCTTTCGGTGTCGCGCTCGGCGCCGGCGCCGTCGCCATCATGGGCCTTGTCAGCAACTGGACCGCGGCGTTCTGGCTGGCGGTCTCCATATTATTCTATGTCATCGTCTATACAGTCTGGCTGAAACGCCGCACGCCGCAGAATATCGTCATCGGCGGGGCGGCCGGAGCCTTTCCGGTGATCGTCGGCTGGGCGGCGGTGACGGGCGACACATCGCTGCTGCCGTGGCTGTTGTTTGCCATCATCTTCCTGTGGACGCCGCCGCACTTCTGGGCGTTGGCGCTGTTCATGGAGGCCGATTATTCCAAGGCCGGCGTACCGATGCTGCCGGTCACCCACGGACTTGCCGCCACCCGCAAGCAGATCCTCGCCTACACGGCGTTGCTTGTGCCGGTCAGCATTGCGCCGGCGGTGCTTGGCCTCACCGGCTGGATCTTTGGCGGGACAGTGCTTCTGCTGGGTGCGATCTTCATGGCGATGGCGGTCCAGGTGGCCCGCAGCCATGCGACCGTGGCTGCGGACATGCGCGTCGAAAAACGCCTGTTCAAATTCAGCCTGCTGTATCTCGCCATCATATTCGGGGCACTTGTCGCCGACCGTCTGTTGCTGGCATGAGCGCCGACTGGACCCCTGCAGAGCGGGCTGCTTTCGAACAGCGCCGCCGGGCGCGCAACATCGCACTCGGAATCGTGCTCGGCGCACTGGCGTTGCTGTTTTTCGGGATCACCGTCGTGCGGATGATCAAGTGACCACGACCCTGCGCGATCGGGCCAAGCGGCGCACCGGATCCATCGCCGCCGGGGTTGCCGTGGCAATGATCGGCCTCGCATATGCCAGTGTGCCGCTGTACCGCGTCTTTTGCCAGGCGACCGGCTTTGGCGGCACCACCGGCCGCGCCGAGGCGGCGGCGCTGCCGCAGTCCGATGTGTTGCGCGGCCTTGCCGGGCGCACCATCCGCATACGCTTCGATTCGAACATCGGCCCGGGCATGGCGTGGCGCTTTGCCCCTCGCGATCGCGAACAGACGATCAAGATCGGCGAGAAGAGGCTGGCATTCTTCGAGGCGACCAACCTGTCGCGTGCCACCACCACCGGTCGCGCCGTGTTCAACGTCAGCCCCGATACCGCCGGCAAGTATTTCCGCAAGATCCAGTGCTTCTGTTTCACCGAACAGACGCTAAAGGCCGGCGAAACCGTACAGATGCCGGTGACCTTCTTTGTCGATCCCGACATCCTGAAGGACAAGGACGCCGCGAAGATCGACGAGATCACACTCAGTTATACCTTCTATCCGGTGGACAATCCCGCCCCCGAGGCGGTAAGCGCTGCCGGAACGCCATCAGGCATTTCCGTCAAGAACAAGGGCTAGACCATGGCCGCCGGCAAGACCCACGATTTCCACATCCTGCAGCCGTCGTCACGGCCGTTCGTCATGGCTTTCGCAGCCTTGCTGCTCGCCGCCGGCGGCATCGGCTGGATGCACAAGTTCAGCTGGGGGCCGATCGCGTTCTTCGCTGGGCTGGCCAGCGTCTGCGCGATGTTCTTCCTGTGGTGGCGTGACGTGGTCCATGAAGCCAACACCGGGGACCATACGCCGGTTGTCCAGCTCCACCACCGTTATGGGATGATCCTGTTCATCGCCTCGGAAGTCATGTTTTTCGTGGCATGGTTCTGGGCCTATTTCAGCGCGGCGCTGTATCCCAAGGCGGCAGCCGGCGTTGCCGGGGTATGGCCGCCAAAGGGCGTCGAGGTGCTCGACCCCTTCGTGTTTCCGCTGCTCAACACGATGATCCTGCTGCTTTCGGGGACCACGGTAACCTGGGCACACCATGCCTTGATCCATGGCGACCGCAAATCGTTGAAGCAGGGCCTGTGGCTGACCATCATCCTCGGGGCGATCTTCAGTTGCATCCAGGCGTTCGAATATCACCATGCCGAGTTCGGTTTCGCGGGCAACATCTATGGCGCCACCTTTTACATGGCGACGGGCTTTCATGGCTTTCATGTCTTCATCGGCACCATCTTCCTGCTGGTCTGCCTGATGCGGGTCTACAAGGGTGACTTCACGCCCCGCCAGCATTTCGGCTTTGAAGCCGCCGCCTGGTACTGGCACTTCGTCGATGTCGTCTGGCTGTTCCTGTTCATCTCCATCTATGTCTGGGGATCAAAGTTCGGCGCTGCCGTCGTCCACAACGCCTTTGGCTGAGGATGCGCCGCGGCCGGCGGCCGTTGCCCCGGTCGCCGCACCGGCTGCGGGACCCGTACGTGCGGCGCTGAAGGGCTGCTGCCCGCGCTGCGGCAAGGGCCGGTTGTTCGCGGGCCTGATCACCTTTGCCCCGCGCTGCAAAAATTGCGGGCTGGATTTTGCGGCGTTCAACGTCGGGGACGGGGCGGCGTCGTTCATCATCCTCATCGTTGGCGCCATTGTCGTCGGCCTCGCCATGTGGCTGGAATTGAGCGTCGGCCCGCCCTGGTATGTCCATGTGGTGCTGTGGGGGCCGCTGACACTGCTGCTGTCGCTGGCGCTGATGCGCGTAACCAAGGCGGCGCTGCTGGCGCTGGAATTCGCCAATGAAGCGCGGCAGGGCCGGCTGTGAAGCGGATTCCCATTGGCCCGACGCTGTTGACGCTGGTGATGATGGCGATGCTCATCAGTCTCGGCGTGTGGCAATTGCAGCGACGCGCGTGGAAACACCAGCTCATCGCCCAGCTCGAGGCCGCCGAGACGTTGCCACTGCTGACGCCCAAGGACTTCCTGAAGGCAATGCAGGGCGATGTCAGCATCCAGTACCGCCGCGCCGAACTGCCGTGCAGCCCCGGCAAGGTGCTGCCCTATGATTTGAAGGGCGGCGCCAGCGCCAGTGACGATTCGGGGTATCTGGTGCTGGTGTCGTGCCGGCCCAACCGCCTGCCGCCCGACATTGTCGTGGTGGCAGGGTTCACCAAGCGTCCCGATGCGATGCAGGTGCCCCTGATGGTCGATACCGTATTCACGGGCACGATCATCGAACGCCCGTATGACAAGGCCCCGGGCCGGCCCAAGTTCATGCTGATTCCCGATACGGCAGTGCCGCCGTTACAGCGTTCGCGCGTGCCGGTACCCGATGACCTGCCGGACAACCACCTGTCCTATGCCGTGCAGTGGTTTGCGTTCGCAGCGACTTTGGCGGTCATCTATGCGGTGTGGCTGCGGCGGCGTTGGCGGGGCGAAACGGTTGCCCCCGCCGGCACACATCTCTAAGCGCTGGCGACTTATGCGTTATATTTCCACGCGCGGGGCGGCCCCCGCACTCGAATTCGAAGCGGTGACGCTTGCCGGGCTGGCCAGCGATGGCGGCCTGTATGTGCCCGAACACTGGCCGTCTTTCACCGCCGGCGAAATTTCGGCGATGGCCGGGCTGAGCTATGTCGAGACGGCGGTGCGGGTCTGCCTGCCCTTTGTCGGAGATGCCCTGGCCGAGGCCGAACTGCGGACGCTGTTCACCAAGGCTTACGGCAGTTTCGACCATGCCGCGGTGGCACCGTTGGTCCAGCTCGACCAGCGGCATTGGCTGCTTGAGCTGTTCCATGGCCCGACGCTGGCCTTCAAGGACGTGGCGATGCAGTCGCTGGGGCTGATGTTCGAGGCGTTTCTCGGGCGCTCGGGCCGGCACCTTACCGTCATCGGCGCCACGTCCGGCGACACCGGTTCCGCGGCCATCCACGCGTTGGCCGGGCGCGAGGGCGTCGAGGTATTCATGCTCCACCCCAAAGGCCGGGTGTCCGATGTCCAGCGCCGCCAGATGACAACGGTGCTGGCGCCGAACATCCATAACATCGCCGTCGAGGGCAATTTCGATGACGCCCAGGCGCTGGTCAAGGCGATGTTCAACGACGCCGGCTTTGCCTCGAAGTTCGCGCTGTCGGCGGTCAATTCGATCAATTGGGCGCGGCTGATGTTGCAGGTGGTCTATTATTTTTACGCCGCCGTACGCCTTGGCGCGCCGCAACGGCGGATCAGCTTTGCGGTGCCGACCGGCAATTTCGGCGATGTCTTTGCCGGCTATGTCGCGGCCCGCATGGGCTTGCCGATCGACCGGCTGATCGTTGCCACCAACGAGAACGACATCCTGCATCGGGCGCTGCGCGACGGCGATTATTCGGCGGGGACGGTGACGCCGACGCAGGCGCCGTCGATGGATATCCAGGTGTCTTCGAACTTCGAACGCCTGCTGTTCGATCTCGGGGGCCGGGACGGCGCGGCGACAGCGGCGGCCATGGGCAATTTCGAGGCGACGCGGACCATGGCGATTCCCGCGATGCAGCGCGATGCTGCCGCGACGATCTTCGACAGCGCCCGCATCGATGCCGATGCCATGGCACAGGCAATGCGCTGGGCGCGTGACAAATGCGGCCAGATCATCGACCCGCACACCGCCATAGGCCTTGCCGCGGCGCGCGCCAGCATCGGGGAAACACCGGTGGTGACCCTGGCCACAGCGCACCCGGGCAAATTCCGCGAAGCCGTCGAGCGCGCCAGCGGCGTGCGGCCGCTGTTGCCGCCGCGCGCCCAGGGCCTGTTCGACCGCGAGGAGCGCTATGACGTGTTGCCGGCCGAGCTTCGCGCCGTCGAGGCCTATATCGCCGCACGGGCACGCCCGGCAGACGCCGCATGAAGGCGCCGACAATCGCCTATACCAGCCACGGCCTGCGGGTGGCGACGGTGGTGACGCCCGGCGTGGAAACGGTCGCCGTGGCGATCCACGCAGATACCGGCGCGCGCTTCGAGGATGCCGCGCACAACGGCGTTGCACACCTGTTCGAACACATGGTGTTCAAGGGCACCACCACCCGATCGGCGCGCGCCATTGCCGAACAGATCGAGGACGTGGGCGGCAGCCTCAACGCCTGGACGTCGCGCGATACAACGGTGTTCCACGCCCGCTTGCTGGCGCGCGACCTGCCCCTCGGGCTGGGTATCATCGCCGATCTCGTCACCAACCCGCGCTTCGACGGCGACGACCTTGCGCGGGAGAAGGACGTGGTGCTGCAGGAACTCGGTGAAGCCCGCGACACGCCCGACGACATCGTCTTCGATCACCTTCAGGAAGCGGCATTCCCCGGCCAGGCGCTGGGGCGGTCCATCCTCGGTAGCGAGGAAAGCCTGGCGGCGCTGACCGTCGATGACCTGCGCGGCTGGCTGGCGACACACTATGTCAATTCGCGGCTGACACTGGTGGCCGCCGGCAAGATCGATCACGACGCGGTCATGCGGCTGGCAGAGGCGGCGCTTCCCAACGGCGGCGAGGCGCCGGCGCTGGCGCTGGAACAGGCACGGTTCGCGCCTGGCAGCTTTCGCGACTCGCGGCGCTTCGAACAGACGCAACTGACCAGCGGCTATGCCGCACCGGGCCATTATGACGAGGCGCACGATGCCGCGGCGTTGTTCACGCTGGCGGCGGGGGGCGGAATGTCGTCGCGGCTGTTCCAGGAAGTTCGCGAGGAACGCGGCCTTGCCTATTCGATAAGCGCTGCAACCACACCCTATGCGGATGGCGGATTGATGAGCGTTCACGCCGCAACGGCACGAAAAGACGCCGATGCGGCGCGCGACCTCATCGACCGGGTCCTCGCCGAAACCGCCGACAGCCTCGACAGTGCCGAGCTGGCGCGCGCCAAGGCGCAGGCAGTGGCATCGCTGCTGATGACGCTGGAAAGCCCGCAAGGCCAGAGCGAATATGTGGCGCGGCAGTTGCTGGTGCATGGCCGCTGGGTGCCCGCCGACGAAGTGCTGAATCGCATCGAAGCAGTGACCGTCGACATGGCGCGCGCCGCCGGCCGGGCAATGCTCGCGACACCGCCGGCCCGCGCCGAAATCGGCGTGGGTGCGGCGGTGCGTCGTGGCAGGGCGAAATGATGTCGCCGAAAGCCGCCGCATGACCGGGCTAAGCGTCATCGTCACCGATTCCTGGGACGATTATGCCCTTCTCGATTCGGGGGATGGCCGCAAGTTCGAACGCTATGGCCCGTACCGGTTTATCCGTCCCGAGGCGCAGGCCATGTGGAAACCCGCGAGCCCCGACTGGCAGTCCGATGGCGAATTCACCGGTGGCCGCGATGATGAGGGCGGCGGCCGCTGGGATCTGGGTGCCGATGTTCCGGATCGCTGGGTGCTTGGCCGGGGGCCGGTGCGATTCCATGCCACCAATACGCCGTTCCGCCATCTGGGGTTCTTTCCGGACATGGGGGCCCAGTGGGATTGGATGCGGGTCCGCACCGTGCCCGGGATGCGCGTGCTCAACATGTTCGGCTATACCGGCGTCGCCAGCCTGATTGCAGCCGAAGCCGGGGCCGAGGTCACCCATGTCGATGCTTCGAAGAAGGCGGTGTCGCTGGCCCGGGAAAATGCCGTGCTTTCGGGCCTAGACGCGGCGCCGGTGCGCTGGCTGACCGACGATGCGCTGAAATTCATGCGGCGCGAAGTCCGGCGTGGCAGCAAATACCATGGTATCCTGCTCGACCCGCCAAAATATGGCCGCGGTCCCGATGGCGAGGTCTGGGCGCTCGAGCGCGACCTGCCGGAACTGGTGCATCTCGCGCGGCAGTTGCTTGCCGATGATGCGGCGTTCCTGATGTTGACGGTTTACGCCATCCGCATGTCGGCGCTGGCGATTGCAGCATTGATGGACGAAGCGATGCAAGGCTTTGGCGGCAGCATCGAATCGGGTGACATGGCGATCCGCGAGGAAGCGCGCGGGCTGTTGCTGCCGACCGCCATCTTCTCGCGCTGGAGTGCTACCCCCGACAGGCCTTGACGCTGGCTGGGTCGGGCGCCGCACCACGCTTGAACACGGCGAGATAGCCCGGCTTCACATCGTCGATCGAAACAAGTTCATAGCCGACGGCGCGCACTTCGCAGACCAGCATCGCCTGCGGCATCCCGTGCTGTTCAGCGGGCCGATCGAGATCGACGATGGCGACGCGGCCATCGGGCTTGAGGCTGGCGCGAAGCTTGTAGAGCAGCGCGTAGGGCTGGGCGATTTCGTGATACATGTGGATGAGCAGTGCGGTGTCGATCGCGCCCCTGGGCAGCCGTGGGTCCGAAGGCGAACCGAGTACGAAGCGGACGTTGCGCAGCTTTGCCTTGCTGACGCGCGCCTTCAACTGCTCCAGATAGCGCGGCACGATATCCTGCGCGATGACCATGCCCCTGGGACCAACGACGGGGGCGAGGCGGACGGTGTAATAGCCGCTGCCGGCCCCAACATCGGCGACGACCTGGCCCGGCGCGATTCCCAGCCGGCGGATGACGGTGGCCGCCTCGCCGCTGCGATCGCGGCTGGCTTCATCGTCCCATCCGGAACTGACGATCCGCGCCACCTGGCGGTCGGGGAGAGGAAAGGCAGACGCCGAGCCGCAAAGGGCCAGCAGCACGACGGAAAGCAGAATACGCATGACAGGGAATTAACCTGAGTTGGAAGCGCTGGCCACTGCCGCGGCCATGAAAACATCGTTCGCAGGCCGATTCGATTTCAGCACTGCGATGGTCAGCCGCGCGCCTTTGCATGGCCGCGACCGCGCGCTTCCGCCGGTTCAGCCGCGGCGACGCTGACCCCGTTGTTCATGCCCATCCGCCGCAAACGATCGAGTTCGGCACGGAATCGCGCCATGTCGCCGCCAGCAAGTTGCGTGCCGCCGACAAAGCGCAACTGCACCGGGTTGACCGGGGCACCGCGGAGCCAGACTTCGTAGTGGAGGTGCGGACCCGTCGAAAGTCCGGTCGAGCCGACATAGCCGATGACCTGGCCCTGCGAAACCTGCTGCCCCGGCCGCACTGCAAAGCGCGAAAGATGCGCATAGCCGGTTGCCAGTTCGGCGTTGTGCTTGACCATGATGTAGTTGCCGTGGCCACCATGGCTGCCGGCGAAACTGATGGTGCCATTCGCCGCCGCCATGACGGGCGAACCCATCGGCGCGCCGAAATCGACGCCCTGGTGCATCCGCGTATATTCGAGCAGCGGATGGAAGCGCATGCCGAAGCCCGAAGTAAGGTGTGCACCATCGACGGGCGTGCGCATCAAGCCCTTGCGGGCGCCTTCGCCATTGGGGCGGAAAAACTGTGGTTTGCCGCCGAAATCGAAACGCGCGAGCTCGATCTTTTCCTTGCCGCTGCGCTCCAGGCCGGCATAGCGCAAGGCGCCGAAACGCTGCTCGCCGGTTTCGGCGCGCTGATGATCGACGATGATGTCGAAGCGGTCGCGGCGCCCGACGCCGTGCTGAAAATCGACGGCGTAGCCAAGGTTGTGGATGAATTCGAAAGTTTGTTCGGCCGGAATGCCGGCGGCGCGCAACGATCGTTCGATATTGCCGCCGACGCTGCCGGTGATCCGCAGCGGCGTGTTGTCGATGGTGATGGGGACGCGCTTCAACTGCAGCGTGCCGCCGACCCGCGACACCGCCAGCTTGAGGTCGAAGGCGGCGCGAAAACCCAGCGATTCCAGGGGGCGGGGCACCGACCGCGTTTCGCGGCGGCCGAGCACGAGGTCGAGCTCCGTATTGCGATCGAGGCCCGCGAGGTTGGCCACCGGGCGCACCAGCGCGGTGATGCCGGCAACATCCTGCTGGCCGACGCCGGCGCGGCGCAGGGCCGATTCGAAACTGTCGCGGCCGCCAAGGCGTGCGGTCATTTCCAGCCGCGGGCGTTCCGGTGCTTCGTTCAGCGGCTCGACCAGCGCGATATTGGGCAGCGTCATGACGCCGGTGGCGCCACCGCGAGCGAGCGGCGACAGGGTCAGGGGCCGCAGGGTTTCGCGCTGCACCGGGGTCAACGGGGCAGGCACGCTTTGCGGGATTGCGACGATCCGGCTGCCGAGCGCCAGCGTTGCGCCGCACAGGCTGGCCAGCGCCGCAAGTCCCAGCCACCATTGGCCGCTGCCGACATTATCGCCCAGATCGACAGTGAGATCGACGCCGTCTTCAAACGATCTGGCGATGCGCTGGCGCAGGATTGCGTTGCCAAAACGACGGCTGCGTACCGGCGCGTATGCGGTCGCTGCGACGGCATTGCCGCCGCTTGATGGGACCTGCAGATCCGGCTGGAACAATCGTTTCGCCCCCAGGCTGTCCAAGACAATGGATTCCTTCGCTGAATCCATAGGGGCGTGTCAATCATGTCACAGGCACAATGCCAATTTATGCGGCGAAGTGACCGTCTTTTAATGGTCACTTGAATCCACGGCGCAGCCATGCGATTCTGTAAATGCTATCCTGTTGCAAAGGACGCGATGAGACGGTCGGTTGACACCACGGCGCCTGCACTGCCTTTCGGGGCTTTGCGAAACCGGCGCGCTGACCCCAGATTGGGCGAGTGACCGTCCGCCGCCCCGCCTCCTTCGCCCCACCGCTCGTCGGGCGTACACTCCAGCGTTCGCAGGATGCCAGCACGCTGACGGCAGTCCTGGGACCTACCAATACCGGCAAGACCCACCTCGCCGTTGAACGGATGTGCGGCCATGCCAGCGGCATGATCGGTTTTCCGCTGCGGCTGCTGGCGCGCGAAGTTTATGATCGGGTCGTGGCGCTGAAGGGCATCGCCAATGTCGCGCTCGTGACCGGCGAGGAAAAAATCGTTCCGCCGGGCGCGCGCTATTTCCTCTGCACCGTCGAAGCGATGCCCACCCAGACCGAAGTGGCGTTTGTCGCCATCGACGAGGGCCAGGTCGCCGCCGATCCGGAGCGCGGCCATGTGTTCACCGATCGGTTGCTGCACGCGCGCGGCTATGCCGAAACCATGATCCTCGGATCCGAAACGCTGCGGCCGCTGATCCGCAAGTTGCTGCCGCACGCCGAAATCGTCACGCGTCCGCGTTTTTCGACCCTTGGCTATGCCGGTGCCAAGAAGCTGTCGCGCCTGCCGCGCCGATCGGCCATCGTCGCCTTCACCGCTACGGAGGTCTATGCCCTCGCCGAGATGCTGCGCCGGCAAAAGGGCGGCGCGGCGGTGGTCATGGGCAGCCTTTCCCCCCGCACCCGCAACGCCCAGGTGGCGATGTACCAGTCGGGCGAGGTCGATTACCTCGTCGCCACCGACGCCATCGGCATGGGCCTCAACATGGATATTGCCCATGTTGCGTTTGCGTCATTGGGCAAGTTCGATGGGCACCGGCATCGGCGCTTGCTGCTGTCCGAAATGGCGCAGATCGCCGGGCGTGCCGGCCGATACCAGAAGGATGGCACCTTCGGCACGGTGCAGATGGGCACCAGCGAAGCGGCGGTGTTCACCCCCGAGGAGATCGAAGGGCTGGAGGGCCACCGCTTCGAAGCGCTCGAGCATGTCGTCTGGCGCAATACCGAGCTGGATTTCGGCTCGCTGCCCCGGCTGATTGCCGCGCTCGATACACGCCCGCCTCGGCATGAATTGCAGCGCGGCGACGATGCCATCGATCTCGCGGTGCTCAAGCGGCTGGCCGGCGAACCCTGGGTGATGGAACGCACGCACCAGGGCATCGGCGGCGTGTCGCGCCTGTGGGCGGCGTGCGGATTGCCCGATTATCGCAAGACCGGCGCCGAACAGCACACCCGCCTTGTCGGCCGGGTATTCCGGCACCTGTCAGAAGGCAATGGCAAGCTTCCCGAGGCCTGGGTGGCGAGCGAGCTGGCGCACCTTGATCGCGTTTCCGGCGATGTCGAGACGCTGGCCGATCGCATCGCTTCGGCGCGGACCTGGACCTATGTGGCACACCGTCCCGATTGGCTTGCCGACGCGGCGCATTGGGCGGCCCGCACCCGCGAGGTCGAGGATCGGCTGTCGGATGCACTGCACACGGCGCTGACCCAGCGCTTTGTCGACCGCCGGACGGCGGTGTTGCTGCGCGATTTGAAGGCACGCGGGCAGGACCAGCGCGTCGAGATCGACCCCGATGGCGCAGTCGCCGTCGAAGGCGAAGTCATCGGACGGCTCGATGGCTTTCGCTTCACCGCCGACCCATTGGCGCGTGCCGGGGAGCAGCGACTGCTGCTGGCGGCGGCAGAGCGTTATCTCGTCAAGGAAATGGCGCGGCGCGCGACGGCTCTCGCTGCGGCGGAGGATGGCGCCTTCAGCCTCGTTTTCGCCGGGAAAATGCCGCCGCGGCTGTTTTGGGCCGGGGCACGCGTGGCCAGCCTGCGCAAGGGTCGCGACGCGATGACGCCGCGTATCGAACTCGATCGATCGCTCTCAACGCTCGCGCCCGACGATCGCCGCAAGGTGCTGGAACGGCTGGAAGCGTGGTTTGCCGCGGCACAAATGCGCGAAATGGGGGCGCTGGTGCGGCTTTCGGGATTGCGCGACACGGTATCGCCGGTGGCGCGCGGGCTGATCGTGCGGCTGGTCGAAACGCTTGGTGTGCTCAAGCGCGGCGACGCTGAAGACCAGCTCGAAGGGCTGGGGCGCGCCGATCGCCAGGCGCTCAGCGCGGCGGGGGTGCGCCTTGGTGTCATCCATATCTACATCGGCGCGCTGCTGCGGCCCGAACCGACGCGCTGGCGCATGGCGCTGTGGGCGATCTGGAGCGAGGTCAAGACGCTTCCGGCACTGCCGGCGCCCGGCCGGGTCAGCGTCGGCGTCGCTGCGGACCAGCCGGCCGGCTTCCTCGATGCCGCCGGGTTCTGGCCGATCGGCAGCGAAGCGGTACGGGTCGACATGGTCGACCGGCTGGCGCGCGCCATCCATGGCCGGCGCGAAGGCCGGGCACCATTCCTCGCCGATCCGAACTGGGCGGCGTCGGCAGGGCTGACCCGCGATGGGCTGGCCCGGCTTATGCGCGCGCTCGGCTATCGGTTGCAGGTGGTCGATGGTGCGCCGCAGTTTGCGTGGAAGGGCCTGCGCCGCGCCGCGTCGCCACGCGTTCCCGATAACGATGCAGGGGGGGATGCCAGGACCTCCCCGACATCGCCCTTCGCAGTCCTGGCGGGCATGAAAGGCAGGTAGCATTTGGTTTACGGCGCAGGGCTCCGGCTCGACAAATGGCTGTGGTTTTCGAGGCTCTCGAAATCACGTTCCGTTGCGCAGGACCTGTGTGAAAGCCGACGATTGCGCATCGATGGCCGGGTGATCGACAAGGCATCGGCGCTGGTGCGCGCCGGATCGGTGCTGAGCTTTCCGCGCGATGGCGAAGTCATAATCGTCCGTGTCGAAGCGCTGGCAGAGCGGCGCGGCCCCTATGAGGAGGCCCGGCATCTTTATACCGATCTCACCGATACGCCGTCCCGCAACCACCATTCCCGGGTGATCGCCGAACTTGCGGCGTGACGCCGGCGATCAACGCCAGCCATTGACGATTGGGCCCGCCATATCTAGCAGCGCAATGGAAGTTGCATCGAAGGGCGAGGCCCTGGGGGAGAGACGATGGCGTACGTGGTTACCGAAGCGTGCATCAAGTGCAAATACATGGACTGTGTCGAGGTTTGCCCCGTCGATTGCTTCTACGAGGGTGAGAACATGGTCGTCATCAATCCCAGCGAATGCATCGATTGCGGCGTTTGCGAACCCGAATGCCCGGCCGAGGCGATCCTGCCCGATACCGAGGGCGGCCTTGAAAAGTGGATGGAGCTCAACGCGACATTCTCGGCGCAATGGCCAAACATCACCATGAAGGGCGAAACCCCCGCCGATGCCGATTCGCACAAGGGCGAAGACGGCAAGTTCGAAAAGTTCTTCAGCGACAAGCCCGGCAGCGGTTCATAACGCCGCAGGCCCGCGCAAACACCACGGCGTCCGGGCACCGGCCCGGGCGCCGTTGCGTTTTCAGGGCGCGATATCGGGATTAATCGCCGAAATCCTGTGGATTGCCAGGGTGGTCGCGGTAACGCGCCGGCAATTCCCTTCACGAGAGTAGAATTCCGCGCGATTTTCTGCTATGACAAGCATGTGGCGGTGTTCTCGACGCTGCCGCGCTCGCCGGTTTCGCCATCAATCGCCCCCTGCCGGGTCGATGTCGAGCCAGTTGGTCTTCAAAGGCAGGACGCCCGAAGGTTTCAAGGAGCAGCGCCGCCGCCACGCAGCCTTGTGTGTCGCAGAGTGCACCTTTGACCCTGGTCGCCGGGCGATGAAAGGAACGGATATCCATGGCACTTGCCAAGCAGCCCAGTTTCGAAGTCGGCGATTATGTCGTCTATCCCAAGCACGGGGTTGGCCGCGTGGTGGAATTGCAGCGGTCTGAAATCGCCGGGACGTTTCTTGAACTTTTCGTGCTGCGTTTCGAGAAGGAACGCATGACACTGCGCGTGCCGATGAACAAGGCGGAAGCGGTCGGGATGCGCAAGCTGTCGAGCCAGGCCACGCTGACCGAAGCCCTGACGACGCTGAAGGGCAAACCGCGGATCAAGCGCACCATGTGGTCGCGCCGCGCCCAGGAATACGAAGCCAAGATCAATTCGGGCGACCTCGTCTCCATCGCCGAAGTGGTCCGCGACCTTCACCGCGCCGAGGACCAGCCCGAGCAGAGCTATTCCGAGCGCCAGATCTACGAAGCCGCCATCGGACGGCTTGCCCGCGAGCTCGCCGCGATGGAAAACATCGACGAGCCGGCGGCACAGCTCAAGATCGAACAGGTCTTGAAGGCCGCCTGATCGCCCTTGCGCGGCGTCGGTCTCCTGTGTAGTGTGTTATTCATGCACTACACAGGAGCGACACGGATGCGCATTTCGTCGATAATGTTTCTGGCTTCGGCTGCCGCCGGACTCGCATCGGTGGCCTCGGCATCGGAGCGGAATTTCCCCGTCGGCAGCTTCGATCGCATCGCCGTCGCGGGCGCCGCTGACGTGGCGGTGATGACCGGCAAGGCCGTCGGCGTCCACGCATCCGGCAATGACGAAGCCCTCGACCGGCTTGATATCCAGGTCGAGGACGGCGTGTTGCGGATCGGCACAAAGCGCGGCTGGGGCGGTTGGGGCGGCTGGCGCAACGACAAGACCCGCATCACGGTTTCGGTGCCGATGTTGCGCGGCGCCGACGTCACCGGCTCCGCCAATGTCAGCATCGATCGCATCGACACCCCGGATTTCGCTGCATCGGTTGCCGGATCGGGCGATCTTCGGCTGGCGAACATCGCCGCGGCAGAGTCGCGCTTCTCGGTCGCCGGATCGGGTTCGGTCGATGCCGCCGGTCGCAGCGACCAGGTCAAGGCCAGCGTCGCCGGCTCGGGTGACCTCAAGATCGCCGGGCTGAAGACGGTCGCCCTCGTTGCCTCGGTCAGCGGATCGGGCAATGTCGATGCCTTCGCTACCGGCACGGCCTCGGTATCGGTCGCCGGGTCCGGCGACGTCCGCGTTCGCGGCGGGGCGCGCTGCTCGGTATCAAAGGCCGGCAGCGGCTCGGTGGATTGCCGCTAGCGCGCGGCACCACTACCCGCGCCATTCCCGCACCACGGCGTCAAAGTCTGGCCGCGGCCGCTCGTCGAGTGGCTTGCCAGGACTGCCGATGAACACGAAGCCGGCGATCGTCTCGCCGGGGATGGCCAGCAGCGCGCTGACAGCCGGCGAATAGGTCACCCAGCCGGTCAGCCAGTTGGCGACAAACCCCAGGGCATGGGCGGCGTTGCAAAGCTGCATCGTCGCTGCGCCGGCGGAGAGTTGCTGCTCCCACAACGGGATATGGCTGTCGGGGTTGGGGTGCGAGAGCACGACGACCAGCCACGGTGCCTGGACGGCAAAGCTGCGCGCCGCCTCGCGTTCCAGCCGGCCAGCGTCGGGCGTGTCGGCGACATACGCTGCCTCCAGCGCTGCCGACAGCGCGGCGCGCTGGTCACCGGCTATCGTCACAAAGCGCCATGGCGCCAGCTTGCCATGGTCTGGAACCCGCATGGCGGTGGCCAATATGGCGCGTTGCTGCGTCGGATCGGGGCCAGGGTCGACCATGTCACGCGCCTTGCCGGAGCGACGGGTGGCGAGCAGGCTGGCAGCCGACGTCGTGTCGTTGAAGTTATCCATGTCGGCGCTGTACCGCTGTAGCGCCACCGACGCCACTGGGCCCCGCCGCCCAAGGCTTGACGACCTGGCTACCATTACGCCCCTCCCTCTTTACGTGTGGCCCAATGCCTCGCTATCGTGGAAGCCAACCGGCCGCAAAAGCGCCGGGCGGGTGTTCAGGAGTCCAGCCTTTGACCGACAGTGCCGCAGCCGCCGTGCCCATAGACACGCGGCCGCAATGGTTCGGACATCCCCGCCAGCTGGCGCGCCTGTTCACCACCGAAGCGATGGAACGCTTTGGTTATTACGGCATGCGGGCGCTGCTGACGCTGTACCTCGCCGACCATTTTCTGTTCAGCGATACAACGACGACAAGCCTGTACGGGGGTTTCACGGCGCTGGTCTATCTGACGCCGCTGGTCGGTGGGCTGTTGGCGGACCGCTATCTCGGATCGAAGCGATCGGTGAAATTCGGCGCCATCGTCATGGCCTGCGGTTACCTCATCCTGTGCTTCGGCGGTGATGCGGCCAAGCCCTTCGCCACCATCGACGGCCAGCGTTATGAAGTGACGGTTGACAAGTCGACCGCCACCAAACAGCAATTCGTCACCGATGCCGGGCAAAAACTCTCGATAAAGGGGCGCGAAGACGGCAGTGTGGACCTGTTGCGTCCCGATGGCAGCGTCGCACGTTCGGTAGCCAAGGGCGGGTTCGTCCCCGGCGGCGATCGCAGCGCATTCTACACGATGCTGATGCTGATCGGCCTTTCGGCCGTTACTGTCGGCAACGGCTTCTTCAAACCCAACATCTCGACGATGGTCGGCTCCCTCTACGGCCCGACCGACCAGCGCCGCGATGCCGGTTTCACCATCTTCTACATGGGGATCAACCTTGGTTCGCTGTTCTCGCAGCTTTTGTGTCCGTTGCTCGCGGTCGGCATGGGGTCGTGGCAAGGGCTTGGCTGGTGGGCCGGCTTCGGGCTTGCCGCCATCGGCATGGGAATTTCCTGGGCGTTGATCCAATTCGCCGGGCCAAAGCTGGCAGGCGTCGGCGACCCACCGGTGCAAAGCGGCGGTGACAAATCGATCGCCATCTATATCGCCGCCCTGGTGGCCATTCCGGTCATCTGGTTCCTGTTCACCAACCTGATGAACGCGCCGCCGCCAGTGCCGGGCCAGGGCATCATGGGCTATATTCTTGGCCTGCCCATTCTCGGCAAAGTCCTGTTCGGCACCTTCCTCTTTTCGATCATCGGCATTCCAATCTGGTCATTCCGCGTCGGCACGCGCGCCGAATTCGAAATGATGGTCGCCGCCATCGTGCTTATCATCTTCAACGTCGTATTCTGGACCCTGTTCGAGCAGGCCGGGTCATCGTTGACGCTGTTCGCCGATCGCAACACCAACCTGTCGGTGTTCGGGCTGTTCAGCATTTCGGCGGGGCAGACGCAGTTCTTCAATGCCTTCTTCATTGTCATGCTGGCCCCGATGTTCAGCGCATTGTGGACGTGGCTGGCCCGGCGCGGGATGGAGCCGTCGATCCCGATCAAGTTCGGCATTGCGCTTATCGGGGTCGGTGCCGGCTTCCTGTTCCTGGTATGGGGCACGAAATTTGCCGGTGCCGATTTCAAGGTCGGCATCTGGTGGCTGGCGGGGCTGTACCTGATCCATTCGATGGCGGAGCTGTGCATCTCGCCGGTTGGCCTCAGCATGATCACCAAGCTGTCGATCGCGCGGATCGTTGGCATGATGATGGGCGTGTGGTTCCTGTCGATCAGTTGCGCACAATATGTGGCCGGCGTGGTGGCACAGGTTGCCAGCGTCGAAACCGTGGGCGGGCAGGTGACCAATTTGAAGGTCAGCCTTGAAACCTATGCCGGCGTGTTTGAAACCATCGGGATCATATCCGCCACGATCGGCCTGGTGCTGCTGGCGCTGTCGGGCCTGATCCGCAAATGGATGCACGGGGTAAATTGATGCGCAATGTGATCATGGGCCTGCTGCTGCTGACCGCAGCCTGCGCCTCGCAAACACCCCCGCCCAGGACCGCGAGCGCCGGTCCAGCCGAAATCGTCAGCATTCCGCTCGATCCTTACCCCTCGACCTATCGCGCCTATCCATCGGTGACGACGGTCATCCGCAATGCCATCGTTTTCGATGGCGCCGGCCGGAAGTTTAGCCCAGGTGCGGTGCGGATGGAGAATGGCAAGGTTGCCGAAGTCGGCGCCGATGTGGCGGTGCCGGCAGGGGCCATCGTCATCGACGCCGGGGGCAAATATGTGACGCCGGGAATTATCGACATCCACAGCCATCTCGGTGATTACCCCAGCCCGGGCGTCCAGGCCAACAGCGACGGCAACGAAGCGACCAGCCCCGTTCGCCCCGAAGTCTGGGCCGAACATTCGATCTGGCCGCAGGATGCCGGCTTTGCGCGGGCGCTGGCGGGCGGCATCACGACGCTGCATGTGCTGCCCGGCTCGGCCAATCTGTTTGGCGGCCGCGGCGTCACGCTGAAGAACGTCTATGGCCGCACCGCGCAGGACATGAAATTCCCCGGCGCGCCCTACAGCCTCAAGATGGCGTGCGGCGAGAACCCGAAGCGGGTCTATGGCAGCAAGGGGCAGATGCCGCAGACGCGGATGGGGAATATCGCGCTCGATCGCCAGACCTGGTCGGATGCCACCAACTACAAGCGCAAGTGGGACGATTATACCCGCCGGGCGAGGGCCGGCACCGCCAAACCCAGCGATGCGCCGCGGCGCGAACTGGGCAACGACACGCTTATGGGCGTGCTCAACGGCGAAATCCTTGTCGAGAACCACTGCTATCGCGCCGATGAAATGGCCAACGTCATCGCGATGAGCCATGAATTCGGCTACCATGTCGCCGCGTTTCATCATGCCGTCGAAAGCTACAAAATCGCGGACCTGTTGAAAAAGGAAGGCATCTGCAGCGCGATGTGGGCGGATTGGTATGGCTTCAAGATGGAAAGCTATGACGGGATCCGCGAGAATATCGCGCTGGTCGACCATGCCGGTGCCTGTGCCATCGTCCACAGTGACGACGCCAACGGTATCCAGCGGCTGAACCAGGAAGCCGCCAAGGCGATGGCTGCGGGAAATCGCATCGGCATGGGCATCACGCCGGAACACGCCTTCACCTGGCTGTCGCTCAATCCGGCCAAGGGGCTGGGCATCGCCGACCGCACCGGCAGCCTCGAAGCCGGCAAGATGGCCGATGTCGTGTTGTGGAGCGGCAACCCGCTTTCGGTCTATGCGCGCCCCGAACGCGTTTGGATCGACGGCGCGCTGATCTATGACTGGGCCGACCCGGCCAAACGCCCGGTGGCCGATTTCGAACTTGGCCAGCCCGGCTCGGGAGATCCGAAATGATCCGCGCTTTTGGTATCGCGGTCGCGGCACTGCTGGCAGGGACATCGGCCAACGCCGTGACCTACGCCATCACCGGGGGCACCGTCGCCACCGCGGTCGGCGAAGGCGTCATCGAGGGCGGCACCGTCATCGTCCGCGACGGCCGCATCGTTGCCGTCGGCAAGGGCATCGCGGTTCCCGCCGGCGCCACTGTGATCGATGCCGGCGGCAAATGGGTTACGCCGGGGATTGTTGCCGGGATGTCGACCCTCGGCATCGAGGAAGTCGAGGCAGTCGACCAGACCAACGACACGGGCGCGCGCAAATCTCCGTTTTCGGCGGCAATCGACGTGGCACCGGCGATCAGCTGGCGCGCGACCCCTATCGCCATCGACCGGCTGGGCGGGGTTACCCGTGCCGTCATCGGCCCCGACGCAACGACGGATATTTTCGGCGGGCAGGGCGCAATCATCAGCCTCGCCGACCAACCCGGCATCCTGATGCGGCCGCGCGCCTTCCAGTTGATCGAGATGGGGGAGGATGGCGCACAATTCGCCGGTGGCTCGCGCCCGGCAGCCTGGCTCAACCTCAGGAACGGTTTTGCCGAGGCGCAACGTTATGCCCGCAACCCGGCGGCGTTCGACAGCGGCCGCGTGCGCGATTCGATCCTGAAGCGACTCGATGCGGCGGCCTTGGTGCCGGTCGTCGAGGGCCGCATTCCTGCCGTCATCCACGTCGAGCGTGCCAGCGACATCATCGCGGTGCTGGGCCTGCGCGAAGAGTTCCCGCGGCTGCGCATCATCCTGCTCGGCGCGCGTGAAGGCTGGCTGGTGGCGGACAAGATCGCTGCGGCCCATGTGCCGGTATTGACCCTGCCGCTGTTCGACCTGCCGGATGAATTCGAGACGCTGGCGTCCACCCGTTCGAACGTCGGCAGGCTGGTTGCCGCAGGTGTCCAGGTCGGGCTTGCCATCTATGGCGGCAATTCAGGGTGGCAGGCGCGCAACCTGCCGTACTTTGCCGGCAATACCGTGGCGCAGGCCAGCGTTCCCGGCGGCGTCGGGCTGACGCGCGGCCAGGCGCTGGCAGCGATGACGCGGGTGACGGCGCAGATTTTCGGGCTGACGGATCTTGGTACGCTCGAAGTCGGCAAGCGCGCCGATGTCGTCGTCTGGGATGGCGATCCACTCGAGCTGACGTCGGCGCCGGTTTCGGTGATGATCGACGGTGTCGCGCAGCCGATGGTGTCGCGCCAGACGCTGTTGCGCGATCGCTACCTCAGCCTCGCGCCCGGCACGCTGCCGCTCCAGTACCGCAAATGAGCGACTTCGCCCTGCTCGTCATCGCGGTGTCCGCGTTCGTCGCCGGCCACGAACTGATGTCGCATCCGCTTCGGGCGCCGCTGGTCAAACGGCTGGGCGCCGGTGGATTCGCACTGGCCTATTCGATCGTTGCGTTCGCAACGCTCGGCTGGGCGGTCAGCCTGTGGCGGGCCATCCCCGCCGACCGGATCTGGCAGGCGCCGCCCTTCGCCTATGCGCTGGCGCTGGTGGCGATGCTGTTCGCGGCAATTCTTTTCGTCGGATCGGTGACGGCGCCGAACCCGGCGCTGATGGGAAACGCCGCAGCGTCGGGCGGACCTCGCGGCGTTCAGCGCATCACCCGCCACCCGATGATGTGGTCATTCGCCATCTGGGCGGCGGTGCATATCACCGTGTCGGGGGACGGCCGCACCATCGTGCTGGCGTCCGGCATCCTCGTCCTCGCGCTTTATGGTGCGTCGATGCAGGACCGCAAGAAGCGCGCGGCTTCGCCGGATTATGGCGCGCATGAAGCGGTGACAGGCTTCATGCCCTTTGGGGCGCAAATCAGCGGTCGCAGCCGCTGGGCCACTGCGACACCGGGCTGGATCGCGCTTATCGGCGGCATCATCCTGTGGGCGGGGTTGCTGTGGGGTCACCCCCTGGTCATCGGCGTGCCGGCCATACAGATCGGATAGACATGGAATTTTCGGGCAAGACGATCTGGATCACCGGGGCATCGTCGGGAATTGGCGCCGGCCTTGCGACGGCCTTCGCGCGCGCGGGTGCGCAAGTCATATTGTCCGGTCGCCGCGCCGAAGCACTTGCCGAGGTTGCCGGGCGTTGCCAGGCGGCGACGTTGCAGTTGCCATTCGAAACCACCGACCTTGCTGCCCTGCCGGAAATCGTGGCGCGGGCCGAAGCCTGGACCGGCCAGATCGACATGCTGGTCAACAACGCCGGCATCTCGCAGCGCAGCCTGGGGCTGGACACCCGGTTCGATGTCTACCGAACCATAATGGAGGTGGATTTCTTTGCGCCGTTGCGGCTGACGCAACTGGTGCTGCCCGCCATGATCGGTCGCGGCAACGGTGCCATCGTCAACAATGCCTCGGTCGCCGGCAAGGTCGGGTCGGCTTTGCGCACCGGCTATTGCGCGGCAAAGCACGCCTTGGTCGGTTGGTCCGACGCGATGCGCGCCGAAATCGCCCAATATGGAGTGACCGTTCATGTGCTGACGCCTGGTTTTGTCGCGACCTCCATTGCCGACAATGCGCTGGTGGGCGACGGCTCGGTCCGGGGGGTTGCCGATGATCCGGTCAACGACGGAATCACCGCCGACGAAGCCGCAACGATCATCCTTGACGGGATAGCCGCTGGCCGGTCCGAAATTCCTGTCGGCCGCGAGGGTGCGGCTGAAATGGCACTGCTCGATCTCAAGCGCCGCGACCCGGAAAGGCTGTTCGCGGTCATGGCGGGGTTTGCGCCGCAACTGGCGCGCTGACCCGGCGCGAGCATTGTGGCCTGACGGCCTGCGCGGTGCGGTCGTCGGAGCCAGACTGGTCTCCGATTTTCGATATCCGGCTATTCGTGACAATGATTCGACGCCTGTTTGCGTTGCTATCGGCTGCGGCGGGCGTCACCCGTCCCAAATCTCCGATGGAGCGTGCATATTTTGTGCTTGGAAGCTGGTGCAATCCTCGCTAAGCAAACCACAGGTGGAGTGGATGAGATCCTCTGCCCTTCGAAATTGCTTATTTGGCGGCGAACAAAGAGGCGGCAGCACCATCGGTGCGCCACGTCCCGCCAGCCGGAAACAACTTCGAGGCTTGCCAGCACTACGGCCTATGCCGTCCGTTGATACGGGGACGCGAAGTTGATCAGGAATAACAACCAGAACCGTCGCCGTCGCGGCAGCAACAACAATGGCCCGCGCCCGCAGCAGATGAACGGCGGTGGCAATTATGGCAACCGACTCGACAATCGCCAGCGCGGCAATGCCAGCCAACTCCTCGAAAAATACAAGGCCCTAGCGCGCGATGCCCAGCAGGCTGGCGACCGGGTGACGGCGGAATATTATCTGCAATATGCCGACCATTATTATCGTGTCCTCGGCGACTACCGCGACAAGCAGCCTGAGCAGAACCGCCAGCGCGGCCGCGACGACCTGTATGAAGACGGCAACGGCTATTCCGCCAATGGCGATAGCGGCGATGGCGACGAGGACGATGACGGCGATCGCGGCGAGGGCAATCGTGATGATGGCCGGGACAGCGGTCGCGATGGCGGTCGCGATAGCGGGCGAGACAATGTTCGCGAGAGCGGTCGCGACGAAGGCCGTGGCGATTCGCGGGGCGAAGCGCGCGGAGATGACGATCGCGGCAACTGGCGCGACGAGCGGAGCAATGATCGCGGCAATGATCGTGGCGCCAGCGATCGCGGTCCCAACGATCGCAACGCCAACCGCGATCGTAATCAGCGAGATGGCCAGCGCGATCCGGGCCAGCGCCACATCCAGCGTGACGGCCAGCGCGACGGCCAGCGTGACGGTCAGCGCGATAATCCGCGCGAAGCCACGCGAGGCGAATCCGGGCGTGACAATCGCCAGCGCGATGGGGCGGCGGAGGCTGAAGGCAACTCTGATCGCCAGCCGATGACCGCGCGCAGCGAACGCCCGGAGCGTGAGGCCGGTCGCGATCCGGTCCGTAGCGCAGGCCGTGTCGACCGGGCACCGCGTGCAGAGCGGCTTCCTCGGCGCGACGACCGGCGCGACAAGGACCAGGGCGATGATTCGCGTCCGTTGCCGATAGACGACTTCGATGCCGGCCCGATCCCGGGTTTGCCCGGCCCCGCGACCCTGACCGTCGCGCGTGCGCCCGAGCCGGTGATCGAGAGTGTGGCCCCGGTGACCGCTGAAGGCGAAGCCCCGGCGCCGCGTCGTCGCGGCCGCCCGCGCAAGGTCGTGAGTGAAACTGCGTCGGAGGGTTGAGGCCTGGCGTTGATGGCGTTGCTGCTTTGCAACACTCGTCACGCCAGTCTCCGATGTCACCGCAAAACCCGGCCGCTGTCACAGAACCGAAACGAAAGAGTCACCAATCCATCATGATGTCAGCCTAACCAGCCGCCATCGGGGTTGCGTTCTGCACCCTTTGCGGAGGGGCTCACGATGACGAGGAACTGGAAGGTCGCACTGCTGGCGGCGACTGTGATGACGGCAATTTCGGCACCGGCAACCGCTGCCACCCGGCACAAGACGGTGAAAAAGCCAGTGGCGGCCAAGACGGCGCCCGCAGCAGGCACCGCCGCCTTGCGCGCCCAGATCGAAGCGCAACAGGCGCAGATCGATGCACTTACAGCGCGTCTCAATGCCATGCCGACCCAGCCCGCCGCGCCGGTGGTTGACGAAGAAGCCGCGGCAAATGCGGAATTCCTCAAGGCGCAGGTCGATGCCCAGCAAGCCCAGATCGAGGATCTGAAGAAGCAGACGGCGGCCAACGCTCCGACCTTCGGTGCGGCGCCGACGCTGAAGGGCAGTGGCGGCTTTTCCTTCAAGCCCACGGGCGAAATCCAGTATGACGCCGGATATGTCAGCAACCCAAACAACGCCATCAACACCGGCAACCTTGGTTTCAACAACCGTTCGCGCCGCTTGCTGATCGGTGCCCAGGGCGACCTGCCGGGCGATTTCAAATACTCGTTCCAGTTCAATTTCAGCCAAGCCGTCGTCGATTACGAGGACGTGACCCTGTCATACGAACCCAAGGGCAAGCCGTATTCGATCACCATCGGCTATTTCTATCCCTATAATACGCTCGAAAACCTGACCTCGAACAGGTTCACTTCGTTCGTCGAGCGCGCGGCGATGACCGACGCCTTCTCCGAAGGCCGTCGCCTCGGCATCGGGCTTGGCCTCGTCAACAAGACCAACGACCTGCGTGCCAACATCGGTGTGTTTGCCAATGCCATCGGCAACGCCAATTACGACAACAATGATTACGAGATTTCGGGCCGGGTTGCCTGGTCGCCGTTGGCCCTTGGCGGGCAGCTCCACCTCGCGGGTGCAGCGCAGTATCGCCGCTTCAAGACGACGTCGCTCGGCCTGCAATATCGTGCGCGTCCCTATACGCAGATCACCGATCAGCGCTTCACCGACACCGGCGCCATCGCCAGCAAGTCGGACCAGATCTATGGTGTAGAACTCGCCGGAATCTGGGGCCCGTTGCATGTTGCCGGCGAAGGCCAGATCGTCAAGAACGAGGGCTACCGGCCCGGCACGGCCGTCAACAATGGCATTCAGCCGGGTCAGATACTCAACGGTGCCCTGCTTGCCAGCAACCCGACCTTCTATTCGGCCTATGGCGAGGTCGGCTATTGGCTGACCGGGGAAACCCGCGGCTACAGGAACGGCAAGTTCGATCGCACCAAGATTCTCAATGGTTTCGACAAGGGCGGCTGGGGTGGCTTCCAGGTCGTGGGCCGGGTCGATTACCTCAACCTGCGTGACACCGTCGGCGGCACCGGAGCCAATGTCATCAATGGCGTGCTCAATGGTGGCCGGCAGACCGGTTACCTGGCGGCGCTCAACTGGTGGCCGATCGACTATGTCCGGTTCACGACGCAGTATACCCACACTTCGGTGCAGGGCGGGCCGCGTGCCGGCGCCGTGCTGCCGCTCGACTCGCGACCGGTTTACGATCGCCGATATGGTGTCGATGCCGTTGTGGTTCGTGCCCAGGTCGACTTCTAGGTCCGGCCGAGCTCTGGACAGGAAAGGGCGGTCGCTTCACGCGGCCGCCCTTTTCATTTCAGCCGGCATCCGATCCGATTTCGACGCAGCAGCGGCTCAACAGGACGTCCGGACGTCGCCGCTCTTCAGATATGGTCGTCCGGATCACCAACCGAATCATCATGCCCCGACCGGTTTGAAACAAACGCCAATCCCATCAAGGCGCCGGCAAGCAGCAGGGCGATGATGATGCCACCCCCCATGGCAATGATGAAATGCAGGTGGAACGGTATGCCCTCCGCCTGCATCCGCCACACTGCCAGCCCGGCCGTCGCCACGGCTATGACCGTCATGAACGCCATCAAGCGTCGAAAACGCTGCCAGTGGTCGCCGGCGTTGCGGCTGGGTTCAGGCCGATCGGCCCGCCGCGGTGGTTGATTGTCCATGCTTTGCCTTCCGACGCAATTCGCGCGATAATCCTATTGGGCGCATTGAACGCCAATGGGGAGACCGTGATGATCGCAACGATCCTGACCGGCAAGAAACCGCTCATATCAGTCGGGCGCTCAACGGTGGTGCGCGACATAGCAGCGTTGCTTTATGAAAACCGAATCGGCGCGGTGGTCGTTGTCGATAACGGTGCCATCGTCGGTCTTGTCAGTGAACGTGACATATGTGCCGGCTTGCATACCCATGGCGCCGCGATTCTCGATGCCGTTGCCGAGGAGGTGATGACGTCACCTGTAATAACCGTCGCTCCGCAGCAAAGCATCGTCGGCGCGCTGGGTGTCATGACGAATCGTCGAATCCGCCACTTGCCGGTCGTCGAAGGAGGGCGAATCCTCGGTCTTGTCTCTATCGGTGACCTGGTGAAGCGCCGAATCGAGGCCGCCGAAGCCGAGGCCGAGGCGATGAAGGAGTATATAACCACCAGCTGAGAGGCTGGAAGCGACGCGGAACGGGCGCCGTGCCTCTGCAAAATCGCCAAAATGCCGGGTTATCCACCGGAAAGGCGCATTTCATTGCGCTACCGCGAAAAAATCTAACCCGAATGCGAAATAGGGGTTGCGTCCCGAAAGACCCCCGACTAGATGACCACTCCCGGCCGACGAGCACTTCGGTGCTTCGCCAGCCGGGCCAGACGAAGCCGTCGATACGCCCTTTGCTTTCAAAGAGTTGATCAGAAGCCCACCACCTGGTTCTCTCGATGGCCTTCGGTTATGCCGAAAAAATCTGAAAGAAAGTGGTTGACGGGAACTTCCGAGCGGTTCAAAAGCCGCCCTCGTCGCCGGTAGCAAGCGCCTTCGGGCACTTCTCCAGCGGTTCGGAAAACTCACTGGTCAGGAACCTGGTAAAACAGGAGACGGTCCAGTGTCGCTCTTTCTCATTGTAGGTTGAATGAAGGGACATGTGGGCGGCGGTCCACGGTCCGGGCAATTTAGGGTCCGGTAATCGTGGTAAAACCTCCGCTTATATGTCTTTTAAACGTTACCACATAGTACCATCGACTTCGGATTTATCCGGGGCCGAGAATTGCTAGTTGAACGTTGTGCAGACAGATAAGCTCCTAAAACGAGCGTCAGTTTCAGCTTGCTGAGACTGTCGGTCGATCATGAACTTGAGAGTTTGATCCTGGCTCAGAACGAACGCTGGCGGCATGCCTAACACATGCAAGTCGAACGAGACCTTCGGGTCTAGTGGCGCACGGGTGCGTAACGCGTGGGAATCTGCCCTTAGGTACGGAATAACTCAGGGAAACTTGTGCTAATACCGTATGATGTCGAGAGACCAAAGATTTATCGCCTAGGGATGAGCCCGCGTAGGATTAGCTAGTTGGTGGGGTAAAGGCCTACCAAGGCTACGATCCTTAGCTGGTCTGAGAGGATGATCAGCCACACTGGGACTGAGACACGGCCCAGACTCCTACGGGAGGCAGCAGTGGGGAATATTGGACAATGGGCGAAAGCCTGATCCAGCAATGCCGCGTGAGTGAAGAAGGCCTTCGGGT
>JANXVZ010000044.1 GCA_025351405.1 Sphingomonadales bacterium | reverse complement strand
TGGCGGAGTCGGAGGGATTCGAACCCTCGGATCCAGTTACCCAGATCGGCAGTTTAGCAAACTACTGGTTTCAGCCGCTCACCCACGACTCCGCGAAGGCGGCGCTATAGCGGGGTGCGGCGGCGTTTGGCAACCGCTAACCGACCGGGCGCGCGCCACGACATGTCAGCGGCCGACGCTGGAATAGGCGATGCCGTGTGCTGCCATGTCGGTTGCCTTGTAGATGTTGCGCAGATCGACCATCGCAGGCGTCTTCATAAGGGATTTCACCCGGGCAAGATCGAGGTTGCGGAACACGGCCCATTCGGTGATCAGCACCGCGATGTCCGCGTCCTTCAGGCAATCATACGGGTCGTCCTTGTAGGTAATGTTGCCGAGCACCAGTCGTGACTGGGGCTCTCCCTCCGGGTCGTGCGCCTGGATGCGTGCGCCGGCGTCCTGCAAGGCCTGGACGATGTCGATGGCGGGCGAATCGCGCATGTCGTCGGTGTCGGGCTTGAAGGTCAACCCGAGGACGGCGACAGTCTTGCCGCGGACACTGCCTCCCGCCGCGGCGATGACCTTTTTGGCCATGCCGCGCTTGCGCTGCTCATTCACCGCGGCGACGGTTTCGACGATGCGGATCGGTGCCCCGGCATCCTGTGCGGTCTTGACCAACGCCAGCGTGTCCTTGGGGAAGCACGAACCGCCATAGCCGGGCCCGGCATTGAGGAATTTGGCGCCGATGCGGGTGTCGAGCCCGATGCCGCGCGACACATCCTGGACGTTGCCACCGACGACTTCGCAAAGGTCGGCGATTTCGTTGATGAAGGTGATCTTGGTGGCAAGGAAGGCGTTGGCGGCGTATTTGATCAGCTCCGAAGTGCGGCGGCCGGTGAACAGCAGTGGCAGGTCGGCGCCCATCGGCAGGTACAGCGCCGTCATCACGGCCTTGGCGCGGTCATCGTCGGTGCCGATGACGATGCGATCGGGGTGCATGAAGTTTTCGATTGCGGCGCCTTCGCGCAGGAATTCCGGGTTGGAGACAACCGAAAATTCTGCAGCCGGATGGCACTCATCGATAATGCGTTCGACTTCGTCGCCCGTGCCGACGGGAACTGTCGACTTGGTGACGATGACGGCATAGTCGGTAAGCGCGGCGCCGATTTCGGCGGCGACAGCGTGGACATAGCTGAGGTCGGCATGGCCGTCGCTGCGCCTGGCGGGCGTGCCGACAGCGATGAAGATCGCCTCGGCGCCCTTGATTCCGTCGGCGAGACTGGTGGTAAAGGTCAGCCGCCCGGCAGCGGCGTTGCTGGTGACGAGTTCGGGCAGGCCGGGCTCATAGATCGGCATGATGCCGGCGCGCAGACGCTCGATCTTTGCTGGATCCTTGTCGACACACACCACGTCATGACCGAAATCCGCAAAGCACGCACCCGAAACAAGACCGACATAGCCCGACCCGATCATCGCAACGCGCATGGATTTTCCTCAATACTTTGGGTGGATTGCTGTGGAGGGGTGGAATTGCCGGCTCCTAGCACGGGGGTTGGCAGCGTCAAAGCCGTGCGGCAAGAGGCGATTGGCTTCAACAATAACTCTCACGGCTCATCGCGGGTTCAGACGGGCAGGGCAAAAATGTCGCTGGATCGCAAAGAGGGAAGATATCGAATGTTCCATCGCCAGGCTGGATTTCAGACCATTTGCGGCGCTTTTCTGCTGGCGGCCACGGTGCTTTCGCCGGTCGCCGCAAGCGCCCAGCAGGCAGCCCCGGCAGCGGGGAGTGCGGACGAAAAGCCGGCGCCGCTCCCCCCCGAAAAAGCCGCAACCTATACCGAAGATGATGTGCTTGGCGCCGCCGAGGACACCTTTGGCAAGGGGGCCGAGGGCCTGGCTGAAATCGTCCGCAAGACCTTCAAATCCTATGGCCAGCCCAATGGTTACATCGTCGGCCGTGAAGTCGGCGGCGCCTTCATCTTTGGACTGCGCTATGGTTCCGGGACGTTGTATCACAAGGTCGAAGGCCAGATGCCCGTGCACTGGACAGGGCCATCGGTCGGTTTCGACATCGGCGGCGACGGATCCAAGACCTTTGCACTGGTTTATAACCTGTACGACACCGAAGACCTGTTCCGGCGCTATCCGGCGGCCGAGGGCAAGGCGTATCTGATCGGCGGATTCGCGGCAAATTACCTGCAGCGTGACAACGTCATCATCGTGCCCATAAAGCTGGGCGTGGGTTGGCGTCTGGGGATCAACGCCGGCTACATGAAATTCAGTCACAAGGGCAAGGTCGTGCCGTTCTGAACTGGTTGGCAGCGGGGGGGAAGCAGGCATGGGCAAATTCAGGTCGGTCGCGATTGTCGTAGGCATGGCGGCTGCCTTGGCTTCTCCCGGCGTCGCGGCTGCACAAGTCGGCGTTCCCAAGGCTGAACTGCGCCGCAATGGCCACTTCGCCAACCTGTTCCATTTTGAATTCAAGCCCGGAAAATCGGATGAGGCGCTGGAGATCCTCAAGGGTTCATTGCTGCCGGCCTATCGCAAGGCCGGGATAAAGGCGGAGCTTGTCGAGGACCTGCTTGGCGCCAAGGATGCCTATCTCATCGTGCCGCTTCGATCGGGACCGAACTATTACGCCTATGAGGTGCCCCCCGAGGATGTCGATGCGTGGAAGGCCCTCATGGAAACGGCCGGCGGCGCGGCTGAAGGCGAGAAGCGCATGGATGCCTTCATCGGCTATGTGGTGAAGCAGTCTCAATCGCTGGTGTTCATCGCGGACTGATCGGGCGCTGCCGCCAAGACACCGCCGCCAAGACACTGCCGTCAAGACACTGGCGTCCACACCATGCCGCTAGCGGGCGGCAAGCCCCGTTCAGCCTTTCACTTGCCCTATCAACGGATCCCCGGCCTGCAACCGGCGCAAATTTTCGCCGAGGCGCTCGAAAATGCGGCGCGGCGTCTCGGTCGAGCTCCACGACATGTGCGGTGTGACGCGGGCGCGGGGATGGCCGATCAGCCAATGACCGGCGGGCAATGGCTCCGGCTCGGTGACGTCGAGGCTGGCCCACAGCCTTCCGGCTTCGAATTCGGCCTTCAATGCAGCCTCGTCGATGATGGCGCCGCGGGCGATGTTGACGATATGAGCGTCGGCCTTCATCGACCGGAGCAGTCCTGCATCGATCAGCCCACGCGTTGAATCGCCGATTGGTGCTGCGATGACGAGATGGTCTGCCCGTGCAGCGAGCTCAGCCAGCGGCACCAGCCTGACATTGGCATCGGGCGATGGCGCATCCGATCGGCGCGTGGCGATGATCTTCATGTCGAAAGCGGCGGCATAGCGCGCCAGTTGGCAGGCGATCTGCCCCAATCCCAGCAAGCCGAGCGTTCTGCCCTCCAGCGTTGCCAGGGGCCGTGCCATCAGCGCCTCGCGCGGTGGCCAGATATCGCCGGCCTGCATGGTCATTTCCGCGAGCCGCTTGGCGTGTGCCAGCATTACCGCCATGGCATATTCGGCAATCGGCTTGGCGGTTGTGCCCGCCGCAGACGCGACCATGGGCGCTTCAAAGAGCCATTCGGGATAATCGTCGATCCCCGAGCTGGCGATCTGCACCAGCTTGACGCTGCCGGGCCAGCCCGCTGGGCGGGGGATGCCCCCGACATCACGATTGTCGCCTTCACCGTGGAGGACGAACACCACATCGGCATCAACGGGCAAGTCCCATCGGCGTTCGAGAGGCATATGGTCGGCGCTCGTGACCCCGGGAACCGAGGCAATCATGGCCGACATCGGCGGTGCAAACTGGTGGACGACGCGCATGCAATTTCTCCTCAACGTGCCGGACCCTATCGCGGGGTGGGCGGTTGCGCCATTGTGTCCAGCCGCAATGAAATCGGGCGACGCTGCACACTGACAGGGGAGCGATGTGCCAGCTTGTCCTTGCGGTACTGCCGCCGCTATGAACGGCGAGACCGCTTGCGAAGGACAGCTGCAGATCATGGCCGATATCATCGTCACCACCCGCGAAGGCAATACCATCACACTTGCCGCCCAGCCTGGCCTGTCGGTGATGGAAATCATCCGCGACGGCGGCATCGACGAACTGCTGGCATTGTGCGGCGGTTGCTGTTCCTGCGCGACGTGCCATGTCCATGTCGGCCCGGATTTTGCCGCGGCGCTGCCGCCGGCGAGCGCCGACGAGCTCGACCTTCTCGATAGTTCGGACCACAAGACCGCCGCATCGCGGCTCTCGTGCCAGATTGCCTTTACCGCCGCGCTCGACGGCCTGAAGGTGACGATCGCACCGGAAGATTGAAGCCCGGTATCGTGACCAAGGCCTTGCTGGCCGTCGCGCTCCCGCACGCAAGCTGGGTGGAGTGGCTCGGCTGATGCTTGTCCTTGCCTCTGCCAGTCCGCGGCGGGTCGAGCTGCTGGCCCGGTTGGGGCTGGCGGCCGACATCATCGACCCGGCCGATATCGACGAGACGCCCTTGGCGGGGGAAACACCGCACGATCATGCCGTGCGCCTGGCGTGCGAGAAATGCGGGGCTGTGGCCGCGCGGCATCCTGGCGCGATTGTCCTCGCCGCTGATACGGTCGTCGGGGTCGGTCGCCGCATCCTGCCCAAGGTGGAGGACGAGGCAACAGCGCGCAAATGCCTTGCGCTGCTGTCGGGGCGGCGCCACCGGGTAACCACCGCGGTCGCCGTCGCCGATGCCGGTGGCCTGATCCGCCAACGGGTCAGCGAAACGGTGGTGATCTTCCATCGCCTCGACGCGGCAGCTGTCGATGCATTGATCGCCGCCGGTGATTGGCGCGGCAAGGCGGGCGGGTATGCGCTACAGGGGTCCGCCGAGGCCTGGGTGCGCCGGCTATCGGGGAGCTGGTCTGGGGTCGTAGGTTTGCCGTTGGCAGAAACGCGGGCATTGCTGGCCGCGTCGGTCAACGGTGGAACCATCGGTGGCTGAGGCGCTGATCGAGCGCGGAATCGGGGCGACGCGGGCGCTGGTCCTCGATCGGGGGGAGGTTGTCGCCGCGCATATCGAGCGCGACGACACGGGGCCGCATGCCGGTTCGATCCATGTCGGGCGGCTTGCGACCATCCTGGTTCCACGTCGGCGCGGCCTCGTCCAGATCGGCGCGTTTGAAGCGCTGCTCGAACCCCTGCCGGCCGTGACCGAGGGCGCGTTGTTGCGGGTCGCGATCGTTCGCGAGGGCATTCCCGAAGTGGGGCGTCCGCGGCTGGCGAAGGCCCGGATCGTTGACGGCCCGTCGCTGGTGGCAGGCGAAGTGTCGGCCGGAGACAGCCTGGTGGCCCGGCTGGCGGCCCAGGGCCATGCCCTGCGGGATATTGGCGGCATTGGTGATGATGCGCTCGAAGCCGCGGGTTGGGGGGAGGCCGTCGAGGCCGCACGCAGCGGGCATATTGCATTTCCCGGCGGTCTCCTCACCGTCAGTCCAACCCCGGCGATGACCGTTATCGACGTCGATGGCCCTGGAGAGCCCGGGGCACTGGCGCTGGCCGCTGCGAGGGCCGCCGGCGAAGCGATCGCGCGCTTCGACATCCAGGGGTCCATCGGCATCGATTTCCCCACCCTGACGGGCAAGGCGGCGCGGACGGCGCTTGGCGAAGCGCTCGACGCCGCACTTCCCCCAGGCTTCGAACGCACTGGCGTCAACGGGTTCGGCTTTGTCCAGATCGTCAGGCCGCGCTCCCGCGCTTCCTTCCTCGAAGCGGTGCGCGCACCAGGGTTCGCCTCGCTTGAGTTGCTTCGCAGCGCCGGCAGGGGCGTGCCGGGCCCGCGAACATTGGTGGCGCACCCGATCGTGATCGGTTGGCTCGCGGCGCGGCCGGCGTTGGCTGCGGCGCTGGAACGCAGTGTCGGCGGCAACGTCCGCTTGCAGGCAGACGCGGCGCTGGCCATATCCGGCGGCCATGTCCACCATGACTGAAAAACCCTGTGCCTACTGTGGGAAAGCCCTGCGCAAGCCCCAGTTTGCGCCATTCTGTTCGGCCGGCTGCAAGGATCGCGACCTGCTGCAGTGGATGGGCGAAGGCTATGCTTTGCCGGTTTCACCAGGCGGCGATGACGAAGATGACAATCCGGTGCTGGACAAGCACGGCAAGGACGGTTTAGACGGCGCCTCCCACGTCGAAGATTGACGCGAGACAACAGGTGCGCCCGGGTAGCTCAGGGGTAGAGCAGGGGATTGAAAATCCCCGTGTCGGTGGTTCAAATCCGCCCCCGGGCACCACCCAGTCATGGCTGATTTGAACCTCCGACACGGAGGCTTCACCTGCTAATTTTTCTAGCCAATTGCAGTCGCTTACGACGCGTGTCCACATCGGCTCTTGTCACGACAGACGATTCTGGCGCTCAAGACGCCGCTCAAAATGCAGGAATTCTCAACACGCTCAAAAGGCGGTCGGGAGATGCGATGCAGATATGATGCAGATTTCCGTGTCGATGGTTCAAATCATGTTGCGATGCACCACGCAGTCAACCGGTACACGCCGGTGCGCGTTACTCACAAAGTCATTGCAGGTTTAAGCGACTTTTCCAAGGCTTAGACGTGGCATCCGCATCGTGGCCCGTTCGCCGAGACGATTCTGCGCGGGTTTGCGGCGCGTCTGACGCCCGGATTCTCCGGCGCGTGTTTTGGCGGTCGGGAGATGGGATGCGAATTTGATGCGATGCTGGGCCCGACGGCGTGGGCTAAGACCGCGTTTGGCTGAACCCGAGCGCCACCCGCTGCGCTGACCATTCGATCGGCAGATTGGTGATGCGGGCGAGACGCTGGCGGTTGAGCGCCGGCGGCTGACGACCCTCGTGGATCGCCGCCACGATGTCGGGGGCCAACATCGACAGTCGAACAAGCAGAGAGAAGTACTCGAGCGAGTAGCCTTGCGCGCTGGCGATTTCGCCAAGCGTCCGCGTGCGGGTCGCCGCCTCGATAGCATCGCGCGCAGCGAACGCCGACGCCAGCAGCTTGATCAGTGCCGGATCCGGACTCGTTTGCAGATTGCCATCTGGGCCAGGCACGATCAGGCGCACTTCCTTGCCTCGCCGCAACCTGACGATCGGCAGCGACAGCACATAAGGTGCGGGCGCTCCAACCCCGCTGACCTCTGCCGCTCTCAGGAGTCGATCCATTGCGATCGCGATATCGACTCGATCGTTGTGAAGGTCGATACGTGCAATCAGGTCGCGGCAGGGCAGGGGGTCGGTGTTGCCGGCTCGCGACTCGGCGGCGGCAATGATGCTGCTCAGCGTCGCCTGGTCGAGACCGGAATTCGCAGTGGCGTCGTGAATTTTACTGGCGTTGCCAAGCAGCGCGCGCACGCCGTCGATGGCCAGTGCCTCGAGATCATGGGCCGGCATCCGCCAGGCCTTGCTTCGGTTGCGCGCCGCGGCATCGGCACAGGTTGCATAGTAGTGGTAGGTGCGGCTGCCTTTGCCCGCCGAACAGGTTCGCATCGGCCGTCCCTCACCATCATGGAGCAAGCCCCCGAGCAGGTTGCCATGGTTCAGGTTACGCGGTGAGCGGCGAACGAGACGGCGGTCAGCGAGTCCTGCTTCGACCTGATCCCACAGCTCGCGTGGAACGATCGCAGCGTGTTCGCCGGGGAAGTGCTGGTCCCTGTGACGGGTCTCGCCGATGTAGACCCGATTGCCGAGAAGATGGGCGAGGCTGCCGCGGGACCATTCGAGACCGCCACGCTGC
>JANXVZ010000022.1 GCA_025351405.1 Sphingomonadales bacterium | reverse complement strand
TATACCGGGCGCTGGTTCCAATGGTTGTTGTTCCAGTATCCACCCGGCGGACGCGGACGGCTGTGATCCCAGTAATTGCCTCCGGGGGGAGGCCGGTTATGGCCACCGCCGGGGCGATCGTTCGTTGGCGGCGACGGGCGGTGTCCATTGCCCGGAAAATTGCCATTGCCGTTGCCGGGAAAGCCGCCGATCGGCGGACGGCCGCCATTGCCCGGCGACGGGCGGTGGTCACCGCCCCCCGGCTGGCCAGGTTTGCCCATCCCGGGACTGCCGGGACCGCCGGGACGGCCCGGGCCGCCATTGCCCATCCCGGGGCCGCCATTGTCCATCCCGGGGCCGCCATTGCCCATCCCGGGCCTTCCGCCCGGCCCACCGCCTGGACGGGACGAATTGCCCATTCCGCCACCCATACCACCACCGGGGCGCGCACCGGGGCCGGCTCCCGGACCACCGGGACCACCGGGACCACGATCAGGGCGCTGCGCGAGCACAGGGCTGGCGACAAGGGCGATGGCAGCAACGATGTGAGGGGGCTTCATTGGCGTTTCCTCGGTCGCTTCGGCGCAAGCCTAGCAGCCTATTGAACGCCTGCAACCGCGCTTTGGGTTCACGGCCGGCAGGACACCCCGACAGAGTTGACCGCATCGTTGAATTGGCTACTCTGGGGTAGGCAATCGAACAGCCGTTACGGCAATGTCCGTCTGGGGAGCATGGTATGATCACGTCATCGACAGTGGTGTTGACCGCTACCGAACGCGTCACCCTCGGCACGCCGGCGGCCGAGGCTGTTGCCGCCGAAGCCGAACGGCTCGGCGCCACCCGCGTCTTCATTCTGGCTAGCCGGTTTCTTGACGAGGAGACCGACGAAATTCGCCGTATCGAGGCCGCGCTCGGCAGCCGCCACGCCGCCACCCACCACGGCATTCGTCCCAACGCGCCGCGCAGCGACGTTCTCGCCGCCGCTGCCGTGACACGCGGCGCGCATGCCGATCTGATCGTCACCGTTGGCGGCGGATCGGTCACCGATGCCGGCAAGATCGTCAGTATCTGCCTGCGACACGCGATCACCACGATCGAAGGGTTTGATGCCTATCGGACCTATGTCGAGGCCGATGGCAGCGTCGTGCAGCCCGATTTCGCCGGACCGGATGTGCGCACCATCTGCGTGCCGACAACGCTTTCCGGTGGGGAATTCAATCCCCTGTCGGGCGCCACCGATGAAAGGATCAAGCTGAAACAGGGCTATTCGACCCGGTTGATGGTACCGGTCAGCATCGTCCTCGATCCGGCCATCACCGTTCACACCCCTGAATGGCTGTGGCTGTCCACGGGCGTGCGGGCTGTCGATCATGCCGTCGAAACACTGGGGTCGCTGCAATCGAACGATTTTTGTGATGGTATCGCCGACTCGGCGTTGCGCCTGCTCGCCGAAGGGTTGCCGCGGGTCAAGGCCGACCCAGGCGACCTGGACGCCCGGTTGAAGTGCCAGATCGGTGCCTGGCAATCGATGATCCCGATCATCGCCGGCGTGCCGATGGGCGCCAGCCACGCCATCGGCCATGTCCTGGGCGGCACCTGCGACGTACCGCACGGCCATACCTCGTGCGTGATGTCGCCGTTTGTCCAAGCCTGGAACGCCAGCGTCAACGCCCATCGCCAGTTGCGGATCAGCGCGTGTCTCGGCGACACCTCCCAGTCGGCATCGGCGTTGCTCGACAAACTCATCCGCGGCCTGGGGATGCCGCGTTCGCTCGCGGAAGTCGGCGTTTCGGAGAACCAGTTGCCGCTGATCGCCGAATATACCCTGGAAGACTTCTGGGGCCGCACCAACCCGCGGCCGATCACCAATGCCGAGGACGTGATGACCATCCTGCGCACGGCGCTGGTGTGACCATCGGCGGTGCGCGCGACCATCTTGCTCCGCACCGGGCAGCAGACTATGCGATTGGTCGCAATCCCCCGTCGAAAGCCGCCCGTGCCCGATAGAAAATCCCCGGACCGCCGGCCGACGCAGTTGAAGACCGAGGTTGCCGCCTACAAGCGCCGCCGGATCATCGAGGAAGCCAGCCACCTGTTCTTTGCCAATGGCTATGAGGCGACCACGCTCGATTCTGTTGCCGAGCAGCTTCATGTCACCAAGCCGTTCATCTATTCCTATTATCGCAACAAGAGCGAGCTGCTTTCGGAAATTTGCCAGACCGGCATCCAGTTATCCCTGACCGCGCTCGACGAGGCGCTTGCCGTCGATGGCACGGCCAGCGAACAGCTGAAGATGGTAGTCGATCGGGTTGCCCGCATCATCATCGAGAACCAGCGCTACATCAGCGTCTACCAGCGTGAGGAAAAAAGCCTCGAGCCCGAAGATGCCCGGCGCATCCGCGAGCTGCGCCACAGCTTCGACCTGAAGCTCAGCACGTTGCTGGCACGCGGCAAGGCCAATGGCGAGTTCGAGTTCGAGGATGCGTCGCGCACGTCGATCTGGGTCTCGGGTGTCCTGAGCTGGATCGCCAACTGGTACCATGACGGCGGCCGCTGGTCGGCGACCGAAGTCGTCATGGACGCCATCACGGTCGTCATGAAAATCGTTGCAAGGCGCAACGCCGCCGCCGGTTGAAGATTGCCGGATTGCCTGAGTGCGAGTAGATTATTCAGCGACAAGTAGAGAATTCTACGCCGGGGTTGGATCATGGCCGAAAATATTGACAATGCTGCCGGTCATGCCGACCCGCGCATTCCCGACCGGCGCAATTGCGTGCTTCGCTACCTTCTCGATGACTGGGCGCAAAAGCGCGGCGAGCGGGACTATGTGCTGTTCGAAAACGGTGACCGCTGGACCTATGCCGCGCTTCGTGCCCGGGTTGTCGCCACGGCCGTCGGGCTGCAACGGCTGGGTGTAAGACAGGGCGATCATGTCGCCGCATGGCTGCCCAACGGCCGCGAGGCATTGCTGGCCTTTTATGCGATCAACTATCTCGGCGCCGTGTTCGTGCCGTTCAACACCGCCTATCGCGGCAAGTTGCTCGAACATGTCCTCGCCAATTCCGATGCAACGCTGCTGATTGCCCATGCTGGGCTCCTCGATCGACTCGGCGATATCGATGCCGCCGCCATCGATACCGTCGTCGTCGTGGGCGATGGCGCACCGCCGGCCCGCTTCGCGGCGGTCGCCTTCGCCGCCCTCGATGGTGACGAGGCCGACCTCGCGCCGCTCGTCCGTCCGATCGAACCCTGGGACAACCAGTCCATCATCTACACCTCGGGCACCACCGGGCCGTCGAAGGGCGTGCTGTCGTCCTATTGCCACCTTTACACCAATGCCGGGCCGGACAGCTGGCACTTCATCCATGGCGAGGACCGCTTTCTGGTCAACATGCCGATCTTTCACATCGGCGGACTGGGCCTGCCCTTCGTCATGCTGGCGCGCGGCGGCTCGATCGCGTTGATGGAAAATTATTCGACCGAGCGCTTCTGGGATTTCGTGCGCGACACACAGTGCACGGCGATGTTCCTGTTGGGCGTCATGGCCACCTTCCTGATGAAGGCGCCGGCGTCCCCACGCGACCGCGAACACCGCATCCGCGCCGCCTTCATGGTGCCGCTGACCGAAGCTGCCGGGCCGTTCCACGCGCGCTTCGGCGTCGACATCTACACGATCTTCAACATGACCGAGGTGTCCTCGCCGATCGTTTCGGATGCCAATCCGGTCAAGGCCGGCACTTGCGGCAAGGTGCGGCCGGGTGCCGAAGTCAGGCTTGTCGACGGCAATGATTGCGAAGTGCCGGTCGGCGCCGTCGGCGAGATGCTGGTCCGCACAGACCGCCCCTGGGCAATGAACAGCGGCTATTACAAGAACCCCGATGCAACCGCCGCCGCCTGGCGCAATGGCTGGTTCCACACCGGCGATGCCTTTCGCCGCGATGCCGAAGGCTATTTCTACTTTGTCGACCGGGTCAAGGATGCCATCCGCCGCCGAGGCGAGAACATCAGCAGCTTCGAGGTCGAAAGCGAGATCATCGCCCACCCCCATGTCCGCGAAGCCGCCGTCATCGGCGTACCCAGCGAATATTCGGAAGACGAGGTGATGGCGGTCATCGCCGCGGTGCCGGGCCAGAGTATCGACTGCGCCGAGCTGATCGAATTCCTGACGGGGCGCATGAGTTATTTCATGATTCCGCGCTACATCCGCATCCTCGACGAATTGCCGAAGACCGCGTCGGCCAAGGTCCAGAAGGCCGAACTGCGCGTCGCAGGCATCACGGCGGATTGCTGGGATCGCGACAAGGCAGGGATCAGGCTGCGGCGCGAAAAGCTGGGGTAGAGGAAAAGAAAGGGGCGGCAGTCTTTCGACTGCCGCCCCAATTCATTCCGAACGACTGACCAGGGTCAGGCGGCGACGAGAGCCTTGCGGCGCATCGCGGCGCCGACGAGGCCGAAGCCGGCGATCATCATCACCCAGGTCGACGCTTCAGGCACGCCAGCCACGAAGCTGAGCTGGCCGATGCCGAATTCCCAGCTGCGGCTGGTGCCGAAACCGTTGCTGATCTGCAGCTTGGTGATGCCCGAGCCAGCGACGTTGACGATGAACGGCAGGCCGAAGCCGGCGGCGCCGCCGAAGGTCGGGGCGGTGTCGTTGCCCAGGAAGCCGCTGCTGACGACATTGTTCAGGGCGTCATAGGCGGTGTAGTTCGACGTCGAGTTGACCCCGAAGTTTTCGAAGGTGAACGAAACGCCGCTCACAGCCGTCGAGAAGGTGGCGACGACCGAATCCGAAGTCGGGTAGTTGCCGCTGTTGGAGTTCGACAGGGCCACGGGATTGTAACCGAAAACGGTGGTGGCGATTGCCGAGCCGCTGGAGCTTGGGCCGCCGAGCAGCGAGAAGCTGACGCCGGCAAACTGGGTGGTGACGGCGGTGCCGGCAGCCAGGGTGGTGAAATCGACGGTGGTGGCGGTGGCGGCAGATGCGCCGAACGCGAAGGTAGCGGCGACGAGCGCGACCTTGATGCTGAGCTTGTTCATGAAAAAGTCCCCGTTGCGAGAGCGAGTATGTCTCGCGCACTTTTATGCACACTTCATGCCATTTTGAGGCCGTAACATAAATCTTTGATTTACAGGGGTTAAGCCGCCCAGAGGCTCGGTACCGCTTTGAAAAGTGTAAAAAGCTTTTACACTTTTGGATCACGACGCAGATTACGGGCTGGTAACGTCTGGCAAAGCCACGCTTTTTAAGGTGATCCGGAATTCCGGCCCTTGAAAGCCGTTCATCCCCGGCATGCCCAAGCGTTGCACGCCCTTAACTATAGTTAAAGCTCACGCTGATCCGCTCGCTCTTGGCGGTGCCGGCCGGAACCTCGTGGCGCAGCCAGCTTTCCCACAGGAACACCGTTCCCGGCGCTGGCTGGGCATAGACAAAGCTGCGCGCCGGCTCGGGCGCGTCGGCGCGCCGCGGCGGCGCCGCCATCATCAACGGCAAGCGAGGGTCTTCAAGCTTCAAGGCCCCGGAGCCGGTCGGCACCGCAATATAGACGGTACCGGAAACGATGCTGTGCGGGTGGATGTGACCGGAGTGCCCGCCCCCCGGCTTGAGGACATTGACCCAAAGGCTGTCGAGCTTGAGCTTCTTGCCGCCAAGCTCCATGAAGGCTTCGGCCGCGAAGCGTTTGACATGGGCATCGAGTTTGCGGCGCAGGTCGGCAAACACCGGGTCACGCATCGGCAGGTCATCGAGCGAGGCATAGGACGTGTAGCCGGCATAGTTGTTGGCCTTGGCCCAGTGCCGCCCGGCGCGATCATCGTGGGCAAGTGACCGGCAGCTGTGCTCAAGTTCCGCGACCAGCGCCGGATCGTCGAGCTGGCCTTCATAAAAGGGCGTGGCGAAAAGGTTGCGGATGGTCATGGCGTGCATGACCATAGCAAGGCCCGGAATTCAAGCGCGACCTGCGCGCTGGAATCCCGGGCCGCAACGGCATTGGCCCGGTGTGCCGGCGCTAGAAATTTACACCCAGCGTCACACCATAGGTGCGTGGCGGTGCCAGCGAGCCGACGCGGATGCTGTTGTACAGGGGCGCGGTGATGATGTTGTTGGAAACGATGAACTTGTCGGTCAGGTTGCGGCCCCAGACGTCGATGGACCAGCCGCCGCCGGCCGCCGTGTACTTGATGCCGGCGTTGACGGTCGCATAGGGCGCCTGTGTCGCGTCGGCGTTGTTGAACTCGGTGAAATACACCCGGTCCTGCCAGTTGACGTCGGCGCGCAGGTTGAGCTTTGCGTCGCCGATGGGGATGTCATAGTCGGTGCCGGCGCGCAGGCTGAATTCGGGCGCGTTCGACAGGCGATTGCCTTTCAGGTTTACCAGCGCAAAGCCCTGGCGATAATCGCCGGTGATGAAATCCTTGTACTTGGCATTCAGGTAAGTACCGAACAGGTTGATGTTCCAGTTCGGGGCCGGCCGGGC
The DNA here is from genome assembly GCA_025351405.1 of Sphingomonadales bacterium. Classification (GTDB taxonomy): domain Bacteria; phylum Pseudomonadota; class Alphaproteobacteria; order Sphingomonadales; family Sphingomonadaceae; genus Sandarakinorhabdus. The sequence goes on along the minus strand of JANXVZ010000022.1, from coordinate 25,193 downwards.
GCGCAGCTCCAGCTCCACCCCATAGTTGCGCGCCGAAGCCGCATTGACCGTTGTCACCACACTGTCGGCACCGACGAAGCCGACCTGCAGGTTGGTGTAGTCGATATAGAAGGCAGCCAGGCTGCCCGCGAGCCGCCCATCGAGCGCCGAGGTCTTGATGCCGGCTTCATAGCCCCATGCATATTCAGGGTTGATCACGGCATTTTGCGAGCCGACGTTGATGACGCCCGATTTGAAGCCGCGGGTCACCGATGCGTAAAGCAGGGTGGCATCATCGGCCTGGTAGTTGATCGAGAAGGTCGGCGTTACCGCGCCCCAGCCCTTTTCCTTGTCGGTCGGCACGAAGCCGAGGAACTGGAAGCTGCCGACGCCCTGGCGCTTTTCATAGCTGTAGCGCGCACCGGCGGTCACCTTCAGCTTGTCGGTCACGGCATAGGTGCCCTGGGCATAGGCGCCATAGGCGTTGATGGTGACGGTTCCGGTCTGCAGGTAATTCTGGCTGTTGAAGAAATCCGCCGGCAGGCCGAACAGGATGCCGAGGTTGACCAGCGGCACGCGGACGCTGCCATCCAGCGTCTCGTGGAAATAGCTGGCGCCGAACAGCAGGTCGAGCTTGTCGCTCTTGCGCGTCGCGACGACTTCCTGGCTGAAGCTGCGGCTCTTTTCGTCATAGTTGTTCTGGCCGAACATCCAGACGTTGGACGCGTCGAGATCGTCGCGGTTGAAGCGGGTAAAATCGCGATACCCGGTGATCGACTTGATGTTCCAGTCCCCGGGGCGCCATTCGATTGTGCCGGTCACGCTGGTGCCATGGCGGCGGTTCGTGGCTTCCTGGTCGGAATAGATGTCACGGTAGTTGACCGGGATGCCGAGCCGGGCGGCGCGCGTCACGATCGTGTCGCCGCCAAGGATCGAACCCAAGGCGTTTTCGGGCTTCACCGTCGGGCCGAAGTAATGGAAGGCGTAGTTGTTGTCGTCCTCGTTGAAATGTTCGGCGGAAACCAGCAGGTCGAGATCTTCCGATGCCTTCAACAGCACGCTGCCGCGGATTGCCCAGGCGTTGCGGTTATCGACATCCTGCCCGGTGAACTGGTTCTTGCCATAGCCATCATGGCGGTCATATTTGCCGGAGATGCGGACGAGGATCTTGTCGGCGACCAACGCGCCACCGACACCGCCTTCCAGCGTCAGAGCATTGTAGTTGCCATAGCTGGCGCGCGCATAGCCCTCGGTATTCTCGGTCGGCTTGCGCGTGATGAGGTTGATCGCACCGGCCGTCGCGCCGCGGCCATAAAGCGTGCCCTGAGGCCCGCGCAGCACCTCGACACGCTCGATGTCGTAAAAGCCGGAAAGCTGGGCCGCCGGACGCGGGATCAGCACGCCGTCCTCGAGGAACGCCACCGCGCCATCGGCGCCAAGATCGATGCTGGTCAGCCCGATGCCACGAATGAAGGTGCGGTTGACGCCGAACTGGTCGCCGACCGAAAGATTGGGGACGGCCGATGCCAGCGATCCGATATCCTTGATGCCGCCTGCGCCCAGCTGGTCGGCGGATATGGCGGTTACCGAGGCGGCGATCTTGGACAGCGACTGCGAGCTGCGGGTGGCGGTCACGACGATATCCTGCAGCCCGTCGCCAGGCGCTGCTGCCGACGCGGGCGCAGGCGCTGCAACCGCGACGGCTTCCGCGGCAAGCGAGGGGGTCGCGGCGACGAGCATCGCCGAGGCCAGCAGGCGAGCCACGCTGGATTCCCGGCGCTTGGTCGAAACATGGTTACGCGCGGCTGCCGGCAAACTGTGCATGATGACCCCCCAGGGAAAACTCGGTGATGTTTTATCTACCGCTGCGTAGATATGAAGAATTATGCGTCAGATGCAATACACAATCCCGCGAGCCGGTTTATACCCGAAACGATGGTGGCTTTTGCATCACACCTGCCCCTAGACACCGGCAAATCATGCTGCGGTGCGGCATGGAAAGGCCGTATGGTATCACCCTCGCCCGCCGGCTACGGAAACGGCGCCAACGCTTGACGCCAAAGCAATTATTTGTAACTACCAACAAGTAGATTTTGTGAATTCGCGGGAAATGTCGGCGGACGGGGCCGTCTGGTTCCCTCGGCCGGTCGGAGAGGCGGAAGGATGGACAGTTTTTCGGTCGGCAGCCTCCGCGTCCACCGTGTGGAGGAATGGCGCGGCGAATTCCTTACCCCCGAGCTGTTGTTCGCCGGTTTCGATGCCGATCGTTATGCCGAGACCCGCGACGCGGTGGCACCAGCCTATCTCGATCACCGCACCGATGCCATCCAGGCACGCATCCAGAGCTGGGTGATCGATACCGGCGACCGCGTCATCCTGTTCGACACGGGTTGCGGCAATCACAAGGTGCGACCCGGCATCCCGGTATTCGCCAATCTCGAAACCGATTTCCTTGGACGCCTTGCCGCCACCGGCTATGCGCCGGACGACATCGACATCGTGGTATGCTCCCACCTGCATGTCGACCATGTCGGCTGGAACACCATGCGCGATGGTGCCGAATGGGTGCCGACCTTCGCCAGGGCACGCTATGTCTTTCCGGCGCCCGACGTCGAATATTGGGACCCCCAAAATCGCCACAAGTTCCCCAACATGATCGGCGAGGCGGTCAACGCCGGGTTTTACGACGACAGCGTCAGACCCGTGCTGGCGGCGGGCCTTGCCGATATTGTCAGCGGCAGCGTCGAAATTGCCGAAGGCATCCGCCTTGATCCCAACCCGGGGCACACCCCCGGCTGCCAGACAATGACCATCAGCAGCCGCGGCGAAACGGCGATGTTCGTCGGCGATGTGCTCCATCACCCGCTGCAAATCCTCAACCCGGACTGGAACAGCATCTTTTGCGAGGATGCCGAACAGGCCCGCGCCGCTCGCCGCCATGTCCTGGCGCGTGCGGCGGACGAGACCGCCATTCTCGTGCCGGCCCATTTTGCCGGTGACCATGCCGTGCGGATCGAGCGCCGCCGCGGCGGCTTTACCCAGATACCCGCGTTCACCTGAAGCCCTTTCGAGTGTATTCCAGCCGATGACCGACCATGACCTGAGCCTGCTTGCCGCCAACCCGGAGCAACTGCGCACGGCGCTGGAAGCAGCGGACGCGGCGACGCTGATGTTGGTGCTGGTGACCCTGACCGGCGATACTGCGTGGCTCGATCGCGCCCGGCCCCATATCGCGGGGCCATCGAGCTACCAGGAAACCATGCCGCCCGAATTGCGCGCCGAAATCCGGGCGCGGCTGTTCGACGTGTTGATGGACTATGCGCACAACCCGCGTCCACTGCCGCCGATCCCGGGTGGGCAGATGCTGGTCGACATGCTCGGCACCGCAGCCGGGACACCGGTGGACACCGACTATGTCGCGATGATGCGCGAAGACCTGCAGCCCGCCGAAATCGACCCGCGCGGCATGGTCTGGCGCAACAGGCCCGCGCAGGCCGTACTCGACGCCTTCCACGTCGTCGTCATCGGTGCCGGTGTTTCCGGCATGTGCGCGGCAATCCGCCTGCAACAGGCCGGCATCCCGTTCACCATCATCGAAAAGAACGCCACTGTCAGCGGCACCTGGTACGAAAACAGCTATCCGGGCTGCGGGGTCGACACGCCGAACCATTTCTATTCCTATTCGTTCGAACCCAACCACAACTGGTCGCACTTTTTCGCCAAGCGCGACGAGCTATGGCAGTATTTCGAAGGCGTCGCCGACAAGCACGACTTGCGGCGCCGCACGCGCTTCGGCACCGAAGTGACCCGCTGCCGCTTCGACGAAGCCAGCCAGACCTGGACGATCACGATGCGTGATGGCGATGGCACCATCTCCGAGATGCAGGCCAACGCCGTGATGTCGGCCGTCGGTATCCTCAACCGCCCGAAATTTCCCGATATCCCGGGTCGCGAGACTTTTGCCGGGCAAAGCGTCCACACCGGCGCCTGGAACCCCGATTTCGACTGGAAGGGCAAGCGGATTGCCATGATCGGCACCGGCGCTTCGGGTCACCAGGTCGGGCCGACGATTGCCCCCGAAACCGAACGGCTGATGATCTTCCAGCGTTCTCCGCACTGGGTGGTGCCCAACCCCAATTATTTTGAGGAAGTCGCCGCCGGCAAGAAATGGGTCCTCGCCAACGTGCCCTATTATGCCCGCTGGTATCGCTTCCAACTGTTCTGGGCCTTTGCCGACGGCCTGCACCCGGCGCTGAAGATCGATCCCGATTGGCATGACCCCGCGCATTCGATCAACCAGCAGAACCAGCGCCACCGCATTTTCATGGAACGCCATATGCGCAGCGAGCTTGGCGCCGATTCGCCGCTGCTGGAAAAGGTCGTTCCGGACTATCCGCCCTATGGCAAGCGCATCCTCATCGACAACGACTGGTTCAAGATGTTGAAAGCGCCCAACATCGACCTCATCACCGATGGCATAGCGCGCATCGTGCCCGAGGGTGTCGTTACCAGCGACGGTACGACATGGCCTGCCGACGCCATCGTCTATGCCACCGGCTTCCAGGCCAGCAAGATGCTGATGCCGATGCAGGTCATCGGTCGCGACGGTGTCGAAATCCACCAGGTGTGGAAGCCCGACGACGCCACCGCCTATCTGGGCACCACCGTCCCGGGCTTCCCCAATTTCTTTATCCTGCTTGGTCCCAACACCGGCCTTGCCCATGGCGGCAACGTCATCTTCATGTCGGAATGCCAGGTCCGCTATGTGATGATGGCGTTGCGTGAAGTCATCGAAGGCGGTCATCACAGCATCGACGTCAAGCCGGCGGTCCACGACGCGTATGTCGAGGAGGTCGATCGACTCCACAAGGGCATGGTCTGGTCGCACAAGGGCCTGAACAACTGGTACCGCAACCCCGCCGGCCGGGTGTTCGCGGTGCTGCCTTACCGATTGGTCGATTATTGGCGGATGACATCGAAGTTCACGCCTTCGGAATATCGCTTCGGCTGATTTTCCGCAGCAGCTTGCCGCAATGCAACAATAGCGCGGGGGATAAACGCCATCTCGCGCGTTAGGTCGCAGTGCCTGATGTTGCTTTGCTTATCCCGTCATGTGCCGGCGGCGGTGCCGAAAAGGTTGCTTTCGACCTTGCCGAACTGCTGCATGCGCGTGGTCTCGTGGTCGATCTTGTCGTGGCTGTCGACAAGGGCGTTCTTGCCCATCGCACGCTTGATGGCCCCCGCAAGGTCGTGCTGGGTGCGGTCACCGAATTGCTGGCGTTGCCGCAATACCTCGCCTACCTCCGCCGCGAACGCCCCGGCGTTGTCGTGGCCATGGTCCACACGGCGCAACTGACTGCGGGACTGGGGTCGATCTTCCACCCGGAGATCCCGTTCATCTCCAGCTTTCATCTCGCGGTTACCGACCTGGGGCGCAACCAATGGTGGTTCCGGCGCTGGTTCGGCTTCGGGCCGGAGCGCTGGTTGAATGCGCGGGCAAGGCTCGTCCATGCCGTGTCGCAAGGTCTGGCGACCGAGGTGCAGCACGCCTTCGCCCTGCCCTCCGCGATGATCCGCCTCGTCGGCAATCCATTGGCGGCAGGCGCGTTCGAAGCGGCAGACAGCGCGCCCGCCGCTGATGGGCCACTGATCCTGGGCATCGGGCGGCTGGTGCCGCAAAAGGATTTTGCCACGCTGATCCGGGCCTTTTCACTGCTCGACAGCCACGACAATCCACGGTTGGTCATCCTTGGCGAAGGGCCGGAACGCAACCGCCTGCACGCGCTTGCGGCCGCGCTGGGCGTTGCCGATCGCGTCGCGATGCCGGGTTTTGTCACCAACACCGCTTCATGGCTGCGTCGCGCCAGTGTTTTTGCGCTGTCGTCGCGCTGCGAAGGCTTTTCGCTCGCCGTGCTCGAAGCGCTCGCGGCCGGCACGCCCGTGGTGGCGACAGATTGCCGCCATGGACCTGCAGAACTGTTGGCGGGAGGTCGGTTCGGACGGCTGGTGCCCGTGGGCGATGCCCATGCCCTGGCGGCGGCACTGGCGGAAAGCCTTGCCCGCGCGCCGCACGCCGCAGCCATGGCGCGCGACCAGGCCGCGCTTTCTGCCCATCTGGCGCAATTCGCGCCCGCCGCCATCGCAGCGAAGTTCCACGCCATGATCGCCAGCGTGTTGCCGCGGCGCACCCAGCCGGCAACAATCCCCGTACCGCAGCGGCATGATGCGCCGGTGCATGTGCCCGCCTATGCCAGGGTTCGCACCGGATCGCGGTAGGGTCGGCGTGATTGCGTCGGTTGCCGGCGCCGATCAGGAACGATGGCTGCCGACGGCGCTGACCATCTGCGGCCGCGTCATGTTGCTGCCCTGCCCCGCCGGCCGCACCAGTTGCAACAACGCCATGATGCTGAGCGTTGCCAGCCACAGCACCGCCATGCCGGTCAACAGCGCCCGCATCGCACTCGTCTTGCGGATCAAGCTGTCGTTGGCCAACACAGGCACGGTGATGTCGTGGTTGCCATGTTTCACCCCGCGATCGGAAGCCGTCACCCCTGCATACCCCTAGGCAAGCGTCGCCCTGTTGCGCATCTGCCCCCAGCCATAACGCGGCGGCGTCGCCGCTGTTCCGCGCGGAAGCACGCTTTCCATCGCATGATCGAAACTGCCACCACGGCATTTGTAACGATGATTTTTCAGGGGAGTTGCGCCGCCGGCTCGTATTGATGCGTCAGCAGCCGCTCCACCCGGCCTGCGCTGACCATGACCCAGCGGAGCGCCGGCCTGATGAGGACAAATGTTGCAGCGCTGCTGCCGAGCGGCTGGGATGGTTCCCGGCATGGCGCGCCTGCCAGCACGGCCGCCGGCACCGATTCCAACCGCGACGGCCGCATCAGCCGCGCCGAATTCCGCGCCGACGCCATGCGCTTTTTTGCCGTTCTCGACAGCGATCATGATTCTGTCATCGTTTCCGCCGAAGTACGGCACTATGAGACCGAAATCGCGCCGGACATCACCGGGGACAATCCGGGGGCACGTGAGCGCGGCTATATACACCGGCATGGGAGTCGCGACGGCAACAGGCACGCCAATGCTGCGGGCGATGCCCCGGCCAACCCGCGCGCCAGTGACCCGGCGTATGACGAGAGCCTTGACGGTGCCGGGCGCTTCGGTTTGCCCAACATTCCCGAACCCGTGATTTCTGCCGATCTCGACATGAACCGCAGTATCACCCCGGCCGAATTCGCCGGGGCAGCCGATCGGCGCTTCGCCCTGCTCGATACCAACGGCGACAATCTTCTCGATCATGCCGAACTGGCGCCGTTCGGTGCCGCTAGACGACCCGGCCGGCGTCACCACTAAAGTGCCCCAGCATCCGATCTCATTGGCGATGGCAGCACTGCTGGCGACGGCTGGCGGTACCGCATCGGCGCAAGTTGCACCTGTTGCCCCGACAGCGGCTCGCCAGACCGCGATGCCAGGCCCAGCCTTGATGCCAAGGGCAGGCGCGGACCCGACACCGGCCGAATCCGATGGCGAAATCGTCGTCACCGGTCAGCGGCAGCGCGGCGCCGTCATCGGCGACATCCCGCCGGAAATTACCATCGGAGCGGCCGAAATCCGCTCCTATGGCGTCAGCTCGATTGCCGATCTGCTCGCCGAACTGGCCCCGCAAACCGGCAGCATCCGCGGGGGCGGCAGCCCGGTCACCCTGCTCAACGGCAAGCGCATTTCGGGATTTGCCGAGATCCGTGACATTCCCACCGAAGCCATTGCCCGCGTCGAGGTGCTTCCCGAGGAAGTCGCGTTGAAATACGGCTTCAAGGCCGACCAGAAGGTCGTCAACATCGTCCTGCGCCAGCGTTTCCGCGCCGTCACGACAGAACTGGGCGGCAGCACATCGACCGAAGGCGGCGGCAACAACGCCAATGCCGAGGCGACCATGCTGCATATCCGCAACGGCAGCCGCGTCAATATCGCGCTGCAATACCAGCATGTTGATCCGCTTTTCTACGACCAGCGCGGCGTTGCGACCGCTGCTTCGGCGCAACCCTATGCGATCATGGGCAACATCACGGGCATAGCCGGCGGCGAGGTCGATCCGGCATTGAGCGCATTGGCGGGCCGCACGCTGACGGTGGCCGGCGTGCCCGTGGCGGCGGCCGGCGGCGCCCTGCCGCTGTCTGCCTTCGCCGGCGCCGCCAACGCCACCGACATCGCGCGCTACCGCACCCTTGTCCCTGCCAGCGAGCAATTCTCCGTCAACGCCGTCGTCAACCGCCCGCTGACAGAAACCGTCACGGCGACGATCAATGCCCGGTTGCAGCGCAACGACAGCCAGGCCAGCATCGGCCTGCCGACGGCGATGCTCGGTCTTCCCGCCGGCAATCCGTTTTCGTCGTTCGACACCGATGTAGTCGTCGACCGCTACCTGGGGGCGACGGCATTGCGCCAGGATATCAAAAGCTATGCGGCCCATGGCGGTCTGACGCTCGATGGCGATATCGACCTGTGGCACTGGAACCTTACCGGCACGTTCGACCGCAGCGAGACCCGCACCCGTACAGGGCGTGGTTATGATACCGCTGCCGTGCAGGCCGGGCTGGATGCGGGCGACCCGACGCTCAACCCGTTTGCACCCCTGCTTGCCGGCCTGTCGCCACGCAACGACCAGGCCCGCGCCACGGCGACCTCGGGCGGCGCCGACCTGCTTTTGACCGGCACCTTGTTCAAGCTGCCGGCGGGCGGCGTATCGACCAGCTTGCGCGCCGGCGCCGCCAGCAGCAGCCTCGACAGCTGGTCGCTGCGTTCGGGGCTGGTGCAATCGGGCCGCACGACGCGCCAGACGGTCAACGGCCAGGCCAGCATCGACGTGCCGCTTGCCAGTCGCGCAAAAAACGTCCTCGCCGCCATCGGCGATCTTTCGGTAAACGCCAATGTCGCTGCAGACCACGCCTCCGACTTCGGCACGCTGTGGAGCTATGGCTATGGCGCGCACTGGACCCCGGTCGACGCCGTCAACGTGCTGGCATCGGTCACCGACGAGCGCGACGCCCCCAGCCAGGCGCAGCTCGGCAACCCCGTTATAAGCACGCCGTTGGTCACGGTGTTCGACTATCGCACCGGAAAGACCGTCAACGTCACCCGCATCGATGGCGGCAACCCGGCGCTGGTCGCCGATCATCGCCATGTCTTCAAGCTGGGCCTGACGCTGAAGCCGTGGACAAAGACCGACCTGAGCCTCACCGCCAATTATGTCAGCACCCGGACCCGCAACCTTATCGCCGCATTCCCGGCGGGCAGCGCCTCTGCCGAAATAGAGGCTGCCTTCCCCGATCGCTTCAGCCGCGACACCGATGGGGCCCTGCTGGCCTTCGACAGCCGCCCGGTCAACTTTGCTCGCGAGGACCGCCGCGACCTGCGCTGGGGCATCAATTTTTCCAGGCCGATCAAGTCAAGCCTTGCCGATCGCTTCGCCGCGCTGCGTGCTGCGGGCGTCAGCTTCGGTCGCCCGCCGGGAGCGGGTGGTGACGACCGGCGGGGGGATCACGACCGGCGGGGTGGTGGCGGGCGCGAGGGCGGCGGGCGCGGCGGTGGTGGCGGATTTGGCGGCGGCCGATTGCAATTTGCCGTCTACCACACTGTTCACCTGCGCGATCAGGTGCTGATCCGCGATGGGCTGCCCCTGCTCGACCTGCTCGATGGCTCGGCGACCGGCAGCAGCGGCGGCCAGCCGCGCCACGAGGTCGAGGTCCAGGCCGGCCTCAGCAAGGATGGCTTCGGCGCGCGCCTCAGCGGCAACTGGCAAAGCGCCACGACCGTCAACGGCGGCATGGGCCAGCCCGCCGGCAACCTGCACTTTTCCGATCTGGGCACGATCAACCTGCGGCTGTTTGCCAACCTCGGCGCCCGCCCGGAACTGGTGGCGAGGCACCACTGGCTGCGCGGCACGCGCGTGACCTTGTCGGTCAACAACCTTTTCGACAGCCGCCAGCGCGTCACCGATGCCAGCGGCGCGACGCCGATCGGCTACCAACCCGGCCTGCTCGACCCTGTCGGTCGCACCGTCAAACTGAGCTTGCGCAAGGTGTTCTTCTGACCGTGCACGGATTCGTATCGGTTCGGTAACTTTCGATTGGCATCGCATCGCCGATGGGCGAACCTGCGGCGATGTCGAGCATCATCGCCCACCCCCTGCTGTCGTGCCTCGGCTTCTTCGTCGCACTATGGATCTGCCTCGAGGCGGGACGCCGGCTTGGCCGCAATCGCATGGAAAGCGGCGGCGAAAGCAGCGCCATCGATGGCGCCATCTTCGCGCTGTTCGGCTTGCTGATTGCTTTCACCTTCTCGGGGGCGGCGGCGCGCTTCGACCATCGGCGGGACCTTATCGTCGAGGAAGCCAACGCCATCGGCACGGCCTATCTGCGAATCGATATCGCGCCGACCGAAACCCAGCCGGCGCTGCGCAACGCCTTTACCCGCTATATCGCGTCGCGCCGCGACGCCTATGCGGTGGTTGCAGACGAGCCGCGGTTTCGCGCCGCCCTCGCACGCAGCAATGCCATACAGGCGGAAATCTGGACCCTCGCCAACGCCGCCGGGCGCCGTCCCGATGCGCTGCCCGCCACCAACATGCTGCTGCTGCCGGCGATCAACGCCATGATCGACATCACCACGACCCGCGCCATGGCAATCCGGATGCACCCGCCACTCGTCATCTATGCCATGCTGGTGGCGCTGGCGATGCTCGGCGCGGTGCTCGCCGGCCACGGCATGCGCACGGCACGCAAGCGCCCCTGGCTGCACCCGCTGAGCTTTGCCGCGATCATGACGCTGACGATCTACGTCATCCTCGACATCGAATATCCGCGCTTCGGCTTCATCAGCCTCGAACCCTTCGAGCAGGAGACATTCGCGCTGGCATTGCCGAAATGACGGCTGCGACAATCGATACGCCCGCCAAGCTGGCCAGCGCCCAAAATAATTGTTGCGCCGCAGCATTGGAACGGATTGAATGGGAACCGGAGCAAAACCAGCTCTCGCCGACCACCGCCCGCAAGGCGTCATGGCCGGTGCACACTGCGGCTAGTCCCCGCATGTCGTTCCTTGGGGAGGACGGCAAGGCGCCCACAACGGGCGCGTGAGGGGGACGGGAACGATGATCACGCGGCGCAACCTGCTGAGCAGGATCGGGGCGGCCGGCGGTGCCGGTATCATGGCGGCGGCGATGCAGTCGCTGGGCCTGTTCGGCACGGCCGCCGCGGGTGCAAGCGAACCCACGCCGCTGCCCGCCGACTTCGGCAAGGGAAAGCACGTCATCGTCCTCGGCGCCGGCATTTCCGGGCTGGTCGCCGCTTATGAGCTCGAACAGGCGGGCTTTGTCGTCACTCTGCTCGAGGCGCGTGGCCGGGTCGGAGGCCGGGCTTGGACGATCCGTGATGGCGATACGCTCGAAATGAACGGCGAAGCGACGCAGACCGCGAAATTCTCGCCGGGCGCCTATTTCAACGCCGGGCCGGCGCGACTGCCCAGCTTCCACCATGGCATGCTCGGCTATGCGCGCAAGTTCGGCGTGCCGCTCGAAGTCGAGGTCAATTCCAGCCGCTCGGCCTATATCGCCGCCGCCGACGGCAGCAGGATCCGCATGCGCGCCGCCATCAACGACACCCGCGGCTATATTTCGGAACTGCTGGCCAAGGCGATCAACCAGGGCGCGCTCGACCAGGCGATCACGCCCGAGGAAAAGGCCAAGCTGTTGCCATTGCTCAAGGGCTATGGCGACCTGAAGCCCGACTACACTTTCAAGGGCACCGAGCGGTCGGGCTTTTCCACACCACCGGGAGCCGGCACCTCCAGCTTTGCCGAGGCCGCCGCCCCGGTGCCGCTCGACACCCTGCTGGCCAACCCGCAATTGCCGATGATGCAGTTCGAGGATGCGCTGTACATGCAGGCAACGATGTTCGAGCCTGTGGGCGGCATGGACCAGATTTCGGTCGGCATCGAGCGCAACCTCAAACGCCGCGCCATCCGCAACATGGAAGTGCAGCGCATCCGCCAGACCACAAAGGGTGTCGAGGTCAGCGCCACCGACACCGCCGGCGGCGGCAGCTATGTCGTCAAGGGCGACTATATCGTCTGCACCATCCCCTTCCCCGTACTGGCAAAGATCGACACGGATTTTCCAAAGCCTATCAAGGACGCCATCGCCGGGGTCGAATACGACTTTTCCAACAAGATCGCCTTCGACGCGCCGCGCTTCTGGGAAAGGGAGCAGATCTATGGCGGCATCACCTTCACCGGCGGCGATACGTCGTTGATCTGGTATCCTTCCACCGGGCTGCACAGCGAACGCGGCATGCTGCTAGGCTGCTACACATCGGGCGCGAGGGCGCGCGAAGTCGCCAAGCAACCCCTGGAGCAGCAGATCGCCACGGCGCGCGCCGTCATCGATCGGGTTCACCCCGGCCATGGCGTCGATTGCATCAACCCGCTGGTCATCAACTGGTCGAAAGTGCCCTACAGTCTTGGGCCATGGCCGGCGTGGAATGGCGTTGCCACCGGCCCGGGCCAGGAAGGCCATATCGACAAGCCGGGCTTCCGCCTGCTGTGCCAGCCAACGGGGCGGGTGGTGTTCGCCAGCGCCGCGCTGAGCCAAACGCCGGGCTGGCAGGAAGGCGGGCTGCAGTCCGCCCATGCCGCCGTCGCCATGATCGCCAAACAGGTCATGGCTCAGGCCGTCGCCGATCCGCGCCGGGCCGCCGCCTGATCGTAACAAAAATATCACACCGCAGACGGTAATATCGCGCGCCCGATATGTGCAGTTGCAATAAGTTTCATCTCATATCCAATATAGTCACACTGAAGGAGAGAATCGCAATCCTGTTAATTGCTAGATAAACATCGCTTTACTACAGAATATTTGGATATGGAGCGAGTTTGGATCATGTATTTGCGTATATGTTGGTGAAACGCCGCAGAGCGATTTTTATCTAGGGGGAGGTCTGGCACTTATTCAAAAAGGGCAGACCATGACCAAAACACCGATACATTCGACCAAGGCACGCCTTCGCACGGCAATCTCGAGTGCGGCCCTTGTCATCGCCGCCGCCTCGGCCCCGCAGCAGGCGCAGGCCCAGATCGCTCCGGTCACCATCGCCGCCGCCGATGCCGACCTCGATTCCGGTGCCATCATCGTCACCGGCACCCGCCAGACCGGGCTGAAGGCAATCGACAGCGCCGCGCCGATCCAGGTCCTGGGGTCCGAGGCGCTCGCCAAGGTCGGCCAGCCCAATCTCATCCAGGCGCTCAGCCAGATCCTGCCCTCGTTCACCGCCGAAAGCCTTGGCGGCGACACCGCCAACCTGACACTGTCGGCGCGGCTGCGCGGCCTCAGTCCCAACCAGACGCTGGTGCTGGTCAACGGCAAGCGCCGCCATCCGACCGCCAACCTTCACGTCCTCGGCGGGCCCTACCAGGGTGCCGCTTCGCCCGATCTCGACCTCATCGCACCCGCCGCCATCGATCGCATCGAAGTGCTGCAGGATGGGGCCGCCGCGCAATATGGCTCGGACGCCATTGCCGGGGTCATCAACATCATCCTCAAATCGGACAGTTCGGGCGGATTCCTGTCGGGCACGGCGGGGTCCTATTACAAGGGCGGCGGCGACACCTTTGCCGAAACCGGCCGCATCGCCGTGCCGCTGGGCGAAAAGGGGTTCTTCGACCTCACCGTCTTCCACCGCTTCCACGGCTTCAGCCAGCAGGGCGGCGGCGATCGCCGTCTCGTCGATGCCAACGGCGTTCCCAACACCGGCCGGCCAGCCGCCTGGACCAGCATCCCCGGCTACCCCAACCTCAACGGCATCGTCGGCGACGCCCGATCGATCCTGACCACGGGCACCTACAATGCCGGCTACGACTTCGGCGATGTGCAGATCTACAGCTTCGGCACGCTTAGCCATCGCGATGCCCAGGCCCGCGAGAACTACCGCCTGCCCAACCGCGTCAGCCGCACCGTCGTCACGCCCGGTGTTGGTGAAAACCCGCCGACATCGGTCACCACCTACCCGTTTCCCAACGGTTTCCACCCCCTCGAGGCCCTCGACGAGGATGACTATGCCTTCACCGGCGGTGTGAAGGGCCAGACTTCGGGGTGGAACTGGGATCTGTCGGGGACCTATGGCGGCGATACCAACAAGATCAGCACGCTCGATTCGGCCAACGCCTCGCTGTATGCCGATACCGGCGTCACCCCGACCAACTTCTATGACGGCAAGTTCGCCTCGACCCAGTTTACCGGCAACCTCGATGTCTCGAAGGAGGTCGATCTTGGCCTCGCCAAGCCGACCAACATCGCCTTTGGCGGCGAATATCGCCACGAAACCTTTGAAATCGGCGCCGGCGATGCGCTGTCCTATTACAAGGAAGGCGCGCAGTCCTACCCCGGTTTCCGCCCTTCGGATGCCGGCAAGCACAGCCGCAATGCCTATGCAGGGTATATCGACATCGCCATCAACCCGGTTTCGGCCTGGCTGGTCGATCTCGCCGGCCGTTATGAACACTATAGCGATTTCGGCAATACGCTGACCGGCAAGCTGACAACCCGCTACGATTTCAGCGATGGCTTTGCCTTGCGCGGCACGGTCGCCACCGGCTTTCGTGCGCCAACGCTGGCGGAGGAATATTATTCCGCCACCAACGTCTCGCCGACTTCGGCGGTGGTGCAGCTGCCGGCCAACTCGGCGGCGGCCGGCATCATCGGCTTCCAGCCGCTCAAGCCCGAAAAATCGACCAACGTGTCGCTGGGTGCAGTGATCCGCCCGACTTCGAAACTGACCCTGACCATCGATGCCTACCAGATCAACATTCGCAGCCGCATCGTCGGCACCGGGACCCTGCTCGGGCTCAACAACGGCGTCGTCGTCAACCAGAACGTCATCGACGCCATCACCGCCAACGGCAATGTCCTCGATCCGACCGTCACCTTTGTCGGCGCCAGCGTCTTTGCCAACGGTGCCGACACCCGCACCCGCGGCATCGAAGCCATCGCCAGCCTGCCGACCGATTTCGATTTCGGTCGCATCAGCTGGACGCTGACCGGCAACTACAACACCACTAGGGTGACACGTAACCGGCTCGGCACCGCATTGTTCGACGCGTCTGCCACCAGCTATCTTGAAACCGCATCACCCAAGTTCAAGGCAGGCCTTGGTGCCTTGTTCACCACCGGCGGCTTTTCGATCAACGTCCGCGAAACGCTATATGGGCCAACGACGGTGCAGACCTCGCCGAGCGGCGCGGCACCGTTCTTCGAAGCCAAGGTCGGCACCGCCGCCATCACCGACCTCGAAGTCAGCTACAAATTCGCCAAGGGCTTCGATCTGTCGGTCGGCGCCAACAACCTGTTCAGCAAGCGGCCGCCGATTCGGCCGATCCTGGCCGGCACCGCTTCGAGCACTTCGGCCGGAACGCTGATCGATGGTTCGAACGTTCTCAACGCGCCTTATGGTTTTTCGCCCTATGGCATCAATGGTGGCTATTACTACGGCCGGGTTTCTGTAACCTTCTAGGCGCGGTCATGGCATGGCGGGCGGTGGGGGCGACCCTGCCGTCCGTTTTGCCCCAGGCCTTCGCCTGGCTTCGACGATTTCACCACAACCAGACGGAGCGCATGATGATCAGAACTGCCTTCACAACGGCTTTTGTGGCCGCGACCGCGCTGGCCGGCACCATGGTGGAGGCCAAGGCCGCGGCGACGTCGCCCGCCATCGTGCGCCTCGTCAACCCGCCCCCGGCGATCATCCTTGGCGGCGTGGTACTGCCGCCCGGCGCCGAGATCCTGATGCTCAGCGGGCAGTTGGCGGCGCCGATCGACCCTGCCAGGACCGACAGCATCGAAGCCTATGGCGACACCCGGACCCAGACCATAAGCACCTTCAACAAGATCAAGGCGGCGCTGGCCAAGCAGGGCTATGCCATGTCCGACATCGTCAAGCTTACGGTGTTCGTGGCGGGTGACCCCAAGCTGGGCGGCAAGATGGACTTCGCGGGGTTCAACGCCGGCTACAAGGAATTCTTCGGCACGGCGGAAAACCCCAATCTGGTGGCGCGATCGACTGTTCAGGTCGCCGCACTGGCCGGGCCGAACTTTCTTGTCGAGATCGAGGCGACGGCGGCGAGGATGCCGAAATAGCCTGCCCTATTCCGCCAGCAGCCGCACGACCTGGGTTTCGACGACCTGCCGGGCCACGGCTTCCGGCAGGTTTTGCGCCAGCCGCAGCCGCAGCCAGCTATCGAAGCTGAGCAGCAGGTCGAGCGCTTCGAAGCGCAGCGTGTCACCACTGATCTCGGCGGGCAGCAGGCCGTGCAGCCTCGCCCGGATGACCGCCGTCAGCCGGGCATAGTCTTCCTGCAGCGCCGGCGATTCATGGCGGTGGGCATCGGCGGCGCGCTTGAAGGGCATCAGCCGTTCGTAGACAGTCAACCGGCGATCGACGAGTTCATCGAGCTGTCCGCGCCAGTCCTGTGCCACGAACGACTGGAAGGCATCGACATAATATTTTGCCAGTTGCAGCGACAATTCGCGATACAGGCTCTCCATATCCTTGAAATGGCGGAATACACTCCGCAGCCCGACTTCGGCGCGGGCCGCCACGGCCTCGGCACTGGGCGATATCTCGCCGGCCTCGACCAGCGCCAGCATCGCCGCGATGATGCGATCCCGGCTCGCTTCGGAACGGCGGCGGCGACCGTCGGTTTCGGCCCCGGGGGCAATCATGGGTCGCAAACTCATCGCGCTCGTATCGGACATGTTTTTCAGTTCGACCAGTAGATATACGTCTCGCCGCGCACCGGCGCCGTGCCGAGCGGGCGATCGATGGGGATCGGCGAATGCACCAGCGCCGGCCACGCCGGGGGTTGCTGCTCGGCATCATGGGCGTTCAACAGGGCAGTGAGCGCGGCGACCCGGGCCGGGTTGGCACCGGCAACGTCATGGCGTTCGGTGGGGTCGTCCTTCAGGTCATAAAGCAGCGCCTGCCGCGGCCGTTCGAGGCTTTGCAGTTTCCAGTCGCCGTCGCGGACGACGCGATAGCGGCCGCTGCGCCAGAACAGCGTCCGGTGCGGCATGCCGGTCGCGCTGCCCTTGAGAAAGGGCAGCAGGTCGACACCATCGACGCGGCGATCGGTCGGCAATTTCGCCCCGGCGGCGGCGCCCGCTGTTGCGAAGATGTCGAAATGGCTGATCGGCTGCTGGAACCGGGTTTCCGGGCGGATCTGTGCCGGCCAGCGCATCAGGAAGGGCACATGCGTACCGCCTTCGAAAAACGTCGCCTTCCAGCCGCGAAACGGCGCGTTGATGCGCGGCAGCCCTATGTAATGGGCACCGCCATTGTCGCTGGTGAAAATGACGAGGGTATTGTCGTCAAGGCCCTGCGCCTTCAGTTCGGCCATGACCTTGCCGACGCCGCGGTCGAGCGCCCGCACCATGGCGCCATAGACGCGCTGGCGGTGGTCCTTGATCATCGGCAGCGCGTCATAGTCCGACTTGAGCGCCTGCAGCGGCGTGTGCGGGGCATTATAGGCGAGATACAGGAAAAACGGCCGGTTGCGGTTGGCCCGAACGCTCGCCACCGCCTGGTCGGTCAGGTAATCGGTCATGTATTCATCGGGATGAAACCGCGGGCCGCCATTATACTGGACGCTGAACGGCAGGTTCGCCCACAGGAACTTGTCGATCGGGTCGAAATCCTGGCGGGAATTGACGACATCGCGGTCATCGTCCGGCAGGTATTTCTGCCCGCCGATGATGAAGCCCAGGCTTTCATCGAAGCCATGCTGCTCGGGGCGCATCCCGGTGTCTTCACCAAGATGCCATTTGCCCAGATGGACGGTGTGATAGCCCTGCCCCTTGAGCAGATTGGCGATGGTGATCTCGGTCGCCGGCACGCCCTTGCCACCGGGTGGCGGGGAATTGCGCGCCGCATCCTCGTCAAAAATCGCCTTGTGTTCCCAATTGCTGGGAAAATTGGCGATGTTGCGGGCGAACAGCGCGTCGATATGGACGAGGCTGGTGGGGAACCACTTCGGCACCGGCGCATCGGTGGGCGTGAATTCATAGCCGAAACGCGTCGCATAGCGCCCGGTCATCAGTGCGGCCCGCGACGGCGCGCAGGTGGCGTTGCCGGCATAGCCATTGGCAAAGATCGCGCCCTGGTGGCCGATCGCGTCGATGTTGGGCGTCTGCACCGCGCCGTCGCCGATTCCGCCGCCGTCCAGGCTGATGTCGTTGTAGCCAAGATCATCTGCCAGGATCAGGACGATATTGGGCGGGCGCTTGCCGACGGGCGCGGTGGCAGGACCCTGCGCCCAGGTGACGGCATGGTTCGGCCCCACAGGTGGCGCCAGCCAGCCGGGCAAATGCGTCTGGATCGCGTCGCGACCGGCAAACAGCGCCGCGCCAGCGACCACCAGGGCCCCGAGCAGGAACTTTGCCCAGGGCTTCACGCGTTTTGCCCGGTTGTGCCGAATATGCGGGTGCCGGCGAACAGCAGCGCCAGCATCAAGGCTTCCACCAGCATCGGCGGCAGGGTCGTGGCCACAAGGCCATCGGCGACACTGGAAACGCATCGGCCTGCCAGCGCAATGCCGAGCATCACCATCGGCACCCGCAATGGTCCCGCATCGCATCGCCATGCCCCGGCCAGCGCAAACAGCGATGCACCGATGAAGAAGCCGGGAAAATCGGCGCGCAGCGTTGCCAGCCCCTGCGTGCCGATGGGCGAAAGGAAAAACCCTGCCGCCGCCTTTGCTGGTGCCAGCAGGAACGCCAACCCGATGACGAGATTGAACACCCCGACGAGCCCGATGATGCCGCGTAGCGCAGTCCGCATGGTATCGCCCCTGTTGATGCCGGCCCCAAAAACTGCAATGCGCGCAAGCTTTTGAGGGACTGCGGCGACCACATTAGCAGCTTTGCGGCGTCTCGCAATATTCCGGCATTGATAATGCCATTTTTGCACGCCATTGTCGGCAGGGGCGCGGGCGCATTTTGGCTTGCCAGCCGGCAACACGGCCATCACGACGATAACGACGTTTCCAAAGGATACTGGATGAACCGCTTTCTGGCCCATAGCGGCACGCGCTATCCCATCGTCCAGGCGCCGATGGGCTGGATAGCCCGTTCGCAGCTCGCATCGGCGGTGTGCGAAGCCGGCGGCCTCGGCATCATCGAGACATCGTCGGGCGAGACCGAGAATTGCAAGGCAGAGATCCTCAGGATGCGCGAGCTGACCAGCGCGCCATTCGGGGTCAACCTGCCGATCCTGTTCCTGAAGGATGACGCCATGCTGCGCTTCATCTGCGAGAGCGGCGTCCGCTTTGTCACCACGTCGGCGGGCAGCCCGGCCAAGTTCCTTGCCCCGCTCAAGGCCGCCGGGATCGTCGTCTATCACGCCGTCCCGACGGTCGATGCGGCGCGCAAGTGCGTGGAGGCCGGCATCGATGGCCTCGTCGTCGAGGGCGCGGAAGGTGGCGGCTTCAAGAACCCGGAGGAAGTTTCGACGCTGGTGCTCCTCCAGGGTATCCGCCGCATCTGCAACGTGCCGCTGGTCGCTGCCGGCGGTATCTGCGACGGCAAGGGCATGGCGGCCGCCTTCGCCCTGGGGGCCGAAGCCGTGCAGATGGGCACGCGCTTCGTTTCGGCCGCCGAAAGCCCGGTCCACCAAAACTACAAGCAGGCAATCCTCGATGCCCGCGAGACCGGGACCTATGTGCTCAACAAAAAGGCCAGCCCGTGCATCCGCGCGCTGAAAACCGCGCGCACCGCGGCAATGCACGAGACAGGGCTGATGCCGCCGGACACCTTCGCCCGCATCCTCGACCTGTACTTCGGCGGCGACATGGAGGCGGCGGTCGGTCTCGCCGGCCAGACCGCCGGGTTGATCGACACCATCAAGACCGCACGGCAGATCATCGACGAAACCGTCGCCGAGTTTTTCGCCATCACCGAACGGCTGGGGCGGATGGCGACGACACACAGCTTCGACGCATGAGGCGCCGGGGCGCGCTGGTCGCGGCAGCGGTCCTGGTCATCGCCGCGGCACCGGCGCCGCGACGCCCCAACTTCGTCATTCTCGTCGCCGATGATTGGGGCTTTACCGATGTCGGCAGCTTTGGCGGCGAAATCGCCACCCCCAACATCGACGCGCTGGCGCGGCAGGGCATGCGCTTTTCCAACTTTCATGTTTCGGGCTCCTGCGCCCCCACGCGCGCCATGCTGCAGACCGGCGTCTCCAACCACCGCGCCGGCCTTGGCGACATGCCCGAGACCATTCCCGACGAACACGTCGGCAAGCCGGGCTATGATGCGCAGCTCAACCACCGCGTCGTCACCATCGCCGATGTGCTGCGCGCCGCCGGCTATCGCACCTATTTCACCGGCAAATGGCATCTGGGCCGCACCCCCGACAATTTGCCGACGGCACGCGGCTATGATCACGGCTTTGCCTTGTCGCAATCCGGCGCGGACAATTTCGAGGAGAAGCCCAACCTCCTGCTCTATACCGCCGCCGACTGGAGCGAGGACGGCGTACCGGCGCACTTGCCGAAGTCCTATTATTCGTCGCGCTTCATCGTCGACCGGATGGTCGATTATCTCGATCGTGGACAAGCGAGCGGCAAACCCTTCCTCGCGTCGCTGAACTTCCTTGCCAACCACATCCCGGTGCAGGCCCCCGATGCCGATATTGCCGCCTACAAGGGGCGCTATGACGCCGGCTGGACGGCGCTGCGCGAGGCCCGCCGCGCCCGCAGCATCGCGCTGGGGTTGATGCCCCCCGGAATGGCGATGGCGCGGATGCCGACGACCAGCGACTGGGACACGCTGGCGCCGGCACAAAAGGCCCGGCGGTCGCGGGCCATGGAAGCCTATGCCGGCATGGCGCAGGCAATGGACCGCGAGGTCGGGCGGCTGGTGGCGCACCTGAAGGTCAGCGGCGAATACGACAACACCGTCTTCGTGTTCCTGTCGGACAATGGCGGCGAGGCGATCGACCCCATGGCCACCCGCGTCAGCCGCTGGAGCGCGCAATATTACTATGACCAGCGACCGGGCCAGCAAGGGCGGCCGGGATCGTTGACTGCCATCGGCACCAGCTATGCCAGCGCGGTCTCGGCGCCGCTGAGAGGCTATAAATTCACCGCGTCCGAAGGCGGGGTGCGGGTGCCGTTGATCATCGCCTGGCCGGGCAATCCGGCGGTGGCAGCCGGGGCGATTTCGCCGGCGTTCACCCATGTTACCGACATTGCGCCGACCTTGCTGGCAATTGCGGGCGTGGCACGGCCGGGCAACAGCTTTGCCGGGCACGAAGTCGAGCCGATGACCGGGTTTGACCTGACACCGCTTCTGGAACGCCGCGCGGCGCAGGTGCATCCGGCCGACCGGCCGCTGGCCTATGAACTGGCCGGCAACGCCGCGGTTTTCCAGGGCAGTTGGAAGCTGGTCAAGAACCTTCCACCCTATGGAGACGGGCGCTGGGCGCTGTACGACATCGCCGCCGACCCCGGTGAAGCCCGCGACCTGTCTGCGGCCGAGCCGGTGCGCTTTGCGGCGCTGCAGGCGGCCTATGCCGAATATGCCCGCCGCGACCAGGTCCTGCCGATGCCGCCGGGCTATCGCGCGCCCGACCAGGTCCAGCGCAATGCAATGATGACATTGTTATTGCCAAGGCTGGCGGTGCCGGCGGCGCTGCTCGGGGGGGCTGCCGTGGCGGGGGTTGCCATCGCGGTCATCCTGCGGCGCCGGAGACGCCGGCAATGATGCGCCTCGATGTCCGCAACCAGGCCCTGGCGACGGGCCTGGCGGCGCTGGCCGGCTTTGTCGACGCGACCGGCTTCATCGCCACCGGCGGCTTCTTCCTGTCGTTCATGAGCGGCAACTCCACCCGGCTGGGCGTCGGCCTGATGCAGAATGCCGGCAATGCCGCGCTCGCCGCCAGTCTGATCGGCATGTTCGTCCTTGGTGTCGCCGCCGGCACACTGGTCGGCAGGGCCGGCCGCCGATACCACCGTCCGGCGGTGCTGATACTGCTTGCAATGTTGCTGGCCCTGGCGGCGGCACTGTGCGGGGTCGGCCACCTGCCCCCGGCATTCCTGGTGACTGCCATGGCG
Source organism: Sphingomonadales bacterium (assembly GCA_025351405.1). GTDB lineage: Bacteria > Pseudomonadota > Alphaproteobacteria > Sphingomonadales > Sphingomonadaceae > Sandarakinorhabdus. The sequence continues at coordinate 3,050 of JANXVZ010000022.1, read as the reverse complement.
ATGGGCGCCGAGAACACCGTGTTCGAGGCCGATGGCGATGTGCGCATCAGCCTGACCTACATGACTGGCAACCTTGTCAAGGTCGGGCAGCGGCTGGCCGGGGTGTTGACCGGGCGCGGGCGCTGGTCGTGGTTGCCTTTCCTGCTGCTCTGGGCGGCGATGGTGGCAGGTGCGCTGGGCGGCGCGGCGCTATGGCCGCATGCCGGGTTGCACGGCCTTTGGCTGGCATCGGGCGCGGCGCTGCTGCTGGCGGTGGCAAGCCTGTTGATCGGGCCCGATCGCAGCTAGCGGATTATTGGCCACAGCAACTGCGTTCCCGCCCCAATCGGCGCCATGTTCTCCACCCCCATCGCGGCCGGGAAGCGCCGGGTGATCCGCGCCGTCCCGAACAGCACGTCCCAGAAGAACAGCAGGTTACCGAAATTGCCCTTGTAATGGGTGATGCCGTCCGACGCATGCTTGCCGTGGTGGGCGCTGTGCGTCGCCGGAGTCGAGATCGTCCGCTCCACCACCCACATCACCGGCGACAGCCAGCGGACGCGATACAACGGCGCATCCCAGCGCACATCGGAATGGGCCGCGATGATGACCAGCATCTTGAAAAGGCCATAGACCAGATAGACCGACCCCAATCCCAAATAGATCAGGGCGCCCGAAAACCACAGGCTTGGCATCAGTGCGTAGTAAAAGATATTGTTCCGATAGACGACACGGACGGACAGATATTCGGCGCTGTGATGGGCGCGATGCAGGTTGTACAGCCATGGCACCATGTGCGAGGTGCGGTGCCACCAATATTGCACCATGTCGTCAAGGACCAGCAACAGGCCGACCTTCGCCCATAGCGGCAGCGCGATGAGCGCATCGCGAGCGTGCGGAAACGCCAGCGCCGAAAGTGCGATCGACGCCGCCAGCACGCCGGGCTGGACCAGCAGCAACAGCGACGTCGTGCTGATGACTTCGACAGTGCCATCGGCCCGCGTCTGGCCCGGCTTGGCGAAGAACCGGGTGAACAGGATTTCGAGCAGGACGAAGCCGCCGAAAATGGCGGGCACGGCGAGAAGGGCCGGGTTCATGCTGTCGTCCCGCTTCGGGCGGCAAGGCCGTTTCGGGCCATCCGCCATTGCAACTGGTCAAATCGATCCTGCCCGAAGAACGGCTCGCCATTGAACACCATCAATGGCACGCCATAGTGGCCGCCGGCACGCTGGGCGACCTGGTTGGCCTCGATGGTGTCGTGGAAATGCGCCGTGTCGGCGGCAATCGCGGCATCCATTTCGGCGAGATCGAGGCCCGCTCGCGCCGCCGCCTCGGCGAGATGATCGCCCAGGTGCCAGTCATCGGTCGCACCGCTCCAGATCAAGGTGCTGACCTCATCGAGAAACGCCAGCCCCCGGCCGCGTTCCGCCGCGGCGACGCCAAGCTGGCTCAGCCGATGGATATGGGGTTGTTCAACCGGATAGGTGCGCGTCCCCGTGTCCATCAGCACGGGGTCGGGCCTCGGCCAGCGAAACGGCAGCCCGAGGAATTCGCCGCAGCGGTAGACATCGCGCAGCAGGTAACTGAACCACAACGGGTCGCTGTTGGCGAAAAAGCCCGCCTGCCGCACGGCGATCGGATAGACGATCCGGACATTGCAGCGCACGTCGAAATCGCGTTCCAGCGCCACCAGCCTCCGGGCGACGAGATAGGAGTAGGGCGAGCGGAACGACCAGAACAGATCGTATGACAGCGTCATCGGCCGGGACTGGTGCGGATGTTGAGCTGGCCCGCAAGCCCGGCAAGGCGATGCACCTCGATCGCCTTGTATTGCGGCAACGCGATCATCGCCATCATCGCCGCTGCCGACGGGTATTGGGCAAGCGCCACCATGTCCCACAGTTCCTCGACGACGCCGATGATGATGCCGGTGACCGGGCCGCTGTACAGCGCCTTGCCGCCAACCGCCGCGAGGCAGGCCTGCACGCCGGCGCCATAGCGCAGATAGGCATCACGGCCGCTGATATCCGGGTCCGAACCATCGGGATATTCGGCCTTGTCCTTGAACTTCAGAAGGTTGACCATCACCATCGGGCCATCGACGTGACCACCGAGAAAGAAATCCTGCGCCTGTCCGGCCGCCGGCATGATGGCGTTATCCACCTGCATGGTCATGCCTTCCGGGTGTCGGTGATGAAGCCGTTGATCAGTGCTGCCAGCGCCTCGGCGGCATCCTCCTGGAGGAAATGGCCGCCGCCCTTGATGATGGTGTGCGGCTGGCCCCTGGCCCCGGGAATGCGCGTGATTATGGCCTTTTCGCCGCCGGCGGTAACGGCGTCCTTGTCGGAAAAGCAGGTCAGCACCGGCTTGTCGAAGGTTTCCAGCACGGCCCATGCCGCCTTGTTTTCCGCCACCGAGGCGTGCTCCGGCGTGACCGGCACCAGGGTGGGGAACTGGCGGGCGCCTTCCTTGAAGCGTTCGTCGGGAAAGGGTGCGTCATACGCCGCGATTTCGCCGGGCGTCAGCGTGCGGGTAGTGCCGCCGTTGACGATGAAACCGACGGGAAATTCGGGGACCGACTGGCTGAACTTCAGCCATGCGTCAAAGCCTTCGGACCAGCCCGTGCCGACGGGAAGTCCGGTATTGGCGATGACCAGCCGGGCAAAACGATCCGGAAATGCCGCCACCAGCCGCAACCCGATCAGGCCGCCCCAATCCTGGCAGAACAGCGTGATGTCGTCGAGGTCGAGTGCCAGCAGCCACTGCGTCATCCAGGCGACGTGGTTTTCATAGGTATAATCGCCACGCAGCGCCGGCTTGTCGGACTTGCCAAAGCCGATGAGATCGGGCGCGACGACCCGGTGGCCGGCGGCAACGAGGGGCCCCACGAAATTGCGATACAGGTACGACCAGCTTGGCTCGCCATGGAGGAGCAGCACCGGCGGCGCCGTGGCCGGGCCCTCATCGATATAGTGCAGCCGTAACGCCGTACCATCGGCCGCCGTCACCTCAAGATAATGCGGCGCAAAATCATAGCCTTCGAGCCCGGCAAAGCGATCATCGGGCGTGCG
>JANXVZ010000046.1 GCA_025351405.1 Sphingomonadales bacterium | reverse complement strand
TGTTCCACGTGAAACAATGGCGGCATTCGATCTCTATGCGGTGATGCTCGAGGACTGGCAGACGCGGATGAACCTCGTCGGTCCCAGCACATTGCCGATGCTTTGGAGTCGCCATTTTACCGATTCAGCCCAGCTTCTGCCGTTGGGCGGCAGTGGCAAGCGATGGCTCGACATCGGTGCCGGTGCGGGGTTTCCAGGCTTGGTGATTGCGCTTCTCGATCCGGACGCACACGTGACCATGGTCGAATCCATCGCCAAGAAATGCCGGTTTTTGGAAGCGGTGGTTGAGGCTTTGCAGCTTGAGGACCGGGTCCGCGTCGCGAATCGCCGAATCGAAGATATGCCTGCCGAAGTGTTTGACGTCATCACCGCCCGCGCTCTCGCCGCTCTCGACCAGCTATTTCGCTGGGGTTTGCGATTTGCCGGGGCGGAAACACGGTGGTTGTTGCCAAAAGGCGCCAAGGTCGCGGAAGAGCTTGCCAACGCCGGTCGCAGCTTCGATTATCGTCATCGACTGGTGCCGAGCTGCACCGACGCGGCGGCGCGGATTGTCGTTGCTTCAAAGGTGGTGTGGAGATTGCGTCGATGATCATCGCCATCGCCAACCAGAAAGGCGGCGTCGGAAAGACGACGACGACGATCAACCTGGCGACGGCGTTGGCGGCGGCCGGCAACAGCGTACTGGTCGTCGATGCCGATCCCCAGGGCAACGCCTCGACGGGTTTCGGGCTTGATCGCCGCTCACGTCAGGCCTCGATCTATGAGGTGCTGCTGGGTCAGATCGTTGCCCAGGCGGCGCTGCGCCACACCCCTGTCCCGGGGCTGGATGTCATGGCGTCGACCCCTGCTCTGTCCGGCGCAGAGATAGAGCTTATCGACGTCGATCGCCGCAGCCACCGGCTCGAGGATGCACTTTCGACGTTGCCCAGCTACGACCATGTGCTCATCGACTGCCCACCGTCGCTCGGGCTGTTGACCCTCAATGCGCTGGTTGCGGCAGATGCCGTCCTTGTGCCGATGCAGTGCGAGTTCTTCGCGCTGGAAGGACTCAGCCACCTGCTCGGTACCATCGAACGGGTTCGCGGCAACCTCAATCCCAGGCTGCAACTCCTTGGAATCGTTTTGACAATGGTGGATCGCCGAAGTCGGCTGACCGAACATGTCGCCAACGATGTACGCGCCGTGATGGGTGAAAAGGTCTTCACCACCGTTATTCCGCGCAACGTACGTCTTTCGGAGGCTCCGAGCCATGGCCTGCCGGCGCTGCTTTACGACAGTCGCTGCGCCGGGTCGGAAGCCTATGTCGCATTGGCACGCGAACTTCTGCAGCGCACCCGGAAACAGCCGATGAAGGTCGACGCCTGATGGCCGAAAAGAAGCGTGTTTCCGGCTTGGGGCGGGGGCTGTCGGCGCTGCTTGAAGAAGCAGCGACCCCGCGCGACGCCAATGGCCCAGGGGTGGCCCGTCTCGCTGTCGCCGATATCGGAGCCAATGCCTCCCAGCCGCGTCGCCACTTTGCGCCTGAAGCAATGGATGAGCTGATCGCATCGGTGCGCGCACACGGGGTCTTGCAGCCCATTCTGGTGCGACCCATTGCCGGCGGCCGTTACGAGATTGTCGCCGGTGAGCGTCGCTGGCGGGCGGCACAAGCGGCCGGCCTGCACGAAATGCCCGCCGTAGTGCGCGAGCTCGACGACCGGACCGGTTTCGAGATTGCCTTGATTGAAAATATCCAGCGCAGCGACCTCAATGCCCTCGAGGAAGCCCGCGGTTACAAGCGGCTGATCGTGGAGTTTCGGCACACCCAGATGGTACTTGCCGGCATTGTCGGCAAATCGCGCAGCCATGTCGCGAACCTGCTACGACTGCTCGAGCTGCCCGAGCCGGTGCAAGCGATGATCGAGGATGGTCGCTTGAGCATGGGGCACGCCCGTGCGCTGGCGACCGCCGCGGATCCGGCCACGCTCGCACAACACATTGTAACAAAGGGACTATCTGTCCGGGAGACCGAGGCCCTGGTGGCCGGCCGCACGGCCGCCCCGCGCCCCCGCCATGGTCTGGAGCAACCCCGTTCCGGCGCTTCCGATCCCAATATAGACGCGCTCGAAGTCCAGCTTGCCGAAAGTCTTGGCATGCCGGTTGCGCTCGCCGTGGCCGACAGCGGCGCCAGCGGCAGCCTGACAATCCGCTTTGCCAGCCTCGACCAGCTCGATTGGCTGTGCGCCCGATTGGGACAGGCGCGCTAGCGTTCGGGCCCGCACCAGAGGTTGCCTCCGTCCGCGCTTGGGCAAGCGTTATCGCCGTGCCGCCGCCGCGCGCCGTGCCAATGTCAGCATCGCCGCGTCTGCCATGGTATCGCCGAGGCTTCCGCTGGACTTGATGGCGCGTTCGGCGGCGAGCAGGTCCGACAGCCCGCGTGCCAGCGCGGCACTGGTCCAGCGCGATACTTCGGCGGCGACAGCGTCCTTTTCTTTCCAGAAAATCGGCGGCCGGGCGGCGTCGACGGCGCTTTTGGCCGGCGTGCCATTGTCCACTGCGGTGCGCAGGCCGAGAAGCAGGTTGAAGCGGCGGGCAACGGCGCGCAGCACCGGGATGCGGACATTGGCGGGTAGCCGCGACAGCAACGCGACGGCCTCTCCCGTCCGGCCGCCGGAAATGGCAGCGACGAGGGCGAACTGATCCGAATCGCCCGCTCCGACCCCGATCGCGGCGACATCGGTGATTTCGAGCGGCCGGGGCGCTTCGATGCTGCTGTCGAGATAAAGGCTGAGTTTTTCGAGCTCGCGGCGGATCAGGCTGCGATCTCCGGCGCTCGCTTCGAACAAGGCGGTGGCGGCGTCGCGGCTCGGGCGCAGGCCATAACCGCCGGCAAGTTCGCCAACGAGCCGCACGGCGTCGCGTAGCCCGGGTTCGTAGCTGATCAATGCAGCGATCGCTGGTGCGTTATCAGCCAGTGCCAACAGCTTGGAGCCCTTTTTGAGGGTTCCGGCAACGGCGACGACGGGGTTGCCCGCCGGGCTGGCGAGCAGTGCCTCGATGGCCGCGACGCCATTGTCGTCCAGCCCGTCGACCCGCACGAGCGTGCGATCGCCGAACATCGACATGGCCCCCGCCGCCGCGACCAGCGCCTGCGGATCGGCTGCGACGGCCGCGCCGGTGAGAAACTCGATTGCCATCGGGTTGGACGGATCCGCAAAAGGCCTGGCAATCTGCTCGGCATAGTCATTCGATGCCGAAGCGTCGGCCCCATGCAGCAGGACCAGCCGCAGGTCTGCGGGCCAGGCCCTGGCGATTGCAGTAATGCGCCCGGCGTCAGCTTTCATGGGATCGTCAACGCCGCGCCCTACAAGGCCGGCGTTCGCGCATACAGGGCCAACCGCGCGGTGATCTGCGATGCGACGTCGGTCGCCAACCGTTCGAGCGCGGTGGTTTCGGCGGCAACGACGGCATAGTCCGAACTGACCCGGTCGACCCCGGCATCGGAGCCGGCGGTCGCGTCCAGCAGCACGGCGTTGCTGGCGATATCGACGAGCCGATAGCGTGCCCGCAATGTGCGGCGTTCCCGCGCCACGGAATTATCGCCGCGGACACCGAAACCGACGATCTGGTCGTCAAGCTCGACTTCGAGGCGGTAGCGCTGGGCGGTGGAAGGCGGGCCCATGCGATCGAGCAGCGCCTGGCGGACGAGGAAGCCGGCTCGATCGGGAATGGGGGCAATGCTGACGGCGGTCAGCAATTGCGCTGCCGGGCTGTGCCCACCGCCGGAATAAACCGGCGACAGCCCGCAGCCGGATACCAGCAGCAGCGCGACCAGGGCGAGCCTAGGCGACAAGGTTGACCAGCCGGTCGGGGACGACGATCACCTTTTTCGGCGCACGGCCTTCGAGCGCACGGACCACCTTGTCGCGCAGCAGCACTTCGGCTTCGATCGCGGCGCGGTCGGCACCCTTGGCGGCCTCGAAACTGTCCTTGAGCTTGCCGTTGACCTGGATGGCGATGGTGACGGTATCGTCCTCCAGCAGCGCCGGGTCGGCGACCGGCCAACCGGCATCGACGATCATGCCGTGCTGGCCGAGATGCGACCAGGCTTCCTCGGCAAGGTGCGGGACCATGGGTGCGGCGAGGCGCAGCAATGTCAGGATCGCGTCGCTGCGCGTGGCGGAAGCGGGGGCGCGTTCGATGGCGCTGACCAGTTCGTATAGGCGCGCGACGGCCTTGTTGAACTGCAGGCGATGGATGTCGGCGGTAACCGCGGCGATGGTGCGGTGGACGATGCGGGCGAGCTTGATATCGGCGTCCGCAACGCCATCGCCGGCATGTTCGAATGCCAGCCTCCAGACGCGCTGGACGAAGCGCCAGGCGCCGTCGATCCCCGATTCGGACCAGGCAAGGTCGCGCTCGGGCGGCGAATCGGACAACATGAACCAGCGCACGGCGTCGGCCCCATAGGTCTCGATGATGGTGTCGGGGTCGATGACGTTCTTCTTCGACTTCGACATCTTGATGACCCGGCCGACTTCGACAGGCGCGCCATCGGCGACCAGCAAGGCGCCCTTGCCGCCGCGTTCGACCTCTTCGGGGCTGTAGTAGAGCGGCGCGATGCCTTCACCCTGCTCGCGCGAATAGGTTTCATGGGTGACCATGCCCTGGGTGAACAGCCCCGCAAACGGCTCGGTGACCCCCAGTTGCCCGATGCGGTTGAGCGCCCGCGTCCAGAAACGCGCATAAAGCAGGTGGAGAATGGCGTGTTCGACGCCGCCGATATACTGCCCGACCGGCAGCCATTGTTCCGCAACCGCGCGATCGAACGGCCTGTCCACCGGTGCACTGGCGAAGCGTATGAAATACCAGGACGAATTGACAAAGGTGTCGAGTGTATCGGTCTCGCGCCGCGCCGGGGTATTGCAGTTGGGACAGGCGACATGCTTCCACGTCGGGTGGCGATCGAGCGGATTGCCCGGTGCATCGAAGGTCACATTCTCGGGCAGTACCACCGGCAGCTGGTCGCGCGGAACCGGCACCGGGCCGCAATCGTCGCAATGGATGATCGGGATCGGCGTGCCCCAGTAGCGCTGGCGCGATACGCCCCAGTCGCGCAGGCGCCAGACCGTGGTGCCCGTACCCCAACCTTCGGTCTCGGCCCGGGCGATGACGGCCTTCTTGCCCGTCTCGATATCCATCCCATCCAGAAAGCGCGAATTGATCAGCTTGCCCGGCCCGGTATAGGCCTCGTCATGGATGGGGGTTTCCGCCTGGTCTTCGGGAGCGACGACGCGCGGCACCGGCAACTGGTATTTGCGGGCAAAATCGAGGTCGCGCTGGTCGTGCGCCGGACAGCCGAAGATGGCGCCGGTGCCATAGTCCATGAGGACAAAATTGGCGACGAAGACCGGCAGGCGGATTTTGGCATCAAGAGGGTGGATGACGCTGAGGCCGGTGTCATACCCCTTCTTTTCCTGCCCCTCGATGTCGGCAGTCGAGGTGCCGCCGGACCGACATTCAACAATGAACGCAGCAAGTTGCGGGTTGGATTCCGCCAGTTCGAGGCTGATCGGGTGATCGGGTGCCAGTGCGGCGAACGAGGCACCGAAGAGTGTGTCCGGCCGGGTGGTGAAGACGTCGAAACGCCTGTCGCTGTCCGCGACCTCGAAGGTAAAGCGCAAACCCTGCGACTTGCCGATCCAGTTTTCCTGCATCAGCCGGACTTTTTCGGGCCAATCGTCGAGGGTGCCCAGGCCATCGAGCAATTCCTCGGCGAAATCGGTGATCTTGAGGAACCACTGGCTCAACCGACGGCGTTCGACGACGGCGCCGGATCGCCAGCCGCGGCCATCGATGACCTGCTCGTTGGCGAGAACGGTATGGTCGACCGGATCCCAGTTGACCGCCGATTCCTTGCGATAAACCAGCCCGTGTGCCAGCAGATCGAGGAACAGCGCCTGTTCATGCCCGTAATATTCCGGCTCGCACGTTGCCAGTTCGCGGTCCCAATCGAGGGCAAAGCCCAGGCGTTGCAATTGCGCCCGCATCGCAGCGATGTTGGCGCGGGTCCAGGCGCCGGGGTGGACGCCGCGCTCCATGGCGGCGTTCTCGGCCGGCATTCCAAAGGCATCCCAGCCCATCGGATGCAGCACTTCGAAGCCCTGGGCCCGGCGGGCGCGCGCGATGACGTCGCCCATCGTGTAGTTGCGGACATGGCCGATATGGATGCGCCCCGACGGGTAGGGAAACATCTCCAGCACATAGGTCTTGGGCTTTGGCGAAGCATCATCGGCGGCAAAGCTGCTTGCCGCCGTCCATGCAGCCTGCCAGCGCGTTTCAGCGCCCTTGTGGTCGAATTTTGCCGCCATGTGCCGCGGTGTCAGCCGGCGTACTGGGCGCGGCGCAGGTCACGCGCACGGCTGAGGATGGTCTCCTCCAGCTTTTGCACGGTGCCGGCGCGCACCGGCGCGTCGATCCAGCCGCTGCCGGCGAGCGTTTGGCGAATGGCGCTGATCTTGATGGCGTCGGCGCGCAGTTCGGTATCGAGGATAGTGACGGTTACCTTCATGCGTTCATTCGGGTTTTGCGGCGCGGCGTACCAATCGGTGATGATGACACCGCCATTGGAATCGACCTGCGCCATCGGCATGAACCCCAGGATGTCGAGCGTGGCGCGCCATAGATAGGCGTTGACGCCGATTGTGGTCAGGCGGGCCGGTGCCACTGCCGAAGCCGAGCGCGGCTTCTCCTTCTTGCCGCACGCGCCGAGCGACGCGACGAGCGCCACACTGACCATCAAGACACTGACGCGACGCATCGATAACCCTTCCAAGCAAATAGTGCGGCGCTTATAGGCTGAGCGCGACGCATGCGCCAAGCCTTCGCCGCCGATGGCGTGAACTGTGGGCCGGAAACAACAGTCGGCTGAAATAAATCCGCAGCTTGGGCCCGCTATGGACGTTATGGACTGTGCGGGCACGAACGAGGCTGATAACCATTTCCCGATGACTATGTCGAACGATTCGCGCGGGGGGGCTCCCGCTGAAACGGGAACGCTGCGCAGCGTATCGGTCGCTGCTGCGCGCGTCCCATTGGGCATGGCAGCGCTGCGGTTGGCGCTGGTGTCGTTCCTGCCGCTGGCCGGCATTGTTGCCGCCCCGGTGCTCGCCGCCAGCAAGTCGACGGTTGCGCCGGCAAGGCCCGCCAAGCAGCGTTTCAGCTTCGATACCGCGCTGACGCCATTCCAGCCGACGCTGACCGACCCTGCCAAGTTCAGCTTCACGGCCTCCGGCAACGCCGCAGCCGCGCGTTTGCAGACGGTGGAACGCGCTTTCCGCTTCACGCCCTCCGGGCAGGGCGACAACCGCAAGGCGCTGGCGCTCGGCGTCACCTCGCGGATTACGGCACCTGCACCCGATCGCTCGCGTGCTGCCGCGCCGCAGGAGCAACTGGCCCAGTTGCCGACCAGCTATAACGTCGACCTTTCGGTTGGCTGGAAGGGCTTTGCGGTCAACACCGGCTTCAGCCGCGTCGATCCGGGCCCGTTGGCGCTGCTGCCGGGCGGTCGCCGCGAGGCGATCGATGTCGGATTGAGCTATCGCGGGCCAAGCTGGAAGACCAACCTGCAGGCCACGGCCGAACAAAGCTCCGAACTGTTGTTCTCCCCCTTGGAGCGGCGCTATTCGGTTGAACTGGGCGGGGCGTACCTGGTGTCGCCGCGGCTCTCGGTTTCGGGTGGTCTGCGCTACAAGCTGGCGCCCGATGCTCCGTCGATCATGGATCCGAACCGTCCAGACCAGACAGTCTATCTCGGCACCAACTTCGCCTTCTGATCGATCAGCGGCTTCGGATGCCTGATATGGACGCCGAACCATTTGCGGCCGAACGACACGCAGCCGCGGGGCGACTCGCCGCCGTGAACGCTGCCGTCGCGGCTGCCGCCCGCCTTGCCGGTCGTGACGCCGCCGATATCGAATTGATCGCGGTCAGCAAGACCTGGGACGCCGAAGCCATTGCGCCGCTGATCGCCGCCGGCCAGCGCAGCTTTGGTGAAAACCGCGTGGCCGAGGCTGCCGCCAAATGGCCGGCACTGCAAGCCGCGACGCCGGGCATTCGCCTGCACCTTGTCGGGCAGTTGCAATCGAACAAGGCTGCCGACGCCGTGGCCCTGTTCGATGTCATCCACTCGGTCGACCGGCCATCGCTGGTCACGGCCCTCGCCCGTGCCATGGATACCAGTGGCAAGCGCCCGGCTTGCTATATCCAGGTCAACATCGGTGCCGAGGACCAGAAGGGTGGCTGTGCGATAGCCGAATTGCCCGCCCTGCTAGGTGCTGCCGCCATGCTGCCGATTGTCGGCCTGATGTGCGTGCCGCCCGCCAATACCGAGGCTGCGCCGTTTTTCGCCATGCTGGCCAAGTTGGCGCGCGACAATGGCCTTGCCAAACTCAGCATGGGAATGTCCGCCGATTTCGAAACAGCAGTGATGCTGGGGGCGACGTGCGTGCGGGTGGGCAGCGCGCTGTTCGGGGCACGATAACACCCGCCGCAGGGCTCAGATTGTCTTTTCCTCGAGCTTCGAGGGCGCGACCGGCTTTGGTTCGGCAGCAACGGGCGGCACCAGCACGACGGCGGTTTCCAGCACGTTAAGGCCCTCATGCCCCGCTTGCCAGCGGTTGGCTGCGTCGATCCAAGCGTTGGCGGCCATCCGTTGTGCAGGATTGCTCTGCGCTGCGGAAAAGCGCCGCAACTGGTTGGCTGCGGCCAATATGTCGTTGCGGCTGAGCGCGGCGGCGGCGGCATCGAGTGGCGAGGGGCCGGTTTCGGCGGGGCGCGAGACCGCCTCCATGACGGTCGAGGCAAGTGTTGCCAGCCAGCTCTTGTTGGTATCACCCGCGGTGTTGCCAACACTCCGGCGCAGCGCGTCGAAGTCCCGTCGCAATGTCGCCGGCGTTGCCGGGGCTGCGCCCAGCGCCGCAACGGCCGTGACAGCCTGCGGATAGCGTTGCTGAAAACTGCGTCGCAACACCGCTTCGAGCGGCCCCAGCGGCCGGCCCGCGTCGAGCGTGCGGCGGGCAAGCATCAGCGCCATCGTACCCTGCGCCCGTTCGGCAGCATCGGCGGCGGCTGCGGCAATGGCCGATTCGCGGCCCCGGTCTGCATCGACGCGGCCGCTCAACGCCGTCAATTCGGTGCTGAGGCGGTCTATCCGTTCGGCATCACGGGCGATCTGGTCGGTGCTGGTTTCAACCTTTGCTTCCGCCCTGGCCAGGCGCTCGACGGGCATCGGCGCTGCCGGCGAGGCTACGCGGCCTTCAAGTTGGGCGATGCGGGCGGCCAGCACCTTTACCTGTGCCGAATCATTGGCGGGCGCGACGACAGCGGTATCCACAAATGGCAGCTTGTCGCGCACGCTGTGTTCGAACCAGGGGTTGGCGATCATTCCGGCGGTGAAGACAAAAAGGCTGCCGGCGATCACCCAGGGCAGCCTGCCGCCGCCGCGCCTGGCTTGCGCTGCCGGGGGTCGCGACGAAAGGCGGGCGCGCAGGCGCTCGGTAGCGTCGAGGCTGGCGCGGTCGATTTCGCCTCGGTCAAACGGCGCGTCCATCGGGTTCCTCCTGAGAACGGTCGGCAGCGCCGAACCGCTCAATCCGCCGCCTTTTGGCACGTCAGCCCCGCCGCCGCCAGCAGCGCCGCTTCATCGGGGGTGGCGGCGGCGCATGCATCGCGCCAGCCCGCTCCCGCTGCGATGAGCGCCGCCGGGCTGATGGCGGCAATGGAAATTTCGGAGCGGCAACGCCCCGATGCGTCCCATAACGCCGCAAAATGCCCGGCAGTACGCGCGCTGTAGAGCAGCGCCATGTCGATATGGTCCGCAAACGCCGGGGTGAGCAAGCGGGCGCGGTAAACGGTCCGCGTTTCCACGTGCAGGCCGTCCGGGACGACCGTGCCGGTGCGGTCCTCGCCGGCGAGATGCAGGATATCGGCGAAATCCACTGCGGCGGCATCCAGCGATGCCTGCACGGTGCCGCCACCGCCACCGCCACCGCCACTGCCACCGCCACTGCCACCGCCTCGGACAACGGCAAATCCGGCAGCGCGGGCCGCTGCCCCCGTTACGCTGCCGACGGCGAATGTCGGCAAATCATGGAACCGGGCGGCCCGTTCTCCACAAAGCCGCGCGGCGTTGGCGCTGGTCAACAATATCGCCGACGGCATTGCGGCCGGGGGTGCCCAGTCAACCGCCTCGATCGCCAGCAGCGGCGCCACCGTCACCTCATGTCCCAGCGATCGCACCAGCGCTGCTGTCGTGTCGGCGCCGGGCTGCGGCCGGGTCACCAGGATGTGCAAGGTGTTACCCCGGGTCGAACAGCGCCCGCAGCGCCGGGCTGGATTGCCCCAGCAACGCGGCGGCGAGCGCGGCCGCCTGTGCGCCCGCATCGGCTGTTGCTGCGGTGAAGCTGCCGGCGCGAATTTCGCTGCCGTCCTCCGCCATGATCTCGCCGCGGAACGAGACCGTGTCGCCGGTCACCAGCGCCAGTGCGGCGACCGGGCTATGGCAGGTGCCGCCCAGGGCCGCGAGGAAGCCCCGTTCGATCTTTACAGCGCCATGGGTGTCGGCATGATCGATCGCTTCGAGAACCGTCAGCGCCGGGGCGTCGCCAGCGCGCGCCGTGATGCCGACCGCGCCCTGCGCACTCGCCGGCAACATTTCCTCGGTCGGCACGACGCTGCCGATAGCGATGCCGAGGCGATCCAGCCCTGCCGCCGCCAGGAGGGTCGCGTCGATAGCGCCGCTTTCGACCTTGGCCATCCGCGTCGCGACGTTACCGCGCAGCATCTCGATACGCAGGTCGGGCCGTTTGCCCTGCAACTGGGCCGCACGGCGGGGTGACGAGGTGCCGACACGTGCGCCCTGGGGCAATGCAGCGATGCTGGCCGCCCCGATCAAGCGTTCCCGCACATCGGCACGGGGCAGCATGGCGACGAGCGCGATGCCGTCACGCAGTTGCGTCTCGACGTCCTTCATCGAATGCACCCCGCAATCGATCCGGCCATCCAGCAGTGCCGCGTCGAGTTCCTTGGTCCACAGCGCCTTGCCGCCGATTTCGGCAAGAGGCCGGTCCTGCACACGGTCGCCGGTGGTCGATATCACCACGATTTCGACGACATCCGGGGCCCAGCCATGCGCGGCGGTCAGCGCAGCAGCGGTCATTCGGGCCTGTGCCAGTGCAAGCGGGGAACCACGGGTGCCAAGGCGGAATTTGATCGTCATATCGGCCAGTCTTTTGCGAGGCGCGAGCAGGATTGGCAAGATGCCGACGCAATCGCTATCTGCGGCACGTGGCAACCCTTATCCTCGGTATCGAATCGTCGTGTGACGAAACCGCTGTCGCGCTTGTGCGCGGCGACCGGACGATCGTGGCCCAGCGTATCGCCAGCCAGGATGAGGCGCACAGGCCGTTCGGCGGCGTCGTGCCTGAACTGGCCGCCCGCGCCCATGCCGAACGCCTGACGCCGATGGTCGCCGATGTGCTGGCCGAGGCGGGCATGACGCTGGCCGCAGTCGATGCGATTGCCGCGACAGCGGGCCCAGGGTTGATCGGCGGTGTCATGGTCGGGCTGGTGACGGGCAAGGCGCTGGCGTTTGCGGCGGGCAAGCCGTTGCTGGCGATCAACCATCTCGAAGGCCATGCGCTGTCGCCGCGACTGGCGGATGCGTCGCTGGGCTTTCCCTATCTCCTGCTGCTGGTATCGGGCGGGCATTGCCAGCTGCTGGGGGTGGAGGGTGTTGGCCGCTATCGCCGGCTGGCGACAACGATCGACGATGCCATCGGCGAGGCGTTCGACAAGACTGCCAAGGTGCTGGGGCTGGGCTTTCCGGGCGGGCCAGCGGTGGAACGCGCGGCAAAAGGTGGAAATGCCCGGCGTTTTGCCCTGCCAAGGCCGTTATCGGGAACCGCCGAACCGCATTTTTCCTTTGCCGGGCTGAAATCGGCGGTGTTGCGGGCCTGGGGACCATTGGCGGGAACGGATGTCGACCGCGCCGATCTCGCCGCCGCTTTCCAGGCGGCGGCCACGGATTGCCTGGTCGATCGCACCGCGCGGGCCATCGCGGCGTTCCCACAGGCAACGGCGCTGGTGGTTGCCGGCGGGGTCGCGTCCAATGCCCATATCCGCACCGCGCTGGCGGCGCTGGCGGGTGAGCATCACCTGCCGTTCGTGGCGCCGCCGCCGTGGCTGTGCACCGACAATGCCGCGATGATCGCCTGGGCCGGGGCGGAACGATTTGCGCTGGGCATGTTCGACACCATCGACGTGCCGGCGCGCGCCCGCTGGCCACTCGATCCCGGTGCTGAGGCTGTGCGCGGTGCGGGGGTGCGAGCATGACGATCGGGATTGTCGGGGGTGGCGCCTGGGGCACGGCGCTGGCGCAAGTCGTAGCGGCGCAGGAGGATGTGGTCCTGTGGGCGCGCGAGGCGGCCGTGGTGGAATCGATCAACCGGCACCGGCAAAACCCCGATTTCCTTCCCGGCGTAACGCTGAATCCGCGCATCCGCGCCACGGGGATGACCGGCGAACTTGCCCAAGCGGATGTGTGGCTCGTCGTCGCCCCGGCCCAGCATTTGCGCGCCGTGCTGGCGGAATGTCCTGTTGCGCACGCCCCGGCGTTGCTGCTGTGCGCCAAGGGCATCGAAGCGGGCGCGCTGAAACTGATGTCTGAAATCGCCACCGACCTGGCCGGCAGTGCGCCGGTCGGCGTCCTTTCCGGGCCAACGTTCGCCGGTGAAGTGGCGCGCGGCCTGCCCACCGCCGTCACGCTGGCGATCGCCGACCGCGGGCTTGGCGAAACCCTTGTCGCGCGCCTCGCGCGCCCGGCATTCCGGCCCTATTGGAGCGATGATGTCGTCGGCGCGGAAATTGGCGGCGCGGTCAAGAACGTCCTCGCCATTGCCTGTGGCGTCGTCGAGGGCATGGGGCTGGGCCAGAACGCCCGCGCCGCGCTGATCGCGCGGGGCTTTGCCGAAATGACCCGCTTCGGCCGGGCCCGGGGTGCACGCGCCGAAACCCTCGCCGGCCTGTCGGGGCTAGGCGACCTTGTGCTCACCTGCTCATCGGAACAGAGCCGCAATTTCGCGCTGGGTGCCGGGCTTGGGCGGGGCGGAACGGTGAAGCAACTCCTGTCGGGCAGGGTCAGCATTGCCGAGGGTGCTGCCACGGCGCCGGTGCTGGTCGCAGCGGCAAAGGCGGCGGGCGTCGATATGCCGATTGTGCAGGCCGTCGCGGCGATCTTGGCGGGTGCGCCGGTCGGGGAGACTGTTGGCGCACTGCTGGCGCGACCACTGCGGGCGGAATAGCCGGCGTTCGATCCGTGTCTATGTTGTGCGGCGGGTGCCCTGTCGGCCCGAACTACGCCGCCAGCTTTCGGCCGCCGATCGCCCGTTCGATCCAGTCGCGTGTGTCGGGGATGGCCGCCTCGACCTGTGGCAGGTCGTTGACGCACAGGAATTTGAACTGCGGCTGCAATGCCCGGGCGAGGTAGGCTCGCACCTCGGGCAAGGGGTAGTCGCTTACCGCGCCGGTGCGAAGGTGCAGATGGTCATTTGCACCGTGCAGCCTGGCGATGCCGTCGCGGATGCAGGCGTGATTGTGCAGCGCCTGCGGCAGGAACTGCCCGACATTGCGGAACCTGTGGCCGATGTTGGCAAGGAACGCGTCACGGTGCGCATCGAACAGCCGACGAAAGACCGATCGTCGCATCGGGTGAACGACATGGGCACCGGCGAACAGGTTGTCGGCCCCAAAGCCGATCAGGGTGGCGGCGTTGATCTGCGTCAGGGCGTTCAAATGCGCCGGATTGTCGTGGCTCGCGGCGTCTCCGGCCAGGACATGAAAATCCGCCCATTTGCCGCGCAACACGGGGGCCTCGCCACAAAACACGTCTTCGGGGCGCAAGGCCGCCGTCAGGAAAACATCGTCGTTGAAGTAGATGAACCGTTCGGCAAGGCCGGGGATGCGCCAGATGAAGCTTTCGATGGCCAGCGAGTTGAAGGTGGGCAGGACGTGTTCATGCCCGGCAAACAGCGTCAGGTGATCGACGAGGGTGATCCTGTCGGTGAGCGCTGCGGGCAATCGTGACAGGTCGGGGGCCTGGGCATCGGTGACGATCCAGATCCGCCCGATCCACGGCGCGTTGTTGGCGATCGAGCGCAGGCAATAGGAAAGCTCGTCGTTGCACGCCCAGCGATGCGGGTTGGTGCCATTGGCGTGCAGGGCCGCGGCGCCATCGAGATAGTGCGCGCGTTTGCGGGCGTGCGCCGGGTCGGCGCCGTCTACCCAGGTGATGACGGCGTCGATACGATCGATGGCGGATGCGTGCATGCGGCGGGCCCGGGCAGATGTTGCGCCCGCCAGAATAGAACAGGATGGCAGGCCGTTACGGGCACGGACCCGGCGTTGTCAACGGCAGCGGCCTAAAAGTCGACAGCAATCCCGCCCTTTTCCCAGTCGCCATAGCGCACCGGGTCGGGACCTCCGCGTCCACCGACTTCGGGGGCAGGATCTGTGGCGGGAAGCGCCGGGACCACGACAGGCTTGCTTGGCTCGCCGTCGGGCTTGGGGGTCGTGTCGTCGCTCATGCTGTGCTTTTCCCGAAACGGCGCTAAAGCGAAGATCTAGGCGCCGCGGACGCTTGATAACAGGGGGAGTGGCAAGATGGCCGAAGGTTTCGCCAATGCAATGGAGGGGCGGGTGATCGCCATCACCGGTGCCGGCAGTGGCATCGGTCGGGCGCTGGCGCTCAATCTCGCCGGCAAGGGCGCGCTGCTGGCGCTGGCTGACAAGGACGGCGAGGGGCTGGCCGAAACGCGGCGCCTGCTCGGCAACCGGCCGGCGAGCATCACGACCCTCGATGTAACCGATACCCCGGCGCTGGCGGCCTGGGTCGATGGCGCGGCGGCAGAATTCGGCAAGCTCGACGGCATCATCAACAACGCCGGGCTTTCGGTTGTCGCGCCCTTTGCCGATTGTCCGCGCGCTGATTTCGACCGGGTAATGGCAGTCAACTTCAACGGCGTCGTCGAAGGTTGCCGTGCCGCCATCCCGCATCTGCGCAAATCGGACCGGGCGTGGCTGGTCAACATCAGCAGCGTGTTCGGCATGATGGGCTATCCGACCCAATCGGCCTATAATGCGTCGAAATATGCCGTGCGCGGGCTGACAGAGGCGCTGTATCTCGAACTCGGCCAGACCGACCCCAACATCTGTGTCATCCGCGTCCATCCGGGCGGCGTGAAGACCAACGTGGCACGCAATGCCAAGCAGGTTGCAACCATGCCAGGCCAGGTCAGCGCCATCGATTCCGCCGCCGAATTCGAAAAGGCGGCACGAACGACATCCGATCAGGCCGCCGCGATCATCGTCGACGGCATGATAAAACGGCGCCATCGCGTCCTCATCGGTCCGGATGCAAAAATGATCGACATCATCACCCGGCTCTTCCCGGTCAGTTACTACAAGCGCATCGGTGCGTTCCTTGGAGGCAATAATCGCTAGGCCCAACCTTCCAGCCGCCCCTGGTGAAAAGCCGTTCAAGCCCGAACAGGCCACCGCCGGCGTTCCTGCCCGTCGCGGTGCCCTGCGGCTGTTGATGGCCGTCCTTGGGCGCGGCACGCCGCTCGAACTGGCGCTCGAATCGTCGCTCGACGGCATTCCGCTGGCCAATGACCGCGCCTTGGCGCGGCACCTTGCCTCGACGGTGCTGCGCTGGCTGCCCGATCTCGATGCGCTGATCGATTCGGCAACCCCGAAGCCCTTGCCGGACGATGCCCGTGCCCGGCACGCGCTCCGCATCGCGCTGGCGGGGTGGTTGAAGCTCGGCACCCCGCCGCATGCGGTTGTGGCGACGGCGCTGCCGCTGGTTGAAGGCGGGCCGCGACGGCTGGTGCACGGCGTCCTCGGCAATCTGATGCGCGGCGAAGCCAAACTGCCCGATGCGCCGCACCTGCCCGACCTGTTCGCCATCCGCTGGGCCATGGACTGGGGCCCAGAGGTGGCGGAAGCGGCCTCACGCTCGCTGGCGGAGGAGCCGGCGACCGACCTGACCCTGCGGGATCCGGCGACGACGGCGCATTGGCTCGAAGCGCTGGGCAGCGACGGTGCCATGGTGTCCAGCCTGTTGCCCGGTCACATCCGCATCCGCCGCAAGGGGGCGTTGACCGAATGGCCGGGCTTTGCCGAAGGCGCCTGGTGGGTGCAGGACTTCGCCGCATCGCTGCCGGGGCGCTTGCTGGGCGCGCAACCGGGCGAACACATCCTCGACCTGTGCGCCGCGCCAGGTGGCAAGACACTGCAGCTCGCCGCGCTGGGGGCCCGCGTTACCGCCGTCGATGTCTCCGACGCGCGGCTGGAGCGGGTGCGCGACAACCTCGCCCGCACCGGCTTGAGCGCCGAGCTGACCGCTGGCGATGCGCTCCGCTGGGAACCCGGAACCCTGTTCGACCGCATATTGCTCGACGCGCCCTGCTCGGCGACGGGCATCTACCGTCGCCACCCCGATGTATTGCACCTCAAGGGCTCGCGCGACCTGGCGCCGCTGACCATGTTGCAGGCGGCGCTGTTGCGGCGCGCGGCGAACTGGCTGAAGCCCGGTGGCACGCTGGTTTACGCCACCTGCTCGCTCGACCCGCGGGAGGGAGAGCGCATCGCCGAACGCATCGTCGCCGGCCTTGCCCGAACACCCTTTGAAGTTGCCGAGCTTCCGGTCGGGCTGGCACCGACGGGCGAAGGCTGGCTGCGGACGCTGCCGGGGCAACTCGAAAGCGCGGGCGGCCTCGACGGTTTCTTCATCGCCCGCATGCGCAAGCTATAGGGCAAAACGGGCCGGGCACCGTGCTAACGAATTGTAAGGCGCGGTTTACAATTTGTGACAGAGCGATGGCCGCCATCCAAGGAGGATATCCTTGGCATGAAATTTGCATTCGATTAACCAAGCAGATTTTCAAATTGGACAGCCTGATGTTGAAGCGCATTGCAACGACCCTCGCCGCCGCAGCAATCATTGCCGGCCCGGCCGCGGCCGTGACCTATGATGCCTTCTCCAGCTTCAACGGCACACAGGGCGCCGGCGGCTTCACCTATGGCTCGTACGACGGCACCACGTTCACACCTTTACCGGTGCGAACGGTTGCGGCGCCCTTATCTCGGGCGTCGTCTGCCTTTCGGACAATGGCCTCCCCGGCGTCTTCAAGTCGACAACCGGCGCACACCAGTCCGGCACGGTGATCGTCCCGGGGAACGCCCTGATCCTGCACCCCGGCGCCAATGCCGGCCAGGATTCGGCGGTATTCTTCACCGCGCCGACTGCGGGCGTCTATTCGGTGCTCGTTTCTGCCTTCGTCGCCGACACCAACCCATCGGGCGTCGACGTGATCGGCGTGCAGAAGCCGTTCCTCGATGTGACGCTGACCACGCTCAATGCAGGCAATCTCAGCTTCTCGCACAACTACACCAATTTCGTTCTCGCCGCGGGTGACAAGGTGGGCATCGCCATCAACTACGACGGCGTTTATTACAATGACTCGACCGGCTTGAACTTCACGGTCACGTCCGCCGCCGGCGCCGTTCCCGAAGCATCGACCTGGGCCATGCTCATCGCTGGCTTCGGTCTCACCGGTGCCGCCATGCGTCGCCGCCGGTCGGCCACCACCGCCGCGTAAATCTCTCGGTTCGTCACGAAAGGGCGCGTTCCTGGGCAAGGGACGCGCCCTTTTCGTTTTGGCGACGACTCGGCGCTTTCGGCGAAGGCATACCCCTGCTAGAGCATCGCGATGCAGCGACCTGTCCGTATCGCGCCGTCAATTCTTTCGGCTGATTTCGCCCGCCTGGGTGAAGAAGTCCGCGCCATCGAGGCGGCGGGCGCAGATTATGTCCATGTCGATGTCATGGACGGGCATTTCGTGCCCAATATCACCATCGGCCCGATGGTGGTGAAGGCGCTCCGGCCTCACACGACGCTGGTGATGGACGTCCATCTGATGATTTCGCCGGCGGATCCCTTTCTCGATGCCTTTGCGGAGGCCGGTGCCGACATCCTGACCGTCCATCCAGAGGCCGGACCGCATATCCACCGGTCGATCCAGCGCATAAAGGGGCTCGGCAAGAAGGCCGGCATCTCCCTCAACCCCGGCACCCCGGCCAAGATGCTCGATTATCTCATCGACGATATCGACCTGGTGCTGGTCATGAGCGTCAACCCGGGGTTCGGCGGCCAGAGCTTCATCGATAGCCAGCTTCGCAAGATCGAAGCGATCCGCAAGCTGATCGACAAGACCGGCAAGGTCATCGACCTTGAAGTCGATGGCGGAATCGACGCCGTCACCGCGCGGGCGGCGATTTCCGCCGGCGCCGATGTTCTGGTCGCCGGGACCGCCACCTTCCGCGGCGGCGCCGGTCTTTACGCCGCCAACATCGCCGCGATCAGGGGCGGCGCCACAGCATGAGCCGCAATGCCCAGCCGCAAACAACACCGCAGCCCAGATCGCAGTCCGATAGCGAGGCGGCGACCGAAGCGACCGCGCCGATGCCCCTGTTCGACGATGCCGAGCCAGAGGGACGGCTGGTGCGCATCAGCGGCGATCGCGGTTTGTCGCTCGCCGAAAGGCTGGCGGCGCGGCTCAGCGCGTCGTTGTACAAGACCCCGGTCCATCGCATGCGGTTGCGCGGTCGCTATCCACTGAAGCTGCTCGGCGTTCCGGAGGATCCGGTGCCCGGTGACATCCAGGTCGGGGAGCGGTTGATGGCCGGGCGGCTGGTCCATGCCGGGCAAACGGTGATGACCCGCGATATCGACTTTGCCGCGCCCGGCCATGCGGCGGGGTGGCGGGACTGGGCCAATGGCTGGCAATGGCTCCGCGATCTTGCCGCCGTTGCGCCCGATCGCAAGGCTGCCGCCGCCGTCGCCGAACCCCTGGTGGCGCGGTGGCTGGCAGCCCATGAAAACTACGAGCCGCAGGCCTGGCGGGCGGATGTCACCGGGCGCCGCCTGATGATGGCATTCGGCCACGCGCCGCTGATCCTGTCATCATCGGACCAGGTGTATCGTTCTGCCGTGCTGAGTGCGATCGCGACCTGGGCGCGGCACCTCGATCGTGCCGCCTTCCGGCTGCCCGATGGCATGGCGCGCGCCCACGCCCTTGCCGGGTTGTTCGCTGCCGGGCTGCTGATCCCGGGTGGCGATGCCCGGGCCAGCGCCGCTCTGCAGGGCCTTGAGCGGCTGCTGCCGGCGCTGGTCCTGCCCGATGGCGGCATCGCCACGCGCGCCCCGGTCGACGGCCTGGAGCTGGCAGAGTTGCTGGCGTTTGCGGCATCGGCGTCGGTTGCGATCGATGCGCGGCCGCCATTGCTGTTTGCCGAAACACTGGCGCGGCTGGTGCCAAGCCTGCGCGGCCTGGCGCTTGGCGACGGCCTGATCGGTGCGTGGCATGGCGGCGCCGCCATCGCCCGCGATTCGCTGGCGCGTCTCAGCCAGCGCGCTGCCACGGGTGCGGCGCTGGTGCGCGGCGGTCGCTGGTCGGGGTATCATCGCCTCTCGGCGGGCCGCACCATGGTGGTTGTCGATGCAGGCCCGCCACCGCTGGCGCGGGTTGCGGCCGGGGGCCATGCGTCGACACTGGCCTTTGAATTCAGCGACGGGCCGGACCGGCTGGTGACCAATTGCGGCGGCACGCGCGGGTTGGCGACGCCGCTGGCTCCGCCGCTGGCGGTCGGTCTGCGCACCACTGCCGCCCATTCGACGCTCATCATCGCCGACACGAATTCGACCCGCATCCGTGACGCTGCCAATGGCGATGGCGCCTTGGGCCTCGGCGTCGAGGAAGTCATCGCCCAAGTTCGCGAAAGCGAGCAGGGTCAATGGCTTGAAGCCAGCCACGACGGATATGCCAAGCGCTTTGGCGTGCTGGTGCGGCGCCGGCTGTTCCTTGCCGCCGATGGCCAGGACCTGCGCGGCGAAGACAGTATCGAGCCCGCAGCAAAGGGCGCCCTTGCCCGTCGCAGCGACCGCGATTTCGCGTTGCGCTTTCACCTTGGCCCCGGCGTTGCAGCGACACCGACTGCCGACGGGGCCGGTGCCTTGCTCAAGCTGCCGCAGGGCGGCAAGGCCTGGGCATTCAAGATTCGCGGCGCACAGGTCGCCATCGAACCGTCGTTGTGGGTGGATCCCGCCGGCACCCTTCACAAGACCCAGCAGCTGGTCGCCTCCGGCCGCACTGCCAAGGCAAGCGCCAGTCTCGCCTGGAGCTTCAAACGCACAGGAAAATAATGTCGGATATCGTCAAAATCACCCGCGCGTTGATCTCGGTCAGCGACAAGAGCGGCCTCGAGGCGCTGTCCGCAGCGCTGGTTCGCCATGGTGTCGAGCTGGTCTCCACCGGCGGCACTGCGACGGCGCTGCGCGGTTATGGCCACACCGTCCTTGACGTCGCGGAACTGACGGGCAGCCCCGAAATGATGGACGGGCGAGTCAAGACGCTCCACCCCCGCGTCCATGGCGGCCTGCTGGCGCTGCGTGACGACGCGGCACATGTCGCTGCCATGCGCGACAACGGTATCGCCGCAATCGACCTCGCCGTCATCAACCTCTACCCCTTCGCCGCAACCGTGACCAAGGGCGCCGGCCGCGACGAGATCATCGAAAATATCGATATCGGAGGACCGGCGATGGTGCGTTCCGCGGCCAAGAACCACGGCGCCGTGGCGGTGCTGACCGATCCGTCCCAGTATGACGAGCTTGTTGCGGCGCTCGATGCCGATGCCGGCGCGACGACGCTGGCACTTCGCAAGCGGCTAGCCGCGGCTGCCTTTGCCCATACCGCCGCCTATGATGCAGCTGTGGCGAGCTGGTTCGCCTTCGCCGATCAGGGCGAAGATTTTCCCGCCATCCTGCCGCTGGCGCTGACCCGCAGCACGGCCTTGCGCTATGGCGAGAACCCGCACCAGCAGGCGGCGCTGTATTTGCCGCAAACGGGTCCAAGCGGCATCGCCGCGGCGCGCCAGGTCCAGGGCAAGGCGCTGAGCTACAACAATTTGAACGATGCCGATGGCGCTCTCGAGCTTATCGCGGAGTTCGCTGATGGACCGCCCGCCTGTGCCATCATCAAGCACGCCAACCCGTGCGGCGTCGCGATTGGCGCAACCCTGGCCGAGGCCTATGTCGCCGCCTTCGATTGCGACCGCACATCGGCGTTCGGCGGCATCATCGCCCTCAACCGCACGCTCGATGGGCCCACCGCCGAAGCCATCGCCGGCATCTTCACCGAAGTCGTCATCGCGCCCGATGCCGATGCCGCGGCGCTGGCAGTGTTCGCCGCGAAAAAGAACCTGCGCCTGCTGCTGACCGGCAGCTTGCCCGATCCGCGCCGGACCGGGCTGGTGCTCAAGCAGATCGGCGGCGGAACGCTTGTCCAATCGCGGGACAATGGCTTTGTCGGCCGCAGCGCGTGCAAGCTGGTGACCAAGCGCGCGCCTACCGAGGCCGAATGGGCGGACATGATGCTGGCCTGGACAGTGGCCCGCCACGTCAAGTCCAACGCCATCGTCTATGCGAGGGGCGGCAGTACGGCGGGCATCGGCGCCGGCCAGATGAGCCGTGTCGATTCGACCCGCATCGCGGCCTTGAAGGCCAGCGATGCCGCAAAGACTGCCGGGTGGTCACAATCCCGCACCATCGGCAGCGCCGTCGCATCCGACGCGTTTTTTCCCTTTGCCGATGGCCTGGTCACGGCAGCGGAAGCCGGTGCCACTGCCGTCATCCAGCCGGGTGGATCGATCCGCGACGCCGAGGTCATCGCGGCTGCGGACGAGCGTGGGCTGGCAATGGTGTTCACCGGAATGCGGCATTTTCGGCATTGATGGCGGGCGGCCGTGGCCCGGCGCCTCTGCGGTCGCCCCTCCCCAGCCACCCCGCCTCAGCCACCCCTCGTCAGCCACCCTGGCGCTGGTTTCGGAGCTTGCGATATTTGCGGCCGAGCGAAAGCACCGCCTCGACCAGGTGACGCCTGACGGGCAGGTCATAAAACCTGTCGGCAACAATCGCGAACATCACCACGAATACAGCGAACGCCAGCCCGACCATGGTGCCCGAGGAGTCGCCGCCCTTGTACGCCAGCCTGGCCAGCACGCCCGAAGCCAGGGCAAGCAGCGGGACGTGCAGCGCGTAAATCGCGTATGACGCGCTGCCGAACCGCTCGAAGGCGGGCGCCAGGCGCCGGTGTGGCTCCACCGTTGAAGCCATCAGGATCAGGCAGGGGAAACCCACTGACACTGCCACAAGATCGAACGGCACGCGCCACGCACCGGCAACGGGCACGGACAAGACCGCAACCAACGCGATGATGACGACAACAAGGGCAACCGGATGGGATTGCATGGGCACGGGGCCCTGGGCGCGCTTCAGCCGCATGATCAGCACGCCGACGAAGAACGAATAACTGACACGTGCGAGGCTGCCGGCAAACCCATGCCAGTCGACCCCGACATTCAGGCTGCCGTACCCATTGGCTGTTGCCACCAGCATGGCCAGCGACAGCGCCACGATGATGAAAAGGGCGCGGGTCCCGGCAAACGCGCGCCACGAAACTGCAAACGCAATGTTTACCAGAATTTCCAGCCCCAGTGACCAGGCAGGCGGATCAAGCGGATACAGGTTGCCGTCGACGGCCAGCGACGGCAGCACGGGAACGAACGCCAGGTTGAACGCAAGCGCGGTGGACAGCCGGCCGGGGGTCCAATTGGTATGGGCGTGCAACAGCATGGCTCCGACAAGGCCTGCCGCCATGATCGCCACGCCCAAACCATATAGCGGGTAGAAACGAATCATCCGCAGACGCATGAAGGCAGGCGTCGTCAGGCCCTTGTCGAAGCGGCCATCGTATGCGTGCGCGATGACGAAGCCGCTGAGCGCAAAGAACAAATCAACGGCAAGATAGCCGCTCGCGGGCGCATATCCGAATAATGCCCGAGCATGCCATACCAGGACCACAACGGCCGCGACTCCGCGCATTGCGTCAAGACAAAGAAACTTCTTTTGCAACACGGCAAGCGGTATCTTACAATCCTGATCAGGCAACTTGTTTTTTCTGCAGAAGCGAGAAAAACGGTTTGCATCCGTATCGAGTTCATTATATTTTGGAGCGCCTCCAGCTACATGGTGCTTGCCGTGATGGCAACCGTCCGAACGATCCGGACCGTGGTGGCTGCAGGATGTGCGCACGCCAGGGAGAATTCGGCGTCAAGGGTCGATGGCCGATACTGCGCCGGTCGAATTCGAACAATCCGCACCCGGTCTTAGTCGTCGGGGCCGAGCGAGGGGTCGAGGTCGCGCGGCCGGATGAAGTGCGCCAGTTGCGCGCGGCCGCCATCGACCTGGGCCCAGCGTTCGATATCGAGATCGAGCCGCGCCAAGGTGGCGGTCGGGTATTTGAGTTCGGCTTCGGCACGCAGCCCGGGGCCGGGTGGCACCAGTTCCAGCAACAGGTCTTCAAGGCCGGGGTTGTGGCCGACGAGCAGCGCGTTGACATGGTGATCGGCAAAGCCGGCGACGAGCTCGACCAGCGTGGCCGATGACGAAAGGTAGATCCGTGCATCGTATAGCGGTGCCAGCCGGCTGCCGAGGCCGTCCTCGACACCGTCGATGGTCTGGCGCACGCGGACAGCGGGTGAGGCGCTGACGAGGTCGAAATCGGGCATCACACCCTGGCGCCGGGCGCTGCGCAGCCACTTGCCGATAGTAACGGCGGCACGGCGGCCGCGATCGTTGAGCGGCCGGTCGAAATCCCGCAGCAGCGGGTCGTCCCAGCCCGATTTCGCGTGTCGCAACAGGGTAAGGGTCTTCACCCGGCCTCCCTAGCCATGGTCGTTTCGCCACCATTGCCGGGCGCCGGCGACGGCGTAAAGCCGCCATCGCGCCCAGCGACGATTGCCACCGCGGCATCGAGTCCGACGCGGTCGATTGGCGTCCCGGGTGGAAAGGCGGCGTGCAGGCGCGAGGGGACAGCGGGGCCGATCAGCACAAATGTCCCTCTGTCGTCGGCACGGCGGATCAGGCGGCCAAAGGCCTGTGCCAGCCGGCCCATCGTCACCCGGTCGTCATAGGCGGTACCGCCCCCGGCCTCCCGGCTGGCGCCCCGCCGTGCGGCATGGAGAACCGTTGGTCGCGGCCACGGCACCCCCTCCATCACCACGAGGCGCAGCGAGGCGCCGGGCACGTCGACGCCGTCACGCAAGGCATCGGTACCCAGCAGCGAAGCGC
Organism: Sphingomonadales bacterium; assembly: GCA_025351405.1. Classification (GTDB taxonomy): domain Bacteria; phylum Pseudomonadota; class Alphaproteobacteria; order Sphingomonadales; family Sphingomonadaceae; genus Sandarakinorhabdus. The sequence continues at coordinate 39,001 of JANXVZ010000046.1, read as the reverse complement.
GCGGTTCGGCGCGAAAGATGTCGACAAGGGTGCCCGTATCGATCGGATCGACGTGCTGCGCATACAGCGGCAGTCCGGAGCGCGCCAGCGGGTCGGCAATCCGCGCGTTGACTGCCTTTAGCCGGCTGATGGCGGTAAACAGCCCGAGAGTCCCGCCCCCCGCAGCTTCGACAAGGCTCCGATAGGCATGTGCCAGCGCGGCGATATCACCGCGTTTCACATCGGTGACGATGAGGACGCGGGCGTTGGCAGCATAGTCGAACGGGCTGGCGACGGCGAAATGCCGGGGCGGCAGTTGCAGATACTCGGCGCCGGTGCGGCGATCGGCATCTTGCCAATCATCGTCGCCATGGGTTCGCAGCGTTGCGGAGGTCACCAGCACGCCATGCGCCGGTTCGAGCACGGCACGCGCGAAGGGCCGCATCGGATCGAGCCAGCGGCGATTGATGCCGATATCGAGCTCGCGACCTTCGATGCGGGTGACCGCGAACCAGTCGACGAAGGCCGGGTCGACGGCGCCGCCCAATCGGGCCAACAGCGACGTCCATGCCGCGATGAGCTCGGCGCGCAGCCGCAACCCGGCGGCGGCACCCTCGACGCGGGCGCGGCCCGCCACGTCGAGCCAGTCCGGCGGATCGTCGAGGATGCCGGCAAGCCGTGCTTCCAGCGCCGCCATCGGCTGGGCAAGCCGGGCGAGAGCGGCGGCGGCGGCACCGGCTGCGTCGATGACGGCGGGCAGCACCTCGGCGACTTCGGTTTCGAGCGTATAGCCGGTGTCACCCCGTGATTCCGAGCGTGTTTCGGCGCGTTCCTCCGCCCGTGCCTGGACCTGTCCGCGGACGGCGGCGAGCAACACCTCCATGGGGCCATCGGCCTCACCCGCCGCCAGCCGACCTAGCCAGCCTTCCGACGGCAATATCCGGGCCGCGGCCGCGATCCGCTCGATCAACGCGGCGCCATCGTCGTCATAGCCGGCGATATCGGCAAGGCGCGCCGCCAGCCCGCGGCGGCGACCCCGCGTCGCGCGGTCGGGCCCCAGCAGCCAGTGGCGCAACTCGATCGACTCGCGCCCCGTCAGTTCGACGGCAAAGGTCGCATCCGCGGCGTCGAACAGGTGATGGCCTTCATCGAAGACGATCCGCGTCATCGCGGCACCCTCGGCGCGGCCGCGCACGGCGTTGACCATCACCAGCGCATGATTGGCGATGACGAGGTCGGCGGCGGCGGAAGCGCGCGATGCCCGCTCGATGAAGCACGACCGATAGTGCGGGCAGCCGGCATAGATGCACTCGCCGCGCCGGTCGGTGAGGCCCGAAAATCCGCTGCGGCCGAACAGCCCCGGCAGCCAGCCCGGCAAGTCGCCGCCGACCATGTCGCCATCACGGCTGTATTCGGCCCAGCGCACCGCGAGCAGCGCGAACACCGCGCCGCGATTGGCGAAACCACCTTGCACGGCGTCTTCGAGATTGAGCAGGCACAGATAGTTTTCGCGGCCCTTGCGGACGACAACCTTGTGGCGCTTTTCGGCAACGTCCGGATAGGCGCGCGCCGCTTCCTGGTCGAGCTGGCGTTGCAGCGCCTTGGTGTAGGTCGACAGCCACACCGCGCCGTCGGCGGCCTGCGCCCATTGGCTGGCGGGCGCCAGATAGCCCAGCGTCTTGCCGATGCCGGTGCCGGCTTCGGCGATCACCATGTTGGGGGCGCCGGCGCGCTGCCGCGGCTGAAAGGCATGGGCGACGGCTTCGGCATAGGCACGTTGGCCATCGCGGCGTTCCGACGCTGGCCCAAGCAGCGTGTCGAGCCGATCGTCCACCTCCGGCATTGTCAGCGCCACAGTGCGCGGTGCGGCGCGTGGCGCGGCTTCCTCCCAGCGCGGCAAGCTGGTGAACAGCGACCGTTCCGGCGGGTCGGGTCGTGCAATGCGCCTGAGCAACAGCCTGGCCCAGGACCAGTTGTGGCGCGCCAGCGATTGCAAAACGCCCCAGGCGCCATGGCGTTCGCGCCATTTCGGGTCATCGATGGTGGCGAACAATGCCGCGGCGGCCCGTCCGAGGAACCCGGCATCGCTGTCGGCGGCAGGCGGCGCGATGCCGAGCGCCGTGGCGAGCCCGTTGGGCGTCGGCACCGCAAAGCGCGCCGGATGGATGAAGGCGAACAGTTCGAGCAGGTCGAGACCCGACAATTGCGGATAGCCCAGCCGGTTGGCGACCATCGGGGCATTGATCAGCAGGTGCGGTGCATCGGCGGCACGGCGCAGGGCTTCGCCGCGCGAAATGGCGCTGGTTTCGCCGTCAGGAGATGCCACCCACACCCCGGCATGGGTGGCGACGAGGGCAGGATGGTCGCCGGTCACCCGCCGCCGCCATCGGCGGTGGCCGCTTGCATCGCCACCATATCCTCGTCACAAACCATCGCGCTAAGGATTAACCGGAACAGATGAGCAACGCGACACAATTCACCGCCGCTGCCGGCGATAACAAGGCCTGGCCCTATGAGGAGGCGCGCAAGCTGCTGGCGCGCTATCCCGATGGCTTTCCGGCACACGGCGTCATCTTCGAAACCGGCTATGGTCCCTCCGGACTGCCGCATATCGGCACCTTTGGCGAAGTGGTGCGCACGACGATGGTGCGGCGTGCGTTCGAGACGCTGGCACCGGGTGTGCCGACACGGCTGATCGCCTTTTCAGACGACATGGACGGCCTGCGCAAGGTGCCGGATGGCATCCCCAATCCGGAATTGCTGCGCGCCAACCTCGGCAAGCCGTTGACGCAGGTCCCCGACCCGTTCGGCACGCATGACAGCTTTGGCGCGCACAACAATGCCAGGTTGCGCGCCTTTCTCGATGGCTTCGGCTTTGAATACGAGTTCCTGTCGTCGACCGAATGCTACAAGTCCGGACGCTTCGATGCCACCTTGCGCTCCGTGCTGGCACATTATGACGATGTCATTGCCGTCATCCTGCCGACATTGGGACCGGAACGACGCGCCACCTATTCGCCGTTCCTGCCGATCTGCCCGCGCACCGGCGTTGTCCTGCAGGTGCCTCTGGTGGCGCGCGATGTCGCCGCCGGCACCATCGGCTACGCCGACCCCGACACCGGTGAAACGGTTACGGTTCCCGTCACCGGCGGCCATTGCAAGCTGCAGTGGAAGGTCGATTGGGCGATGCGTTGGGTGGCGCTGGGGGTCGACTATGAGATGGCGGGCAAGGACCTGATCGATTCGGTGCTGTTGTCGGGGCGCATTACCCGCGTCCTCGGTGCGGTGCCGCCGGCCGGGTTCAATTACGAACTGTTCCTTGACGCAGAGGGCACCAAGATATCGAAGTCGAAGGGCAATGGCCTGACCATCGAACAATGGCTCGATTATGGCCCACCGGAATCGCTGGCGTTGTACATGTTCCAGAGCCCGCGCAAGGCCAAGCGCCTGCACTTCGATGTCATCCCGCGTGCCATCGAGGATTATGCCGACAGCCTGGCGAAATATCCGGAGCAGCCGGTCGAACAGCGGCTGGGCAACCCGGTGCACCATGTCCATGAGGGCAAGCCGCCGCTGGTCGATCTGCCAGTCAGTTTTTCGCTGTTGCTCAACCTAGCGTCGGTGGCGGCGACCGACGATCCGGCAAAACTGTGGTCCTATGTGGCGCGCCATGCGCCGGGGGCCAGCCCGGCGACGCATCCGGCGCTTGACCGGCTGGTGCACCATGCAGCGCGCTATGCCCGTGATTTCGTCGTCCCGGGCCTGCGCCGCCGCGCGCCGACCGCACAGGAAGCGGCAGCGCTCGCCGATCTCGATGCCCGCCTTGCCCGGGTCGGCCCCGGTGCCGATGCCGAAGCCTATCAGTTCGAAGTCTACGAGGCGGGCAAGGCCGGCGGCTTCGTTAACCTGCGGGACTGGTTCAAGGCGCTATACGAAACCTTGATCGGATCGGTGCAGGGGCCGCGGATGGGATCGTTCATCGCCCTTTACGGGTTGGACGAGAGCCGGGCGCTGATTGCCGAGGCGCTGGCGAAGGAATAATCATGAAATCTGTTGTTGTTATCGCGCTGTTGCTCGGCAGCGCTGCCCCGGCGTTTGCCGATAGTGCCACGTCATTTCATGACGGGCGATGGGCGATGGCGATCGGCGAAGGCCGAACCGAGGGCACCGCTGCCAGCCTCGTCCTCGCGGCGCGCGCCGAAATGTTCATCGCGGCATACCAGACAGCCGACAAGGCGCGCGCGTTGGCATTGGTGGCTGCGGCGGAAAAAGACCTTGATGCAGCCTTGGCCAAGGCCCCGACCGACCCCAACGTGCAAATCCAGAAGGCCATTGCCATCGGCTATCGCGCCAAGCTGACGCGCTCGCCGGGCCTTGCAAAGGATACCCGCAAGCGCATGGACGCCGTGCGCGCCGCCCATCCCGAAATGGCGCTGGCCTGGGCGGCGCTCGGCGGCTGGCACGGCGGCGCGGTGGCAACCCTTGGGTCGTTCACCGCAGGGCTGGTGCTGGGCGCCCATGCCAGCGAAGTCGATCCCTTCTTCATCAAGGCGATCAAGCTTGATCCGGCCAACCCCGTCCACCGCAGTTACTACGCCATAACCCTGCTCGATCTCGACAAGAACAACGCCGCCAAGGCTGCGACGCTGTTGCAGGGTATCGGCCAGATGCCGGCACATGACGCATTCGATGCACTTGCCCGGGCACAGGGTGTGCAACTGGCGGCGTCGCTGAAGACCGGCGACGCGGCGGCGGCGCAGGCACTGGCGCGACGGCTGGCGGCGTTTGGCACGATTGGCTGATAGCGGGCCGGCCCCGGGGCCGGCCCGCCGCGATCGTTCGGGGGCGAGGTCAGGCCTTTCCGCCCTTGCTCACGATCCAGTTGTCGATCTTGGTTTCGAGCACTGCCATCGGCAGCGCGCCGGACATCAGCACCTGGGCGTGGAAGTCGCGTACGTCGAACCTGGGCCCCAGCGCCTTTTCGGCCTTGGTGCGCAGGCGGCGGATGGTGAGCTGGCCGACCTTGTAGGCCAGCGCCTGTGACGGGATGGCGATATAGCGCTCGACCTCGGCGGTGGCGTCGGTCTTCCCCATCGCCGAATTGTCGAGCATGTACTTGATCGCCTGGTCGCGGCCCCAGCCCTGCGAGTGGATGCCGGTATCGACGACGAGCCGCATGGCGCGCAGGATCTCGTCGTTCAGATGTCCGTACATCTGGTACGGATCGGTGAACATGCCGAGTTCCTGGCCAAGGCTTTCGGAATACAGCGCCCACCCTTCGACATAGGCGGTGTTGCCGCCAAACCGCTGGAATGCCGGCAAATCCGCATTTTCCTGCGCCAGGCTGATCTGGAAATGATGGCCGGGGATGCCTTCGTGGAGGAACAGCGTCTCATAGCCCCATGTCGAGCGCGAGGGCAGGTCATAGGCATTGTAATAGAACACGCCGGGACGCGCGCCGTCGGGCGTGCCGCCGTTGTACTCGCCGCCTGCCGATGTTTTTTCCTTATAGGCAGGCTCGGCCCGGATCTCGAGCGCCGACTTAGGGATGGTGCTGAAATCGCGACCGATATTGGCGAGGATCCGCTTGTCGATGGCGAAGAACTCGTCACGCATTGCTTCGCGGCTTGCCGGCTGAAACTGCTTGTCGGTGCGCATGAAGACGAAATAATCCGCCAGGCTGCCCTTGAAGCCGGTCTGCTTCTTGACCTTTTCCATTTCGCCATGAATGCGCGCCACTTCCGAAAGGCCCAGGCTGTGAATGGCTTCGGGCGTCATGTTGGTCGTCGTCGTTTGCTCGACGAGATAGCGGTAAAGCGCCGCACCGCCCGGCATCTGGCCAAGCCCGACCGTTTCGCGGGCCTTGGGCAGGTATTCGTCCCTGATGAAGTCGCGCAGCTTCAACTGCGCCGGGTTGAGCTTGTCGCGAATGAAGGCGGCATAGGCGGCGGTGAGGCGCGTCCGGTCTGCCGTGGGAACAGCATCGGGGAACTTCAGCACCGGCTTGTAGAACACGCTCGCCTCCACCGTTGGCGGCACGAGTGCATCCAGTTGCCCGACAACGTTGGCCATCACCAGCCGAGGGTTGGTGACGCCGTCGGCGAGCCCCTGCTTCATGCGGCTGATGGCGCGGTCGATATAGGTGACATATCCGTCGAGACGGCTGAGGTTGTTGTCATAATCCGCGACGGTCTTGAAGGGCGCGGCGCCTTCTCCCGACGACAGGTCCGGAACGAACGTCTGGAACCCGCTGAAATGATCGACGGGGCGGTCGATCGCCGCCTTGAGCAGCGCCGGTTCAAAGCCCTTGAGCCCCATCTCGGTCTGGTATTTGAAGACATCGTAGGAAATGCGGTCGTCGGCGTTGAGCGTGTTGCGATCGATCCCGGCCAGCGCCGCCAGATCGGCCTCGGCGGCGGCTTTCTCCCCGGCGAGATAGGCGTCGCTGATGTAATCGCCAAAACGTTCGGCGTACCGCGGATCCCCCCGGAACAGCGCCTGGATGGGGTTGCGCTTCATGCCGACTTCGTCGCTGGCAGCAAAGATGGCACGAAGGCGCGCGTGCGGCGACGAATCGACAGCAGCGGCAGGCGCCGCACCCTGGGCGTGCAGTGGCGCGGAAAGCGCCATCATCGAGGCGGCCAGAAACAGCAGTACGCGCATATCGAAACTCCGGTAAAAGACTGTATCGGCGGCGTAATACGCAACCCGCGGCAACGCAAGCGGTGTGGCAGGATGTGCGGCGGGGGTGTTTGGCAGCGCAAGGAGGCGGACACGGAACCTGGCGCCGACCTGATGGTTTGCAGTGTAACGAAACAACGGGAGCACGGCCATGAAGCCACTCAAGACAGCCATCTTCGCCATCGCGGCAACTGCTTCGCTGGCAGCCTGCACAACCGATGAATACGGCAACCAGCACGCATCGCGCGGGCTGAAGGGTGCCGGCATCGGTGCCGCTGGCGGCGCCCTCGTCGGTGCCGTCACCGGTGGTGACGTGCTGGCCGGCGCTGCAATCGGCGCCGCTGCGGGCGCGGTGATCGGCATCGTCACGGACGACCATAATCGCTACGAGGATCGCAACGGCCAGCGCTATTATTACGAGAACGATGGCCGCCGCTATCACTACGACAACCGTCGCCAGCGCTATTACGATCCGCGCTGACGCGGGAGCGAAATGATCGGCGCTTCGCCCGTGGGTGATTGACGCCGCCGCTTCGCCTGCCCATGACGTCTCCGGCGCGGCATTTGCTGTGCTGCGCCGGAGGTGTTGACATGAAGCTCTATGATTCGATCGGCCCCAATCCGCGTGTCGTGCGCATCGCCCTGGCCGAGAAGGCGATGACGATCGACACCGTCACGGTCGACCTGATGGCCGGCGAAAATCGCCAGTCGGATTATGTCGCCAAGGTGCCTACCGGCGGCCTGCCCGGGCTGGAGCTTGATAACGGTCGGTGCATTTCGGAAATCACCACGATCGTCGAGTATCTGGAAGACGTTCACCCGGCCAATCCTGTCATCGGCAGCACCCCTGAAGAGCGCGCCGAGACCCGGATGTGGACCCGACGCATCGACCTTGCCATTGTCGAACCGATGACCACGGCGTTTCGCGCCACCGAGGGCCGCGGGCTGTTCGCCAGCCGCATGACCCTGCTCAGCCCCGAGGCCGCTGCCGAATTGAAGGCCATTGCCCAGGAAAAGCTGTTGTGGCTCGACAAGCAGCTGGCCGGGCGCACCTGGGTTTGCGGGGACCGCTACACCCTGGCCGATATCCTGTTGCTGGCTTTCGTCGAATTTGGTGCGTCCGTCGGCCAGCCGGCCCCCGCCGCGGCAGGCTGGATAGCGGAATGGCACGTCCGTGCCGCTGCACGCCCAAGCAGCGCCGCCTGAGCCTGACGACGATCAACCTGACCGGGCCGACGGTGGCGACAGCGCGTACCCGTACCCGCCCGCGATTGCTGTTTGCGCGCAGCTTTCTGGCCAATCCGCGCGGAACCGGATCGTTGATTCCAAGCTCGCGGCGGTTGATCAATCGGCTGCTGGGTGGAATCGACTGGTCGAAGGTGCAGACGGTTGTCGAGTACGGTCCCGGCACTGGCGTCGTCACGCGGGCGCTGCTGGCGCGGCTCGGTCCCGATGCGAAGCTGATCGCCATGGAGATCAACCCCGATTTCGTCAGCTTCCTGAGGCGGGACATCCCGGACACGCGGCTGACAATCGTCGCCGCGTCGGCGGAAAGCGTCGCAGCCGCGCTTGCCGGAAATGGCCGTTCCCATTGCGACGTCGCGGTATCGAGCCTGCCCTTTTCGATCATGCCCGATGATGTTTGCCAGGCCATCCTGGTCGCCACCGCAGCGGCAATGGCGCCCGACGCGGTGTTCGTCGGCTACCAGTATTCGACGCGCTGGCTCGGCGCGCTGCGGCAAGTGTTCGGCCAGGTTTCGGTGCGTTTCGAACTGCGCAATTGGCCGCCGGCGTTTGTTTTCAACGCCCGGGTCGGGCCGCAATAACCACCCGGTACCGTTGGCGCGCATTGACAGGCTTTGCCGCGCGCCTAGACTTGCGACAAAATAAACAAGGGTCGCTGCCATATCGATGCGCAGCCGGATCTTCCGGCTGCCGGCGAGGGGGATTGCGGCGTGCCGATCAACTTCATCCCGAACGATCCGCGCGTTGCCGGCCTGCCCTTGCGCCAGGTCGATCCGCTGCCCGATCGTCCGGCGGGACGCGTCGGGCTCAGCATTGCCTCACTGCCGCCGCCGGGGCTTTACCCGGCCACCGACATTCAGTTCCTGCCGTGGCAGGCCAGACAGGCGGCGTTGACCGCGCTTGCAACCTTCGAGGGCGTTTTCGGGCCATTGCCGGGCTGGCAGGGGGATGCGAGCAACCGGACGCTGCAGTTGCTTCCCGATGCGGGCGATGACCTCAACGCCTATTACAACCGCCAGTCGCTATCGTTCTTCCACACCGATGTCGGCGGCAGCAATTTCCTGACCGGCGTGTCGTCGGACACCGTCTCGCATGAATGTGGCCATGCCATCCTTGATTCGTTGCGCCCCGACCTGTGGAACTCGCAGATGATCGAGATCAGCAGCTTCCACGAGGGTTTCGGCGATTGTGTGGCCATGCTGACGGCGCTGTCCGACCAGGCGACGCGCCAGTTCATCCTCGCGGGCGACCCGGGGCTGGCCAATGCCAACGCGGTCGAAACGCTTATCGAGGATCTGGCGGCCGCAATCGCGACGAAAGTGCCCGGCCACAATGCGGCGCTGCCGCGGCGCGGTCTCAATGATTTTCAATGGGTGCTGCCGACGACGCTGCCGTTCACTGGCCCGCCCGGCGCCCTTATCAACGAAGTCCACAGTTTCGGGCAATTGCTGGCTGGAACCTTTTACCGGACGATATTGGGAATCTACCGCACCGGCGCACCCGGCGAGGCGACGCTGTGGGGCGCGACCCGTGTTGCGGCATGGTTGCTGGCGGGCGCCATCGTGCGGGCGCCGCTGCGGCCGCGCTTCATGCAGTCCGTAGGCCGCACCATGCTGGCGCTCGACCAGGCACAGTATCAGGGCGCCAATGCCCCCGCCATTCGCGCCGCCTATGGTCATCACGGTATCGATCTGGCGGGGGGCACGCCATTTGCACCGTCGATGACGCTTGATGGCGGCACTGCCGCAAAACCGTTGGGCACCGCCGGTGCGGCGACGCTGCGGCAGGTGCTGGGTGCGACCGCCGATGCCCCGGTAACGACGCGCACGATCGACATCGCCGGCACTAGGCTGACCCAGGCCAGCGTGTCGCGTGCTGTCGACCTGTCGTCGCTCGATGTGCGGCTGGCGGGCGTGGTGGCACCCACCCCGCACGTCGCGACCATCGGCCGGGTCAACGGGATGGCGGCAATGCTCGGCTCGACCGACAGCCCGGTTGCCGTCGATGCCGAGGTGCGGGACTATGTCGCCAACCTGCTCAGGCGCGGCAGCATCGCCTTTGCTGCACCGGCATCCAAGGGTGGCGCGACAGGATCGGGCGCCGTCGGACTGGAGGGTGCGATCACCCACCGCGTCGTCAGCCGGCGCGGGGTGAAGACCCTCGAACGCGCTGCCTTTGCCTGCGGCTGCCGCGCCTTGTGCGGCCATGCCCCCGCTAAAACGCCGCCTTTCGCCGCTCGACCAGCCGCGGCGCCTGGCCGGGGGAAGTAACCAGCACATGGGTAACGCCGGGGGGCAGCGCAATCTGTGGGTCGTCGCTCTCGATGACGCGGCGATGGGCGCGCAGCATGGCAAGGAAGTCCGCATTCACGGCTTCGGGTGCCTCGGGGTTGCCCGGCTGGCTCATCGCACCAGGTTAAACGCCGGCGGCTGGCTTCTCAACCTGTCACGGGCGTTGGTCTGATGAGGACCGCCTCGCGCTGGCTGTTGATGGCGGCAGCGGCGCTGGCGCTGCTGGCGGTGGCGTTCGGCGTCTGGCTTACCCAGGCCTCCAACCGCATTGTCGGCTATGATACGCGCCGCAACAGCCACGACCTGGCGCTGATCGCCAGCACGCTCGAAAGTTGGCCGACGACGGTGGAAAGCATGGCGCGCGCCAACCTGCTGCCGACGCGGCTCGAGCCGGCGACCATGGCCGATCGGGGCCGTGGCTGGCAGGCGCAGGCCCGGTTCTGGCACCCTTCGCTCGGCCAGTTGCACATTCGCTACGCATTGGCGGCGACCCCGGCGGCGTGTCCGGAGGCCGATGCCGCCAAGGGCCGCCAAAGCTGGATCGGCGCTGGTATGATGCGGCTGGCGGGCAATATTCCGGTTGCCAGCCTTGATGCCGCCGATCGCCATATCGTCCCCGGCCTTGCCAGCTTTGCATCGCTGCGGATTGGCGGCGAGCCGCTTTTCCCCGGCAATGGCACCATAGCCTGCTATGCCACCGAATTGCCACTGGGGCGCCTCGTCGGGCTTGGCGATGTTGCGCCGACCGCCACGCACCTCATCATCGCGGATGCCGGCACCGGCGAAGTCCGCGCCCAGATCGCCGACGACCCCTTGGCGCTGACCAACCTCAAGCGGCTTCCCGTCGCCGATTCGCTCAGTGCGTCGGTTCTCGACAGGCTTTCCGGCGCCAAGGCGGTGGCGGTCGATCCCCTGACCACGCTCGATCCGGTGCGCGTGCAGGCGGCAGGGGAGAGCCATGTCGCCTATGTACGACCGCTGACGCTGCCAGGAGCGGGCGAAGGCGGCGGCGCGGTGGCGGTCATGCTGGTGCCGGCAGGAGCAGGGGCGACGCGGTTGCTGCATCCGCCGCCGATCATCGCCGCTGGTTTTGGCGTCGCGCTGCTTATCTTGCTGGCGCTGGTGCCGGTGTTGAAGCTGCGTTTCCTGGGACCGGCCGAAGCGCTTTCTGTGCTCGAATTGACGGCGGTGGGGGCGGGCACCGTCATCGTCATCGCCGTTGCGGTCTCGGCAGCGCTGTTTTCCGTCGATGTCGAATTGAGCCGGATCCGCGCCGAGGTGCGTACCGCCAATACGGCGCTGGCGCTGCGCGAACAGTTCCGCGGTGAAATCGGCCGGTTGATCGGTGCCGAACAGCGGCGCGGACCCTTCGGCGCGCCGAGGCCCGTGACGTGCATGGATGCGCCGCTGTCGCTCAACGCGGTGATGACACCGCCACCGGGCCAGTATCCGTTGATCGAACCCGATGTTGCGGCAATGCCCGCCAACCTGCGACAACGCTTTGAATCGGGCGCGCTGCCGCCGCGCGAATCGGCGTTCCTGGTCGACACGACGGGAACCCTGGTGCCCGGCACGGCGATCGCCAGTTGCCGGATGAACAATGGCGCCCGGCTGGATATCGTCGAGCGTGACTATTTCCAGGCGGCGCTTGCCGGCGATACGCTGCGGGTGCCTGGCATGAAGCCGGTGCGACTGATGCCGCGGGGCGCCCAGCCCGGCGCCATCGTGCTGCCGCGCTATTCCATCGCCGAGGTGCGGTCGCAATCGGACGGCATCGACAAGACCATCATCGCCTTCCCGGTCCTGCTGGGCGGCAGCACCATGTCGCGGGCGCCGACCGGGGTACTTGCCACGGCTTCCGTGCTGCGCAGCCTGCTCAGCCCGATGCTGCCGCCCGACGAACGCTTCATGGTCGTCGATCTCGCCAGCCCCACGCTGAAGGTGCTTTTCCACAGCACCCGTGCCCGCGCCGGCGTGGAAAATGTCGAGGACGAGATTACCGCGCCGGGGTTGGCCGGGGCGCGGCAGAACCTGTCGCGCCCGGAATTCGACAGCGGCCGCCCGGGGTCGTTCACCGCGACCTATGACGGCCAGCGCCAGCATTTTGCCTATACGCGCCTGCCCTACAGCAACTGGGGGCTGTTCGTCTGGCACGCGCATGACAGCGCCGACCTGCGCCCGGCGCGGATGTTGCAGGATACGCTGGTTGGCTGGTTGACCGCGGCGGCCATCCTGTCGGTGCTCAGCACGCTGCTGCTGATGGTGACACTGCGGCACCCCTGGCGCTGGCTCTGGCCCGACGAAGCGCGCCGCGACCAGTATCGCATGGCGACCCGCGCCAATCTGGCAGCGGCGGCGATAGGCCTGGTGACGCTGGTGGTGGTGCCCGACTGGCCGATCCTGGCGGCGATGTTGTGCTGGCTGGCGATTGTCATCATCGGGTATCGCTGTTTTCTTGAACCCTCGCCGGCGATGTCGCCGCTGCTGCCGGAGACACAGTCACGCTACAGGTACTGGGCGGTAAGCTTGGTGCTGGTCGCGGTCGTGGTGCCGGTGCTGGCGTTTCACCGCGACGCGGCGGTGTTTGCCCAGCGTGCCGACGACGCGAGTTCGCTGGCGTATGAAAAGACCGCGCTGGCGGCCCGTGCCAATGCCCGCGCCGCCATCGCGCGCGTTTATTTCACCGATCTGCGGGCGGCCAATGTCGGCCGCGCCGGGGCCAGCGACGACGGCCTTGGCGTTGCCGGGGATTGCTGGCGCCCGCGCCAAAGCTGGGCGTCGCGATCGTCGATAATCGAGCGTGCCACTGCCGCGCTGCGCCCCGAAACATCGGCCAGCCCGGTGCTGGCAAGCGACTTGCCGGCGCAATCGCAGCGCTGCTTCGGCGCCAAGGCGCTGCCTGCCGGCGGCCTTGCCACCGATACCGCCGTGTCGCGCGCCGACCCGAAACTGTCGCCCGGCGATACCGGGCTGATGCCGGTGCTGTGGGTGCTGATCACCATTGCCGCCGGGCTGGCTGCGTCGGGATTTGCGCTCGGGGTGGTATGGACGCGGCTGTTCGGGCTCGGCACGCCCCTCGAGGCAGTGCGCTATCCGTCGTTGCCTGTTCCCGCCAGCTTTGCCGACCTAGCGCTCGGGCAACGCACATTGGTGGTCAAACCGCCGCTATGGCTCGAAACGAGCCTGATTGCCCATGCCCACCATGTCGATCTCACCGATGAAACACCGTCCCCGGTGCCGGGTACGCAAGTTGCCCCCTGGTCACCACCGCAGCGATATGTCGTCACCGGGATCGAACTGGTGCTGCGCGATCCGCCGCGCCGCCGTGCCGCGCTGGCGCTGCTCGAAAAGCTGGTCGCCTCGGCGGCATTCCGCGCCGGCAACGTCCAGCTGGTGGTGCTGTCCGAACTTATGCCGCTTGAACCGCTGCTGCAGGCCTATGAGCGCGAAAAGGAAACGCTGGCGCGGGGCGATGATGCCATGGCCTATGAGGCCGTGCGGCGGCACCTGGAGGACACGCGCTGGGCGCGGCTGTTCGAAGGCGTGCAGGTGTTCGTCTTCCCCATTCTGCCCAAGCTGTTGCCGTCGGCGGGTGATTCGACCGTGGTGGCGGCAACCGTGGCCGAACTGGCGCCGCTTCCCGAACGCGTGCTGGCCGCGCTGCTGCCGCCGCCGACACTGGCGCCACTGTCGCCGGAATTGCGGGCCGCCGCCGCCAGCGAGGCCGCTGCCTTTGACAGCTATTACGGCAACGCCGTGCGGCGCTATGCCGACAGCCTGCATGCGCCGTCGCCGGCCGCGGCGGTGGATTTTGCCGGCACCATCCTCATCGACCATTATCAGCAGCTATGGTCGGCATCGTCGCGCGGGGAACAGCTCGTCCTGCACAACCTCGCCAGCGGGCGGGTGCCTTCGGTGTCGTCGGCGGGGCCATTGAAATCGTTGATCAGGCGTGGGCTGGTGGTGTTCGACCCGTTGCCGCGCCTGATGAACGACAGCTTCGGCAATTTCCTGCGCCGGGTCGAACGACCCGCGACCCTTGCCCGCTGGCGGCGCGATGCACCCTCTGGCGGCTGGCAACTGGCGGTGTGGCCGTTGATCATCATCCTGCCGCTTGGGCTGCTGGTGCTGGGCTGGGGCATTGTCGATTCCGGGCAACCGTTGGCGGCGCTGTTGCCGCTGCTGCTCGCAGGCGGCCCGGCGCTGCTGCAGGCACTAGGCGTGGCGCGCAAGATGGGGGGCCGGTGATGGCAGGCTTTGGCAAGGTTGGGTCGGCGACTTCGGTGCTGGTCAAGGTCGCCGATTCGCGCGCGGCGGGGCTGGAAGCGCAGATGCGCCTGGGGTTCGGCGCCGGGGAGGCGGAAACCATCCTGACAGTCCCGCCGGCGCCTTCAGGCAATTTCGGCATGGCGGGGGAGGCGATGCGCTGGCTGCGTGTCGATGCCGGGGGCAATGCCTGGGACCGGGCGCACGCGCTGGCCGATGCCAGCATCGGCGGCAACGGCTTTGGCATGGCGGGCGGTGTAGCCGGTGCCGAACCCGACATCGTCCAGCAATGGTTATCCCCGCAACCGAAGGCGGCGATGGCGCTGGATGACGTCGATCCCTGTGCCGAACTCCCCCAGAACGCTGCAGGTGGCCGCGCCCTTGGCGATGGCTTTGCCTGGCACCTGCGCCCCGAATTCGGCGGTCTGGCGGCGGCGCGGGCGGCCGTCGGCGCGGCGGCGCAGCAGCGCGTGCGGATCGCGCACCTCGATACCGGTTATGACCCGGCGCACACGATGCTGCCGCGCGGGCTGCGGCGTGACCTGCAGCGCAATTTCGTACCCGGTAATGCCAAGCCGGACAGCGCCGAGGACCAGGTGCCAGCAGGGGCCAACACCAAAACGCATTCGCGCGGCCATGGTACCGGCACCATCGGCATCCTCGCCGGCGGCAACGCCGGCACGCGCCCGGGCTTCAGCGATGGCCTCGGCGGCGATCTTGGCGGTGCGCCCGATGCCCAGGTCATTCCGATTCGCGTGGCCGATTTCGTTGCCATCTTTTCGACGTCGACGATCGTCCAGGGCATCAACCATGCGATTGCCAACGGTTGCGACGTGCTGTCGATGAGCCTTGGCGGCCTCGCCTCGGCAGCGCTCGCCGATGCCGTCAACCTGGCCTATGACGCCGGCCTGGTGCTGGTGACGGCGGCGGGCAACACCATCGCCGGCGCTCCCACCCCCAAAAGCATCGTCTACCCGGCGCGCATGGCACGCGTACTCGCCGCCACCGGAGTGATGGCCGATGGCCGCAGCTATTCGGGGCTGGATCTTGGCACCATGGAGGGCTGTTTCGGCCCGGCATCGAAGATGGCGACAGCGCTGGCGGGCTGGACGCCAAACATCCCCTGGGCGCGTATCGGCTGCGGCAGCGCACTGCGCCTGAACGGCGAAGGCACCAGTGCCGCCACGCCGCAGGTGGCGGCAACGGCGGCGCTCTGGATCGCCCAGCACTACGACGCGCTGGCGGCGTTGCCCGAACGCTGGATGCGAATCGAAGCGGTGCGCAACGCGCTGTTCAAGTCGGCGCGGCGCGTGACCACAAGCCTTGATGCCGGTGGCGTGCTCGAATTTCTCGGGCAGGGCGCCGTCCGTGCCGATGAAGCGCTCAAGATCGGCGTCGGCACGGCGGCAGATTACCGTCGCTTGCCGCCGGCCAGCGCCAGTTGGGACTGGCTGAAGATGATCTTTGGCGGCGGCATGGGTTTCGACGCTGCATCAAAATCGACCACCGAGGCGATGCTTGGCCTCGAGCTGCAGCAGCTGGCGTTTTTGGACCCGGATTGTATCGCCGCGCTTGCTGCTGCGGACACCGAGGCGCCAACCGGCGTCGATGCCGCAGCCCGCAAGCATTTCCTCGAAGCCGCCCATGCCTCGCCGCTGGCGTCGAATACCTTGAAGACGGCGCTCGAGGAGACGCTGGCAACCGGGCGCGATGCCGGCACCACGCCCGCATCGCCACCACCGCCTGTCGCGCCCGACACAACCGGCGATGGCGCGCCGCCGCCGGCCATCGTCGCGGTTCCGCAGCGCCCGCAATGGCGCGCGCCGCGCCGGGAACCGCTGCCCGCGGCGCGCCGCCTGCGGGTATTCGCGCTCGACCCGGCCCTGGCCAACGACTTTGCCACCGTGCGTCTCAGCACGACGACGATCACCGTTCCGTATGAAGACGACCTCCGCCCCGGCCCGGTCGGCGAATATATCGAAGTCGTCGATGTCGATCCGGCATCGAACCGTGTCTATGCGCCTGTCGATCTGGGCAGCCGGCAACTGCTGGCCAAGGATGGCCTGACCCCGTCGGAGGGCAACCCGCAATTCCACCAGCAAATGGCCTATGCCATCGCCATGAAGACCATCGTGGCGTTCGAATCGGCGCTCGGGCGGCGTTCGCTATGGGCCAAATATCGGGACCGGGCCGGCAAGAAGCCGCGCGATCATTTCGTGCCTCGCCTGCGGCTGTACCCGCACGCGCTGCGTGCCCGCAACGCCTATTACAGCCCCGACAAGATCGCCATATTGTTCGGCTATTTCAATGCGACCACGGCGCGGGGCGCGGCGGTTGTCGATAACAGCATGGTCTTCAGCACGCTGTCGGCGGACATCGTCGCCCATGAAGTCACCCACGCCCTGCTCGATGGCCTGCATCGCCGCTACCAGGAAAACAGCAACCCGGACGTCGGGGCATTCCACGAGGCATTTGCCGACATCGTCGCGCTGTTCCAGCATTTCACCTTCGAGGAACTGGTGGCATCGGCAATCAGCGGCAGCCATGCCGACCTGTCGGCTCGGTCCCTGCTGTCGGGGCTGGCCCAGCAGTTCGGCTTGGCCACCGGCAAGGACGGCGCGCTGCGGGATTATCTCGACCCCGACAAGGATGGGCTCGCCAGCTACGATTACCAGACCGAGTTCGAGGTGCATCGTCGCGGTTCCATCCTCGTGCTGTGCATCTGGAAGGCGTTCCTTGCCATCGTGACGCGGCGCAACCAGGATCTCATCAAGCTGGCCACCGGCGGCAGCGGGTTGTTGCCCGAAGGCGAATTGCACCCGCTGCTCGTCGCCCGGTTGGCGCACGAGACCGCCAAGGCCGCCGATCAGATCCAGCGCATGTGCATCCGGGCGCTGGACTATTGCCCGCCGGCCGACATCACCTTCGGCGAATATCTGCGTGCCATCATGACCGCGGATCTCGACCATGTGCCGGATGACAAGCTGGGCTATCGCACCGCCATGCTGCAGGCATTCCGCAGCGCCGGGGTGCTGCCCGAAGGGCTGCGCACCGTGTCGGTCGAATCACTGGTCTGGCGCGAGACCGGTGATATCAGGCCCTTCGAGCCGGCGGAAAACGATCGCGACTGGGTCGGCGAGGCGGTCGACCAACTGCGGATCGAATGGGGTGCCAGCCCGGACCGCGAAACGATCTATCGCGGTGCAGAACGCCGCCGCTGGGTATTCCGCACACACCTGTTGCGCGCCTTTGCCGAGGGGCTGGCGGTGCCGGAGCTGTTCGGCCTGCAGCGCGGCCTGCAACTTTACAATGCCGATTTCACGCCGAAACCGCCCGATCCGCAGGTCCCGACCAATTTCGAGGTGCACAACGTTCGCCGCATCCGCCGCGCGCGTCCCGATGGCGGCATTGCCATGCATATCGTCGTGGTCATCGCGCAACGCCGTCCCGAACGGCTTGACCCGAATGACAAGCAGTCACCGCAATTCTGGTTCCGCGGCGGCTGCACCGTCATCATCGACCCGGTGTTTACCGAAAGCAGCACCGGCAACAGCACCGGCGGTCGCATCCGCTACATCATCAGCAAGCCGATGGGTGACCGGGAAAGGCTGAAAAAGCAGCGCGAATTTCTCGGCGGCACGACGCCGGGTACAAATGCGCTGTATTTCGGCGCACTCGCGGCGCGCGAACCCTTCGCATTTCTCCATTCCGACCATGACGACGACGAAGGCGAGGTGGTGTGATGAGCCGGGTAAATCTGCGCCTCTATTGCCAGGGCATCGGCGATTGCAATCTTGTGGAAATCGACCGGGAGGGCCAGCCGCCGTTCCGGATCCTTATCGATTGCGGCATCCACAGCGCAACGAAGGGGGGCACCGAAAAGATCCATGCGGTCGTCGCCGACCTGGCGACGCGGTGCCGCGATGGTGGCGGCAAACCTCGTCTCGACATCATCATCGGCACGCACGAACATTGGGACCATCTGTCGGGCTTTCTAAGCGAGACGGCGCAGTTCAAGGGGTTCGATGTCGGTGAAGTCTGGCTGGGCTGGACCGAGGATCCAGCCAACCCCCAGGCCCGGGCGCTGGACAAGTTCAAGGGGGCAGCGATGACGGCAATCGACGGCGCATCGCAGCGTCTGGCGGCCATCGGCCCCGATGCGATCCCCATCGGCGATGGCCTGGCCAGCCTTGGCGGCTTCATCTCCGGCCCGTCGGCAATGGGCATCGCCGGCGAAAAGGTCCGTGCCTGCCGCGATGCGCTGGTGGCGTTGGTGCCGCCGTCGCGGCTGCGATACCTTGAACCCGGCACGCTTGCGGCACTCGACCCGGTGCTGGGCGTGACCGGCTATGTGCTCGGTCCGCCGCACGATCCGGCCCTTCTCGGCGTACTCGATGCACCCAGCGACATCTACCAGTTCGGCGCCAATGACAGCCTCGTCGCGACGATCGGCAGGGCCTTTGCCATTGGCGATGACGAATTGTCGATCGACGACGATCCTGGGGCGCCGTTCGATTCGACCGAGGGCGACCAGCTTTCGGCGGTGATCAACGGACAGGGGCGCGATATCGGAGGTGACCTCCAGCGTTTTGTGGAGGCGCTCTATACCGGCCCGGTGCCGGGGGATTACCAGGTCGGCAGCGATGCCTTTTCCGACCAGTCGTGGCGGCGGATCGACAGCGACTGGCTGGGGCTGGCGGCAGGGCTCGCGATCCAGCTCGACAGCCGCACCAACAACAGCAGCGTCGTCCTCGCCTTCGAGCTGGCACCGGGCGGCGACGTGCTGCTGTTCGTCGCCGATGCCCAGATCGGCAACTGGCGAAGCTGGCCGGGGTTGACCTTCGGCGCCGCGCCGGGGGCCGCGCCGGGCGCCGTAACCGGGGCTGACCTGCTCGCCCGCACTGTCTTCTACAAGGTCGGCCACCATGGCAGCGCCAACGCCACCCGCAAGGATGGCCTGGAGGCGATGACCAGCCCGCGCCTGCGCGCCTTTATCCCCACCGACGAAGCGATGTCGAAGGCAGTGCACTGGGGTGACATCCCGGCCAAGGCGCTGAGCTCCCGGCTGGCGGAAAAGACCGGTGGGCGCGTGGCGCGCGCCGACCGGCTGGCGGATATCCCGGAACCCGCAGACGCGGCGTCGCGCTGGGTCAGCAAGGGACCCGGCGGTTTATACGTCGAGATGCAGTTCGGTGCGGTGGCGGGCATCTAGAAGCGTCGCCGCACCGCCACGTCGCCCGAAGCCAGCCCGACAGCACGCGGCCAAGCAAGCAGCGATTGCCGGGTGATTGACCGCAACCCCGCCCCGCTTTAGGCCAATGGCGGTGACAATTTCCTATCTCGATTTCGAAAAGCCCATCGCCACGATCGCCACGCGCGCTGCGGACTACCGCGCCGCCGGCGACGAGGCCGGAGCCAAGCACGCCGAAGGTGCAGCCAGGCGCCTGCTCGCCGAAACCTATGCCAGGCTGACGCCGTGGCAGAAGACGCAGGTCGCGCGCCATCCGTCACGGCCGCACTTTGCCGACATGGTCAAGGTGCTGGTCGAAGGCTTCATCCCGCTCGCCGGCGATCGTGCCTTTGGCGAGGACCAGGCCATCATCGGCGGCATCGGCCGCCTGCGGGGTTCGGGCACGCCGGTGATGGTCATCGGGCATGAAAAGGGTCATGACACCGCGACCCGCGTGAAACACAATTTCGGCATGGGACGCCCCGAAGGTTATCGCAAGGCCATCCGCCTCATCGAACTCGCCGGGCGCTTCAACGTGCCCGTCGTCACGCTGGTCGATACCGCCGGTGCCTTTCCCGGCCTTGATGCCGAAGAACGCGGCCAGGCCGAAGCCATTGCCCGCGCCACCGAAGCCTGCCTCGCCGCCCCCGTCCCGGTCATCGCCGCGATCACCGGCGAAGGCGGCTCGGGCGGCGCCGTCGCGCTTGCCGCCGCCGATCGTGTCATCATGTTCGAACACGCCGTCTATGCGGTGATCTCGCCCGAAGGTTGCGCCTCCATCCTGTGGCGCACCGCCGACAAGGCCAGCGACCATGCGCCCGAAGCCGCCGAAGCCATGCGCGTCACCGCCGCCGACCTGAAAAAGCTCGGCGTCATCGACACGATCGTCACCGAACCCTTGGGGGGCGCCCACCGCGACCCGGCCGCCGCCATCGCCTCGCTTGCGGCCGCGATCGGCACCGAACTGGCACCATTGCTGCTCGTCGCGCCGGCGGCGTTGCGCAAGGCGCGGCGGACAAAGTTCATCGAGATGGGGCGTCTGCTCTAGCATCGCAATTGGGGCGACCGCGGCGATATCCGCCGCCGGCGTTGCCGCTTGCCACAGCCCTATCGCCAAATGGCATTGTTCAGCCAGACGACCGGAGGCAATCCTGATCAAGCTCACCCATGTCGTCGCCGCCGCGCTTATCGACGCGCAGGGCCGGGTGCTGCTCACCCAGCGGCCGGAGGGCAAGTCGCTGGCCGGGCTATGGGAATTCCCCGGCGGGAAGATCGAACCGGGCGAAACGCCCGAGCATGCGCTGGCACGCGAACTTCACGAGGAACTGGGCATCCTCGTCGAGCCGGCGGCGCTCGAGCCGTTGGGATTTGCCAGCCACGGCTATGGCCAATTTCATCTCGTCATGCTGCTTTATGGGGCACGTGCCTGGGTAGGCGAAGCGGTCGGGCAGGAGGCGCAGGCGCTGTGCTGGGCCGGACATGCGAGGCTGAGCGCGTTGCCGATGCCACCGGCGGATGTGCCGCTGCTGGCAATGCTGCGTCCGCTCATCGCTGCATAACCCCGCATCGGGGCCACTGCTTTGTTGCCGTCGCGTGACCGTGGCGCTATGCGAAGCTGCGCCAGGGGACACTTGACACCATGAAAATTCTTGCCGGCAATGGCAATATCGAGCTGGCGCAGGCCATTGCCGATTATCTCGACATGAAGCTGACCAGCGCATCGGTACGGCGTTTTGCCGATGAGGAGATTTTCGTGGAGATTCACGAGAACGTCCGCGGCGAAGATGTCTTCGTCGTGCAGCCGACGGCGGCGCCGGCCAATGACAACCTGATGGAGCTGCTGATCTGCATCGATGCGCTGCGGCGGTCATCAGCGCGGCGCATCACGGCGGTGGTGCCGTATTTCGGTTACGCCCGGCAGGATCGAAAGCCCGGCCCGCGCACACCGATTTCGGCCAAGCTGGTCGCCAATCTCATCACCGTGGCGGGCGCCGACCGGGTGTTGTCGGTCGATCTTCATGCGGGGCAGATCCAGGGCTTTTTCGATATCCCGACCGACAATCTTTATGCAGCACCGGTGATGGCGGCCGATATCGAGGCGCGCCTCGGCAAGGGCGATATTACCGTGGTTTCGCCCGATGTCGGCGGTGTCGTGCGGGCGCGCGCACTGGCCAAGCGGCTCGGCAACGCGCCCCTGGCGATCGTCGACAAGCGCCGCGAGCGCGCCGGCGAATCCGAAGTGATGAACATCATCGGCGACGTGCGCGGACGGATGTGCGTTCTGGTTGACGATATCGTCGATTCGGCCGGGACACTGTGCAACGCCGCTGCGGCATTGATCGAGGCCGGGGCCACCGGCGCCACTGCCTATGTCACGCATGGTGTACTGTCGGGCGGCGCCGTGGCGCGCGTTGAAGGCTCGGCGCTGACCGAACTGGTGGTGACCGATTCGATCGCCGGGCTCAGCAGTGTCAAATCGGCAAGCAAGATCCGCCGGATCACGATTGCGCCCCTGCTGGCGGAGGCAATGCGGCGAACCAGCGAGGAAAGCTCGGTGAGCTCGCTGTTCGACTAGGGTGCCGTCCCCCCGGATGTCTCATCTGGCGGTCAAGGACGCCCGCATAACCCGAGCCTTGACGCTTCTGTGCGAGACTCTCCGGTCGTCAGCCGCCCGTCGAGCGGTTCACTACCTTGCCGTCGGGCATGTAGACCTTGTCCGGTGTGACATATTCGCCCTTGGGCGAGCATATGCCGCCGGGGTGCTGGGCACGCATCTTGGCACAGAACTCCGTATCGGGGCGCGGCTGGCTTTGCGCCAACGCCGGAGCGGCGATGGCGGCGAGCAAGGCGAAGGCGGCAACAAAGCGTTTCATCGGGTCAGGTCCAAACGACGGTCATCCGTCAGCCGCCTGTATAAAGCGATTCAGCTTGCGGCGCCATGAATAGGCGCGGTGACAGTCTTGCGCCATGCCGCTAAGCCAGTGACTGGATGATGTCGCCGCCACTTTCTGCCCGCCTTACTGTCGATACCGCTGCGCTGGTGCGCAACTGGCGGGTCTTTCGCGACGCCGGAGGGGCGGCCGAATGCGGTGCCGCGATCAAGGCCGATGGCTATGGACTGGGGGCTGCAGAGGCAGCGCTGGCGCTGGTCGCGGCGGGATGCCGGGATCTGTTCGTGGCGCATTGGGCCGAAGCGGCGGCGCTGCCGACGTTGCCGGGCGACGTGCGCGTGGCGGTGCTCCATGGTGCGTGCGCCGATGAAATGCCGGCGGCGCTGGCGAGCCGGGCGGTGCCGGTGCTGGTCAGCCCGGCGCAGGTGCGGGCATGGCGCGAAACCGGCCGTGCTTGCGATGTCATGGTCGATACCGGCCTCAACCGCCTTGGCCTCAGCGCCGACGATGCGCTGTCGGGGCTGCTCGACGGATTGCAGATCGATACGCTGCACAGCCACCTCGCCTGCGCTGAGGATGCGACGCACCCTCTCAACCAGACCCAGCGCGCTCGTTTCGCCACCTTGGCCAAGCAAATTCCGGCGCGGCGCTGCAGCCTCGCCAATTCGGGCGGCGTCGGGCTGGGCGCGGACTTTCATTTCGACCTGACCCGCATCGGTATCGGGTTGTATGGCGGCGGCGTGGCACCGGACGGCACGCGACTGTCTGCCGTGGCGCGCATTTCGGCGCGCGTGCTGCAACTGCGCGACGTGCCGGCCGGCGACAGCGTCGGCTATGGGGCGACGTTCGTGGCACGACGCCCGACACGGCTGGCGGTCGTCGCGCTGGGCTATGCCGATGGCTATGCGCGCAGCCTGTCGAACAGCGGCAGTGCCCGCATCGGTGGCAGCGTTGCACCCGTGGCCGGGCGGGTGGCCATGGACCTGACCGCCTTCGATATCACCGATGCGCCGCCGGTCGCCGAGGGCGACTGGCTGGATATCGAATTCGACCTGGCTGCGACGGCGCGCGCTGCTGGCCGGTCGGAATATGAGTTGCTTACCGGCTTGGGGCATCGCTATGCCCGCATCTACCGATGACTGCATTCGCCACCACCCTTTTCCATGCCCTGATCGCGCTCGGCAGCGTTGTCATCGGGCTGTTTGCCAGCGTCGGGCGGTTGACGCGGTTCGCGCTGGTCGTTCTGGGTCGCATCGTCCGTCCGCCCTGGTATCCGGCGCAACTGGTCGAACAGATGCTCAAGATCGGCTGGTTCTCCCTGCCGGTAGTCGGGCTGACGGCGGTGTTCACCGGGTCGGCGCTGGCGCAGCAGATCTATATCGGCGGCAGCCGATTCAATGCGGCATCCACGGTGCCCGCGGTGACGGTCATCGGCATCGTGCGTGAACTGGGTCCGGTCCTGGGCGGGTTGATGGTGGCCGGGCGCGTCGCCAGCGCCATGGCGGCCGAACTCGGCACCATGCGCGTCACCGAACAGATCGACGCGCTGACGACGCTGCGAACCGATCCGTTCCAGTATCTTGTCGGGCCGCGGATCGTCGCCGCCGTACTGGTGATGCCGTTGCTGGTGCTGGTGTCGAACGCGCTCGGGGTCATGGGCGGCTTCCTGCTCGCGACCGGGCGGCTGCATTTCAACGCCGCCGCCTATCTCAACACCACCGCGCAATATCTGAAATGGGACGATATCAGCTCGTCGATGGTCAAGGCGGCGGTCTTCGGCTTCTTCATCGCGCTGATGGGATGCTACCACGGCTATCATTCGAGCGGCGGGGCGGCGGGGGTCGGCCGTGCCACCACCAACGCCGTGGTTTCGGCGTTCATCCTCATCCTGATGGCCAATCTGGTCATCACCGTCATCGTCTTTGGTTCATGACGCCCAAGATTCGTCTTCGCGATGTCCACAAGCGCTTCGGCGCCAAGGTGGTGCTCGACGGCGTCGACCTCGATATTGCCACGGGCGAATCGATGGTCATCATCGGTGGTTCGGGGACCGGCAAGTCGGTGATGATCAAGTGCATATTGGGACTGCTGCGTCCCGATTCGGGCAGCATCCAGGTCGATGGTGCCGAGGTTGTCGGCCTCAAGGGGCGGGCGCTGGCAGCCCACCAGGCGCGGTTCGGGATGTTGTTCCAGGGTGGTGCGCTGTTCGATTCGCTCAGCGTCTGGCGCAATGTCAGCTTTGCTCTCGATGGCTCGGCGGCCGATCGCCGGGCGGCGGCGGTCGATACATTGGCGCGGGTCGGCCTTGGTGCCGATGTTGCCGACCTGCGACCGTCCGAACTTTCCGGCGGAATGCAGAAGCGCGTCGCCCTCGCACGCGCCATCGCGTCCAAGCCCGAGATCCTGTTTTTCGACGAACCGACGACGGGTCTCGATCCGATCATGGCCGATGTCATCAACGACCTGATCCGCACGCTGGTCACCGACCTGAAGATCACGGCGTTGACCATCACCCACGACATGGCGAGCGTGCGCAAGATCGCCGACAGCGTGGCGATGCTCTACCAGGGCCGTATCGTCTGGCACGGGCCACGTGATGGTATCGATTCCGCCGGCAACCCGTTCGTCGATCAATTCGTTCATGGTCGTGCCGAGGGTCCGATCAAGATGCAGCTGAAACGCTTGTGAGCAACGTCTCCCCCGGAGCCGCCGAGCTGGCGGCGCTGTTGGCGCGGGCCGCCGATGGCGACCAATTCGCCTTTCGCGATTTCTACGATCGCACTTCGGCGAAGCTATTTGGCATCATCCTGCGTATCTTGCCCGAGAGGGGCGAAGCGGAAGATGTCCTGCAGGAGGTTTTTGTGACGGTCTGGCGCAAGGCGGCCGAATTCGACGCGACGCGCGCCAGCCCGGTGACGTGGATGGCGACGATCGCGCGCAACCGCGCCATCGACCGCCTGCGCGCTCGTGGCAGCCGCCCCTCGGCGCCGCTCGACGAGGCCGCCGAGGTGCGCGACGACAGCCCGTTGGCCGATGCCATAATCGACACGGCGAGCGACGCCGCGCGGATTCATGATGCCCTCGCCGGGCTGGAACCACGCCATGCCGCTGCGATCCGCAGCTGCTATTTCGAAGGCCTGACCTACGAGGCACTGGCAGCGCGCGAAGGCGTTCCGGTCGGCACCTTGAAAAGCTGGGTGCGGCGCGGGTTGGCGCGCATGAAGTCGGGCCTGGTCGACGGTACCGAGTTCGCGCGATGAGCGATGACATGATGATGGCCGGCGAACCTTTTGACGCGGACGAAGCGCTGGCCATGGATATGGCGCTGGGCGCGCTTGGACGTGACGAACGCCGTGCAGCCGAAGCGCGGATGCGCTCCGATCCGGCATTCCGCGCCCGGGTGGAAGACTGGAATGCCCGGCTGGCGCCTCTCGCCGATGGAATCGCACCGGCCGTACCAGCGCCGACGGTATGGGCGGCGGTCGAAGCGGAAATCGCGCCTTCACCGCGGCGAGCCACCGCCCCGTCGCCGCAGACCGGCCTGTGGAACAGCCTGGCGCTGTGGCGCGGGCTTGCGATGGCCGGCGTTGCGGCGGCCGCGATCGCCATCACCCAGATTTCACCGCCCGCCGGCGCACCCCCGCAGATGCTGGTTGCCTCGCTGGCGGGAGACGATGGCAAGCCGCTGCTCGCCGCCGCCTATGACCCGCTGCGCGGCGCCGTGGTGCTGACCCCGGCAACGCATCGCGAAGACGGCCGCAAATCGCCGGAATTGTGGGTCATCGAAGCCGACAAGCCGCCTCGCTCGCTGGGCGTCATCGATATTGCCGGCCCCAATGCCCATACCATTTCGGCGCAACGCCTCGCCGGTTTGCATTCCGGATCGACCCTGGCGATCACCATCGAGCCGCTGGGCGGTTCCCCGACCGGACTGCCGACGGGCCCGGTCGTCGCAAAAGGCGTGTTGAGCGCCGTTTAGACGCAGTCGCGAAATTCGGCGATATGCAACGCATCCGTATCGTGCCCCACCACGTAAAGCATTCGTCCCACACGGACCGATGTAATATGTTGAGGAGACAATGATGACGATGTCCAAGACCACCCTGCGTGCCGCACTGTTCGCCGTTGCTGCTGCCGGCCTTGCCGTTGTTCCGGCACAGGCCAAGCTGATGACCGCAAAGACCGTGATGGTTGGCGGCGCTGCGATGTACCCGACCAAGAATATCATCCAGAATGCCGTCAACTCCAAGGATCACACCACCCTCGTCGCCGCGGTGAAGGCCGCTGGCCTTGTCGAAACACTGTCCGGTCCAGGCCCGTTCACGGTGTTCGCGCCGACCAACGCCGCCTTTGCCAAGCTGCCGGCCGGTACCGTTGAAACGCTGCTCAAGCCTGAAAACAAGGACAAGCTTTCGGGCATCCTGACCTATCACGTCGTGTCGGGCTCGATGGATTCAAAGGCCATCGCTGCCGCTATCAAGGCGGGTCATGGCAAGGCGGAACTGACCACCGTCGCCGGCGGCAAGCTGACCGCGATGATGATGGGCAAGAAGCTGATGCTGACCGACGAAAGCGGCCGCAAGTCGACCGTCACCATCGCCAATGTCTACCAGTCGAACGGCGTCATCCACGTCGTCGATACCGTGCTGCTGCCGAAGTAAGCCGGAGAGTCGGCGCCCTGCAGGGCGCGCTTTTACAACGGACGGGCGGGCCTGGCGGTCCGCCCGTTTTCGTTGGCGACCCCGCGTCTCAATACCCCATCATTCGCGCCAGCCGGTCGCCGTGAAAGGCGATGTCGCCAAAGGTTTCCTGCGCGGCGCGGGCGCGTTTCATGAAAAATCCGATATCGAAGTCGTCGGTCATGCCGATGCCGCCATGCATCTGGACGGCTTCATTGGTCGCCAGCTTGGCGACTTCGCCGCATTTGGCCTTGGCGAGCGAAGCGAACTGGCTGGAACGATCGTCGCAGCTATCGAGCGCCACCAGTGCACGCAGCATGGTCGAACGGGCCAGCTCGACTTCGCAGAACAGATGTGCGGCCCGGTGCTGGAGCGCCTGGAAACTGCCAATCTTCTGGCCGAACTGTTCGCGCTGCTTGAGGTAGTCGACAGTGCGCGCGAAGCTTTCAGACGATACCCCCAGCATTTCGGCGGCAAGGCAGGCGCGTCCGGCGTCGAGAACCTTTTCAAGGATTCCGAACCCTTCGCCGACGGCACCGAGCACATCGGCCCCATCGACCTGTACATCATCGAAGCTGATGCGCGCGGCGTTGCGGCTGTCGACCATGGCGCGGCGCTCGATTGCGATGCCGGCGGATGTCGCATCGACAAGGAACAAGGTGATGCCATCCCGGCTGTCATGGTCGCCGCTGGTGCGGGCGGCGACAATCAATGTATCGGCGACATGGCCATCGAGGACGAAGCCCTTGGTGCCATTGAGTTTGAAGCCGTTTCCCGAAGGCGTTGCCGTGGTGGCGACATGCGCCGGCGCGTGGCGGGCGGCCTCGTCGGCGGCCAGCGCAAACAAGCGCTTGCCCTCGGCAATCAGCGGCAGGTAGCGCGCCTGCTGTTCCGCCGACCCGCCGGTCACGAGCGCGGTGGTCCCCAGGATCGCGGTTGAAAGCATCGGCGCCGCCGACAGGTTGCGGCCGATTGCCTCCATGATCAGGCCGGCGGCGACATGACCGAAGCCGGCGCCGCCATGC
This sequence comes from Sphingomonadales bacterium, assembly GCA_025351405.1. Classification (GTDB taxonomy): domain Bacteria; phylum Pseudomonadota; class Alphaproteobacteria; order Sphingomonadales; family Sphingomonadaceae; genus Sandarakinorhabdus. The sequence goes on along the minus strand of JANXVZ010000046.1, from coordinate 10,714 downwards.
GCCTCGGGAACGAGGACGCCGGCAAACCCCATCTCCGCCATCTTCGCCCATGTGGCGCGGTCAAAGCCGGTTGCGTCGGCGGTATCGCGCAGCTTGCGGTGCTGGGACACGGGGGCCTCGGTCCGGAAGAAGCCGTCCGCGGATTCGCGGATCATCTTCTGGTCGTCGGTGAGGGTCAGGGCCATGGGGTCTTCCTCGTGTCCCGCCTCGCAAGGCCGGGACCATTGGTGGATGTAAGGGTCAGGCGCGCCGTGGTGCGTGCGGCGCTACGAGCCCGGCGTTTGCGCGCCAGGCAGTTACGCGCCAGGCATTTACGCGCCAGGCAGGGACAGCACGCGCTTGGCGATGATATTGAGGTTGATCTCGCTGGTGCCACCTTCGATCGAGTTGGCGCGGGAGCGCAGCCAGCCGCGCGCCAGGTCGCCTTCGCCCTCCGCCGGGCCTTCCCACGCAAGGCCATCGCTACCGGCCACCGACATCAGCAGTTGCTGGCGATCCTTGTTCAATTCGGTGCCATAATATTTCAGCATCGACGACAGCGCGCCGACACCCTGGCCTGCCTTGGCCTCGTCCTTGACCCGCTCCATCGTCAGCGCAAAGGCCCAGGCGTTGATCTCGTGGCGAACGATGTCGGTGCGCAACCCGGTATCGGCGAGCACGGCGGCGTCCATGCCCAGGGTCCGCCGGGCGATCTGGCTGACCGAATCGCGCTGGCCCCCGGCATCCATGTCGCCGATCATCTCGCGCTCGTGGGTCAGCAGGTACTTGGCGATGTCCCAGCCTTTGCCGGGGGCACCCATCAGGTTTTGCTTGGGCACCTTCACATTGTCGAAAAACGTCTGGCAGAACGGCGATGCGCCCGAAATCAGCTTGATCGGCGAGGTCGAAACCCCCGGCGAGGCCATGTCGAACAAAAGGAAGCTGATACCGAGGTGCTTGGCAGCGGTGCTGTCGGTCCGCACCAGGCAAAAGATCCAGTCGGCCTTGTCGGCATAGCTGGTCCACACCTTCTGGCCATTGACAAGGTAATGGTCGCCCATATCTTCGGCACTGGTGCGCAGGGAGGCAAGGTCGGAACCCGCGCCGGGCTCCGAATAGCCCTGGCACCAGCGAATTTCGCCACGCGCGATCCTTGGCAGATGCTCGCGCTTCTGTTCCTCGTTGCCATATTTGAGCAGCGCCGGCCCGAGCATCCAGATGCCGAACGACGCCAGCGGCGAGCGCGCCTTGATCCGGCGCATTTCCGATGCGAGCACCTTGGCTTCGTCCTTGCTCAGCCCGCCACCGCCATATTCGCGTGGCCATTCCGGCACCGTCCAGCCGCGTGCACCCATACGCTCGAGCCACAGCCGCTGGGCCTCGCCGGTGAACTTGACGTTGCGGCCACCCCAGCAGACATCGGCATCGCGCGCGATCGGCTGCCGCATCTCGGCCGGGCAATTGGCCTCCAGCCAGGCGCGTGTTTCGGCGCGGAATGTGTCCAAAAGATCCATGGCCGGTCTCCCCACTGGCGTTCTGCTTTGACGCCGTTATGGTGCGCCCGCCCGCAACGGGCAAGCGCTGCGAAGGACTGCATTGGTGTTTGACGGGCTTCAGGTGGCGATTGACTTCATGAGCCTGCCGCTGCGGCCCGACGTCTTCACCATCCCGCCATTAGAAGCATTTGGCACTGTGCTGGGCCCATTTGCCCTGCGCTGGTACAGCTTGAGCTATATCGCCGGTATCGTCATCGGCTGGTGGCTGCTGGTGCGCATGGCGCGGTCCTGGGCGCCGGCGATGAACGAGGAACAGACCGACAGCTTTATCACCTGGGTCACGCTCGGTGTCATCCTGGGGGGGCGCATCGGCTATGTGCTGTTCTACAACCGCGCCCAATATGTGGCGCACCCTGGCGAGATTTTCCGGCTGTGGGATGGCGGAATGTCATCGCATGGCGGCATCATGGGCGTTATCGTCGCCATCTTCATGTTCGGCATGGTCAACCGGGTGTCGGGGTTGCGCGTGCTCGATTGCGTGGCGACCGTGGCGCCGGTCGGCCTGGGGCTGGGGCGCCTCGCCAATTTCGTCAATGGCGAACTCTGGGGCCGGCCGACGGGCAGCAACTGGGGGATCATATTCCCGGCCGCAGGCCCTGAGCCACGCTACCCATCGCAGCTTTTCGAAGCCGGATTGGAGGGCGCCGCGCTGTTGCTGGTGCTGACATGGCTATACTGGGGCACGCGCGCGCGGCTGCGGCCGGGGCTGCTCGCGGGCTTGTTCGGCGTCGGCTATGGGATAGCGCGCGTCGTCGTCGAAAACTATCGCGAGCCCGATCGCCAGATCGGCTTTCTGCCGAGCGGGTTGACGATGGGGCAGTTGCTGACCTTGCCGTTCATCGTCATCGGGCTGCTGCTGATCGTCCTCGCGCTGGTACGACCGCCGTTGGCGGTGACTGTGCCCGCCGGAGCGCTGCAGGACGCGGCGTGACGCCGATGGCGGGGATGGCGTGACTTCGAAGCTGGCATGACGCAGGCAGCAGCAGCGCTGCGCGCGCGGATCGCCGCCGAGGGGCCGCTGCGCCTCGACCATTGGATGGCGGCATGCAATGCAGCCTATTACGACGGCGGCAGCGCGGCGCGCGATCCCTTTGGCGCCGGGGGCGATTTCGTCACGGCGCCCGAAATCAGCCAGATGTTCGGCGAACTTGTCGGCGGCTGGATCGCCGACCTGTGGCTGCGCGCCGGATCGCCGGCGATGCGGCTTGTCGAACTGGGGCCGGGGCGCGGCACCTTGATGGCCGATGCGCTGCGCGTGGCCATGCGGCTGCCGGCATTTGCCGAAAAGGTGCAAGTGGCATTCGTCGAGACCAGCGCCGGGTTGCGCGCCGCGCAGGCAAGCCGGGTCACCGGCGCGCGCTGGTTCGATTGCCTCGGCCAGGTGCCCGACGACCTGCCGATTGTCGTCATTGCCAATGAATTTTTCGATGCGCTGCCGATCCGGCAGTTTCTCGGCGGCATGGAGCGCGCGGTCGCCGTGGAGGCGGGCGTTTTCACCCCGGTTGCCATCGCCGCGGAGGATCTTGGCGATTTCGCGCTCGCTGGAGAGGTCTGCGAACCGGGCCGTGCCATTGCCGCACAGCTCGCGGCGCATTTCAGCCGAAAGGGCGGTGCGGCGCTGATCATCGATTACGGGTATGACGGCGTCCGGGGCAGCGATAGTCTGCAGGCCCTGCACCGGCACAAGATCGCCGATCCCTTTGCCAACCCCGGAGGCCATGACTTGACCGCGCATGTCGATTTCACCGCGCTCGCCGCAGCGGCGGTCGGTGCCGCAGCCGGCATCCGGGTGTCGGGGCCGCTACCACAAGGCGTGTGGCTGGCGCGGCTCGGCATCGAGGCGCGGGCGACGGCGTTGAAGGCACGCGCCACCGCCGTGCAGGCGGCCGGCATCGAGGCGGCGCTGGTGCGGCTGACGGCGCCGGCGGCGATGGGTGCGTTGTTCAAGGTCATGGTCCTGTCCGCGCCGTCCTGGCCTGTACCCGCCGGGTTCACCGCATGATCGGCTATCGCGATGCCGGTATCGCCGATGCGCCGACGCTGAGCAGGGTCTCGCGGGACAGCTTCACCGAAACCTTCGGGCACCTGTACTCCCCAACCAACCTCGGGATTTTTCTCGACAAGCTATCCCCGCGGAACTGGGCCGCCGAGCTTGCGGACAGCAATCTGCAGGTCCGGCTGGCAGAGGACGATGGCATTGCCATCGGTTTTGCCAAGCTCGGCCCACCGTCCTTGCCGTTCGATTCCGGCGATCGCCGGGCATTGGAGCTCCGCCAGCTTTACGTCCTGTCCGGCTGGCAAGGCAGCGGCGTCGCGGCGACACTGATGGACTGGGTGGTCACCGCCGCAAAAGCCCGTGAGGCGCAGGATCTGTGGCTATCGGTGTTCACCGAAAACCCGCGCGCCCGGCGGTTCTATGCGCGGTACGGCTTTGTCGAAATCATGCCGTACAAGTTCATGGTCGGCGACCATGCCGACGAGGATATCCTGTGCAAGGCGGTGCTCGATGGATAAGCCGCCGTTTGTCACGACACCGCTGCTGTCTGGCGTGCGCCACGGCTTTCTGGGTCGCCAGGGCGGGGTTTCGGGCGGGATCTATGCCAGCCTCAATGTCGGTCTCGGCTCGGCGGACGATCCTGCCGCCGTTGCTGAAAATCGCTGGCGTGCGGTACAGGCAGTGGCGCCCGGCGCGGTGCTGGCTTCGCTGCACCAGATCCACAGCGTCACCGTCGTCACCGTCGATGCCGCCGTCGCCGATGCCGATCGCCCGCACGCGGATGCGTTGGTAACGTGCACTCCCGATGTGGCGCTCGGCATCCTCACCGCCGATTGCGCACCCGTGCTGCTGGCCGATATCGGCGCCGGGGTGATCGGTGCCGCGCACTCCGGCTGGAAGGGCGCGCTCGGCGACATCGCCGGCGCCACCGTCGATGCGATGACCGCCCTTGGCGCCCGCCGCGAGGCCATCGTCGCTGCGATCGGGCCGTGTATCGCCCGCGCAAGCTATGAAGTCGATGCGGGATTCCGCGACCGTTTCATTTGTGATGACGCGGCACACGACGGGTATTTCACCCCGGGTCGCCCCGGGCGGTTCCAGTTCGATATCGAGGGCTTTGTCGCCATGCGCCTTGCCAACGCCGGTGTCCGGCGCATCGCCGCCCTTGGCCTCGATACCTATGCCGACGAAGCACGCTGGTTCAGCTATCGCCGCACGACCCATCGCGGAGAAACCGACTACGGTCGGCAACTGTCGGTGATCGCGCTCTAGATCCGGCTGCCCAACGCTCTGGCCAGGCTGGTCGTGGCGCTTCCCGGCTTCAGCGGGATCGGCTGGCCGGGTGCCGGCGCCCAGCCGGCAAGGTGAATGATTTCAACCGTGACCGCCGTCTTGCCGTCCTCGCCCGCGCGGGCTGCAAAGCCCTCCGCCGCCCGTGCCAGCACATCGCGGCGCAACGATGCCCGGGAGGCGAGGACCGATCGTGCGCCCATTGCGGTCAAATCGGCAAAAAGTCCGAACAGCGATGCATAACGCACGGTCACCCGCTCGATATCGGCCACCGGCATGGCGAACCCCGCGCGCTGCAACAGGCGGGCTGCTGCTTGCGCCTCGACCATCGGCGCCGTCCGCGCTGCCGCGCCGCCGCGCACGGCCACCTCGGCCTCGATGAGATCGGTGCGAAGCTCGCGCAATGTCGTCCCGCCGACGAAGGCCGCCACGAAAAGACCGTCGGGCCGCAGCACGCGCCGCACTTGCGCCAGCGCGCCCGGCAGATCGCTGACCGTCGCCAGCCCGCCGGCCGAAACCACCAGGTCGAAGCTGCCATCGGCAAAGGGCAAGCGGTCCTCGTCGGCGACGATCGACGCATCGCCCAGCGCCAGCGCCAACCGCATCGCTCCCGCCCAGATCGGCGCTGGCCCGCCCAGGTCCAGCACCTGCGGAAAGCGGCGCGCCACCTGGGCAACCCGCTCCCGGACCTCGTCGGCCATGGTCGCATGCAGGAAGTCGGCGGCAGCGAAGCCGGCACGCGATGCGGCATGGCGGCGTCGGCGCAGGGCGCGGTCGAAGGGTTCCACGGTCACGGCGGTAGCGGTAGCGCAATGGTCCTTGGTGACAAGGGACTGTCGTTGCGCAAGCCCTGCAATCCGTTTCGATCCGGCATGATCTGCGCTAGCCTGTGCGGGTGACCATCGCGCTTCTCGTTCCCTTGCAACGCTCCGCGCAGGCCGTCATCGATCTCGTGCTGCCGCCGCGATGCCCGGCATGCCGGGCCATTGTCGATGGGGACGACCGGTTCTGCAGCGGCTGCTGGCAGCAACTGGTCTTCCTCACCACGCCCTGTTGCGCGTGCTGCGGAACGCCGTTCGACCATGATCGTGGCCCCGGCACCCTGTGCGCGCCCTGCCTCGCCGATCCGCCGCGCTTCGATATGGCGCGTGCCGCCTTCGGCTATGAAGGCGCGGCCCGGTCGGTGCTGCTGTCGTTCAAGCATGGCGACCGGCAGCACCTTGCCAGGCTGATGGCGACCCATATGGCGCGCGCCGGCGCGGATATGCTGGGCGGCGATGTGCTGCTGGTGCCGGTGCCGCTGCATCGTTGGAGGCTGTGGCGCCGCGGCTTCAACCAGGCCGCCTTGCTGGCGCGGGTCCTGGCCGGCCGCGGACATGGTGCACTGGCGGTCGATGCGTTGCTGCGTGTCCGCGCCACGCTCGCGAGTGCCGGGATGGGTCGCAAGGCGCGCGCCGCCAATGTGCGGGGCGCCTTCAAGGTCCGCGATCGCGGCCTGGTGCGTGGCCGGCGGATCCTGCTGATCGACGACGTCCTGACCACCGGCGCGACCGCCAACGCCTGCGCCCGGTTGCTGCGCCGCGCCGGGGCGGTGGAGGTGCGGGTGTTGACCTTTGCGAGGGTGGTGCGCGATGGCGGGTCAACGATCGTTCATCCGCCCTATGGCAATGGCATCGAAGCTGACGCACATTAGCGTTTCTGGAGGTGGCGATGGCCAAGATCGAGATCTACACCAAATTCCTGTGCCCCTATTGCACACGCGCGAAATCTCTCCTCAAGGCCAAGGGCGTGGCCTTTGAGGAGCATGACATTTCGACAGGCGGGCCGTTGCGCGCCGAAATGATCGCGCGCTCGGGCGGCGGCGCCACCGTCCCGCAGGTTTTCATCGACGGCCAGCATATCGGCGGCAGCGACGATCTTGCGGCGCTGGATCGCGCCGGCAAGCTCGACCCGCTGCTGGCGGCGTGAGCGGGTGAGCCTGCGAATCGGCATCGTACAGACGACGACCGGCATCGATCCGGCGGTCGAAGCGGCGATGCTGTCGGGTGCAATCGCGGCGCTTGCGGCAAAAGGTGCGCAGGTCATCTTCACACCGGAAATGAGCGGAATGCTCGATCGCAATCGCCAGCGGGCGCTGGCAACGGCGCATGACGAGGCCGGTGACCCCGTGCTGGCGTCGGTCTGCGGCGCGGCGCGCGACAACAAGGTTTGGGTGCACCTCGGCAGCCTCGCGTTGCGGGTTGGCACCGGGCGGGTCGGCGGCGGCGACAAGCTGGCCAATCGCGGTTTCCTGATCGACGACGCCGGCGATGTCCGTGCGCGCTATGACAAGCTGCACCTATTCGACGTCACCCTCCCCGATGGCGAGCGCTATCAGGAATCGGCGCTGTATGTGCCGGGGGAATCCGCGGTTGTGGCGGAGACGCCTTGGGGCGTGCTGGGCCTGAGTATCTGCTACGATGTGCGCTTTGGCCCCCTGTATGCCGCGCTGGCGCGCGAAGGTGCTGCGATCCTGTCCGTGCCGGCGGCGTTCACCCAGCCGACCGGCGCGGCGCACTGGCACGTGCTGCTGCGCGCCCGCGCCATCGAGACGGGGTGTTTCGTCATCGCTGCCGCACAGACGGGCCACCATGCCGATGGCCGCTCCACTTATGGACATTCGCTGGTCATCAACCCCTGGGGCGAAGTGATCCTCGATATGGGCGAGGCGCCCGGCAGCGCAGTGGTCGAAATCGACCTGGCGGAAGTGGCCACGGCGCGCGGTCGCATCCCGTCGCTCGCCCATGCGCGCGCCTTTGCCATCGGCAGCCGATGATCGTTTTCGACCTGTTGTGCGGCAAGTCCCATGTCTTCGAGGCCTGGTTCGGATCATCGACCGATTATGAAGACCAGGTGGCGCGGGGCCTGATCGCCTGCCCGATGTGCGGCGATACCGGCATCGGCAAGGCGGTCATGGCGCCCGCGGTGGCCAGCCACCACAAGCGCGGGCCGGTGACCCCCGACGCAGCGCCGATCCACGCCGCGATGCTGTCGGCACAACGCCAGCTTGAGGCAACTTCGGACTATGTCGGCAGCGATTTCCCCGCAGAAGCGCGCGCCATCGATGCAGGGCGGCAACCGCCACGCAGCATCTATGGTGAAGCCAGCCTCGCCGAAGCTGCGGCGCTGGCTGACGAAGGCATCGCGCTGACGCCCCTGCCGTTCCGGCCGCTGATCCGGTCGGATGCCTGACGGCAGCTTTTTGTTTGCACACGTCCAACATCGTGGCATTTGCAAAATGGTTGCACCCGTAGCTCAGCCGGACAGAGCAGCGGTTTCCTAAACCGAAGGTCGCAGGTTCGATTCCTGCCGGGTGCACCAACCAGTCTGGTCCATTTACTCAGACCAGACGAACCTAACGAGGGCGAGGATTTCTCCCGCCTTTTCCGGAGTTTTGCGGCGGTCCAAGCATCCTTGCCAGTGTCGAGAGACGCTAGTTGGGCCACCATCTGGCCAGCTGGCGGGGCCATTTCTCTGCAAGGGGTTTTGGCGGTCGGCGGATGCGATGCAGATGCTGATGCAGGTTTGTTGCAAATTGCGTGTCGGAGGTTCGATTCGTGTTGCGATGCACCACACAGCCCAATGACCCGGGACTAAGTGGGATTGCCTGGGACGTGCTGGGATAAGCCTCGTCGTTTGCGGCGGTTACGGGCGAGCTATGCAGCGGCCCTTCGACCGAGAGACGCGCTAAGGGCAACCCGTTCCGGTCCATTCGAGCGCAAATCTCCACCAGCCAATTTGGCGGTCGGCAGCTGGGATGCATATCGGCTGATAGGTGGCGCGCGGATCAGCGATGCACGCCGCGCGGCTCAGACGAACCCGAGTGCCGCCCGTTGCTCGACCCAGTCGCTGGGCAGGTTGGTAAATCGCGCCAGCCGCTGCCGGTTGAGTCTGGCTGGCTGGCGTCCGCCGAGGATCGCGGCGATGATGTCGGGCGCCAGCGTTGAGAGCCGGATCAGCAGCGTAAAGTAGTCAGGCGTGAGTCCCTGCCCTGCTGCGATCCCGGCGAGCGGCTGCTCGGGATGCTGCGTGATCGCCTTGCGTGCAGCATGGGCCCGCACGATCAGCCTGACCAGCGCCGGGTCGACCTGGCAATCGTCCCGGCTCCCCGGGTTTGCGAGCACCAGCCGCACCTCGGTGCCGCGCCGGATGCGCGCCACCAGTGTGTTGATGACATGGGGAATCTTGGGTGCGCTGCTGTCAGCAAGCTCTGAGCGGTCGATAAGAGCCGCCAAATCGAGGGTTATATCGACGCTGTCATGGCGCAGCTCGATGCGCTCGATGAGCGTGAGACAGGCGGGGTCGCCATTGGCACTAGTGGCGCGGAGGGCCTTGGCGCGGTCGAGCGCAGCGCTTAGCTCGGGCGCATCCAGCGCAATCGCACCTGCCAGCCGTTCCTGCAGGGTTTGCGCGTCAGCGAGCAGCGAGGCTGTCCGCCGCATCACCAGCGACTCGAGATCGTGCGCCGGCAGCCGCCACGAGGGTTCGTCTTTGGTGACCAGGTCCGGCTTTGTCACATAGTAGCGATAGCGCCGTGTTCCCTTGCAGGCATGGCTTGGACTCATCGGCCGCCCGGCGCCGTCGAACACCAGCCCGATGAGCAGACTCGGATGCGCGATATTGCGTGCCGCACCCCGCACGACGCGGTTGCCGCTGCGGATCGCGTGAACGTCGTCCCAGAGCGGACGCGGCACGATGGCGTCGTGCTCACCCGGGTAGTGTGCATCGCGGTGTTTCGTCTCACCGATGTAGACACGGTTGCCAAGCAGATGCAGCAGGCTGCCGCGCGCGAACGCGATGCCGCCACGACCAAGTCCAGACTTGGTGGCGGTAGCCTTGGTGCGGGCACCAGCCTCGTCCAGCTCGATTAGCAGCTCGCGGGCATTGCCGATTACCCGGTAGCGTTCGAAGACGTGCCGCACGGTGGCGGCTTCCGCTTCATTGACGACGAGCTTGCGGTCCCGGACATCGTAACCGAGCGGTACCGGGCCGCCCATCCACATGCCCTTCTTCTTGGACGCCGCCACATTGTCGCGAATGCGCTCGCCGGTGACCTCCCGCTCGAACTGCGCAAATGACAGCAGCACGTTCAAGGTCAGCCGCCCCATGCTGGTGGTGGTGTTGAACGACTGGGTGACTGATACGAACGACGCGCCGCGGGCGTCGAGCACCTCGACGATCTTGGCAAAGTCGGACAGGGCCCGGGTCAGCCGGTCGACCTTGTAGACGACGATGACGTCCACCTTCCCGGCTTGGACATCGGCCATCAGAGCCTTCAGCCCCGGCCGCTCCATGTTACCGCCCGAGAACCCGCCGTCATCGTAGAGCTCAGGCGTCGACACCCAGCCTTCATGGCGCTGGCTGGCGATATAGGCGGCACACGCCTCGCGCTGGGCATCGAGGCTGTTGAACGCCTGTTCCAGCCCCTCCTCCGTCGACTTGCGGGTGTAGATAGCACAGCGGACCGGGGCGCTGGCAGCACGGCTTGCGTTGCCATCACTGGGGCTACGCATCAGCCAGCATCCCCGTGACCCGCTTCTCGAAAGTCCGAGCGTTCACCGCCGCTCGCTGGGCACGGGCACCGGAAGCCGCGGCTGCACCCGACACCGCTACCTTCGCCCGCAGCCCGAAGAACCGCGGTCCCGACCAGTGCGCGCCGGTGATCGCCTGGGCGATCTGGGTGAGCGACGTGAACCGCCGGTCGTCCATGACATACGGCCACCAAGCAGGCCGGCAAGGCTCTGCTCCTGCATTCTGTGACTGCAGCGAAGCGGGCCTGACCATTTTGAGCCGTCCCCGATTTTCGCGGTGGCAAAAGTGTCGGGGAAATTTACACTTGCGTGAACGGAAATGC
>JANXVZ010000013.1 GCA_025351405.1 Sphingomonadales bacterium | reverse complement strand
CCTCCGGGGTGGCGGCGATCGCCGGGCTGGGCCTGCCGATCTTCCTCGACCTCAAGCTCCACGACATACCCAATACCGTGGCTGGGGCCGTGCGGTCGCTGGCACCCCTCGCCCCGACACTGCTGACCGTTCATGCAGCGGGTGGCCATGCGATGCTGGCCGCGGCGCGGGCGGCTGCACCGGCGGCCACCAGGGTCATCGCGGTGACGGTGTTGACCAGTCTCGACGACGACGACCTTGTCGCGGCAGGTGTCGCCGATGGCACGGCGGCACAAGTGGCGCGGCTGGCGGGGCTGGTGCGCGTCGCCGGTTGCGACGGTGTGGTGGCCTCGCCGCTCGAAACCGCGGCAGTGCGCGCCGCCTGGCCGGAGGCGACGATAGTCGTTCCCGGCGTGCGCCCGGCGGGCAGTGCGGTGGGTGACCAGAAGCGGGTGACGACCCCGCGCGACGCATTGGCGGCAGGAGCCTCGGTGCTGGTCATCGGCCGTCCGATCACCGGCGCCAGCGACCCCGCAGCGGCGGCGGCAGCGATCGCGCGGGAACTGGCGTGATCGATCTCAAGATTTGCGGGCTGTCGACACCGGACAGCGTCAATGCCGCGATCGCCGCCGGCGCACGCTGGGTCGGCTTTGTCTTCTTCCCGCCCTCGCCGCGCAACATCACGCCGGAACGCGCCGCCGGACTTGTCGCCCAGGTACCGACAGGCATCGGCAAGGTCGCGGTGCTGGTCGACCCCGACGACGCCCTTGTCGACGCGGTGCTCGCCGCCGGCATCGACACGCTGCAACTCCACGGTCGTGAAACGCCGCAGCGCCTCGCCGAGATTGCGGGGCGCACCGGCAAGCCCGTCTGGCGGGCATCGGGCGTCGCCACCCGCGCCGATATTCGCGCCGCCATCGCCGGCGCCGGCCCTGCCAAACGGTTGCTCCTCGATGCCAAAGCGCCTAGTGGGTCGCCGCTTCCGGGAGGCAATGGCGTGACGTTCGACTGGCGACTGATGGCAGATTTTGCGCCGCCGATTCCCTGGGGGCTTTCGGGCGGGCTGGCCATCGCCAACGTCGGCGAGGCGGTGCGCGCGGCACGGCCGGCATTCGTCGATGTGTCGTCGGGGGTCGAGGACGCGCCGGGGGTCAAGTCATTGCACAAGATCGCAGCCTTTGCCGCTGCCATGAGGGACGCATGAACATCCATTCGCCATCGCTGCGCAGCGGCCCCGACGAACGCGGCCATTTCGGCCAGTTCGGCGGGCGATATGTCGCCGAAACCCTGATGCCGCTGATTCTCGATCTGGAGACGCACTATCGCGCCGCCCAGGCCGACCCGGCGTTCGAGGCCGAGTTCGACGACCTGCTCAAGAATTACGTCGGCCGGCCAAGCCCACTGTACTTTGCCGAAAGCCTGACGCGGCACCTTGCCAAGCTCGCCGCGGACGCCGGCCAACCCGGCAACGGCGCCAAAATCTATCTGAAGCGCGACGAGCTCAACCACACCGGCGCCCACAAGATCAACAACTGCATCGGCCAGATCCTGCTGGCCAAGCGCATGGGCAAGACCCGCATCATCGCCGAAACCGGCGCCGGACAGCACGGTGTCGCCACTGCCACCGTCGCCGCGCGCTTCGGCCTGCCCTGCGTCATTTACATGGGTTCACGCGACATCGAGCGGCAGGCGCCCAACGTGTTCCGCATGAAGCTGCTGGGCGCCGAAGTCCGCGCCGTCGAATCGGGATCCAAGACGCTCAAGGACGCGATGAACGAGGCGCTGCGGGACTGGGTGACCAATGTCCACGACACCTTTTACATCATCGGCACCGCCGCCGGCCCGCACCCCTATCCGGAACTGGTCCGCAACTTCCAGTCGGTGATCGGTCGCGAAGCGCGCGCCCAGATCCTGGAGGCCGAAGGCCGGCTGCCCGACGTGCTGGTCGCGGCGATCGGCGGCGGCTCGAATGCCATCGGGCTGTTCCACCCCTTCCTCGATGACGCCGATGTCCGCATGGTCGGGGTCGAGGCGGCGGGTCATGGCCTTGCCACCGGCGAACATGCCGCCTCGCTGATCGGCGGCAGCCCGGGCGTCCTCCACGGCAACAAGACCATGCTGCTCCAGGACGATGACGGCCAGATTACCGAGGCACATTCGATCTCGGCCGGACTGGACTATCCGGGCATCGGCCCCGAGCACGCCTGGCTCCACGCCATTGGCCGCGTCGACTATCAGTCGGCGACCGACGATGACGCGATGGAAGCCTTCAAGCTGCTCTGCAAGGTCGAGGGCATCATTCCGGCGCTCGAACCGGCGCATGCGATGGCGGCGGTGATGCGGATGGCGCCGGCGATGGCTGCGGACCGGCTGATCATCGCCAACATGTGCGGGCGCGGCGACAAGGACATCTTCACCGTGGCGAACGTGCTCGGGGTAAAGCTGTGAAGGCGGACCGGCTCTCCGCCCGCTTTGCCGCCTGTGCCGCGCAAGACCGCGCCGCGCTGGTGACGTTCGTGACCGCCGGCGATCCGGAGCCGGCGATTTCCGCGGAAATTCTCGCCGCGCTCGTTGCCAACGGCGCCGACATCGTCGAACTCGGCATGCCCTTTACCGATCCGATGGCCGATGGGCCCGCCATCCAGGCCGGTAATCTGCGCAGCCTGGCGGGTGGCACAAAGCTGCGCGACGTCCTCGCCATGGTCAGCGAGTTCCGCCGCAGCGACAACGTCACACCGTTGATCCTGATGGGTTATTTCAACCCGATCCTGCACTATGGCCCCGCCAGGTTCGCCGCCGATGCCGCTGCCGCCGGGCTGGATGGCACCATTGTCGTCGACCTGCCGCCCGAGGAAGCCGCCGAATTGACTCCATCGCTTGGCGAACACGGCCTCCACCTCATCCGGCTGGCGACACCGACCACCGATGCCGCGCGGTTGCCGCAGGTGCTCGATGGCGCATCGGGCTTCCTCTATTATGTCGCGGTGGCCGGGGTTACCGGCGCCAATGCCGCCACCGCCAGCGACGTCGCTGCCGCCGTCGCCCGCCTCAAGCAATCGACGAAGCTGCCCATCGCCGTCGGCTTCGGCGTTCGAACACCCGAGCAGGCGGCCGCCATCGCGCGCCACGCCGATGCCGTCGTCGTCGGCTCGGCAATTGTCGACACCATCGGCAATGCCGCGACTGATCGCGCCAACGACATTCCGGCCCGTGTCGGGGCGCTGGTCGCGGGCCTTGCCATGGCCGTCCGCAGCGCTCGCCATTCAAAGGACAAGGCCGCATGAGCTGGCTTACCCGCACGCGTCAGCAATTGACCGGCTTCCTCGGTCGTCGCGACACGCCCGACAATCTCTGGACGAAATGCCGGGGTTGCGGGGCCATGGTCTACACGCGGGAGATGGAGGAAAACCTGTCCGTCTGTCCGCGTTGCGACCATCATGAGCGGGTCGGGCCGAAGGCACGCTTTGCGCAGATTTTCGACGGCGATTTCAAGCGTATCGAAGTGCCCAAGGTTGTCGAGGATCCGCTGAAGTTCCGCGATCAGAAACGCTATGTCGATCGCCTGCGCGCCGCCAAGTCCGCCACCGGCGAACCCGAGGCGATGACCGTGGGCGACGGGCTGATCGACGGCGTGCGCGCCATCGTCGCCGTGCAGAATTTCGCCTTCATGGGCGGCTCGATGGGCCTTGGCGTCGGTGAGGCGTTCCTGGCGGGCGCACAGGCCGCGGTTGCAGCGCAGGTGCCCTTCGTCGTCTTCACTGCCGCCGGCGGCGCGCGCATGCAGGAAGGCATTTTGAGCCTGATGCAGATGCCCCGCACAACGGTGGGAATCGCCGAACTGAAGGAAGCCGGCCTGCCCTATATCGTCGTGCTCACCGATCCGACCACCGGGGGTGTCACCGCGAGCTATGCAATGCTCGGCGACGTCCAGATTGCGGAACCCAAGGCGCTTATCGGCTTTGCCGGGCAACGCGTGATCGAACAGACCATCCGCGAAAAACTTCCCGAAGGCTTCCAGCGCGCTGAATATCTGCTGGCCCACGGGATGCTCGACATGGTCGTTCACCGCAAGGACCTGAAACAGACACTGTCGCAACTTCTGGCGATGCTGACCGCTCGCCGCGCGCCACAGCCGGCGTAAAGTGGCGGCCAATACCTCAGGCGGCGCAACCATGGAACGGGCGCGGTCGGACAATGCCGTTCTCGATGCGCTGTTGCAGGCGGCCTATGCGCTGCACCCGACCGAGATCGACCTGACCCTCGACCGCCTGACGCGACTGCTGGCGCGGCTGGGCAACCCGCAGAGCAAGATGCCGCCGGTGTTCCACGTTGCCGGCACCAACGGCAAGGGCTCGACGGTGGCGTTCATCCGAGCGTGTCTCGAAGCCTCCGGGCGGCGCATCCACGTCTACACCTCACCGCACCTGATCCGTTTCAACGAACGTATCCGCATCGCCGGCAAGGTCATCGAGGATGAAGCCCTTGCCGACCTGCTTCGCGAGGTGCTGGCACGCAACGCCGGGCAAGACGTCACCTTCTTCGAATTGACCACCGCCCTCGCATTCCTGGCATTCTCGCGGGAACCCGCCGATGCCTGCGTCATCGAAGTCGGGCTTGGCGGGCGCATGGATGCCACCAATGTCATCGCCGCGCCGCTGGTCACCGGCATCGCGCAACTGGGACTTGATCACCAGCAATGGCTGGGGCCGACGATCCTCGACATCGCGCGGGAAAAGGCCGGGATCGCAAAAAAGGGCGTGCCGCTGGTCGTGGCGCGGTATCCAAAATCGGTGACGACGCGGATCGCCGAGGTTGCCGGCGTCGCGGGTGCCGACCTCCGGGTACGCGGCGAGGACTGGGATGCGGCGCTTTACGAAGGCGCGCTGCACTATCGTGATCCGCAGGGGTTGCTGACACTGCCATTGCCGCGTCTCGCCGGCGCGCACCAGCTCGACAATGCCGCGCTCGCCGTTGCCATGCTGCGCGCCCAGGATGTGCTGGCGATGCCCGAAGCGGCATTTCGCGCCGGCATGGGCTGGGCCGAATGGCCGGCGCGCCTGCAACGGCTCGATCGCGGGCCCTTGAGCGCGCGCCTGCCCGCTGGCAGCGAATTGTGGATCGACGGCGGCCATAACCCCGCTGCCGGCCGGGCGATCGCCGACCACTTCCGCGGGCACTCGCTTGCCGAACGGCCCTTCTACCTCGTGCTGGGGATGCTTGCCGCCAAGGATGCGGCCGGCTTTCTGAAACCCTTTGCCGGCCGCGCCACCGCGGTTTACGCCGTGCCGATCGAGGGCCATGCCAGCCATTCCCCCGACGATCTGGTAAGGGCGGCCCGCGACATCGGGCTACCCGCACAAGGCGCCGAATCGGTGGCAGCCGCCGTGACCGAGATTGCCCGCTCCGCCGATCGCGCCCGCCCGCCCGTCGTGCTGGTCAGCGGCTCGCTGTATCTCGCCGGCGACACACTCGCCGAAAATGGCCAGTCGGCCGGTTGAAGCCCCGATTGCGGAGCCGTCGCGGCATCCGCAGCGTCAAGCCTGCGCCACAATGCTGCGGATGGCCTTTTCGAACGCCTCGACAGGCTGTCCGCCGGTGATCAGATACTTGCCGTCGATGACGATGGCGGGAACCGCGGAAATGCCCTGGGCGCGCCAGAACGCCTCATCGCGGCGGACATCATCGGCATAGCGCCCGCTTTCGAGAATTTCACGGGCGGCCACGGCATCGAGACCGGCTTTGGTGGCGGCAGCGACCAGCACGTCGGCGTCGTCGGGGTTTTCGCCATTGCTGAAATAGGCTTCGAACAGCGCCAGCTTCAACTGCGGCTGGCGCCCGGCGAGCGCCGCCCAGTGCAGCAGGCGATGGGCGTTGAAGGTGTTGTAGATACGCGCACCGTCTCGCATTGCGATGGCAAAGCCGAGCCCTGCGGCCGTCTCGCGGATCATGGTCCGCGATGCAGCGGACTGTTCGCGCGTCGATCCATATTTCTGCGCGACATGCTCGCCGATGTCCTGGCCTGCGTCGGGCATGTCGGGGTTGAGCTCGAAAGGCTGGAAGTGAATCTCCGCCGCGACGATATCGGCCGTCCGGGACAATGCGGCTTCAAGGGCCTTGAGGCCGATAATGCACCATGGGCAGACCACGTCGGAGACAAAGTCGATACGCATGAGTTTGGGCTCGGGCTTGGGCGCTGTCATTCGCCCAGCCTAGCGCCCGCAGGCCGCGGATAATACCGCAAACCTATTGGGGGTCATTGGCGCCGACGAACCGCCCGGCGTAGCGGCTGGTGATCCGCGCCACCGGCATCACCACGAACACATCGACCGTGTTGAACTGATGATCGACAAAGCCACCATCGCCGACCATCGCACCGACACGCAGATAACCCTTGATCAACGGCGGCAGCGCGCGTGACGCGGCACGGGCGTCGATCATCGCCGCCGGCAGCCGGTCCATGGCGACATGGTGTTCGGGCAGCGCCCGTGCCCGCAGTTCCGGCGGCGCCAGATGGTGGTGGTAAAGATAGGAAAGCTCGGCGGTATGCAGCAGCGGGTCGGCGCCGTGCAGCGACGCACAGCCGAACATATGGCCGATGCTATGGGTTTGCAGGTAGGAAGCGATCCCTCGCCACAGCAGCGTGATGGTGGCGTTGTTGCGATACGCCGGCGCCACGCAACTGCGCCCAAGCTCCAGCAACTGGCCATCGAACGCCGATTGGGCGACCAGCTTCGACAGGTCATATTCCCCCGCCGAATAGAAACCGCGGTTCATCTGCGCCACAACCTGGCGCAGCAGGCGATAGGTGCCAACGACGTGCGGCGTGCCATCGGCGCCGTGATCGACCACCAGGAGATGGTCGCAGATCGCGTCATAATCATCGATATCGCGGCGCACTGCCGCCATCGCCGGCGTCGGCTTCGCGCCCATCTCGTCATAGAAAATCTGGTAACGCAGCGCCTGGGCGGCGGCGATCTCCTCCTCCGACACGGCGAGGCGGACATCGAGTTGGCCGACACGATGGATGAAGGGCGCGGCAGCGAGAACGTGCGCTGCGACAGCGGTCGAGCGGGCGGCGGAAAAAGCCATCATACACAAACTCCACTTGGGGGCGGATGAGCGCCCACTAGCCGAGTTTTGTTACAGTGTCGCTCCGGCCTTTGGTAGAGGCCTTTGGCGGTGGCTTGCGCGAATCCTCGGGTCGCCGGTCACGGCACTTCCGCCGCCGGTTGCCGTGCCGCATCCGCGATCAGGCCGCGCCGCCACATCACCCACAGCAGGATGACGCCGGGGAAAACCATCAATGCCGTGAATACATAGAACCCCGGCCAGCCGAGCCAGTCCGCCAGATAGCCCGATGGAGTCGTCAGGAAGGTGCGGCTGACAGCGGCAAGGCTCGACAGCAGCGCATATTGGGTGGCGGTGTAGGCAAGGTTCGACAGGCCGGCGAGATAGGTCGCGAAAATCGTCAGCCCTAGCCCGCCTGCGAAGTTTTCAGCACCGACCGCCAGCCCCAGCGCAACCGGATGCCGCCCGGTCAAGGCCAGCGCGGCAAAACCGAGGTTCGTCAGGCACATCAGCAGCGATGTCAGGAACAACGCCCGCCCCATGCCGAGCCGGGCGATGACCGGGGCCCCGACTGCCGAGCCGACGATCAGCGCCCAGAAGCCGACCAGCTTGTTGGCGGCGATATAGTCGGTATCCGAAAATCCCATCTGGACGATCATCGGGTTGAGCATGATCTGGCCCATCGCATCGCCAAGCTTGTAGATGACGATCCAGACGAGGATGAGCACGGCGCCCCGCCGCGACAGGAATTCGGCAAAGGGCGCGACCACCGCCTCGCGGAACCATTCGGCAGCGGATCGCGCCGTCCTTTCGGCCTTGCTCGCCGCCTCATGAAGCCCGGGGCCCGACAGCATCGCGGCGATGGCACCCGGGAGCACGAGGAAGGCGGTCAAGCCATAGGCGGCCGCCCAGCCGATCCCCGCCCCTTCGCTCGATGCCAGGAATACCGTGCCGGCACCGGCAGCAAGGTTGCCGGTACGATAGCCGAACTGGTTCATCGCCGTGCCGTGCGCAAGCTGGCGATCGGTCAGCAGCTCGATGCGATAGGCATCGATGACGATATCCTGCGTCGCCGAACAAAAGGCCATGGCAATCGCCCAGCCGGCAAAAATGCCGAGATGATGCGCGGGATCGCTGCGACCGACCATGACCACGGTGGCGAACAGCAGCACCTGGATCAGGAACAGCCATGCCCGGCGTTGCCCGAACAGCCGTGCGAGCACCGGCAATCGGATGCGGTCGATGAGCGGTGCCCACAGGAACTTCAATGTGTACGGCGTGGTCAGCCCCACGGCGAAACCGATGGTCTTCTTGTCGATGCCGACCTTGGACAGCCAGTACGTCATCGTCGCCAGCAGCAGCGTCAGCGGAAAGCCGCTGGAAATGCCCAACGCGAACGCCGCGAGCGGTGCGCGCTCGAAATAGGGGCGAATGGCGGCAAGCCAGCCCCGGCGGGGTGCAGTGCTGGAGCGATCATCAACGGTCATCGGCTGTGTTTAGCGCGTTGCACCGGTGTGTCACCCTGACTTTGCGGCTTTGGCGCGTTTGGTTCCGGCAACCGGCAGGCTGGCGATGCAACGGATAATCGCGGTGCGCAACGCGTCGGGGTCGGCGAGCATGGCATGGGGCACCACCACGTAACTTTTGCTGGGCGGCGCATCCGGTTCGTAGCGCAGCGCCACCGCGCCCGGCAGCGCCAGCAACGCCGCATATTCGGGTCCGCCGGCCTTCAGCGCCACCCCGACATCGGAAAGCGAGGCCACCGGCTTTCCGGCGACATAGGCAAGGATGCCGCCGAACATCGCGCGAAACGTCAGCTCGACGTCCGGCGCCGCCGCTTCGAGAATGGCACGCAGGGCCTTTGGATCATGTATCACAACAGCCCCCGCTGAACCGCACTGGCAACGACCATCGCCAGCGCAACCACCAGTGCGGCAAGGCTGATGGTCAGCACGGCCCCGGCCACCATGTCCTTGATCGCCTTTATTTCCGGATGCTGGCCGGGGTGGAGCAGGTCGATCAGGCTTTCCATCGCCGAATTGATCAGTTCGAGCGCCATGACCAGCGCGATCACCACCGCCACCAGCCCCCACCAGATCGGTGCAGGGCGCAATACCAGCAGCGCCACGAGCGCCGCCGCCGCGAACAGGCAATGGGTGCGAAAGCTGCGTTCGCGCTGCCAGCCCGCCTTGAGGCCATTGACCGCAAAGCCCAGCCGTTCCTGAAACGGACGGTTCTTCATCGAAAGTCTCGCGGCTTCACCGCATCTTGTTAAGCGCGAAACCCCTGGCGGGGAAAGCGCCATCACATGATTTGCGCAATTCCGGCTTTGGCGTAGGATGACGCCATGGACATCCACGTGCCGTTCCGCCGCCCGACACCGGGCCAGTTGGCGCTCGCCGAGGCGATCCCCGCGGCGGCACGCAACCCCGGCGCGATGACCACCTCCACGGTTCCCGCCAGCGCCTATACCGACCCCGATCGCTTTGGCCAGGAATGGCAGCGGCTGTTCTGCAGGCTCCCCGTCGTGCTTGGCCCTTCGGCGCTGCTGCCCGGCCCCAACACCAGTGTCACCCACGATGGCTTCGGCATCCCGATGCTGATCGCGAGGGACGGCAAGGGCGTGGCGCGTGTGTTCATGAACGTCTGCCGGCATCGCGGCACGCGGCTGGTGGAAGGCTGCGGCGTCGCCCATGGCCCGGCGCTGGTCTGCCCTTATCACGCCTGGAGCTATGGCCTCGATGGCCGGTTGAAGGGGCTGCCGCGCCCTGAAACCTTTGCCGGGCTGGACAGGGCGACGCGCGGCCTTGTCGAAATGCCCAGCGTCGAAGCCGGAGGGCTGATCTGGGCCGGGCTCGACCGCAGCCGCACATATGATTTCAGCTTTGCCGCCGGGGCGCTTGCCGCGGATTTCGACGCGCTCGATTTCGGCGGCCAGTATCTTTACGCCCGTGCCAGCCACGATGTGGCCGCCAACTGGAAGCTGATCATGGATGCTTTCCTCGAAAGCTACCATGTCGTGCGGCTGCATGCCGCCACCATTGCACCCTATTTCCAGGACGGGGTCAGCACTGGTGACGCCATTGGGCCGCACGCGCGGTCGGCGGTGGGACGGCTCGCCGCCCTTGAAGACACCGATTTTTCCGACATGGCGGAACTGCGCCGCACGGTCACCTTCGCCTACCAGCTTGCGCCCGCCACCATCATCGTGGCGTCGCCCGATTATATCAACATCATGACGTTGATGCCGCGCGGTGCCGACCGCACCGTCGTCGAGGATTTCATGTTGATCCCGGCGGCGCCCACCACGGAAAAGGCCGAAGCGCATTGGGCGAAAAGCTGGAAGCTGCTCGACCAGGGGGTGTTCGCCGGCGAGGATTTTCGCGCCGCGGCACTCGGTCAGCAGGGTCTCGCATCGGGCGCCGTCGATCACCTGCTGCTCGGCGGGCTGGAACAGGGTATCAAGCGCTTCCACGACATGGTCGACGGGCTGATCGCGTAACGTCCTTGCCGGGCACCGCCAGCGAATCCACGCACGAATTTCGTGTAAATATGCGAAACAATGCGATTGGCCGCGCGTTGCGATTCGGCCAGCCGAGGAGCATTGCGTGCGCGTCCAGATCCAGTCCCGTCTTGCCTATGATTTTGCCCAGCCAACCGAGACCATCGCCGCGGTGCTGGCTGCCCATGCCCCCGGCCAGATCGTCGAATCGGAGACGCTGACGCTTTCGGATGGCGTTCGCATGGCGGAAAGCCGCGATCCCGTCAGCGGCGCGCGGCTGCTGCGCGGCTCGCTCGCGGGGCGCGTCAGCCTCGATTACCGGGCCGTCGTCCGCATCGGGCCGCGCCTGCCGTTGCCGCCCGAAGTGCAGGTGGCGCCATGGTCGGCACTGCCGGTGGAGGTGCTTCCCTACCTGTTGCCCAGCCGCTATTGCCCGGTCGACCAGTTCCTGCGCTTTGCCGCGCGCGAATTCGGCAGCATCCAGCCCGGCGGCGCGCGCGCACTGGCGATCCTCGACTGGCTTCACACCAACCTCGACTATGTCCACGGCGTCTCCACGGCGACCACCGGTGCCGCCGGCACCTTCATCGATCGCGCCGGAGTGTGCCGTGATTTCACCCACCTCGGCCTGACGCTTTGCCGCGCCTCGGGCATCCCGGCCCGCGCTGTTGCGGCCTATGCGCTCGCCCTCGATCCGCCGGATTTCCACGCGGTGTTCGAAGTCTTTCTCGATGGTGGCTGGTGGCTCGTCGATCCGACACGGCTGGCGCCGATCGAGGGGATGGTGCGCATCGCCCATGGCCGCGATGCCGCCGACATCGCGTTCCTGACCACCGCAGGCGATGTGATGCAGACGGAAATGAACGTCGGCGTCGTGCGGCTCGATTCCCCGAAATTGGCCACCGCCACGGTCCAGCCCCTTGTCAAAGCGTCCCACAATCCTAACACAGTGGAGGAAGCTGCCTAGCTCTGCTAGGAATGGCAGCAGTCACTGAAGGGACGAACATGGCCGACGAGACCATCATCAAGCTCGAACCCCCGGTGGCGGTGTCCGCCATCGCGCCGGCCAAGGCGGCCGGGCTGGTGCCGCTGAAATCGGAACAGGTCACCGAGCTGGAAAAGCGTGTCGATGGCTATATCGATACCCTGGTGGCGCAAGATGCCGCCAGCCCGGAATTCGGTCGCGAAGTCGACAAGCTGGCCAACCTCGGTGCCACCGAAATCGCCGCCGCCGCCGGGCAATCGAACCGCTTTCTCGACCGCCCGGTGCGATCGATGGACAAGGACACCGGCATCGGCGCCGATTTGACCCAGTTGCGCGCCACCATCGAAGACCTTGACCCGTCGCGGCGCGGCGACCTGACGACCAAGAAAAAGCTGTTCGGCCTCATCCCCTTCGGCGGCAACAAGCTGCGCGGCTATTTCGACAGCTACAAATCCGCCCAGACGCATATTTCGGCGATTCTGGGCCGGTTGAAGGACGGCAAGGACGAGTTGCTCCACGACAATGCTGCCATCGACCAGGAACGCGCCAATCTGTGGACGGCGATGGGCAAGCTGGAGCAGATGGTCCATGTTTCCAAGACGCTGGACGAAAAGCTCGAGGCCAAGGCGCTGGAGCTGGATTACACCGACCCCGCCAAGGCCAAGGCCATCCGCGAGACCGCGCTATTCTATGTGCGCCAGCGTTCGACCGACCTGCTGACCCAGTTGGCGGTCAGCGTCCAGGGTTATCTGGCGCTCGATCTGGTCAAGAAGAACAACGTCGAGCTGGTCAAGGGCGTCGATCGCGCCTCCACGACCACGGTTGCTGCCCTGCGTACGGCCGTCACCGTGGCGCAGGCCTTGACCAACCAGCGGCTGGTGCTGGAACAGATCGGCGCGTTGAACACCACCACTGCCAACATGATCGATTCGACCGGCGAATTATTGAAGACCCAGACCGCGACGATCCACCAGCAGGCAGCGTCTGCCACCATCCCGATCGAGACGCTGCAGCGCGCCTTCCAGAACGTCTACCAGACCATGGACGCCATCGACACCTTCAAGCTGCAGGCGCTTGAATCGATGAAGACGACGGTCAACACCCTGACCAGCGAAGTCGAGAAGAGCCGCGGCTATATCGCCCGCGCCGAGGGTGCCAACCAGGCCAAGCTGAGCAGCAGCAGTGCCTCGCCGTTCGAGGCGTTGAACTGATGGCCGACCCCGGTGACGTGATTGCCCGCAATGAAGACCGGCTGGCGCGGCTCGCGATAGGTGAAGCGGCGCAAAAGGCGCGAGCACGCCGTCGGCAGCGCGCCGCGGCCAAGGCCGGCAAGCGGTTGAGCCGCGCCGCAATCGTCGCCGGCAGCATCGTCGTCGGCCTTATCCTCTGGGGCCTGATCATCGGTCCGATCGGCACCGGCGTGCTGATGCTCGCCATCCTGCTCGGCAGTATCGCGGTATTTGCCGCGGGTGCCATCAGCAGCGATGACCCCGAGCCGCGCGACCTTGGCAGCGCGCTGCCGGCGGCGCTGCCGGCTGCAACCGATGCCTGGCTCGACCGCCAGCGCCGCGACCTGCCAATGCTGGCGGCACCGCAGGTGGATGCCATTTCCGCGCACCTGGCAACGCTCGAAGCCCAGTTGGCGCAAGTACCGCCGGCCGACCCGGTGGCACAGGACCTTGGCCGCCTGCTCGGCAAGCACCTCCCGGAGCTTGTCGAGCGCTATACCCGCGTCCCCGCCGACCAGCGCGCCCGCACGATCGACAGCGACGGGCGCACCATCGAAACAACACTTGTCGATGGTTTGAAGGTTGTCGAAGCCGAACTCGCCCGGGCATCAAACGAACTTTCATCGGCAGATCGCGATGCCTTGCTCGTGCAGGGCAAGTTTCTGGAAAGCCGTTACAGAAACGATTCTGGCGGAAACCCGATCTAATCACACCGGCTGCCCTTTTCGTGATTGGCCGAATCGGGTATTTAGTGTGCAAGGGAGAGGGCGATGCCACATATCCTTGCAGTGAGTCATTTTGGCCAAGCCCGGCGCTGGCTCCATCTGTTTGCCACCAGCGCCGCGCTGGCGGGATGCGCGGCGACCCCTCCCCACGTCGATTACCTCAGCCTTGCGGACCGGCCGCGCCAGGACAATTGGGTCACCTATGCCCTTACCGACAGCATCATCGTCATCGGGGCACCGGGTGTAAGCGCCAACGACAAGCCGCCGCCGCCGATCGACCTCATGCCGCGCACCGTGCACTGTCAGGCGATCGGCGTTTGCGACACGCAAATACTGGCGCTCGCCGCGCCAACCGACTTTACCGGCGAAGTGCTGGCGATTGCGCCGCGCAGCCATGGCCTTGTCACCACAACGCTGGCGCCGACCTATCAACCCGATAGCCTGCGCCTCGCGACCTTGTCGGTCGAAGCCCATGACCATCGCATCGAGCTCATCAACGCCATAGGCACCATTGCCAAGGGTGTTATCGGGCTGGGTATCGGCGGTGCCGCGGCAGGTGCCGTGGCAGCAGCGCCACAGCCGGTCGCGCTGCAACTGCCGATCACGCTCGATCTTGCCGCCATCAAGACTGCCGGCGCCGGCGCGGCGCTTCCCGGCAACCCCGGCTGGCGCTATACGGCAAAGTTCCTCGACGATCCGGCGCGCGTCGGCTTCCTGCGCCGCGAGCAGCGCGGCGAAGTCCATGGCGCATTTGTTTCGAGCGTTTGCCGGCCACTGCGACTGACCCTCAACGCCCAAAGCGCCAGCGTCACCATGACCGTCACCGTCGCCGACCCCGATTGGCTGCAGACCGTGCCGCTGCCCGCCAAGGGATCGATCACGGCGCACGCATTGTGCGGCGCCGATGTCAGCGCCGATGCGGTCACCAGTATCGGTGTCGATGATCTGGCGACGGCGTTCTTTGCCAACGTCAGCGCCATCCATGACGCCAGCAAGTGATTAGCGGCTGAACACCCGCGCCAGCACGCCGTCATAGATCTCGACCAGCGCCGCAAGGTCGCTGACGGCAATGCTTTCATCGACCTTGTGCATCGAGGCGCCGGGCAGCCCGAATTCGACCACCGGGCACAGCCGCCGGATGAAGCGCGCATCCGACGTGCCGCCGCTGGTGGAAAGTTCCGGCGTGACACCGATGACGGACACTACCGCGGCTGCGACAATATCCGACAATGTGCCGGGTTCGGTGAGGAAAGCCTCCCCCGAAATCCTGACGACGACCTCTGCCGATGGCGCATGGGCGATCACGGTATCGCGCAGCCAGCGTTCGAGTTCGGCCCCCGTATGGAGATCGTTGAAGCGGATGTTGAGCCGGGCCTTCGCCTGCGCCGGGATGACATTGGTGGCAGGGTTGCCGACTGCGATGTCGGTGACTTCGAGGTTCGATGCATCGAACCAGTCGCTGCCATGATCGAGCCCGCGCGCCTTCAACGCCGCCAGCAGTGCCACCATCCGTGTGACCGGATTGTCGGCGCGGTGGGGATAGGCGACATGGCCCTGTGCGCCGTTGATGGTGATCCAGGCATTCAGCGAGCCGCGACGGCCGACCTTGATGGTGTCGCCAAGCTGCTGTGCCGAGGTCGGTTCGCCGACAAGGCAAAGATCGGGAACAAGGCCCTTTGCTTCCAGCCACTCCAGCATCGGCGCGGTGCCGAAGGTGGCGGGGCCTTCCTCGTCGCCGGTGATGATCAGCGACAGGCGGCCGGCAGCCTTGCGTTCGATATGGCGTGCCGCGGCCACCACGAACGCGGCGATCGCGCCCTTCATGTCGGCGGCACCGCGCCCGACCAGCCGGCCATCGGCGACGCTGGCGGCAAAGGGATCGGCGCTCCAGGCGGCGGTGTCGCCGGTCGGCACGACATCGGTGTGGCCGGCAAAGGCAAAATGCGGTGCGCCCTCGCCGATGGTGGCGAACAGATTGTCGACGGGGCCATCGGGTGCCTCCCCGAAGCGCAGGCGGTGGAGGCTGAAGCCCAGTTCCGCCAGCGCGCCGCCGAGCACATCCTGCGCCCCGGCATCGGCAGGAGTCACGCTGGCACAGCGGATGAGGTCGCGTGCCAAGGCCAGTGCGTCGAGACTCACCACGGCGTCAGGGCTTGCCGAGCTTGCCGAGATACTTGCCGATGCGGCGGGCATTGACACCAAGATCACCTTCGCCGTACCGCGATTTCGACCGCACATCGATACGGCTGCCCGTGCCATGCGGCGCGACACGAACGACGATATCGTCGTGGAAGCCCCACCAGGCGACGGTATCGGTCGCCTCGATACGGCCGGCTTTGGCATCGGAGGCGACGATCTGCCAGCCCATTGCCCTTGCAGCATCCAGCGCCTTGTCGAAGGCGGCAGCCGGCGCGTCCGGCAGGTCGAGCGGCACCAGCTTGGGGAATGCCTTTTTCTGCAAGGGTGCGGCAAAGCTGTCGTAGGTCACCGGCGCCGCGCCCGGGCCGCGCAGCGTCGGCGTGATGGCGACAAACTGCGGCGGGTCGATGGTGTCGGTGGTCAGGTCATGGATTCGCGGGTTGGACGCACCATCCACGACAATCGCCACCGGGATGAGCAGCGCCGCCAACCCGGCTGCGGCCGCCACCGCCATGATGATGCCGCCGCGCCGGCACAACAGTTGCCACAGCGATATGGCGCCGCCGATGCCGGCCAGCAG
Organism: Sphingomonadales bacterium; assembly: GCA_025351405.1. Lineage (GTDB taxonomy): Bacteria > Pseudomonadota > Alphaproteobacteria > Sphingomonadales > Sphingomonadaceae > Sandarakinorhabdus. Next base: position 154,234 of record JANXVZ010000013.1, on the reverse strand, counting down.
TGCCGCCATGGCGAACATCGCCAGCCCAGCTTGCCACGGCAGGATCTCAAAGCGGATCAGCGGCCCGGCGAGCAGTACCAGAACCGCCGCGGCGATGGTGGCGCGGGCAATGTTGTTGCGCCAGCCGCCTGATGTCCCGTGCGCCATAAGCCCCCCTCCGGTTCAGTGACGCATCACCTTCGGCGCATCGGGCGCAAAAGTCGCGCCGAAATAATCGCCGGTGAACCAACGCGGCCGCTGCGGTGCGTCGGCAATCTCGCGGGTGATGAGATAGTTGACCCGGGCGTATTTCGCCCCCGCCTGCCAATCGATCGGCAGCGACAGGTCATCCGTCGGCTTGTGATAGTCATTGGCGAGATAATGCTTCCACGCCGCCTCGCCGCCGTTGGCATAGCCTGTGGCGAGCAACAGCGCCGGCACCCCGCGCTTTACGAAGGTATAATGGTCGGATCGCACGAAGATGGTTTCCTCCGGCATCGGGTCGGGGGCAAGCTTGACCCCGGCCTTGGCGACGGCCCTTGCCACCATGTTGCCCAGCGTCGAATGATCGGCGCCAAAGGCGATGACATCGGTGAAATTGTACAGCAGCAGGGGCTGGTCGAGATCGACGACGCTGACGATGCTGCCGATCGGCACGCTCGGGTCGTTGGCAAAGGCTTCGGCGCCGAGCAGGCCCTTTTCCTCGGCGGTGTTGGCGACGAACAACAGCGATCGCTTCGGCTTGCGGGCATCGCCGGCAAAGGCCCGCGCCACCTCGAGCATGACCGCCACCCCGGCGGCGTTGTCGAGCGCGCCGTTGTAGATCTTGTCGCCGGCATTTTCGGCACGGATGCCAAGGTGATCGACATGCGCCATCAGCACGACGAATTCGCCGCGCAACACCGGGTCGCTGCCGGGGATCATGCCGATGACCTCGGGGCTGGTCAGCGTGCGTCGGGTTGCAGCGGCGGTAAAGCGCGCCGCGGTCACCAGTGCAAAGCCCTTGGGGTGGGCGCCGGCCACCGCAGCGGCGGCCTGGACGGCGGCGAAATCCTGCGGCGCGCCGGCAAACAGCGCTGCAGCCGCCTTGTCGTCGAGGGTCATCGTCGCCTTGATCGCCGGCGCCGGCACGTTGGCGGAGCCGTTCGCCGCCACCCAGGTCATGCGCGGCGTAGCGGCATAGCCGATCTGCACCGACCAAGGCCGCAGCTTGGTCGATTGCGGTGTCGGCACGATGATGACGCCGATGGCACCATGCGCTGCCGCCATCTGGGCCTTTTGCGTCTGCAGGTGCGCAATCACTTCATCCGGCGGGCCTTGCGGGATGCTGGCCAGCACCACGACGATCTTGCCGCGCACATCGAGCCCGGCGTAATCGTCGAAACCCTTGGCGGGCGCGTCGATACCATAGCCGGCAAACACCAGCGGCGCCGCGATATCGGTGGCGGCATCGATGGCGCTGGGGTTGGCGACGATATCGACACCATGCACGAAGCTGGCACTGCCGGCCGGGCCGGTGACGGTCAGCCTCGCACCGCTCGCGGCGATGCCCTGTTCCTGCAAGGTGACCCGCTGGAACCAGCCGCCGTCGCGGGCGCCGGGGACGAGGCCATAGGACGCCATCATCGCCGCCACATATCGGGCGGCAATCTCGTGGCCGCGGCTGCCTGTCCCCCGGCCCTCGAGCAAGTCATCGGCGAGGAAGGTGACGTGCGCCCTCACCCTGTCAGCCGAGAACATCCTGTCGGCGGAGGGCGCCGGGGCGGCAGTAGCGGCAACGGACAGCGCAGCGGCAACGACGACAAACGAAAACTTCACGCAAATTCCCTTGAACGGGTTGTGTTTCAACAGGCTAGTGCGCTGCCGGGCCGCGTCAAGCCGGGCCGGAAGCGGTGCCTGGAGCAGGGCCGGACGCCGGCACGCCGCCCGCAATCGGATAGCGATCGAAGGGAAAATCCTCGACCCTCGCCGCTGCCGTCCATTCGGCCATCCAGGGATGCGCCAGCATCGCGGCAACATAGGCCTGTGCCGTGTCGCCGACCTTCAGGCCATAGCTGTCGATGCGGGTCACAACCGGGGCGAACATGATGTCGGCAGCACCGAAATCGCCGAACAGATACGGCCCGGTGGCGCCGAAGATGCTGCGCGCCTCGGTCCACAAGGCATCGATCCGCGCCACGTCGGCCCGCACGGCATCGGATGGCGAAAAACCGGGAAATCGCTGCTGCAGGTTCATCGGGCAGGCACCGCGCAGCGCCGCGAAACCCGAATGCATTTCGGCGGTCATCGCATAGGCCAGCGCCCGCGCTGCATGGGTTTCGGGCCAGTAACGGTCACGCGTCGTGCGGTCTGCCAGCCACAGGATGATGGCGAGGCTGTCCCACACCGCGACGTCGCCATCCCAGATCACCGGGACCTTGCCCGATGGCATTTCACCCTTGGCAGTGCCGTTCAGCCATTCCGGCGTGTCCATCGGGATGATCTGGGTGTCGAATTCCAGCCCCGACTGCTTGGCCGCCAGCCAGCCGCGCATCGACCAGCTCGAATAGGCGCGATTGCCGATGATGAGTTTCATGGAAGTGCTCCTGATGCCGGGGCGGGGATAGCAGCAATGGGGCGGGTTTCAAGCGCCGCGACCTGTCGAGGTGGGGCGCGAGGCCGGGAAAGGTCTTGACCGGCGCGCCGGGATCGCCTGACTTTGCAGCGACCGGTTAAGTTTCGCGGCCATTGATTTTATTGGATATTCATTTGGAAGGTCAGCCCCGGGAGGGGTATTCATGACTTTCCGATTTGGCTCGCCCTGCGCGCACGGACCCTTGCAGCCGGCGCGTTTCGATAGCGGCGATGAGAAAGAGCATCTGGACCGTGGCGATAGCGGTTTCGGCGCATGTAGGACAGGCGCTGGCGCCGGGGTGCCATGACGCACCACCGCCTCGTCACCGGTTTCGCGCCGGTTTCGCGCCGGTTTCGGGCCGGTTTTGGGCCGGTTCCGCGCCGGCATGGGATGTGGTTCGCGGCGCGACGCCGCAACCCGCTACCGCGCCGCGCCCATTACCGCCGCACGCAATTCGGCGATGCCTTCGCCGGTTTCGGCCGAGGTCGCCAGCACGACGGGATAGGCCGCGACATGGGTCTTTGCCACCTCGCCGACCGTCGCCAGTGTTGCCGCCAGCGCCGTCGGCTTGATCTTGTCGCCCTTGGTCAGCACGATCTGGTAGCTCATCGCTGCCTTGTCGAGCATGGTCATGATCTCGCGATCGACGGTCTTGAGGCCGTGCCGCGCATCGATAAGCACCAGCACGCGCTTCAAGACGGCACGACCGCGCAGATAATCGTAGATCAGCCGTTTCCAGCGCGCCACCATGTCGCGCGGTGCCTCGGCATAGCCATAGCCGGGCATGTCGACGAGGCGGAAGGCGCGCGGCTCGCCGACGTCGAAGAAATTGAGCTCCTGCGTCCGGCCCGGCGTCGTCGAGGCGCGGGCGAGGCCGTGGCGGCCCGTCAGGGCATTGAGCAGCGTCGATTTGCCGACGTTGGAACGCCCGGCAAGGGCGATTTCCGGCACATCGGGCGGCGGCAGGAACTGCAATTCCGGGGCCGACAGCAGGAAATTCACCGGGCCGGCAAACAGCCGCCGTGCGTCCTCGAGAAGGTATTTGTACGCCTTGGCCTCGGCAGCGGCATGCACCGCGTCCTCCGCCGTCATCGGTTCCACAGCGTCGGTCATTTGGCTTTCACGGTCACGGTGGCGTTGCCTGGCGGCGTCGCAGGCAGGGGGAATTTTTTCAGCATATACCATTGCTGCAGGATCGAGACGAGGTTGTTGGTCGTCCAATACACCAGCAGCCCGGCGGCGTACTGCGCCATGATGAACATGAACATCCACGGCATGATGGCGAACACCTGTTTTTGCACAGGGTCGAGCGGCGTCGGGTTGAGCCGCTGCTGCAGCCACATGGTGATGCCGAGGATGATCGGCAGCACGCCGATGGCGATCATCACCGGCGGCTGCCAGGCGATCGCGCCGAACAGGTTGAGCGGGGTCAAATGATCCGGCGCCGACAGGTCGTGCAGCCACAGCACGAACGGCTGGTGGCGCATTTCGATCGAGACGGTCAGGGTCTTGTACAGGGCATAGAAGATCGGAATCTGCAGCACCAGCGGCAGGCAGCCTGCCAGCGGATTGACCTTTTCCGCCTTGTAGAGCGCCATCGTTTCCTGCTGCGACTTCAGCTTGTCGTCTTTGTATTTCTCCTGGATGAGCTTCATCTTCGGCGCGACGATGCGCATCTTCGCCATCGATTCAAACTGCTTGTTGGCAATGGGGAACAGCGCGGCGCGCACGATCAGCGTCAACCCGATAATGGCGAAACCGAAGTTGTTGGTCAGTTTGAACAGCCAGTCGAGCAGGTGGAAAATCGGCTGGGCGATGATGATGAACCAGCCCCAGCTGACAGCAAGATCGAAGTGCGGGATGCCGAGACTGGCCTTGTAGCCGTCGAGGAGGTTGACCTCCTTGGCGCCGGCAAAGAAATGCGACGTGGTTTCGGTCGCCTGGCCGGGGGCGGTGGCGACGGCGGGGGCAAGGTAATCGGCCTGGAACTGATCACCGGGCGCGGCGGCGAAGCGTGCCGCGACCTTCAACTGCTGGGCCGGGATCATCGCCGCCAGCCAGTATTTTTCGGTGATGCCGAGCCAGCCACCGGTGCTGGTGAAGCGCTGCGGGCCGTTCTCGATCAGCTTTTTATAGCCGACTTCGCTGTCCTTCAACGTGCCGTCGAGGACACCGACCGGGCCGACATGGAGGTTATAGGCATCCTTTTCCTGGCCTTCGCCAAGCCGCGACACCAGCCCCCAGGGCTGCACCGTCACCGGCGTCGGCCCGAGGTTGCGGATGCGCTGGCGGACGGTGAACATGAAGTCCTTGTCGACCGCGACGACCTGTTCGAACACCGCCCCCGATGGCGCGGTCCAGCTCAAGGTTACCGGCGACGACGGCGTCAGCGTGGGCGCGCTGGCGGTCCAGATGGCATCGGTTGGCGGGGCGCCCGGCCCCGTCCAGCCGAACTGGCCGAAATAGGCCGCGGCAGTGCCGCTGGGGCTGAGCAGCCGGACCGGCGGCGACCCCTTGTCGAGCGTGGTGCGATAGGTCGGCAGCACCAGATCGTCGAAGCGCGCCCCCTTCAGATTGATCGAACCCTGCAGGCGCGGCGTGACGATGGCGACACGCTGGGTGGCGGCGATGGCCTTGCCGATATCGGCGATGGGCGTGGCAACGCCCGAGACGGGCACCGCGGCCCCAGGCACCGCAGCGTCCGACACCGCAGCGCTGCCATTGGTGCCAGCCACTGCCGACCCGGCGACGGGCGCTTTCGGCTTGGGCGCCGGGAAATATTTGTCGCTGACGACCGTCCAGCCGATCAGCACCAGGGCCGACAACAGGATGGCAACGATCATGTTGCGATTATCTTGGGTCACAAATCGCTCTTTTCGAATTCGCGGAATTTCAGGATTTGACCGGGCCTATAGCCGCTCATGGCACCGGGTCATAGCCCGATGGTCCCCAGGGATGGCAACGGCCGATCCGCCGCGCCGCCAGCCACAGGCCCCTGATTGGCCCGTGCCGTTCCAGCGCCTCGATCGCATAGGCCGAACACGACGGCGCGAAGCGGCAGGTCGAAGGCAGGAGGCGCGACAGGCTGACGCGGTACACCTGGATCGGCACGATCAGCAGTCGCGAAACGATGTTCACGCGCCCACCCGGGGGTCGGCCCCGGGCTTCACCCCGGACTTGATCCTGGCGAGGGCGCGTTCGAGATCCGCCTGCATCGCTGCAAAATCGCGGGTGACGCCATCATCGCGCCCGATCAGCACATGGTCGGCGCCGGCAAGGCCCTGCGCCGGCAGCAAGGCCCGCGCCAGCGCCCGCAGACGGCGCTTCAGCCGGTTGCGAACCACGGCGTTGCCGACCTTTTTGGTGACGGTAAAGCCGGCGCGAATCGCTGCATCGCCATCACCGCGCGGGCGGACAAGCAACACGAAACCCGGGGTCGAATAGCGGCCACCGGTGCGCCCGGCGGCATTGGCGGCAAGAAAATCCCGCCGCAGGCGAATGGTGGACAGCAACGCCGCCACCATGGCGCCGGTCAGGCGGACAGCTTCTTGCGGCCCATGGCGCGGCGGTTGGCGATAACCTTGCGGCCGCCGACAGTCGCCATGCGCGCGCGGAACCCGTGACGGCGAGCGCGAACCAGCTTGCTCGGTTGATAGGTGCGCTTCATTGTTCAAACCCTTGGCAGCCCACGCGACACGCAGGCATAATTCATGAAGGCGGGCGCATAGCGAAGGGGGTCGGCGAAGTCAACGTCAACGGTTATGGACAACGCTGCCGCCACAGCCCAGACCTTGCTGCATGTCAGACGCCAGCACCACCCCGCTCGACACCAAAACGACCACCACTCCGACCGGCACCACCCCGCTCGATCGCCGCACCGCCCTGCGCATTCTCGGCGCCACCACGCTCGCCGCCGGGGTAACGACCCCTGTGGTGGCGCAGGCCGCGCCGTTCCGCCCCGATCGTGAATGGCGGGTGCCGGTGCGCGGCGGCAGCATCTATGTGCGCGGCAACGGTGGCGGCAGCGGTGGCGGCAGCGGTGGCGGCAACGTCGCTGGATCGCCGGCGCCGATATTGTTCATCCACGGCGGGCCTGGCGGCTCGCACTGGTCCTTCCTGCCGGCGCTGGCGCTCGCCGATGCGCGCGAGGTGCTGCTTTACGACCAGCTCGATTCGGGACGTTCGCAGGTCGTCGACAACCCGGCAAACTGGACTGTCGATCGCTTTGTCTCGGAAATCGACGCCATCCGCGCCGGGCTCGATCTTGACCGGCTGCACATCTGCGGTGTCAGTTGGGGCGCGGCGGTGGCCGCCGAATATGCGGCGCGCCAGCCATCGGGCCTGCTCAGCGTCGTCCTTGGCGGGGCGCTGATCTCGACCCGAAGCTGGGAAGCGAGCGCCCGCATCCGCCTGTCGCAGTTGCCCGCCGCCATGGCCGAAACCATCCGCCGCCACGAACGCGATGGCAGCACGACCAGCGCCGAGTACACCGCCGCGATCGACGTCTATTATGCGCATTTCCTCAGCCGCAACCCCATCGATCCTGCCATTGCCGCCTATCGCGACGCCCTGCCCCTGGCCTTCAATGCGCGGCTGTACACAACCATGTGGGGCGCCGGCGAGACCGCTTCGAGCGGCACCCTGAGGCATTATGATGCCGAACCCTTGCTGCCGCGCATCAAGGCGCCGACGCTGTTCCTCACCGGCGAATATGACGAGATGGTGCCGGCGGAGGTCGCCCGGCTGGCGGCACTGGTGCCGGGGGCGGAAACGCGCATCGTGCCGGGGGCCGGCCACCGCGCCTGCCTCGACAACCCGGCAGCCTGGGTTGGCGATGTGCGCCGGTGGGCGGCGCGCTTCGACTGAAGCGGCCACTGGAAGCAAAGCCTAAAGCGCTGGAGGCGAAGTCTTTGACGCTGGCGGCGAAGTCTTTGACGCTGGCGGCGTTGGCGGCTTGCGTTTCGACTTGCGGCGCAGGCCGAAATTGACTGCCTTCTGCACACGCGGGTAGCGCCGGGTGTAGCGGACATAGCGTCGACGCGCCCAGGCCGAATTGCGCAGCACCAGCGCCAGCCCGAAGGCAAAGATGAAGATGCCGAGCGGACCGGGGGTGGGAATACCGATGATCGGCGCCACCAGCATCAGCAGGACGCCCAGCATCAACTGGAAAACCCGGAAGGGTTCGCTCCTGATCAGGACTTGGAGAAAGGCCGGGCGTCGCACAATGTTGCTCTAGGTCGCACTTGTGTCAGCGGCAAGGCAGGCGGCCTGTAACATGCCCTGCAATACGCACGCATTTGCGGGCAAGACTTGAGCCCCGGCGACGCTGCATCTAGGGTCGATTTCGGGCGCTCGGGGCAATAGTTTCAAAGGACAATCATGGTTGCGCATGTCGGGACGGTCGCGTTCCTCGGGCTGGAGGCGCGCGCGGTCGACGTGCAGGTGCAGCTTTCCAGCGGCGCGGCGGCGTTCATCACCGTCGGGCTGCCCGACAAGGCGGTCAAGGAAAGCCGCGAGCGGGTGCAGGCCACCCTCGATGCCATCGGGCTGGCGTTGCCGCCGCGGCGCATCATCGTCAACCTGTCGCCGGCCGACCTGCCCAAGGAGGGCTCGCACTACGACCTGCCGATCGCGCTGGGGCTGCTCGCCGCGATGGGGGTCATCGCCAGCGACGCGCTCGAAGGCTTTTTCGTTGTCGGCGAGCTTGGCCTCGATGGCCGCATCGCCCCGGTGCCGGGCGTGCTGCTGGCGGCGCTCCATGCCGCCGAGAACGAAATGGGGCTGATCTGCCCGGCGGCGCAGGGCGGCGAGGCGGCATGGGCCGGCGAGGTCGATGTCGTCGCGGCGCCCGACCTGCTGTCGCTGATCAACCATTTGAAGGGCACGCAACTGCTGTCGCCGCCGGTACGCAGCCTTGCCGAAATCGTCCGATCGGGCCCCGACATGGCGGAGATCAAGGGCCAGGAAACCGCCAAGCGCGCCATCGAGATCGCCGCCGCCGGTGGCCATAACCTGTTGATGAGCGGACCGCCGGGATCGGGCAAGTCGCTGCTCGCCGCGGCATTGCCCGGCATCCTGCCCGAACTGACACCCTCCGAAGCGCTGGAAGTGTCGATGGTCGCATCGATGGCGGGGGAACTCGAAGGCGGGCGGCTGGTGCGCACCCGGCCGTTTCGCGCGCCCCATCACAGCGCCTCGATGCCGGCGCTGGTCGGCGGCGGCGCCAAGGCGCGGCCCGGCGAAGTCAGCCTTGCCCACCTCGGCGTGCTGTTCCTCGACGAACTGCCGGAATTCCAGCGCGGCGTGCTCGATTCGCTGCGCCAGCCGCTGGAGACCGGCACGGTGATGGTGGCGCGCGCCGCCGCCCATGTCAGCTACCCGGCACGCGTCCAGCTGATCGCCGCGATGAACCCGTGCCGCTGCGGCTATCTCGCCGACGCATCGCAGGCCTGTTCGCGCGCGCCCAAATGCGCCGTCGACTACCAGGCTCGCCTGTCGGGGCCGCTGCTCGACCGCATCGACCTGCACGTCGATGTCCCCGCCGTCAGCGCCGCCGACCTGACGTTGCCGCCGCCGTCCGAAAGTTCGGCACAGGTTGGCGCGCGCGTCGCCGCCGCCCGTGCCATCCAGACGGCGCGCTATGCCGGAACCGGGGCGCGCACCAACGCCGAAGCCGATGGCAAGGAGCTGGAGGCCGCTGCCACCCCGGATGAAGCCGGCCGCAAGCTGCTGGCCCAGGCGGCGGATTCGCTGCGGCTGTCGGCACGCGGCTACCACCGCGTGCTGCGCGTCGCCCGCACGCTGGCCGATCTTGCCGGCGTCGAAACCGTCGGCCGCATCCACATCGCCGAGGCGCTGAGCTATCGACGCAAGGCGCCGGTCAATTAGTGGACCGTGACCGGCACCACATCCTCGCCGCCGCTATCCCATTTGGCGATCACCGCCGCCGCCACCGCATTGCCGACGACGTTGGTCGCGCTGCGGCCCATGTCGAGGAAGTGATCGACGGCGAGGATCAGGGCGACGCCGGCGGCCGGGATGCCGAACATCGGCAGCACCGCGAGGATGACCACCAGCGAGGCGCGCGGTACCGCGGCAATGCCCTTCGACGTCACCATCAGCACCAGCATCATCGCCACCTGCTGGCCAAAGGCGAGGTGGATGCCATAGGCCTGGGCGATGAACACGCTGGCAAAGGCACAGTACATCATCGACCCGTCGAGGTTGAACGAATAGCCCAGCGGCAGCACGAACGAGGCGATGCGATTGGGCACCCCGAAGCGTTCGAGTGCCTCCAGCAGCTTGGGGAACGCCGCCTCCGACGATGCGGTGCCGAAGGTGATGAGGAAGGGTTCGCGGATTTCACCGACCAGCCGGCGGACGGCGGGAACGCCGATGACCGCCGACCCCGCCCCCAGCAATATCGCCCACAGCAGCGCCAGCGCCAGGTAGAAGCCGCCGACGAACTTGCCGAAGGTGACGATGATGCCCAGCCCCTGCACCGCGATGGCAGCCGCGACGGCGGCAAACACCGCGAACGGCGCGACATTCATCACATAGCCGGTGATCTTGAGCATCAGGTGCATGACGGCATCGAGGGCGCGGATGACGGGCTTTCCCGCTTCGCCAATCTCGATCAGCGCGACGCCGGCGAACAGGGAAAACACCACGATCTGCAGGACCTCGTTGCCGGCCATCGCCTCGAAGATCGATTTGGGGAAAATGTGCCCGATGAAATCCTTGAGGACAAAGCCGGGGTTGGCGATGCCGGCCGTAGCGTCCGCGGCCGGAATTGCCAGCCCGACCCCGACACCCGGCGCCAGCAGGTTGACCATGATCAGCCCCAGCCCCAATGACACCAGCGACGCCGCGATGAACCACGCCAGCGTCCGCACGAATGTCCGCCCCACCGCGCCGCCGGCCCCCATGTGCGCGATGCCGACGGTGAGGGTGGACAGCACCAGCGGTGCGATGATCATCTTGATCAGCCGCAGGAAAACTTCGGTGACGATGCCGAGATAACCCGCCACGGCCTTGGCCTGATCGGGCGACGCGACCAGCCGGTTGATGGCATAGCCGGCAGCAAGCCCGAGGATGAGGGCGATGAGGATGTAGCGCGTCAGCCGGTTGGTCTTCATGTGCGACAGGCTTCCGGTGGCGCGGCGCGCGGGTCAAGCGGTTTTGCGACGCCAGGGTCTTCCACCAAGGGGCACACGCGGTCTAGGATGTGCGACATGCAAAAGCCCCACCCCCTGCGCTTCGCCCTTCCCCTCCTCGCGCTGTTGGCATCGCCGGCTGCCGCCGCGCCCGGTGACGCCGCGCCCGGTGACGCCGCACTGGCCAAGGCTGTGCTGATGAAGGGGGTCGGCTTTGCCACCGTCAAGGGCCGCGGCAATGTCCCGGCCTATGCCGCCTATCTGAAGTCGGTGCTGGTGGAGGGCGGTTTCGCCCCCGGTGACATCACCATCACGCCGGTCGGCGAAACGGCCATACTGCATCTCGCCTGGAAGGGCAGCGGCAAGAAAAAGCCGATTGCCGTCATCGCCCATATGGACGTCGTCGAGGCCGACCCCAAGGACTGGGTCCGCGATCCGTTCGTCGCCACCCAAGATGGCGACTATCTGTTCGGGCGCGGCGTCGGCGACAACAAGTTCGACCTGTCGATGATCGTCACGGCGCTGGTGCGGCTGAAGGCACAGGGCTTCAAGCCGGGGCGCGATATCCATGTCTTTGTCTCGGGCGACGAGGAGACCGACGGCACCACCGCCGCCATTCAGGCGAAGGAAGCCAAGGCGCTCGGCGTCGAATTCGTCCTCAACGGCGATGCCGGCGGCGGCGAACTGGATGGCGCCGGCAGGCCCGTCGGCTATTCGCTGTCGGGCGCCGAAAAGGCCTATGGCGACTTCCACCTGGTCGTCACCAACCCCGGCGGCCACAGCAGCCGGCCAACCTATCCCAACGCCATCGCCGAGCTGGCCGCAACTATCGCGCCGATTACCGACTATCGCTTCCCGGCGCAGGCCAACGAGATCACCCGCGCCTCGATGGCGGCAGCGGGCGCCAAGCGCAGCGATGCATTGGGCAAGGCAATGACCGCCTTTGCCGCCAACCCGGAGGATGCCGCCGCCATCGCCGTGCTGCGCACCGACCCCGGCACCATCGGCCAGATCGGCACCACCTGCGTGCCGACCATGATCACCGGCGGCCATGCGCCGAACGCGCTGCCGCAGCGCGCCATGCTGACGGTCAACTGCCGCATCTTCCCCGGCGTGCCGCCCGAAAGCATCCGCAAGCAACTGGAAGTGCTGGCCAATGATCCGGCGATCAAGGTGACATTGGAGGCGGAATGGCCGCCGGCGCCGGCGTCGCCGCTGCGCCCCGATATCATGGCGGCGGTGACGAAGGCGGTCGCGCCGCGCGGCGTCAAGCCCGTGCCGGGCATGGACGCCGGTGCCAGCGACAGCGTGTTTTATCGTGCGCTCGGCATGCCCAGCTATGGCGTCGCCGGGCTGTTCATGCGCGACCAGGACGTGTTCATCCACGGCCTCAACGAGCGCATTCCCGTCTCGGCGATCGCCCCCGCCGTCGATCATTGGCAGGTGCTGCTGACCGAACTGGCGAAATGAGCCTCCAGCTCGCCCCCGTGTCGGACGTCGACCCGGATGCGGGGCTGAGCCTGCCCGGCTGGGTCTATCATGACCCCGATTTCTTGGCCGCCGAAGCCGATGCGGTGCTGCGGCCATCGTGGCAGGTGGTTTGCCACACCAGCGATATCGCCGCGCCGGGGGACTGGCACACGCTCGACTTCCTTGGCGAAAGCACCCTCGTCGTGCGCGGCGACGATGGCGTCGTGCGCGCCTTCACTAATGTCTGCCGGCATCGCGGCTCGCGGCTGGTCGATGGCAGCCGCGGCTGCGCCAAAAAGCTCGTCTGCCCCTATCACGCCTGGACCTATGGACTTGATGGTGCGCTCACCGGGGTGCCCGAGCGGCGGCAATACCCGGGGTTGAACCCCGATACGCATGGCCTCGCCCCGGTCGATCTCGAAACCTGGCAGGGCTTCGTCTTCGTCCGCCTCACCTCCGGCGGGCCGTCGGTTGCGGCGATGATGGCGGCGTGGCTGCCCGAAATCCTGCCCTATCGCTTCGAGGATTTGCGTGCGCTCGGCCGGGTGACGCTGCGACCGCGCGCCGTCAACTGGAAGAACATCGCCGACAATTATTCGGACGGCCTCCACATCAATGTCGCGCATCCGGGGCTCAAGCGCCTGTTCGGCCGCAGCTATGGCATCGAGGCCGGGCCGCATGCCGACCGCATGTGGGGCGATATCGGCGAAGGGGGCGGGTCATGGAGCGAGCGCGCCTATCGCAAGCTGCTGCCGCCGGTGCCCCACCTCGATCGGACGGCGCAACGCCGCTGGCTGTATTTCAAGCTCTGGCCCAACGTGGCCTTCGATATCTACGCCGATCAGGTCGATTTCATGCAGTTCATCCCCGTATCGGCGACCGAGACGCTGATCCGCGAGATCAGCTATGCCCTGCCCGACGACCGCCGAGAGATGCGGGCGGCGCGCTATCTCAACTGGCGGATCAACCGGCTGGTCAATGCCGAGGATACCGAACTGGTGGCGCGGGTCCAGGCCGGCATGGCATCGGCGTCGTACTCGCAAGGGCCATTGGGGGAGAGCGAAGTGTGCCTGCGGTCGTTTGCGGGCAAGTTGCGCGCGGCGATCCCCGAAGCACGGCTGCCGCGGGCGCCGAAGCGGGGGTGGTACCGCGGCTAGCGGGTTCCGGCCGGCGGAGACGGACAAGCGAGGGCATGGGCAAGGCCCATGCCGGCGTCGGACGGGTTCGGCGGGGGCGGCCCCGCTGGCCGGGCTGGTGCCTGTCGGCGCGCAACCTTGCTGCGCTCCGGGGCGCCGCGCCTAGAATTTCTGCCCGAATTTCAGCCCGACCAGGCGCGGCTTGGTCACCACCTGGTAGGTCGCGATCGGCCCGCATGAACCGATCGTGCATTCGGCATAGCGGGTGATGTTGCCGCGGCTGTCGAAGGCGTTGTTGAGGAACAGTTCCGCCTTCCAGTTGCCCTTGCCGAAGCCGAAGGCGAAATCCGCCGTCGTATAGGCCGGCAGCTTGCCGAGCGTATCGCGGTCGTCCGTCACCAGCGCTGCCCAGCGTGAGCCGACATAGGCCACCGCACCCTGCAAATGCGCTTCGAGGTCGCCGATGGGGAATTCATAGCGTGCCACCAGGTTGCCCTTGAAGTCGGGGGTGACCGGCAGTGCCTGGCCCAATGGTGCCTTGATCGAGTTGGGTTTGAAATCCGGCGCCGGGCCCGGCAACGAACAATCCGGCGAATTGGCGATGCGGCAATAGTTCGTCGTCAGGTGCGCATCGGTATAGGTGCCTGAGGCGGTCACCGTCAGCCCTTGTGCCGGCGCGACGGTCAGTTCGCCTTCCAGCCCGCGGATACGGGCGTTGCCGGCGTTCTGGATCTCGGTCAGGCTGTTGGCCCCCAGGAACGCGAGTTGCACATTCTTCCATTCTTCCTGGAAGGCGGCGACGTTCAAGCGCACCCGGCGATCGAGGAAACTGCCCTTGAAGCCGATTTCATAGTTGGTCAGGAAATCGGCGGTATAGGGCTGCAGCGTTGCGCGGCGGTTGATGCCGCCGGGACGGAACCCCCGCGACCAGGTACCATAGAACAGCATGTCGGGCGTGGCCTGCCAGGCCAGGTTGAGCTTGTGGATGAAGCCATTGCCCTTGGACTGCTTGGGGTGGATCTTGCCGTCGCTGCCGATAACGCCGACATCGGTGCATGGCGTGTTGGCGATGACCGCCGGGCCAAAGCAGATGTTTTCGCCCGAGCTGCCGGCGGGGTTGTCCTTGCCGAAGCCGAAGAAGCCGCTGAGGCTGTTGTCGAACTTGTAGAGGCGGCCACCCGCCGTCAGCGTCAGCGTATCGGTGATATCGAACGCAGCCTGGCCAAAGGCGGCATAATCGCGGTCGATGCGATACTGCTTGGTCAGCCACCAGGTGCCGGGACGCCCCCCCACCGATACGCCGTTGAGCAGCGTGCCTTCGCCATCGAAAATCTGCTGGGTGGCGAGGCCGTCGATGGCATAAATCTGTTCGATGTCATGGGTCTGGCGCTGGTAGAAGGCCCCGGCGATGACGCGGAAGCGCTTGTCCGCCGGGGACGAGATGCGGAATTCCTGGCTCAGCTTCGAGAATTTGTCATGGCCGAGGACGCGCTGGGTCGGGTTGATCGGGTTGCCGGCATTGTCGAGGATGTAGCGCGAATAATTGTCGTAATAGAGCGTGTAGTCGCTGTAATCCGACGCGGTATCGATTTTGCGTTCCAGGTACGAGCCGCTGTAGACGATATCGAAATCGCTGATCTTGCCTTCGATGGTCAGCGCGGCCTGCAGCCAGCGATCGTTGGCACGTTCCGCATTATAGTGCGTCACCTGCAGATCGCCGATGTTGGGATCCTGCGCGAACAGGCCATGCGAAATCTGCGACTGGCCCATGATCGTCGGCGTGATCGTCCAGTTGTCACCCACCTCGACCCGCAACGCGGCGCGGCCGCCGGCGGTGTCGACGGTGTTGTAATTCTTCTTGGCAAAGGCGGCGTTGTTGATGGTGAAGCCGCTGATCGGATAGGTGCGCGTGCCCGGCACATTGTCGATGTAGCCGGCTTCATGGTCGTACCAGCCAACGAGGCGCAGCGCGGCATTGTCGCTGACGGGAACGTTGACGAACGCCTCGCCGATGCCGCCGGTGCCGCCCTTTTCGACCTGGTTGACCTGTACGTCATAGCCGGCCGAAAACTTGCCGAGCTCGGGCTTGTTGGTGATGATGCGGATGGTGCCGGCCTGGCTGGACGCGCCATACAGCGTGCCCTGCGGCCCGGCGAGCGCCTCGACCCGCGCGATATCATAGACATGGATATCGAGCGCGCCGCCGATGGTGGTGATCGGCTGTTCGTCGAGATAGATGCCGACGGAGGGCAGCGGCCCCGAATGATTGCCGTCACCGCCCGACGCGACACCGCGGAAATAGACGTTCGAAAAGCCCGGGGCCGTGGTGTCGAAGCTTAGCGACGGCAGGTACTTGGCATAATCATTGAAACTGCTGACCTGGAGCTGCCCCAGCTTTTCGGTGCTGAGCGCGGTGATCGCCACCGGCACCTTTTGCAGGTTTTCGGAGCGCTTTTCCGCTGTCACGATGATTTCGGCTAGGCCGTTGTCGACAGCAGCAGCGGTGGTGGTGGCAGCGGGGGCCTGTGCCAGTGCCGGGGTGCCGGCGAGCGCGGCGCCGAGCAGCAACGCCATCTTGGCCGATACGCCGCCGCGATGTGATTGAACTAGCACTAACCGTCCCCCTGTTAGATATATCCGACACAGGGTTTCATGCGCGCAAGGGGGCGTCAAGCGAACTTTTGTTGCGCCGCAGCCGTAGTGGACGACGGGTTCTGGAGTGTGTCTTTCAGGTCACCTATCAACCCGGCGAGAAAGGGTTCGAAATTGCGCCACTGCTCGAGACCGTCGCTGGTGATCGGCTGGCGCACCTGTTCCGAGCTGGCGGTGCGCACGGCGCGGCGGTTCTGGTGGAAGGCGAGGCAGCCCGGCTCGAAATCGACACCGATGTGCGCCAGCATCCGCCGCACTTCACCCTCGGTATCGGCGACCAGGCGTTCATGGTCGACGCGCAGCACGCGTCCCGGCAACACGGCGTCGTAATGCGCCATCAGCCGGACATAGTCGCGGTAATAGCGTGCGAGTTCCCCCAGATCGTAGGTGAAGGCCTGGCCGCGGGCGAAATGCTGCTTCCATGCCGAAAAGCAGGTGGCGACCGGGTGGCGGCGGGCATCGATGATCGTCGCGTTGGGCAGGATGAGGTGGATGAGACCGACAAAGGCGAAATTGTTGGGCATCTTGTCGATGAACAGCGGCCGGTCGGTCTTGCGCTGGATCCGGGTCAGCGAGAGATATTCCGCCCCCATTTCCGCCAGCCGTTCGGGCGCGATGGCGGCGAGCGCCGCGAGATAGCGCGACGGTCCGGCCCCCGGCATCGCTTCGCCAAGGCGCCGCGCAATGCCCCCCAGATCGGGCAGTTCCATGGTGCCTTCGATCGCACTGTGGCTGCTGAGAATCTGCTCGATCAAGGTGGAACCCGATCGCGGCAGCCCGACGATGAAGATCGGATCGGGCGCAGCACAGCCCTGCCCGGCGTGCGCGGCAAAAAATGCCGGCGTGAACAGCACCTCGCTGGCCTCGACATGGGCGTGGTTGGCATCGGCATCCCAGCGCAGTTGCGTGCGGCGCAACGCGTTGGCGGCGCTGTAGTGGCGGAACGACGCGGCATGGTCGCCGGAATCCTCGCACGCCTTGCCGAGCGCGAAATCGAGATGCAGCCGGTCGTCGTCGGCAAGGCCCGGGGCGGCCAGCGTCGCCGTCATCGCGGCGATATCGGCGTCGCTGAAGCGATGGGTCTTCAGGTTGGCGAGGCTCCACCATGCCTCGCCCAGCCTCGGGGCCTGGGCAACGGCGCGGGTGTAGGCGGCGATGCAATCGGCGGTGCGACCGACCGTCTTCAGCGCATGGCCATAGCTCATCCAGGCACGGGGGTTTTCCGGCAGTCGCGCCAGCAGGCCGGCATAGATGGCGATGGCGGCGTCATAATCGCCCAGCCGCGCCAGCACCGCCGCCTTCAGGTTGAGGAACGACGGATTGCCCGGCGCGCGCTCCAGCAACACCGCGACTTCGTCGAGCGCGGCCTCTCCCCGCCCCAGCCGGTGCAGCATGAGGGCATGGTTGAAGCGCGCCGCATCGAAACCCGGCGCGATCGCCAGCGCCTTTTCGAGCAGCGCCTCTGCCTCGCGATACCGCAGCAGGCGGCCGTTGACCTCGGCCAGCATCCGCAGTGCATAGGGGTCCTGGGGATGCAGCTTGAGCCATGCCTGCAACGCCGGCTCCGCGGCATCGAGGCGGTTTTCCGCCAGCGCCTCGCCGGCACGAAGCAGGCGCGGGTCCCGCGATGGCGGCGGCAGCGGGGGAAAGCGATCGTGCACGCGCCGTTGATGGCGCGGGACACCGCGAAGGGCAAGGTTGCGGCACTCCGCCCCGCCAGCTATCGTGCGCCACCGCCGCCTCCAGGGAAAATGCCGATGTCGACCACCGTCGCCGATCTGCTCATGATGACCCGGGCTAAACTCGATGCGCTGTACACCGGCGCCGAAGCCGGGCCGATCCCGGATGGCGAGGGCAAGGGCACGGCGATCTTTGCCCCCGGCACGACCTTCAACGACGATCTGGCGCAGGCGGTCAACCTGTTCGCGTGGCAGGGCAAGATTTTCGATGCCGAACATGGTTTCCTGCGCAACCACATCCTGCCGTTCGGGCTGAAGGCGATTGTCGCCAAGGTCTACAAGGCGCCGAGCTGGCTCGACGGCAAGGAGTGCATAACCATCGATTATTCGGAAACCTCGATCATCGCGCAATGGATCCACGACGAGATCCGGCTGGTGGCGCCGCATCTGTATCTGGGCAAGGTTTACTGGAACAAGACCCGGCTGATCGACTTCGCGCTCGAGTTTTGACGGTGTCCGGGCCCGCGTCCCGGGTGTTCGTGCCCCGCCGATGACCCCGCAGGATTTTTTCCAGGTCATGGCACCGCTGCCGCCGGGGGGCCATGCCGGGATCGATGCCCTGCTGGCGGAGATGTGCTGGCCGGGGCAGCCGGGGCGCGCCCACCCCGCCAATCCGCTGATCCCCTTTGGCGATTTCCCCAACCTGCATTTCGCGCGGCTGCTGGTGATCGACGACCCGACGCTGGCCGACCGCGCCGGCACCGGCCTGCCCACGGCCGAGCCGGCGTATCTTGCCCTGCTGGGCAGTTGCGATGGCACCGCCGATGCGATGCTGGCGGCGCTTGCAGAGGGCGCGGCGCCGGGGTTGCGGGCGCTGTTCCGGCAATGCGGCCTGGCACCCGATGCCGATGTGTTCACCTGGCTGCGTGCCCATGCCGTCCGCCCGGCCACCGGCTATGTCAACTGGGTGGGTCGCACGGTGGCGCAGGTCAGGGAGGAGGCGTTGCTCCACCGCCTGCTCGTGGCGGCGGTTCCGGCCGCATCCGGCAAGGCGGACTGCGTTGCCGCCCGCGCCGCCATCATCGCCGCGGTCAAGGTGCACGCACCGACGCTGACACCCGAAGCGCCGACGCCGATGGGCTGGCTGCACAAGAACCGCGAAAGCTTCTGGCTGCCGTTGCTCGCCTTCATCGTCGCGCTGGTGCTCGTCGTGCCGCGCCTGTGGTTGCCGCTGCTGATCGGACTGGCGCTGTTTGCCTATGTGCTGCGGCGGCGGGAACGTGCCGACCCGGTCATCGCGCCGCAGACATCCGCCGCCGAAATTGCTCGCCGCAGCGCCTATGAGGACCATGACGTCACCAACGCCTTTTCAGCGATCGGCTCGTTAAAGCCAGGGCGGTTCCGGCTGTGGCTGACCATCGCCGTGCTGTGGGGCGTCAACTGGACGACGCGGCACATCTTCACCAAGGGGCGACTGGCGCGGGTCGGCACCATCCATTTCGCCCGCTGGGTGCTGATCGACGACAACCGCCGGCTGTTCTTTGCCAGCGATTACGACGGTCCGCTCGAAACCTATATGGACGATTTCATCAACAAGGTGTCGTTCGGGCTCAACGCGGTGTTTTCCAACGGCATCGGCTGGCCCCGCACCGATTGGCTGGTGCTGGGCGGCGCCCGCGACGAGCAGGTGTTCAAGCGGTTCCTGCGCTATCACCAGTGCATCACCCAGGTGCACTACAAGGCCTATCCGGGGCTGACGACCTATGACCTGGCGCGCAATGCCCGGCTGCGGCAGGGTTACCAGGCCAGGTCGATGACCGAAGTGGAGGCACGCACATGGCTCGCGGCGATCTGATCGCGCCGATCGCCGTGTCCGATACCGGGGACATCCAGGCGCTGGTCACGGCCGGTTTCGGCAGCCTGACGGCGGCGTGCTTCCTGATGCTGCGGGTGGCCGAGGCGACAGCGGCAAAGGCCTGGCTGGCAGGCGTGCAAGTCGCCACGGTCGCCGACCTGGGCAAGGACAAACCGCCGTTGACGCAGGTGGTGCAGGTGGCGCTGACCAGCGACGGCCTTGCCGCCTTGGGCCTCGACCCGGCGATCATCGCACAATTCGCGCCGGAGTTCGTCCGCGGGCTGGCGCGCGATGCGTCGCGGTCGCGGCGGCTGGGCGACGTCGGGGACAGCGCGCCGGCGCACTGGCACTGGGGCAGCGGCGACCGCACGCCCCATCTCGCGGTCTTGCTCTATGCCAGCGATGCCGGCGCGTTGACGGCACTGGAGGCGGCGACGGAGGCGGGGCTGGGCGGCGGCTTCAGCATCGTCACCCGCCTCCACACCGCCAATTTTGCCGGGCGTGAGCCGTTCGGCTTCATGGACGGCATCTCGCAGCCCAGCCTCGACTGGCAGGGCCGGCACCAGCCCGGCAGCGACCATTATGCCAACACCATCGCGGCCGGCGAGGTGCTGATCGGCTATCCCAACGAATATGGCCGCATCGCCGACCGGCCGCTGCTGCCCGGCGAACACACCCTGCCCGCCGCGATCGACGACCCCGGCTGGGGCGACCTCGGCCGCAACGGCAGCTATCTCGTCCACCGCGAACTGGCGCAGGATGTCCGTGGCTTCTGGCGTTGGGTGGGGCGCGAGGCCCCCGATGCGGCACTGCCGCTCGCCGAGGCGATGGTCGGCCGCCGCATCGACGGCCAGCCGCTGGCAGGCCTCGCCACCCACGCCATTGCCGGCGAACCCAGGCCCGACAGCAACGGCTTCACCTATGATGCCGATCGCGACGGCATGATCTGCCCGCATGGCGGCCATATCCGGCGCTCCAACCCGCGCAACGGCGATTTTCCCGTCCCGCCGCGCAACATCTTCGAACGCGCTGCCGACATACTCGGCCTGCGCGGCAAGCCCGAGGCGGACGCCATCGCTTCGGCGCGCTTCCACCGCCTGCTGCGGCGCGGTCGTGAATATGGCCAGTGGCTCGATCGGGAGGCGGCGCTCGACCAGGATGCGCCCGATCCGCAGTCCGGCATCAATTTCCTGTGCCTTGGCGCCAGCATCGGCCGCCAGTTCGAATTCGTGCAGGGCGCCTGGTGCGAAAGCGCCAAGTTCGGCGGCGGTAGCGGCGAAAGCGATCCGCTGCTCGGCAGCCGCGCGCCGTTTCCGGACGAACAGGCCACCGACGGTTTCACCCGCGGCTGTCCCGCCGGGCGGCGCCTGCGCCACGATGGCGTGCCAAGGTTCGTGACGGTGAAGGGCGGGGCGTATTTCCTGCTGCCGGGCGTCAAGGCGTTGCGCTTCATCGCAAGTTAAATCGCCATCCGGAATTCGCATGACTCCCCACCAACGAATGACACTGCTCATTCCGTGCCGGGGCTGTATCGTTATGCCTGCAACATGATCCGGGGCCACCACCGCATCGCTGCCATCATCGTCGCCATCACGGCGTCGGGTGCGGCGCTGTGGTTGCTGCTGTTCGCCGGGCCATGGTTGCTCAATGCGCACCAGGATGGCGCGGCGCTGCTGGCGCTGTGCCTTTACCTGGGCGTTCCAGCCGGCGCTGCCTGGGGCGGCACGCGGTTGTGGCACGTCCTCGCCCCGAAGGACCATGACAATGAAAGTTGATATCTCGGATCCTGCTCCGGGTTATCTGGCGCCGCGCCGATCGGGGTTGCGGCGCGTCGGCTGGCTGGCCGGCACCGTGCTGATGGTGGCGCTGGGAGCAGCCTTCCTCCAGAATGCGTTTTTCCGGGTGTTGCCGGGCTATGTCGGCATCCGCGTCAACAATATCGGTTCGAGCGCCGGCGTCGTTTCCGCGGCGCTGCCGGTGGGCTGGTATTTCGCGCCACCGGGGGTGAACCTGTACGAATATCCGGTGTTCACCCGAACCTATACCTGGACGTCATCGCGTGATGAACAGAACGGCATCGACGAAGGCTTCAACTTCCAGGACAAGAACGGCCTTGCCCTGCGTGCCGATATCGCCGTCGCCTATCACGTCGATCCGACCCGCGCGCCGATCCTGTTCCAGCGCTATCGCGCCGACATGGACGCCATCATCGCCGGGCCGCTGCGCAATGCCATCCGCAACGCCATTGTCGAGCGCGCCTCCGGGCTGGGAGTGGAGCAGATCTATGGCCCGCAAAAGGCGGCGCTGGTCAACGATGCGCTGAAGGACGTGCAGCGCTATTTCACCCCGGTGGGGCTGCAGGTCGAACAGCTTTACTGGGCCGGCAACATCATCGTGCCCGATGCCGTGCTGACGCAGATCAACGCCAAGATCGCCAATGAACAGGCGGCGCTGGCGGCACAGGCCAATGTCGCCACCGCCAAGGCCAATGCCGATGCCCGCATCGCGCGTGCCGAAGGTGACGCCAAGGCCATCCAGGTCGAAGCCGAGGCGATCCGCACCAACCCCGAAATCGTCAAGATGCGCGCGGTGGAGAAATGGGACGGCAAGCTGCCGACCTACAATGGCGGCTCGGGGCCGATGCCGTTCATCGACGTGAAGTGACGGCACCCTGCCTTCCCTGATCCGGGGAAGGCAGGGCTATCGTCAATCTGTAACATGGCATCCGTAGCTGCCAGCGCCTAACCATGCCGTATCACCGGCCGCGAAGGACACGCCCTTGCCACGCTTCACACTCGCCGGCGTGCTTGTCGCGCTTGCCACCGCCGCCGTCCCCGCCACCGCCGCGCCCGTCCTGCTCATTTCGATCGACGGCCTGCGCCCGGGAGACGTGTCCGACGCCGATGCACGCGGCCTCAGGCTGCCGACCCTGCGCGGGCTCGCACAAGCCGGCGTCCACGCCGCGGGCGTGCGCGGCGTGCTGCCGACATTGACCTACCCCAGCCACACCACCATCCTGACCGGTGTTTCCCCGGCCCGCCACGGCATCGCCAACAACCTGACCTTCGACCCGTTCCAGAAAAACCAGACCGGCTGGTATTGGTATGCCGAAGACATCAAGGTGCCGACCTTGTGGGACGCGGCGCACCAGGCCGGGCTGCACACCGTCAACGTGCATTGGCCGGTCAGCGTCGCAGCGCGCGGTATCGACAGCAACCTGCCGCAACTGTGGCGGACCGGCACCGCCGATGACCGCAAGCTCAACCGCGCCCTTGCAACACCAGGGCTTTCCGAAGCGCTGGAACGCAAGCTTGGCGCCTATGCCGACGGCATCGATGAAAGCGTCGAAGCCGATGAAACGCGGGCGCGGTTCGCCGCCGAACTGATGACGACCCAAAAGCCCGGCTTCGCCACCGTTTATCTGACCGGCCTCGACCATGTGCAGCACGAAAGCGGCCCCGACACGCCGCAGGCCCATGCCGCCCTCGAACGCATCGACGCCGCCATCGGCCGGCTTGTCGCCGCCGCCCGCGCCGCGCAACCCGGGATCGATATCGTTGTCGTCTCCGACCATGGTTTTGCCGCGGTGACGACGGACGTCAATCTGTACGGGGCCTTCATCGAAGCCGGGCTGATCAAGACGGATGCCACGGGCAAGGTGACGTCGTGGGAGGCGGAACCCTGGCTGGCGGGCGGCAGTGCCTCGGTGGTGCTGGCGCGGCCCGACGACAGCGCGCTGCGGGGTCGCGTCGAAACGCTGCTGGCGGCGCTGGCCCGGAACCCAGACGCCGGAATCGATCGCTGGATCGGCAGCGCCGAGATTGCCGGAAGGGGTGGCAGCGGCGGGCAATACTGGATCAACCTCAAGCCGGGCTATCAAACCGGCAAGAACCCGGCGGCGCCGTTGGTATCGCCGAGCGCCGGCCGGGGCATGCATGGCTATTTCCCGGCGCTGCCGGCGATGCGATCGACGCTGATCGCCGCGGGTCCCGATGTGCGCGCCAGGGGCTCGATCGGCGAGATCGACATGCGCGACATTGCACCTTCGGTGGCCAGGCTTCTCGGGGTCAGCTTGCCCGATGCAGAAGGCAAGCCGGTGTTCTGACTCCGGTTGGCGACCGGACGGCTACATCTGGAGGGGCTGCCGGGGGCGGGGCCTGCCGATTCGGCAACTGAAGCAAAATATTTTCGGGCCGTTCTAAGGGACAATTGCGGTGGCCCGCCGCAGATGCGCGCTTGCGACGCTTGCGCCGTATGAAAATTGCGAGGTCGGATTTCGCGTGGTCATGCCCAGAGTTATTTCGCCGCGCTCCGCCGATTCCGGGACATCCTGTTCAGGATCAAAGCCATGGTTTCTACCCCGGTCGCTGGCAATTCTAACCGCTATGCTACCGGAAAGTAATGAATGTTTCCACGGACGTGACGCGCTGATGGCATGGCCGACAAATTGACAAAGCAATAATAAATGCTAACTGTGTCGTAACGTTCAGGTGGCTTTCCGATTCGCATATTCGCTCGGTGTGCCGCCTATTTCGGGGGTCGATTGATGAATCGCTGGTTTTCCGCAGGTCGGGCGGTATCGACGTGGTCGGTCGGTGCAGCCATGCGCAACCGTCGCGGCGCCGCCGCCGCAGAATTCGCGCTCATCGTACCGGTGATGGCAACGGTGTTGTTCGCCATCGTCAAGTTCGGCGTTGCCCTCAACAACAACGTCGCCCTCACCGATGGCGTTCGCGCCAGCATCCGCCAGTTCGCCATCGGCCGGTCGAGCGCCACGCCCTATTCGGACGCGGTTGCGCGCTTCAACACCTCGACACCGGGCCTTAACCAATCGACGCCGGTGCTCACCTTTTCGGTCAACGGCACCAGTTGCAACAGCGACGGCAGTTGCAAGACGCTGCTTACTGCCGCGACCACCGGCCAGCCCGCGACGCTGCTGGCGACATATTCCTGCGACCTGACCATTCTCGGCTTCAACGCCGCGCCGGGTTGCACATTGTCCTCGCAAACGACGGAGCGGGTTGAATGATGCGACGTTTCAGCACTGTGATCGGGTCCCTGAAGACCCTGGCCGGCAACACACGAGCCCTCGTCGGCGACACGCTGCGCAGCACGCGCGGTGCGTCTGTCGTCATCTTCGTGATGGCGATGGTCGTGATCGTCGGATCGACGGCCTATGTGATCGATCTCGGCAATGTTTATAATGCCCATCGCGCCTTGCAGGCCTCGACCGATGCCGCTGCGCTCGCCGGGGCATCCGAGGTCAATTGCTGCACCACCCAGCCCGGCAAGGCGCTGGTGACAGCGTCGAACTACAGTGCCGTCAGCGGCGCCCGCAACGCATCGGCACGCATGACGGCAACCATGGCGCCCGGCTACCCGCAGTTCAAATGCCTGACCACGACGGGTGTCGATTGCACCGGGTCCGATTCCGCCAACGCCATCGTCGTCAAGCAGAATGCATCGGTGCGGATGAACTTCGCGCGGATCCTCGGCATTTCGTCGATGAACATTTCGGCGACCGCCACAGCGGCGGCGAAGTCCGGGCCACCCATCCCGATCGACGTGATGATCGTCCTCGACACGACGGCGTCGATGAACAACACCGATGCCAATTGTTCGGTGCCCGGCGCGTCGCGCATCACCTGCGCCAAGGCTGGCGTGCTGACACTGATGTCCGCGCTCAAGCCCTCGGTGGCGTCGGTCGGGCTGATGGTGTTCCCGGGTCTGTCCACCGCAAGCGAAGCCGCCAAGAATTACGACTGCAGCACGTCGACGCCGACGATCGTCAAATATTCGAATTCGCCGGCGCCGGTCTATTCGGTGCTCGGGCTGAGCAACACCTACGCCAACACCGGCAGCGGTGGAGCGGTCACCATCGACAACACCTCGAACCTGGTGAAGGCCGTCGGCGGTGGCGCCACGGGCTGCAAGCAGGGCCTGTCGGCTGTCGGCGGCTTCGGCACCTATTTTGCCGATGCGATCACGGCCGCGCAGGCCGCCCTGGTCGGCACTGGCCGCCCGGGCGTTCGCAAGGTGATGATCATCCTCAGCGACGGTGATTCCGGCGCGACATCGGCAAACGTCGGTGCCGCCAAGTACAACAACCAGTGCCACCAGGCGATCAACGCCGCCCAGGCCGCAACCGCCGCGGGGACATGGGTGTATTCCATCGCCTATGGCGCGCCGACGTCCGCGACCGGCAGCTGCCCGACCGACTTGCCGCGCATATCGGCGTGTTCGACGATGCAGCAGATCGCGATCGACGCCGGCCAGCCCGCCTACACCGTGGCGCCGGACCGGTTCTATTCGGACCAGGGCGGTCCAACAGGGGCTTGCCCGTCGGCGCACAACGCCACGACCGATCTGGTCAACCTGTTCAAGAACATCGCCACCACCTTTGCCGGGACGCGGTTGTTGTTCGATACGGCGAGTTGACGCCACTGCGCTAGGTCGCTGGCCAACCCCGGCGACTTCGTGCCAATATACCTCGGACCGTGAACCGGCGCTGGCACGGCAGGGGGTAAAGACGCACGGCGATCATGCATAGCGACCACCTTGTCATCCGCACAGCCCAGGGCCGGCTGGTGCTCGGCCGCAGCGCCAACTTCCCGCCGGCGGTTCGCCGCGCCGCAGAGCACGATGGCATGCATCACGCCCTGGCGGTGCTGCGCCGGGAACCCGGCGCCATCGACCAGTTGCGGCGCTGGCCCGGCCGCCATGACCTTCACCTCGATACCCGCAGCGCCAATGACAATGACTTGCTGCGGATCGTCGAACGCGGCATCGCGGCGCATCGCCTGCTGCTCATCGAAATCGTCGACCGGCCCGTGCTGCTCAAGCCGCCACCGCCGCCGGAGCAGCGCCCGATCCTGAAGCCGCCACCGGGCCTGACGCTGACGGCTCAGCAGCAGGCCGATGCCGCGGTGGCAGCGATGGGCATGACCGACAAGGTTATCGCCGGGCTGAAACGTTCCGCCGATCACATGGGGCCGGCGCTGGCCAACACCTTTAAAAAGCTGTTCACCGCCGAAAATCTGGAGGTCATGGCAGCGTTCGTCATCGCCGGCGCGCTGGCCAACACCAACCCGATCTCTGGCGCCGTATTCGATTCGGCCATGCTGATCATGGTCTATTATCAGGCCGGCAGCGCGGGCCTGGATGCGCTTGAGTTGCTGGTCCGCACCACGCTGGCCGCCATCAACGCCAAGAGCGTACCCGAACTCGACCGCGCCGGCGAAAATTATGCCAAGGCGTTTATCGGGCTGGGCGGCGCCGTGTTCATGGCGTGGCTGGCGAGGCGGATCGTCAAGGAGGAAGGCCCGGGCGCCAGAACCGCAGAGCCGGCCAGCGCGCCGCCGCCCGAGCCGGCCGCTCCAGCCGGGCCAAGGCCGCTAGACGTCAAGCCGCTGGGGCCAGACGGAAAGCCGTTGACGGGAACGGCGCTGGCCCGAAAGCTGGGGGCCGAGGGAGAAGAGGCTGTCGGCGTCACCGGGCCCAAGACTGCGATCCGCATTCCCGGCAGCAATCAGCTGCGGATTCCCGACAAGCTGACGGATACCGTGCTGACCGAAGTCAAGAACGTCAAGGAACTGAGCTACACCCAGCAACTGCGGGATTTCGCCAGCTATAGCGAGCAGACGGGCCGCAGCTTCGAACTATGGGTACGGCCATCGACGGTGTTGAACGACGAAATCCTGATGGCGCAGGCGCGCGGCGAACTGCTCATAAAATATATTCCGGGTGCTCCATGATCACGATGCAGGAGTTGATGGCACGGTTGAAAGCCAGCGGCTCGATGACGGCTGCCGAATCGACCGCCTTGTTCGAGAGTTGTCCGGAATGGGTCGAACAACGCGACAGGAAAGAGGCGGCCCGGCGGGCAGCGGAGGACCGCTATCGCCACGAGCAGACCGGATTGCTGGCAGACCTCGCGGCCGTGGGTATCGACGTTGCGTCGGTATGGGATCTGGTCAATAGCCCGACCCGCTACGCCGCCGCCGTGCCGGTGCTGCTGCGCCATCTCAGCCGGCCATATGCCACAAAGGTCCGCGAGGGCCTGGCGCGTTCGTTGACCGTCCAGGAAGCGACGGGCATTGCCGGCCCCGGGCTGATCGACGCGCTGAAACGCGAGACCGACCCCGAAGTCCGCTGGGCGTTGGCGAACGCCCTCACGATTGTTGCCGGCCCGGGTGATATTCTCGCGTTACGCGCCTTGCTCGCGGATCCCGGTTACGCCGATGTCGACGAGCGGCTGCGCAAAGCGGAGCAGAACCTTTTTTCCAGCTGAACCGGGCCTTCGCAGCGCTGCTGTGTCATCACGCTCGCGGATGCGCATTGCGATAGACATCGAGCAACTGCGCCGCGTCGACCGCCGTGTAGATCTGCGTCGATGACAGGCTGGCGTGGCCGAGCAATTCCTGGATCGACCGCAAATCGGCGCCGCCCGCCAGCAAATGCGTGGCAAAGCTGTGGCGCAAGGCGTGCGGCGTGGCGGTGACGGGCAACCCCAGCGCGGGGCGCGCGGCCCTGATGGCGCTGCGGACGATGCCCGGATCGAGCGGCCCGCCCCGAACCCCCCGAAACAGGGGCGCATCGCGGCTGGGCGGCCACGGCGTCAGCGCCACATACGCCATGATCGCTTCCGCGACGATGGGCAGCAGTGGCACGTTGCGGGTCTTGTTGCGCTTGCCGGTGACGCTGAGCGTCGCACCGAGCGGCATGATCGCGCCTGTCAGCGCCAAGGCCTCGGCGATGCGCAGGCCGGCACCGTAGAGCAGCAACAGCACGGCGGTATCGCGCGCCGCCGTCCACGGGCTGCGCGCATCGTCGCCGACCGCGGTAATCAAGCCGGTGGCATCGCCGGGCGACACCGGCCGCGGCACCCGACGCGGCAGCTTGGGCGATTTGACCCCGACAAGGCCATCACACGCCAACCCCTGCGTGCGCCGCGCCCAGCCGAAGAACGTGCGAAGCGCCGAAATTTCGCGCGCCACCGAGACATTCGCCAGGCCATCGCCGCGGCGGCCGGCCAGATAGGCGCGAAAATCCGCCGCCGTGAGGGCGGTCAGCGCCTGCGCGGTGACCGGGCCGCCAAGGTGATGCCGCAGAAAATCCTCGAACCCGTCCAGCGTCGCTGCATAGGCGCGCACGGTGTGCGGCGACAGCCGGCGGGCATCGGCAAGGCTGGCGAGCCAGGTCGCAGCCAACCCGGCCAAGCTGGCCAGTCCGGTCGGGCCCGCCGGTTCGCTCGCGCCAGGCGTCACCGCCGGACCATTACAGGATCGATTGGCCGGTCTTTGCCCAATCGGCCATGAACATCGCCAGCCCCTTGTCGGTCAGCGGGTGATGCGCCAGGGCGCGAATGACCGCGGCGGGCATGGTGGCGACGTCGGCCCCCAGCTTTGCCGCCTGCAACACGTGGATGGGATGGCGGACGCTGGCGACGAGGATCTCGGTATCGAAGGCGTAATTGTCGTAGATCATCTTGATGTCTTCGATCAGCGTCATGCCATCGAAGCCGATATCATCGAGGCGACCGACGAACGGCGAGATGAACGACGCGCCGGCCTTCGCCGCCAGCAGCGCCTGGTTCGCCGAAAAGCAAAGCGTCACATTGACCATGACGCCGTCATCCGACAGCTTTTTGCACGCGGTCAGGCCGTCCATCGTCAGCGGCAGCTTGATGCAGATATTGTCGCCGATCTTGCGCAGCACATCGGCCTCGCGCAGCATGGCATCGGTCGTGGTGGCGACGACTTCCGCCGATACCGGGCCATCGGTGAGGCCGGCGATCTCGGCGATGACTTCGAGGAACTTGCGTCCCGATTTTGCGATCAACGACGGGTTGGTGGTGACGCCGTCGAGCAAGCCGGTTGCCGCAAGGCTGGCGATTTCGGCGGTGTCGGCGGTATCGACGAAGAATTTCATGAAGGTTGCGCTTTCGGGAAGGGATCGAGGGTGTGTAGCCGATGATGGCGGCAGAATGAACTGCAAAGCGGCTTCGGCGCCGTGCCGACGCCACCTGCGTCGCTACCCGCGCAACATCGCCCCGAACATCTGGAAAATTCGCGCCGAATCGGGGTCAGCGGCGTCCCATTCCGGGTGCCATTGCACCGCCAGCAAGGGCGTGCCGTGGCGCCGGGCCGATACCGCCTCGATGACGCCATCGGGGGCGGTTGCTTCCACCGCCAGCCCGGCGCCAAGCCGATCGATGCCCTGGTAGTGCACCGAATTGACCGTCAGCGTCTCCCGCCCGAACGCCGTGGCGAGCACGCCGCCCGGCGCCAGCGCGACGGCGTGGCGATGTTCGAACATTTCGGTAAAGCTGCTGCCGTCGGGGGCATGGTGCGGCAACGGCGCGCGGTCACCCAGATCGCGCCGCAACGTCCCGCCGAAGGCGACATTGATTTCCTGGAAGCCACGGCAGACACCCAGCACCGGCTTGCCGGCGAGCAGCGCTGCATCGACCAGGCCGAGCGCCATCGCGTCGCGCGCTGCATCGAAAGGACCCGGCGGATCGGGGCTGTCGTCGCCATAGCGGCCGGGACCGACGTTGGAGATGCTGCCCGTCAGCATGATG
Source organism: Sphingomonadales bacterium (assembly GCA_025351405.1). Taxonomy (GTDB): domain Bacteria; phylum Pseudomonadota; class Alphaproteobacteria; order Sphingomonadales; family Sphingomonadaceae; genus Sandarakinorhabdus. The sequence goes on along the minus strand of JANXVZ010000013.1, from coordinate 124,111 downwards.
CCATCCACCCGCGGCAGCACCTCGGCGATGGTCATGTGATCGGGAAGGGAGGGCACCAGCAGCGCCGCGACATCGGCATGGGCGATAGCGGCGGTGATGTAGCGGTGCATGACCGACGCGGCGATATCCTCGCCGGCGGCGCGGTTGCAGGCGATGACGCCGATGACGGGACGTTGCATCGGAGCAGCCTAGCCGCACCCGCCCCCGATAGTCGAGGCAGGTGCGGCGAAAGGCTCAGGCGGCGATCGAAACCGCGCGGCGGCGCATGACCGCACCGACGAGGCCGAGGCCGGCGATCATCATCGCCCAGCTTTCAGGCTCGGGCACGGCGCCGGTAACGAACGTGTCGAACACCACGTTGTCGACCTGGATCCAAGGACCCTGGGTTGTCTGCGGCAGGTAGCTGAACGAGGTCAGGCCGCCGATGTTGAAGACAAAGGTCTGCAGGCCGACAAGATTGTCGAGCGATACCACCTGCGTCGTCGTACCGGTGCCTGTGGTGAACGAGAACAGCACATCGCCGCCGAAGGCGTTGTTGTAGACATCGGCGAGGTCGATCGAACCGAGGCTGAAGGTGCCGCCACCAACCTTGGTGACCGTCGTGGTCGTGCCGCCATAGTTGTTGCTCAGCGTCGCGCGGCCGGGATCGGCGTTGAACGACACATCGGAGGTGCCCCAGACCAGCAGGGCTCCAGAGCTGCCGTTGCTGTTGGTGAAGTGCAGACCGCCCGAATCGAGCGATGCATAGGTCTGCAGGCCCGGTGTCGTGAGTTCGTTGAAAGTGACCGTCGTGGCGCCGGCCTGAACGGCATTGGCAGCGATGATTGCTGCAAAGATCGTCTTGTAATTCATGATTTTACCCCTGTTGCCCAAATGTTTTTTAAGACATTCGCAACATTGGTCAACTTACAAAATGTGTAATCCGGGGTTAATGACACCTGCGGAATATATTGATTGCCGGGCGCCCTTTACCCTGCCAGCACCGCCGGGGCGCAGGCGTGCCAGCTCATCCACACCGGCTGGCCCTCCGCGAAATCCTCCTGGTCCCAGCGGGTCAGGTTTGGGCGGATGACGCGGAGTTTCTTGTCGGGCAGATGTTCGAGGACAATCTCGAAGACCGATTCGCTGCCCAGATAGGCGATATGGTCGATGGTCCCGGCTATACTGTTATAGCCCTGCGGCGAATCCTCCATCTTCGGCGCCGGCGAGCCCGCGTCGCGGACCCGCAGCTCGATCTTTTCGGGCCGCAACGCCAGCCACAGCGTGCCGCCGGTGTGGCCGAGGACGGCATGGTCGATGAACACGTCGCCGAGTTCGCTGGTGGTGATGATCGCCTCGTCGGGCTTGTCCGTGGTCAGCCTGCCCTCGATCATGTTCACGCTGCCGATGAAATCCGCGACGAAGCGCGAATTGGGAAATTCATACAGGTCGCTCGGGGTGGCGAGCTGCACCAGCCGGCCGCGCTCCATGACGGCGCAGCGCGTCGCCATCGCCAGCGCCTCGTCCTGGTCGTGGGTGACCATGACAAAGGTGATGCCGACCTGGTGCTGGAGCGAGGCCAGTTCGAAGCGCATCTGTTCGCGCAGCTTGGCATCGAGTGCCGACAGTGGTTCATCGAGGAGCAGCACGCGCGGGCGCTTGGCGAGCGCCCGCGCGAGCGCCACCCGTTGCCGCTGGCCGCCCGAAAGCTGATCGGGCTTGCGTTCGCCGAGCCCGGTCAGTCGCACCAGGTCCAGCGCTTCCGAAATGCGGGCATCGCGTTCGGCGCGGCCGAGGCCATCGACCTTCAGGCCGTAGCCGATATTGTCGGCCACCGTCATGTGCGGAAAGACGGCGTAGCTTTGGAACACCATGTTGACCGGGCGGCGGTTGGGCGGCACCCCCGCCATGTCCTTGCCATCCAGGGTGATGCGGCCCTCGGTCGGCGTCTCGAAGCCGGCGAGCATGCGCAGCAGCGTGGTCTTGCCGCACCCCGATGGCCCCAGCAGCGCGAAGAATTCCCCCTCCTCGATGGCCAGGCTGACGTCGTCGACGGCGGCGACCTGCCCGAAGCGCTTCGAAACATTCTCGACGGTGATGATGTGGCTCAATGCGCTATCTCCGCGGGTTTCTGGAAGCGCAGCGCCACCACCGTCAGCACGACGGTCAGCAGCAGCAGCAGCGTCGAAGCAGCGTTGACCTCGGGGGTCACCGAAAAGCGCACCATCGAATAAACTTTGACCGGGAAGGTGATGGTATCCGGCCCCGAGGTAAAGAAGGTGATGACGAAATCATCGAGGCTGAGGGTGAAGGCGAGCAGTGCCCCGGCGATCAGCGACGGTTTCAAATGCGGGATCAGCACGTCGCGGAGTGCCTGCCAGTCGCTGGCGCCAAGGTCGCGCGCCGCCTCCTCCTCCTCGCGGTTGAAACTGGCGAGGCGGGCGCGGACGACAACGGCGACGAAGGGAAAGCTGAAAGAGATATGCGAGATGACGATGGCGCCGAGGTTGAACGGCCAGACGAGGTTCTGCGGCCACGGCAGCACCCGGGCAAAGAACACCAGCATGGCGACCCCCATGCAGATTTCCGGGACGACGATCGGCAGCGCCATGGCACCTTCGAAGAGCGTGCGGCCGGGAAAGCGAAACCGCCATAGCGCGATGGCCGCGAGCGCGCCGAGCACCACCGATACGATCGTCGACAGCAGCGCGATGGTCAGCGAATTGCCGAAGGCGGTGAGGAGCGATTCATCGGTCAACGCCTTGCCGTACCAATCGAGGGTGAAGCCCCGCCAGACGATGTTGCGCTTGGAATCGTTGAAGCTGAAGGCGACGAGGGTGAACAGCGGGATATAGAGAAAGGCGAACACGGCCAGCAGCCACAGGCGCAGCGGCCAGCGGCGGAGGTATTCGAGCGGACCAGCCGGGGGGCGTTTCACCGGGCGTTTCACAGGACGTTTCACCGGGCTTTTCGCTTTTCGGTCATCGCCTGCACCGCGATCATGATCAGCGTCAGGTACATCAGGATGAAGGACAGCGCCGCGCCGAAGGGCCAGTCGTTGGCGCGCTTGAACTGGCGCTCGATGACGTTGGCGATCATCTGGCTGTCGGGACCGCCAAGCAGGTCGGGGGTGAGATACGCCCCCAGCGCCGGGATGAAGGTGATGACGATGCCCGAAATGATGCCGGGCAGCGCCAGGGGCACGACGACGCGCAGCATTGTCCGCAACTGCCCGGCCCCCAGGTCGAGGCTGGCCTCGATGAGCGAACGATCGAGGCGATCGAGCGCGGAATACAGCGGCAGGACCATGAACGGCAGGTGCACATAGACCAACCCGAATATTACGGCGGCGTTGTTGTGGAGCAACTCCAGCGGCACGAATGGCGGCAATGTCCAGATGCTGCCGAGCCGTGCCCAGATCCATTCCAGCGTGAAATTGACATAGCCTTCGTCGCGAAGCACCGCGATCAGCGCGTAGGTCCGGATGAGGAGGTTCGTCCAGAACGGCAGCATGACCAGCAGCAACAGCCAGGTCTTGGCGCGATCCGACGCAAAGGTGATGGCGAGCGCCACCGGGAAGCCTGCAACGAGGCAGATCAGCGTGGTCAACCCGGCGACGCCGGCCGATTTGAGGAAGATGCCGAGGTAAAGCGGCTCGAGCGTGCGGGCATAGTTGGCGAAGGTGCCGGAAATCTCGATTTCGGTAAGGCCGGCGTTGCGCCCGAAACTATAGGCCCAGACGACCGCGAGCGGCACCAGGAAGAACAGCAGCAGCCAGAACAGCGGCGGCGCCAGCGTCACGGCGAGCGGGCGGCGGTCGCTGCTCATCGCAGGGGCAAGGCTGGCCTCACGCCGCGCGCATCTTGGTGATCGCCGTTTCGAAGGCGCTGGATTTCTCGGCGCCCTCGAACTTGCCGTATTCGCAGTTCTTCATGGCGCTTTCGGGCGGGAAGATCACCGGATTGCTGCGATAGCTTTCGGGCATCAGGGCCTTCACCGCCGCATTGGGGGTCGGATAGGAAATGGTCTCGGTGATGCCCTTGCCGGTCTGTGCATCGAGCAGGAAGTTGATGAAGGCATGGGCGTTCTTGGGTCGCGGCGCACCCTTGGGAATGACCAGCGTGTCGGAATTGATCAGGCTGCCTTCCCTGGGGATGACAAAGGCGAGATCGGGGTCTTCCTTCATCACCTGGGCGATGTCGCCATTATATTCGATGACGATATCGACGTCCTTGGCCAGCAGCATGTCCTGGCCATTGTCCTCGTGGAACGCCTTGATGTTGGGCTTTTGTTTGGTCAGCATCGCGCCGATGTCGTCGATCATCGCCTGGTCGATGCCGTTGACGCTATGGCCCTTGTACTTGGCACCAAGGCGGATGAGGTCCGCCGATTCCGACAGCAGCGCGATCCGCCCCTTGTACTTGTCCGAATCGAACACCCATTTCCAACTGTCGGGGATGCCGTCGACCTTCGACTTGCGATACCCCAGCCCAAGCACCAGCCAGGTGTATGGCATCGAATATTTGCGCTTGGGATCATAGGGCGGGTCGAGGAACGCCGCATCGACGTTCTTGAAATTGGGGATGAGGCTGTGGTCCAGCTCCTCCAGCAGGCCGGCTTCCGCCATCCGGGTGACGAATTCGTTCGATGGCACGACGACATCGAAGCCGGGGTTGCCGGCCTTGAGCTTGGCGAACAACTCGTCGTTGGTGGCGAACAGGCTCATGTTGACATCGACGCCAGCCGCCTTCTTGAAATCAGCGAGCGTCGTCTTGCCGATATACGTATCCCAATTGTAGAAATTGAGCTTGGCTTCCTCGCCGTTGGCAGCCTTTTCCGCGGTCTTGGAGCAGCCCGCCTCCATGAACGTCAGGCCGATGCCGGCGACCCCGAGCGCACCCAGCATGGTACGGCGATTGAACGGACCGTTGAGGCTCATGGTGCAATTTCCCCCGCTTTGCTGCGTTGCGATACGCTGACGCAAAATGCCTGCGTCGGCAAGAGGGAGAAAAGCTCACGCCGAACGCAGCACCCAATCATAGTCGAGCGGCGTCACCACCGAATTGAAACGTTCCTGTTCGACGCGCTTGACCGTGGTGTACATCTCGACCGCACGCTTGCCCCAGTAATCCTGCAGCAGCCGCGAACTTTCGAACAGCGCCGTGGCATGGGCCCAATCCGTCGGCAGGCGTTCGCCGCTGGCATAGCCGTCACCGGTGACTGCGGGGCCGGGGTCGATGGCATGGGTGATACCGTGGTGGACGCCGGCGAGAACCGCCGCCATCGCCAGATAGGGGTTGGCATCCGCCCCCGACAACCGATGCTCGAGGTGGCGCGACGACGGCGGCCCCGCCGGCACGCGCAGTGGCACGGTGCGGTTGTTGACCCCCCAGCCGGCGCGCACCGGGGCATAGCTGTTCGGGCGGAAGCGCCGATAGCTGTTGGCGTTGGGAGCAAAGACCAGGATACTGTCGGGCATCATCATCGCGGCGCCGCCGATGGCGTGGTGCAGCGCCGCCGAACCTTCCGGGTTGGCATCGGCAAAGATGTTGCGGCCCTTTTCGTCGTTGACCGAGACATGGATGTGTAGCCCGGAGCCCGACAGCTCGGCAAAGGGCTTGGCCATGAAGGTGGCGGTGCGGCGATGGCGATCGGCGACGCCCTTGGCAGCACGCTTGAAGCGGATGGCATCGTCGCAGGCCTGCAGCGCGTCGGGCTTGTGGATGAGGGTCATCTCGTACTGCCCGGGCGCATATTCGCCGATGGCGGCACCGGTGGGCAGGCCGAGCGCGTCGCACGCCGCCCACAGGTCGCGCAGGTAGGCGCCATCGAGGTCGTGGCTGTCGAGGCCATAGACCTGGCGATGCGGCGGCACGCGGCCATCGGGCCCGCGCGCCTGGCGGATGCCGCCATCGCGCGCACGGCGGCCGTCGAGAAGGTAGAATTCCAGCTCGCAGGCGACGACGGGTGTCAGGCCATCGGCGGTGAAGCGGTCGATGACGCCCTGCAACATGCGGCGTGGATCGAGGTCGCACGGCCGTGCGTCGAGCTCGTGCATGGCGAGCATGACTTCGGCGCTGTCGGCACCGAGCCAGGTCGCCGGTGCCAGCGTCCCCGCCACCGGCCAGGCGACACGATCGGCGTCGCCATCCTCCCAGACCATCCCTGATTCCTCGACGTCGAGGCCGGTGATGTCGACGACGAGCACCGAGCCGGGCAGGAACCGCCCCTGTTCATACGCGCCCTTGAATTCATGCGCGCGAAGCCGCTTACCGCGCGGGACACCGGCGAGGTTCGTGTAATAGACATCGAGAAACTCGACCTGCGGATGAGCGGCGAGAAAGGCTTCCAGTTCGGAAAGCGGGGCGGCGGAGGTGGGACGTTTCATGACGCCTCGCTATCACAAGCGGTCGCGGAGTGCGAACCACAGCATTCCGGCGACTTGCAGCGGAGTCCGCAGCGCCGGTCCACCGGGGAAACGCCCGGCAGGCAAGCTTGCCAGACGGTCGAACATGATGCTGTCGCCGGTGATGGCGCGGGCGATGAGATGGCCGACGAACGGCGCCAGCATGACGCCCTGCCCCGAATAGCCGGCGGCATGAAAGACGTTGCCGGCGCGCCCTATGGCGGCGTGGCGGGTGCGGGTGATCGCCACCTGGCCGCTCCAGCTTCGCGCGATCGCGGCGTCTTCGAGTTGCGGGAACACCCGCAGCATGTGCGGGCGCACGAACCCGGCGATATCGGCGGGCACGCCGGGCCAATAGCGCTCGCCCCCGGCAAAGCGCAGGCGGTTGTCCGCGGTCAGGCGATAATAATCGAGAACGAAATTGGTGTCGGCGACGGCGCGGCGATTGGGGATCAGCGCCGGGTCGACGGGTTCGGTTTCGATGGCGAAGTTGCCGACGTTCATCAGGCGCGCCCGCAGTTCCGGTAGCAACGCCCCGGCCGCACCGTCGGTAGCCACAAGGATGTGGCGTGCAAAGGTGGTGGTGCCGCTGGCAGTGACGACGCTGGTGCCGTCGATACGGGTGACGGCGGTGTCCTGGTGGATGCGGGCACCGGCGCGATGTGCCGCGGTCGCCAGCCCGCGTGCCAGTTTGGCCGGGTTGACATGGCCGCCGCTGGGGTCGAGCAAGCCGCCGTGATAGACCGGGCTGGCAACTTCGGCGCCGGTCTCGGCCCGGGTCAGCACGTTGCAATCCCAGGGTGCGACCAGCCGTCGCCGCGCCTTGGCTTCCGCCGCCAGATGCGCCATCGCGCCCCGATTGGTCGCCACCGTCAACGTCCCGGTGCGGCTGGCCTCGCAATCGATGCCGTGGCGCTCGATCAGCCGCCAGAAATGCCCGCGCGCCGCCAATGCGGTTTCCACCAGCGCCCGCGCCCTGTCCTCGCCATATTCAGCCAGCAGGTCCGCTGCGCCCCAGCGCAAACCGGGGATCGCCTGGCCACCACTCGCGCCGCTGGCGCCGCATCCGACCTTGCCGGCTTCGAAAAGCTGGACGGACAGCCCGGCCTCGGCACATGCGAGCGCCGCGGCAAGCCCGGTAAAGCCGCCGCCGATGATGACGATATCGGGCGTCACACCTTCAACAACAGGTGCTCGCGTTCCCATGCCGAAACGACGTCCTGATAGGCTTCCAGCTCGGCCAGCTTGATGGCGCTGAACGCTGCAAAGAAATCTTCGCCGAGCAGCGCCTTGACCGCCTTGGCGTGGTGGAAGCGGTCCAGCGCCTCGTTCAATGTCCTCGGCAGGGTGCGAGCGAGGCGATAGGCGCTGCCTTCGATCTGGGCGCGCGGCTCGGCTGCATCGATCATGCCGAGATAACCGGCGACCAGCGATGCCGCCATCGACAGATATGGGTTGGCATCGGCCCCCGGTAGGCGGTTCTCGATGCGCCGGTTGGCAGCGTCGCTGATCGGCACGCGCAACCCGCAGCTGCGATTGTCCAGCCCCCATTGCACGTTGATCGGCGCGTCATAGGCCGGGCGCATCCGGCGGAAGCTGTTGACGTTGGGGGCAAACATCGCGGCTATTTGCGGCAGGTGCTGTTGCAGCCCCGCGACATGGTTGCGAAACAGCGCCGAATCTTTGCCGTCCGCATCCGCAAAGAGATTGCTGCCGTCCTCGAGGCTCACCACCGACTGGTGGAGGTGCATGGCACTCCCCGGCTGGTCGTCCATCGGCTTGGCCATGAAGGTCGCGTACATGCCATGATCGAGCGCCACCTGGCGGACGATGCGCTTGAACAGCACGACCTGGTCGGCCAGCCGCAGCGGGTCGCCATGGGCAAAATTGATCTCCAGCTGCGCCGCGCCGCTTTCATGGATCATCGTGTCGAGGTCGAGCCCGGCCTTTTCGCTGTGCTCGTAGATGCGGTCGATAATCTCCTCGAACTCGTTGATGGCATCGAGGCCATAGGGTTCGGAGGCGGTTTCGGCGCGGCCCGAGCGCCCGATCGGCGGTTTCAACGGAATATCGGGATCGGTGTTGGGTGCGGTGAGGAAAAACTCGATCTCCGGCGCCATCACCGGCTGCCAGCCGCGCGCCGCATACAGAGCGATGACGCGCTTGAGGATGTTGCGCGGGAAAATATCGACCGGCACGAAATCGCGGTCATAGGGATCGGCGATGACAACCGCGGTCGGCACCTTGAAATAGGGGGCGACGCGCAGGCTCGACGGATCGGGGAGCAGCGTCACGTCGGGATCCTGGAACGGCGCGATATCGGGATCGTCCGGATAGCCGCCGGTGAGCGTCACCACGATGATCGACGATGCGATCTTCAAGGTGCCGTCGCGGACACTGCGCACCAGCTTGGCCGCCGGCAGCACCTTGCCGCGAACGATGCCGTTCATGTCGGGAACCATGCATTCGACTTCGACGATGCCGTTCGATACCAGCCAGGTTTCCAGCGCCTGCGCGGTTTCGCCGAACAACGCCCGGCGTTCGGACGCGGTGGCGGCAGTGGGGATGCTGGCGGACACGGAAAGCGACCTCTGGTTTGGTATCGAGGCGCAACAGATGCACCGGAACGGGTAGCGCGGTCAAAAATTCATCGCTCGGGCGGCGCGATGCAACCCGGGGCCTCGCGCCGGATTTATCGCCATTGGCCACGAAGCGCTATCATGGCGCACCGGCTGACGGCATAACAGCCGCTGCGGATGATGATGGGAACAGCCGGGGATGTCGGAGCCTGAAAATTTGCCGACGGAGCCCCTTCCGACGGTCCCGGCGGGACTGGGCGAGGCACCCGTCGACGTTGCCGCCGAAATTCCGGGATTGACCGGGCTGCTCAATCTCGCCGTCGGCGTCGTCGTCGTGGCAACGCTTTTTCTGGCGCGCGACGTGCTGGTGCCAATCATGGTGGCGATCCTGCTGTCGTTCGTGCTGTCGCCACTGGTGGCGCTGCTGCGCCGTCTTCACCTGCCGCGCCCGGTGGCGGTGTTGTCGACCGTGGTGCTGGCAATCGGCGTCATCGGTTTCCTGGCTGCGGTCATCGGCTTCCAGCTGCGCGGCCTCGCGGCAGAAGCCCCGCGCTTCGCCAGCAACGTCGAGCAGAAGATCAGCGTGCTGCGCAACTCGTCGATCGGAAACTTGCCCAAATACATCGGCAAGCTTGGCCGCCAGTTCGACCAGGCCAGCGGCGGCACGCCGGCACCGACAACGCAGCGCGAAGCCGCCCGTGCCGGCCAGCCGTTGCAGGTCGAGCTGCATGAGCCGAGGCTGACGCCGATCGGCATCATCAAATCGGTGCTGGGGCCGGTGCTGGGGCCGCTGGAAACCACCATCATCGTGGTGATCTTCGCGATTTTCATCCTGCTGCAGCGGGAGGATTTGCGTGACCGGCTGATCCGGCTGCTCGGATCGACCGACATCCATCGCACGACAACGGCGATGGACGACGCCGCGGCGCGGCTGGGGCGTTATTTCGTCGCGCAACTGGCGCTCAACACCTGCTTTGCCGTGGTCATTGCCACGGGCCTGTACTTCATCGGGGTGCCGTCGCCGGTGCTGTGGGGGTTGCTGGCCGGCTTGCTGCGGTTTGTGCCCTACATCGGCGCCTTCCTGTCGGCGATTCCGCCACTCGTGCTGGCGGCGTCGACCGGGAGCGACTGGTCGATGGCGGTGGCGGTGGCGGTGCTGTTCGCCGCCGGCGAAGGCCTGATGGGCTATGCTGTCGAGCCGTTGGTCTATGGCCATTCGACCGGCCTGTCGCCGGCCGCCGTCATCGTCGCGGCGGTGTTCTGGACGTGGCTGTGGGGGCCTGTCGGGCTGGTGCTGTCAACGCCGCTGACGCTGATCCTCGTGGTGCTCGGCCGGCACTTCGAGCGGCTGGAATTTCTCCACGTGCTGCTCGGTGACACGCCGGCGCTGTCTCCGGTGGAAAGCTTTTACCAGCGGCTGCTGGCCGGCGATGCCGATGACCTGCTCGACCAGGCGGAGCGCACGTTGGCACAACACCCGTTGGCCCGCTATTACGACGACATCGCGATGCCCGGCCTGCGCCTTGCCGCCCAGGATGCGGAGCGCGGCATACTTGGCGGAAAGCGTATCGACCGGGTGCGCAAGGCCGCAGTGGAATTGCTGGCGGACCTTGGCAGCCATGCGGCGTCGGTGGCGCCCGCGCTTGCCGCGGTCGATGGGGCAAGGTCGGCGGCGCGGCCGCGGCGCGGCAAGGCGGGCGAACCCTCAGGCGACGCCGCTCCGGCTGGGGCCCCGCCCGCCGCCCTGCCCTCCTCCTGGCAGGAAGCCGGCGCAGTGCTATGCATCGCCGGGCGCAGCTTTCTCGATGATGGTGCCGCGACGATTGCTGCCCAGTTGCTCGGTGCCAACGGTTTTGGCGCCCTGCGGGTGCCCCATGCCGCCGTATCACGCGAGCGGCTGGGCGAGCTCGATGTCAGCGGGGTCATGATGGTTTGCGTCTGCGGGCTGGGTCTGCGTGGCTCGCCGCCACACCTGCGCTTCCTGTTGCGACGCCTCAGGGCGCGGTTGCCCGGCGTGCCATTCGTGCTGGCGGTGTGGAGCGACGACGGGGCCGACGATCGCGAAGCACTGGGTGCCGATGATTATGCCGGGACGATGGAGGAGGCAGTCGCCGTCTGCCTGCGTACCGCAACCCAGGCGGGCGAAGCCGACGCCCGGATGATGGCCGACGTCTTCGGCGCGCATTGACGATCCGGGCCGGCGGCGCCCCCGCACGCCAGCCGGCAGACATCAGATGACGTGAAACAGATACAGCAGGATAATGACCGGAATCGGGATTCCGACGACCCACAGCAGACAACCCTTGCCCATGATAAACCCTTTCGATTGGAGCAGGGTGAACCATTTGGCAAAGGCGCGGTTCCGCAGTCCGTGCGCGCCGAGATGCTGATAACAGCCTCAGCCGGCGACCAGCTTCTTCAGTTCGGTCTTGAGGATCTTGCCATTGGCATTGCGCGGCAGCGGCTCGGACTGGAAGGTCACCGCCACCGGCACCTTGAACGCCGCGAGCCGGGCAGCGACAAAGGCGCGCAACTCGTCTTCGGCGACCACGGCACCGGGCCGCAGCGTCACGAACGCCACCGGTTCCTCCCCCAACGTGCGATGCGGACGCCCGACCAGCGCCGCGTCCATGATCGCCGGGTGTTCGTACAGCGCGTTTTCGACCTCGACGCAGTAGATGTTCTCGCCGCCGCGGATCAGCATGTCCTTGGCCCGGTCGATGATGAAGACAAAGCCTTCATCGTCGATGCGCGCCAGGTCACCGGTGCGCACCCAGCCGTCGACAAACGTCGCGGCGCTGGCCTCGGGCTTGTTCCAATATTCCTTCACCACGTTGGGGCCAAAACCCCATAGCTCGCCGACATCGCCCGGCGGCAGGATGTTGCCGTCGGGGTCGGTGATCTTCATGTCGCACACCGCCACCGCCGGCCCGGCGCTGTCGGGGCGGTTTTCATAGTCCTCGGCCATGTGGTGGGTGAAGGTGGCGCTGGTCTCGGTCATGCCCCAGCCGTTGCCCGGCGCCGCCTTGCCAAAGCTTTTCTTGATCTGGCGCACGAGTTCGGGGGCCGATGGCGCGCCGCCATAGGCAACGCCTTCGATACTGGACAGGTCGAACCGGTCACGCTCGGGGTGCTCGATGATTTGCCAGGCGATCGTCGGCACGCCGCCGAAGCTGGTAAGCTTTTCACGCTCGATCAGCGTCATCGCCTCGATCGGATCCCATTTGCGCATCAGCGCCAGCTTGGCCCCGGCAAACAGCGACGGCGACAGGATGGCGTGGCAGCCGGTGGCGTGGAAGAAGGGCACGGACAGCAAGGTGCCCTTTTGCGGTGCGCCGGGGTCGGGTGCGGGCGGCGTTTCGCCCCGACGCAAATAGCTGCGCGCCGCCGAAGACGCGCTGGCCATGATGTTGGAGACGATGTTGCGATGCGTGCCGAGCGCGCCCTTGGGCTTGCCGGTGGTGCCGCTGGTGTAGAACAGCGTTGCATCATCCTCGGGCAAAAGTGTCGTTTCCGGCGTCGCGACATTGGCGAGGCCGGACCAGCTGCCGGGTACACCGATCACCGCTTCGAGGCGGGCGATCCGCGGATCGCCGAGCGGTTCTTCGGTGGCGCGGGCGACATGAATGCGGGTCAATGCCAGGCAGTCGGGCAAGTGCGGCGCGATGCGGGCCAAGCGCTCGGCATCGGTGACAAGGACCTTCGCGCCCGAATCCTGCAGGCCGTATTCCAGTTCCGCCCCCGTCCACCAGGCGTTGAGCGGCGTCACGATGGCGCCGACCAGCGCCGCGGCAAAGAATGCCACGGGCCATTCCGGCAGGTTGCGCATGACGATCGCCACCCGGTCCCCCTTGCTGACACCGTCGGCGCGCAATTGGTCGGCAAGCCTCAAGGTGGCGCGGGAGAATGCCTCGTAGCTGATCCGGTCATCATCGAGAACGAGGAAGATCTTGTCGCCGTGCAATCGTCCCGCCGCAAATACATGCGCCAGCGTCGGCGGCGCGTTCTTCCACGTCCGTGTCGGCAGGCCGCGGATGGTCACGGTCTCCATCTCCAGCGGCTGCCCCGGCGCGGTCAGCAGGGCATGGGCATCGGCAATGGACATGGCGGGCCAGCTTGCAGTCATTCGGTCGTTCCCCAGGCTTGGTCTTGTTTGACCCCATCAAAGCGGAATGACGGACGCAGCGCCAGAGCCGAATGCAGCGCGCCAGGCTGCACCTTTCCCAAAATGCGTATCGCCGCTACGCTCAGGCCAGCAAACAGGGGAATAACGCCATGGCCAGCACTGCAACCGCCGGAACACCCGCGATCTGGGATGCCCGCGACGCCGCCGCGATGCAGGACATCCTGCAGCGCCAGCGTGTCGCCTTCACCGCCGAACTGCCGATCAGCGCCGCCAGTCGCAAGGACCGCCTGCGCCGCGCCATTGCCGTCATCCTCGACAACAAGGACCGTTTCACCGCGGCGCTGTCGGAAGACTTCGGCCATCGATCCACCGAGATGTCGATGGTCACCGATATCATGTCATCGCTCAAGCCGCTGAAGCACGCCCTCAAGCACCTCGACGGCTGGATGAAGCCCGAATCCCGCCCGCTCGATTTCCCGCTGTGGCTGCTCGGTGCGCGTGCACGGGTGGAGTTCCAGCCCAAGGGGGTCATCGGCATCATTTCGCCGTGGAACTTTCCCATAAACCTGACCTTCGGGCCGCTTGCGGGCGTGCTCGCGGCGGGCAACCGCGCCATGATCAAGCCGAGCGAATTCACGCCCGTCACCGCCGAATTGATGAAAACCACGCTGGCCGCGGCCTTTGACGACAGTGAAATCGCCGTCATCACCGGCGGGTCGGAAGCCGGCAAGGCGTTCTCCGAACTCGCCTTCGACCACCTGGTGTTCACCGGCGGCACCGGCATCGCCCGCCACGTCATGGCGGCGGCGGCACGGAACCTGGTGCCGCTGACCCTCGAACTCGGCGGCAAATCCCCGACGATCATCAGCCGTTCGGCCGACATCGCTGCCGCCACCGAACGGGTGGCCATGGGCAAGATGATGAATGCCGGGCAGATCTGCCTCGCCCCCGATTATCTGCTGGTGCCGCAGGAGCAGGAGGCCGCGATCGTCGAGGGGCTGAAGACCGCGACGGCGAAGATGTACCCGACCCTGCTCGCCAACCCCGACTATACCTCGGTGCTCGGCGCCCGCCACCGCGAACGGCTGGAGGCGCATGTCGCCGATGCCCGCGCCAAGGGTGCGACGGTCGATGTCGTCAACCCGGCAAACGAGGATTTTTCCAAGCAGAACACCAACAAGATGCCGCTCCACATCATCCGCAATCCCACCGACGAGATGACGGTGATGCAGGAAGAAATCTTCGGGCCGCTGCTGCCGGTACGCACCTATGCGACGATCGACGGCGCCATCGACGAGGTCAACCGCCGCGACCGTCCGCTGGGGCTGTACTGGTTCGGCACCGATGGCGCCGAGCAGCGCCGTGTGCTCGATCGCACCATCTCGGGCGGCGTGACGGTCAACGACGTCATCTTCCATGTCTCCGCCGAGGAACTGCCCTTCGGCGGTATCGGCCCCGCCGGCATGGGCAGCTATCATGGCCATGACGGTTTCAAGGCGTTCAGCCATGCCAAGGCGGTCTATTCGCAGCCCAAGCTCGACCTGGCCGGGCTGGCGGGGTTCAAGCCGCCCTATGGCGAAAAGACGCGCAAGGCGCTGGCCCGGGAACTGAAGGCTTGAAAAGGCCGGCGTTGCTGGCGCTCGGCGCGTTGCTGGCGACAGCACCGGCGGTCGCCATGCACGGCCATGACCGCCCGGGCCGGAACCATGTCGTGCGCAACCGGGTGATCCACCGGGTCATACGCATCGCGCCGATGCCGGCCGCAAAATTCTGGGCGATCATCGGCCGTACGACCGCCGCCGGCAGCGACCAGGATGCCCAGTTGCGCAGGCTGCGCGCCGAACTCGGCCACCTGCAACCCGCCGGGCTCATCGCGTTCCAATCGGCGTTCGATAGCCAGTTGCGGCGTGCTTATTCATGGGACCTGTGGGGTGCCGGCTTCATCATCCGCGGCGGTATGTCCGACGACAGTTTCGAATATTTCCGCTGCTGGCTGATCGGCCGCGGCCAGCGCTTTTTCGAAGCCGCCCTGGCCAATCCCGATGCGCTGGCAGATCTGCTGCCGGTGCGCGGTCTCGGCAACCTCGATTTCGAAGCGCTGGCGCGGGTGGCGCCGATGGCGTGGAGCACCAGGACAGGCGATGCGCCGGAATTGATGCCGCGTCAGCCGGCCCAGCCTGCCGATGCCAACCCCACGGGCACCAAGTTCGATGACGACGAGGACTATCTTGCGGAACGCTACCCAAGGGTGTGGAAGCGTTTTGGCGAGGCACCATTGGGGTAGGGCGCGATGGACAGGGACCACATCAACGCTGCCTGCCAATGTGGTGGCGTCACGGTTTCGGTAACGGCAGGCACGACCGCCGACGTCAACGCCTGCCATTGCCGCGATTGCCAGCGCCGCACGGGTGCGCCCTTCGGGGTCATCGCCTGGTTTGCCGAAAGCGGGGTCTTCATCGACGGCGAAACCCGCAGCTTTGCGCGAAAGGCCGATAGCGGCCGCGATTTCACCAGCCATTTCTGCCCGCGCTGCGGCAGTTCATTGCTGTTCAGCGCAGCGCTCAAGCCCGGCGTCATCGGCATCGCGGCGGGGGCGTTCGCCGACCCGGCATTTCCACCGCCGGTGCGGTCGGTGTGGGAACAGACGCAACACAATTGGGTCGATATCCCGACGGCCACCGAACATTATCCGCGTGGGCGATCGGGCTAGGCGGGGGGGAGGCGCCGAGCCGGTCAGGCCGGTGGACGTGTCGCCAGCAGGGACGGGCGATCGGCAAGCCGCGCGTGCAGCGCCGCCAGCGCCGGATGCGCGCCGCGCCAGTCTATGTCGGGAAAGCGGAAATCGAGATATTCGAGGGTTACCACGGTGCAGATGTCGGCATAGCCCGATGCCTCGCCGGCCAGCGCCGCCAGCCGGGGCGGCAGGTCGGCAAGCGCGCGATCGATGGCGCGGCGATAGCGTGTCGGCCACACCGGATTGCGCCCGGCAGCATCGTGGCTGGCCTCGATGCGCAGTGCCAGCGCAGCATCGAGGATACCGTCGGTCAAGGCCTCCAGCGTTCGTACGCGCCAATGCGCGATGCCGGCGGCCGGCAGCAGTTGCTGCCCCGGCGACAGGCCGAGCAGCATCGCCGCGATGACGGGCGAATCGAACACCGCCTCGCCGGTGGCAAGGATCAGCGCCGGCACCTTGGCGAGCGGGTTGGCCCGCAACAGCTCCGGCGCATCATCGGTGGGCATGGTCGGCTCCACGCTGACATCGAGCGCCAGTTCCTGCACCAGCACCCGCAGCTTGCGCGCATAGGGCGAGGTCAGCGAGACCAGCAGCCTCATCCGATGATGCCGCGCGCCGTGTCGAGCCGCGCCGCATAGGCCGCGATCGCCGCCGCGGTCAGCCCGGCATAACGGTTGGCGTCGGCGAAACGCCGCTCCTCGATGGCTTCGCGCACGCCGGGCAGGGTCTTGGCGCCATAACCGGTAAAACGGCCCGGCGCGTAGATCAGGTGCTTGTACCACGGCCGTCCGGGCAGTCCCTCCGGCACCAGGAACAATTGGTCGATATCCCGCAGGGCCGTGTTGAGCCGGGTTCGCGCTGCCGGGGTGAGCGTCGCGGCCTTTGCCGCATAGGCGGCGTCAAACGCCTTGGCGCTTGTCTCCAGCCGGGCCACCGCGTTCGACAGCGCCGCCAGTTCGATGAACGGCGTCGGCGCTTCTGCCTGTGGCGCAGCAACCGGCGCCAGCGGATCGGTCGCCAGCTTGAAGGCGCCGGCGGCCAACAGGGCGGCGCGCTTGTCATCCTGCTTGCGCCGCGTGTCGACGAGCTTTTGCACTTCGCCGAGATAGCCCTTTACCGTGGTCGCCAGCTCGCCGAAGCGCACGGGCGGGGTTTCGGCGTCGGCGATGCGCAACACCATGCGTCCCACCGTTTTCGAAAGGACCGCACCATAGGCCAGCCCGGGGTCTTCAAAACGGGTGTAATGGTCGTAACTGTCGTAAATCGAGTGGTAGGAACCGCCCGAAGCCGCATCACCGCCATAACCTATGTTGAGCGCCGGAACCCCGAGATGCTGGAGCATCGCCGAAAAGTCCGATCCTGACCCCAGGGCGCCGATCGGCATGTCGCCACCGGCTTCGGCGGCTGTCAGCGCCGTCTCGTTGTGGTCGCGGCCGTCGAACGCATCCGCCTGGACCTTGGCGCGCAACCGCTGGAGGACGCTGACACCTGTTTGCGGGTCGGTGATGTCCGCCGCCACCGCATTGACCATATGCTGGTATTCATGGCTGCCTTCGGCCGACAGGAAACCGCGGCCATTGCCATCGGTGTTGATATAGATGACCGCCTTTTTCTGCAGTTCGTCGGCATGGGTTTCCGCCCATTCGGTGCTGCCCAGCAGCATCGGCTCCTCGGCGTCCCAGCTTGCATAGACAATGGTGCGCGACGGCTGCCAGCCGCCGGCCCTGAGCGCGCCGAGGGCCTTTGCTTCGGACAGCATCGCGACATTGCCCGACAGTGGGTCCTGCGCGCCGAACACCCATCCGTCATGGTGGTTGCCGCGGATCACCCATTCATCGGGACGATCCTTGCCCGGCATCATCGCGATGACATCATAGATGGTCTTGAGCGACCATTCCGACTTGACCGCGAGGTGCAGCTTCACCGTGTCGGTGCCGCCGATATGATAGGTGATCGGCAGCCCGCCACGCCAGCCATCGGGCGCCTGCGGCCCAGCCAGTTGCGACAGGATCTTGACCGCGTCGCCGTACGACATCGGCAGCACCGGAATTTTCAGGATCGTCTTGGCATCGGCGCGCGCCAGCCGCTTGGCAGTCCTGGTGGCACCGACCCCCGGCGTCAGCGGGTCGCCCGGATACAGCGGCATATCCGCCACCGACCCGCGCTGCACGCCGGTTTCCGGCCGCGCCTCGCCCTTGGGGTAGCTGTCGGTATCGCCATAGCCGTCATCGCCGGGGTCGGAATAGATGATGCAGCCGATGGCGCCATGGTCCTGCGCCAGCTTCGGTTTCAGGCCGCGCCAGCCGCCGCCATAACGCGTGACGACGATCTTGCCCTTCACATCGATGCCGCGCCGCGCCAGCGCCAGATAGTCGTCCGGCATGCCATAATTGGCATAAACCACGGCAGCAGTGACGTCGCCATCGCCCTGGAAGGCGACATAGGGAGGCAGTGCGCCCTTGGTGTTGCCGCTGGTGGCGTCTTCGGGGATCGCCGGCTCCTGCCCGCCCAGCACGATGTGGGTTGGCGCTATCAGCTCGACGGTGGTGGAGATCGGCGTCGGATACAGCACCTCGAAGGTTTCGATGCGGGCGTCCCAGCCCCAGGCCTTGAACTGCGACAGGATGAAATCGGCGTTGGCCTTGTCGTGCGGCGACGAGACATGGTTCGGCGCCGACGACATCGATTTCAACCAGCCCATCTGGTCGGCGCTGCTGATGCTGGCGTCGAAGGCCTTTTCCCGCGCCGCCTGGTCGGCCGGTTGTGCCGCCATGGCGGGCGCGAGCGCCGTGCTGCCCAGCAGCAAGGCGAGTGCGATGGTCTGGATGTTGCGCATGATGAGAGGACCCCTGTTTCATGCCAACGTGGCACAGCTTGGGGCCCTGCTCAAATACTTGTGTGAATGCGGCGCCGGCGCTTGATCCGATCCATCGGGACCGGGCCTGTCCGGCTCTCCGCGCTACTTCTTGACGAACTTGAGCGTCATGCGGTCGGATTCGCCGATGGCGGCGTATTTCGCCCTGTCCTTGTCGCCTTCGGCAAAGGTCGGCGGCAGCGTCCAGACGCCCTGCGCATAATCCTTGGTGTCCCGCGGATTGGCGTTGATTTCCGAGCTGCCGACATATTTGAAGCCGGCGGCCTCGGCGAGGGCGCGGACGCGCGACACCTTCATGTAGCCGCTCGACTGCATTAGGGCGTCGGGCTTGCCTTCGGGAAGGCGGTGCTCCTCGATGCCGAGGATGCCACCGGGCTTGAGCACCTTGTAGAACGCCTTGAATGCATCGGGCGCAAATCCGTCCATTTCCCAGTTATGGACATTGCGGAAACTGACGACCATGTCGGCACTCCCGGGCGGCGCGATATCATAGGCGCCCTTGCCGAACTTGGTGACCACGGCCTTGTCATAGGCCGCCGGCGTGGCGGCGAGTTTGGCGGCGAGGCGCGCAACGTTCTTGACCGCGCCCGCGCCGGCCGAAGGGTCGCTGCCAGCAGCATAATAATGGCCTTTTCCGCGCAGGTAAGGCGCCAGGATCTCGGTGTAATAACCGCCCGAGGGCCAGATCTCGACGACGGTCATCGTCGGCTTGATACCAAAGAAGGTCAGCGTCTCGGCAGGATGACGTGCCGTGTCGCGCACCTTGTTGGACTCGGCGCGCCACGGCGAGGCAAGCAGCGCCGAAAGACCGGCGGCGGGCGCTGCCACGGCCGGCGCGGTTGCTCCCATGGTCGCAACGGCAGCCGCAACCGCCCACATCGAGGTCCGCATCATCATCATTGTCTCCCCACCGAAACCGCCGGCTTGGCAGGAACTGGGACCTGCGCTAGCCAATTGCAATGGGGAGCCTTTGATGGACAATGACGCCACTTTGTCGCTGGCCGCGGCCGGTCTGGCGTTGACCATCGGCGCCAGCCTGGGCGACCGCGCCCGCCGCCGGGCGCCGCTGGCGTGGCACGCACACCTGCCGTGGCACGCGATGATCTTTGCCGGCATGGCGGCGATGCTGTTCGCCGCGATTCACCTGGTGACGCTGGCAAAATCCGGCAGCTGATCGGCAAATTGACTTTCGATAGGGGCACCCGGCACCGTTTTGCGACGTTCAGAGCCTATTTACTAAGATTTCGTTAACGTCGGTCGGAATCTGCCGTTATGCAGTCGGCAGGTGCTGCCCGGTTCGTGGCCGGAGCACATTGTTCGCGCAACACGTCAACCAGACAGGATTTCCCCCGATGACCCTCAGCCCGCGCAATACCATCCTCGTCGCAGTGGCGTTGATCGCCGCAGCGCCGGCCGCCGCCGTCAGCTTCACCAGCGCAGCAGGCGCCCCGGACCCCGGCATCGCCGCGGGCGAGCAACTCGTGGTCAGCTTCGACGCTCCGCACGCCGCCGGTGTCACCGACACCGTCGCAGGCAATGTCATCACGGCTGCCGGCTCCATCGGCGGCGTTCGCGCTGCCCCTGCCGGCGACGGCGGCATCTACCAGTCGATCGGCGGCGGCGGCAGCTCGACCTTCGATTTTACCGGCTTCACCGGGGGTCGCGCCCTGTCGAAGTTCAGCGTTTATTGGGGATCGGTCGACAGCTACAACTTTGTCGATTTTCTCGACAGCGCCGGCCATGTGGTTCGCACCGTCGGCGGCTCCAGCCTGCCCTTCGACAGCGGCGACCAGACGCTGGGCGCCACCAACCGCCGCGTCGCGTTCCAGTTCGACAAGATGGATGACATCACCGCCGTCCGCTTCCGTTCCGACGGCGCGGCCTTCGAATTCGACACGCTCGGCGCTGCTGCCGTTCCGGAGCCCGAAAGCTGGGCGCTGATGGTGGCGGGGTTCGGCGTCCTCGGCCTTGCCATGCGCCGCCGCCGCGTCATCGTCGCTGCATAACCAATCTCGCCGGGGCCGCAGCACCGGCGCTGCCGGGCTGACGGAAGGGGTCAGCCTGGCGCGAGGAACGGCGCTGCGACCTCGGCGGGAACCCGCGCCACCCTGCCGGTGGCGCGGTCAAGCAGCGCCCAGGTCGTGAGTGCCCGCACCCGCAGCCTGTTGTCGGGACCGCTGATGTCGACAAACCGCTCGAACCGCGCACCCGCCGGGGTGCCGACCCAGGTTGTCAGCGTCACCGTTTCACCCTCAAGCGTGGCACGCAGATAATCGATCTCGTGGCGCACCACGACCCAGATATACCGGTCGACATCCTGGGGCCGTGCCACCGATCGCCAGTGCGCCGTCGCGACATCCTGCACCCAACGCAGGTAGACGGCATTGTTGACATGGCCAAGCTCGTCGATGTCGGCGGCTCGTGCCGTCAGCGACATCGCAAACGGCTTGCGATCAGCGGGGACCGGCATCACCGATCCCGAACTGGTCGAGGATGAAGGCATATTCCTCGGCCTGCTCCTCGAGCGCGGAAAAGCGCCCCGACTTGCCGCCATGCCCTGCCGCCATGTTGGTCTTCAGCAACAGGATGTCATTCCCGGTCGTGGTGGCGCGCAGCCTCGCCGCCCATTTCGCCGGCTCCCAATAGGTGACGCGCGGATCGTTCAACCCCGCAGTGATGAGCAGCGGCGGGTAGGACTGGGGCCTGACATTGTCGTAGGGACTATAGCTGCGGATGGTGTCGAATGCCGCCTTATCGGTGATCGGGTTGCCCCATTCCGGCCATTCGCCCGGCGTCAGCGGCAGGCTTTCATCGAGCATGGTGTTGAGGACATCGACAAAAGGCACGTCTGCCACCACGGCGCGCCAAAGCTGCGGATCGGTGTTGACGACAACGCCCATCAGTTCGCCGCCGGCGGAGCCGCCACTGGCGGAAATATTGCCCGCACTGGAATAGCCGGCTGCGATGAGGCCGTTGGCGACGTCGACGAAATCGGTGAAGGTGTTGCGGCGCCTCTCGAGCTTGCCGGCGAGGTACCAGTCATAACCCAGATCATCGCCGCCGCGGATATGGGCGATGGCGAATGCCAGCCCACGATCGAGCAAACTCAGCCGGTTGGCCGAAAAGCTGGGTGGAATGGCGATGCCATAGGCGCCGTAGCCATATAGATGCAGCTTGCCGGAGCCATCGCGGGGAAAGCCCTTCCTGTAGACGACAGACACCGGGACCCGGGTGCCGTCGCGGGCTGTCACCATCAGCCGTTCGGTCTCATAAAGACCGGCATCATAGCCCGAAGGGATCGCCTGGACCTTGCGGGTAACCAGCCTGCCGCTGGCAATGTCGTAATCCAGCACCGAAGCCGGGGTGACCATCGAGCTGTAGTTGAGGCGCAATTGCGGTGCCGCAGGCTCCGGGTTGGCGCCGATCGACACGGTATGACTGGCCTCTGGCAGCGGCACGAGATGGTCGCGGCCATCGTCGAAGCGCAGCCGCACCCCATCGAGGCCGTCGCTGCGCTGGCTGATGGCGAGATAGCCGGCAAAGGCGCTGACACCGCGAATGAAATCGCGGTCGCTGCCGCCGATCAGCGTCGTCCATTCGCCGGG
The DNA here is from genome assembly GCA_025351405.1 of Sphingomonadales bacterium. Taxonomy (GTDB): domain Bacteria; phylum Pseudomonadota; class Alphaproteobacteria; order Sphingomonadales; family Sphingomonadaceae; genus Sandarakinorhabdus. Next base: position 101,807 of record JANXVZ010000013.1, on the reverse strand, counting down.
AGATTCGAGCGATGCCGTCGCGATGCGGAAATTCACATGGCTGTCGTTGGCACGGATGAAAAGCGTCGAGCCGCGCACATCGACATCATAGCTGACCCCGGGGTTCCGCTGCCTGACCAGCAGCGGCGGCGCGGCGGGGTCGGCGGTCGGCACAAGCCGGATTTCGCTGGTAACATGGTCGCTGGTCGAAATGATGAACCAGGCACCGTCCTGGCTGCGATCGACGCTGACGCCAAAACCCTTGTCGAGGACTTCCTCGTAAAGCGTCGCGTCTTCGCCGCCCGAGCCGAGCCGGTGCAGCCGGATGCGGATGCGTCGCCAGTTTTCGTTGACCTCGGTCCAGGCCAGCGCGGTCGAATCGGCCGACCACACGGGGATGCCGACACTGTTGGCGGTGACCGTGGCAATATCCATGCCGCTCTCAAGGTCACGCACCTTGAGGACAAAGCGCTCGTCGCCGGAGGTGTCGGCGGCATAGGCAAGCAGCCGGCCATCGGGACTGACGGCGCTGCCGGCGAGGCGGAAATAGTCATGTCCCTCGGCCAGCGCCGGCTCGCTGAGGATGATCTGTTCGGCATCGGTGCCCAGCGGCCGCCGCAGCCAGGTGCGGTATTGTGCCCCGGCCTCGAATCGCCACCAGTATTCGAAATCACCGTCCTTGACCGGAACGCTCGCATCGTCCTGTTTCACCCGGCCCTTGAGCTCGTCCAGGATCGTCGCGGTCAGGCCGGCCAACGGCTTCATGCAGGCTTCGAAATAGGCATTTTCCGCCGTCAGATGGGCAAGGATTTCAGGATCATCGACGGTCGGATACCCGGCGTCCCGCAACCAGGCGTAAGGATCGACCAGCGTCTCGCCATGGTGGCTGCTGATGTGCGGGCGAATGGCGGCGACGGGGGGCGACAGGCTCGGATCGGGGGTCATGCGGGCTTTCGAGAAGGAAACAGAAAGGTCGCGGGCGCTGGCGCGTCCGCTGCAGCGCGGATATGGTGCAGCCAGCACCCTAAAACGAGTATTTCGGATGTCCACCATCAAGGACCGGCTCGCCGCCCTCAAGGCGCAGCTCAGCGAGGATCGCCTGACGGGCTTTGTCGTGCCGCTGACCGACGAACACATGAGCGAATATGTCGGCGGCTATGCGCAGCGGCTCGAATGGCTGACCGGCTTCGGCGGCTCGGCAGGCAGTGCCGCGCTGATCGGCAACCGCGCCGCGATTTTTACAGATGGTCGCTATACCCTGCAGGTGCGCGAACAGGTGCCGGGCGCGCTGTTCGAATATCAGGATGTGCCCAAGACCAGCGCGGCCGAATGGCTCGCCGCCGCGGCGGGCATGGGCGACCGCATCGGCTATGACCCCTGGCTGCATACGAGGGGCTGGGTTCGCAACACCGCCACCGCACTGCAGGCCAAGGGCGCCGAGCTTGTCGCCGTCAGCGCCAACCCGATCGACCGGGTCTGGCGCGACCGGCCGGCGCCGTCTGCCGCCCGGCTGGAGGTTCACCCCGACGATCTCGCCGGCCAGAGCGCCGCCGACAAGCGCGCCGGGGTCGCAGCGTGGCTGGCACAGATGGGCGCCGACGCCACGGTCATAACCGCCCTTGATTCGATCGCCTGGCTGCTCAACATCCGTGGCCGCGACGTTGTCCATACCCCGGTGGCGCTGGCCTTCGCCATCGCCCGGGCGGATGCCTCGGTCGATCTCTATACTGCGCCGGAAAAGCTGTCGGACGAGGTTCGCGCCCACCTGGGCAGCGATGTCCGCATCCATCCGCGCGCCGATTTCGAGCCGGCCCTTTCCGGCATGGGCGGCAAGACGGTCAGCGCCGACCCGGCCAGCGGCGTGGCTGCGATCTTTGCAGCACTCGATGCCGGCGGCGCCAAAATCATCGAGGCGCGGGACCCGTGCGTGCTCGCCAAGGCGCTGAAGAACCCCGTCGAAATCGCCGGCACTTCCGCTGCCCACCGCCGCGATGGCGCAGCGCTGACCCGCTTCCTGCACTGGTTCGACGGAGAGGCGCCCAAGGGTGGCCTCACCGAATTGTCAGCCGCCGCCAAGCTCAAGCAGTTCCGCGACCAGACCAATATGCTCGAGGACCTGAGCTTCGACACCATTTCCGGTGCCGGCCCCAACGGCGCCGTCGTCCACTACCGCGTCAGCGAGGCGACCAATCGGCCGATCACCCGCGATTCGATCTACCTCGTCGATTCGGGCGGGCAATACCGCGATGGCACCACCGATGTGACACGGACCATGGCTGTCGGCACCCCGACGGCGGAGATGAAGGACCGTTTCACCCGGGTACTGAAGGGTCATATTGCCCTCGCCCGCGCCGTGTTCCCGGTCGGCACGCGCGGCGCGCAACTCGATGTGCTGGCGCGGCAGTTCCTGTGGGAAGCCGGCCTCGATTACGCCCATGGCACCGGGCATGGCGTCGGCAGCTACCTTGCTGTCCATGAAGGTCCGCAGCGCATCGCCTCGAGCGCTGCCCAGTCGGGCAATGATGAGCCACTTTACGCCGGCATGATCCTTTCGAACGAGCCGGGTTATTACAAGACCGGCGAATATGGCATCCGCATCGAAAACCTCGTGCTGATCGAGGAGCGCCAGGTCGCAGGCGCCGAAAAGCCGTTGCTCGGCTTTCGCGAGTTGACGCTGGCGCCCATCGACCGGGCGCTGATCGATCTTGATCTGCTGACCCCTGTCGAACGGGCGTGGGTCGATGCCTATCATGCCCGGGTCATCGCCGAGATCGCGCCGCAACTGGACGACGCGGCGCGGGCCTGGCTGGAGGCGGCGGCCGCCCCGCTGTAATTTGTCGCGGCGTCGGCCAATGCGGCCGGCTTCGCAGCAATGTCACCTCATGCTATTGCGCAGGGAAATCCAGGAGATCCGTCGATGTTGAAACTCTACGCCCTTGCCAGCGCCGCGCTTGTCGTCATTGCCGCCGCCCCGGTGGCGCAGGGCGCCGCCCAGTCGGCCTATGACTTCACCATGACGACAATCGACGGCAAGCCGATGCCCTTCGCCCAGTACAAGGGCAAGGTCCTGCTGGTGGTCAACACCGCCAGCTTCTGCGGCTTCACCCCGCAGTACGAGGGTCTGCAAAAGCTGCAGGACACCTACAAGGACAAGGGCTTCACCGTCATCGGCATCCCCAGCGGCGATTTCATGGGGCAGGAATATAAATCCAATGGCGAAATCAAGACCTTCTGCGAATCGAAGTTCGGCATCAAATTTCCGCTGACCGAAAAGAGCGTCGTCACCGGTGGCAAGGCGGCACCATTCTACCGGTGGGCCGCAGCCGAGATGGGTCCGGCCAACACGCCGAAGTGGAACTTCCACAAATATCTGGTCGGACGCGATGGCAAGCTGATCGCCGCCTTCCCATCGAAGATCACGCCGATGTCACCGGACGTTACCGGCGCCGTCGCCAAGGCCATCGGCTGATCGGTTGGCGCTGGCGGGCACCACGGATATCGCGCCGGTGTCGACCCGCCCCGGGGTGCCGGCGCCCATGGTCGTGACCGATACGCCTTGCCGCGCCGTTTCACCGTTGTCGCCAGCTTCGGCCCGGTGAACGCCGCCGACATCGCGCTGGCGCACGCGCTCGCCGACGCGGCGGGCGCGGTGATCCGTCCATATTTCCGGGCAAAGGTCGCGGTCGAAACCAAGGCAGATACCTCCCCGGTCACGGTCGCCGACCGCGAGGCGGAGGCTGCTATCCGCGCGTTGCTTGCCGAGCACCGCCCGCACGACGGCGTCATCGGCGAGGAATACGGCGACGACCGCCCTGAAAGCGCCCGCGTCTGGGTGCTCGATCCCATCGATGGCACGCGATCGTTCATCGCCGGCCGACCGATTTTCGGCACGTTGATCGCCTTGCTGGAGGATGGGGTGCCCGTTCTCGGCATCATCGACCAGTGCGTCGCGCGGGACCGCTGGCTGGGTGCGGCCGGCCAACACACGACTCTGAATGGCGACATTGCCCGTGTCCGACGCTGCACGGGACTGGCGGACGCGCACCTTGCCACCACCGCGCCATGGTTGTTCGCCGCCGCCGACATCCCGCGATTCGACACCCTGCGCCGCAGCGCGCGCGATACGCTTTTGGGCGGCGATTGCCACAACTACGGCCTTGTCGCTGCCGGCCACCTCGATCTTGTCGTCGAGAGTGGCCTGAAACTCTATGACTGGGCGGCGCTAGTGCCGGTCGTCACCGGCGCCGGTGGCGTGATGATGGACTGGGCCGGCGCACCGCTGCGCAAGGGCAGCGACGGCCGGGTGATCGCCGCGGGCGATACGCGGGTGGCGGAATCGGCCCAGGCAATGCTGGCCTGACAACGCGTGCGCCGCGACCGGCGTGGCCTGCTATCGGTCCAGCACCGAAAACAGCTTTCGGACAAAAGCCTCGCGTTCCACCGCCAGCCTGGCGTCCGCATCGGGTGGCAGCACCAGACCCTCGACCGAACCCAGACTAGCTTCCAGCGCCGCCAGCCTGGCGCGCGTCACCCAGGTTTCGCTCGCCAGTTCGAGCAGCATCTTGACCAGCGCGTCGATCGCCGGATCCTCGAACAATTGCGGCTTGTTGCCCCGGGCCTCGGTCACGCCCAGTTCCCATACACGAACCACTGGACGCCGTCTGCCAGCCGCCCGGTGTTGCCGCCGATGGTCGCCGGTCCGGCCAGCGCCGTGGCAACTGCCGTTTCGCCGTACCAGCCGAGCGAAGGCACCACGGTCTGGAAGAAACCATCCGCCGGGAAACCCGCCTGCGCGCACAGCGCCACCGGGTCCTGGTCGCGATAGGTCTTGTAGAAGGGCTCGTTGTTGTACCAGCAATCCCAGTCGAGATAGAAACCGTCATACGCCGAAAGCTGGCTGTTGGGCGGCAATTCATAGTGCAGCATCAGCCCGCCGGGCTTGAGCACGCGGCGTGCCTCGGCGAACACCTTGTGGATGTCCTTCAGCGGCAGTTCGTGGAGGAACATCGACGAGTAGACGAGGTCGAAACTGGCGTCTGGATACGGCAACGCGGTTGCATCGGCCTGGACGAAATGCGCCGTCACGCCCTGTGACTGTGCCCGGCCATTGGCATAGCGCAGGCACGGCGCCGCCACATCGATGCCGGTGACGACGGCGTCCGGATAGGCGCGTTTCCACGGCAGGGTCTGGTGACCGACCGAGCAACCGAGATCGAGAATAGACTGCGGCCGGAATTGGGGATGGCTGCGGGTCAGCCAGAAGGCGCTGCTTTCGCCGATGTCGTCGAGGTTCTTGCCCATCAACCCGAACGAGAACACCGACAGCCCGTTTTCATAAACCGCGCCGGCAGCGATATCGTCGCCAGCCGCATAGCCCCCGGGCATGTGGTGAACGTCGATGGCGCTGACGTTGCGCGGCACGGCGAGGTCGGGATCGAGCGTCAAGGTCCCTTGCGCCCGCGTCGTGTCGGCCGCCAAGGCCGCTGCCCGCGCCGCCAATGTCCCCGACTCCCGCGCCACTGCGTCGCCAACGCTCGACCAGACCATCTCCTGCGCCCCGAGACGCAATGCCGAATAGAAACGAAAATAGCTGTCGGTCTTCAACGCCGCATGAACATCGCGGCCACTGGCACCAGCCGGCAGCTTCGGTGCGATCTGCGCCTCGAACCGCGATTTCAGGCTCGCGGCCATGTGATTGAGCACATGGCCGCGCAGGGCGGAGGTGAAATCCTGCGCCGCGAGTTCGTCGCGGGTCGGGTGCACGGCAAGGTCATGGGTGACAAGGCGGGTCATCGGCACAGGCTCCCGGCTGCAATTGCCAAAGGCTAATTCCGGGTTGCATCGCTGTCACCCCCGCAATTCGGCGGCACTGCGCCATCCGCGACAAAATCGCGGGCGATGCAGCGCCGGGGAACCCCGTATCGGTCGCAGCCGTTCCTTGGCCACAACCGCATTGGGAGAGACAATATGGCGACCTCGCAGGAAATCGAAGCCAAGTTCTGGAAAGCTCTGGCTGCCGATCGCACCATGATGCTTGGGCTCGACGGCGTCGAAGATGGTCATGCCCGGCCGATGACCGGCCAGTTCAAGAATGACCGCAGCCCGATCTGGTTCTTCACTTCGACCGACAACGGCATCGTGCAGGCGCTTGCCGCCGACGCCGGGACTGGCGATGCAGGACGCCGTCCGCGCGGCCGGGCCATCGCCAGCTTCACCGCCAAGGATCACGGCTTGTTCGCCACCGTTCACGGCAACCTCGTGCGCGATACTGATCGTGCCACGATTGACATGCTGTGGAATCGCTTCGTGGCCGCCTGGTATGAAGGCGGCAAGGACGACCCCAAGCTGGTGCTGCTCCGCCTCGATGCCGAAAAGGCCGAGATCTGGCTGAACGCCTCGAGCCTCCTTGCCGGCGTCAAGCTTTTGCTCGGGGTCGATCCCAAGGAGGATTACAAGGGCAAGGTCGCCGAGGTGACGCTGGGCTAGCGCCACCCCGCGACGGTTTAACGGGTGGTCAGACCTGTCCAGTAGCCGGCGAATGACCACAGATCGGCGGCTTCCTCGATCTGCTTGTCGGTCGGCTTGCCGCTGCCGTGCCCGGCCCGGGTTTCGATGCGGATGAGGTGCGGCCTGTCGCCGATCGGAGCGGCCTGCAATGCCGCTGCGTATTTGAAGCTGTGGCCGGGGACGACACGATCGTCGGTATCGGCGGTGGTGACGAGGATTGCCGGGTAGGTCTTGCCGGCACGAACATTGTGGTACGGCGAATAGGCGTAAAGCGCCTTGAAGGCGGCGGCATCGGCGGGATCGCCATAATCATCGACCCAGTAGCGTCCGGCGGTAAAGCGGTTGAAGCGCAGCATGTCCATGACGCCGACCGCCGGCAGGGCGGCAGCAAACAGGTCGGGGCGCTGGTTTGTCGCGGCACCGACCAGCAAGCCGCCATTGGAGCCGCCCTGGATCGCCAGCTGCGCCGGTGTCGTAAGGCCGCTGGCAACCAGCGCTTCGCCGGCGGCGATAAAGTCGTCGAATACATTCTGCTTGTTGGCGAGGCGGCCGCCGTCGTGCCAGGCGGAGCCATACTCGCCGCCGCCGCGCAGGTTGGCGACGGCGACGATGCCGCCCATCTCCATCCATGCCAGCCGCGCCGGTGAAAACCCGGGCGTCAGCGAGATGTTGAAGCCGCCATAGCCATAAAGCAGCGCCGGATGCGGCTTTTTGGGATCAAGGTCCTTCCGGTGGGCGACGAACATCGGCACCTTCGTCCCGTCTTTCGACGCATAGAAGATTTGCGAGACGACATAGTCTTCGGGATTGAAGGCAACCTTGGGCGACCGCACCTCGACGGCCGTGTTGGCAACGGCGTCATAGCGCCAGATCGACGCCGGCGTCGCAAAGCTGGAGAATTCGAACCAGGTGGTGTTGCCATGGCCGCTTTCAAAACCCGAGGCAGTGCCGATGCCAGGCAGTGGCACGACGCCCAGCGGCTTGCCGTCGCGTGCAAACAACCGCACGACGGATTTGGCGTCCTCCAGCGTGTCGACGACCAGCGAAGGGCCCACCAGCGAAGCGCCGACGATGGTGGCTTTGCCCTCGGGCACGACTTCGGTCATTGCGCCGGTCACGGCGTCCATGGCGACGACGCGGTAGCGGGGCGCATCCTTGTTGGTGGTAAGATAAAGCGTCGTGCCACTTGTGCCTGCAAGGCTCCAGCTATGCTCGAGCCCCTTGATCAAGGTGCGTGGCTTTTCGTGGCTCTGCAGGTCGGCGACGGTCACTTCGTAACGGTCATCGGTGCCTTCGGCGCTGACGATGAACAGCCAGCGACCGTCGTCGCTGACGCTCGCGCCGTTGGTCAGCTTTGGCCTGTCGGGCGTCGCGTACACCAGCACGTCCGCGCTCTGCGGCGTTCCCAGCTTGTGGAACATCACCGTCTGGTTGAGGTTCGTCGACTGGAACTTCTGGCCCGGGGCGGGCGCGGCAAAGCGCGAATAATACAGGCCATCGCCGCTACCGTTCCACGCCAGGCCTGAAAATTTCACCCATTCGAGGCTGTCGCCGGTGTCCTTGCCAGTGGCCGCATCGCGGATCTTGACCGTTCGCCAGTCCGTGCCGCCGTCCTGGATGGCATAGGCGACGAACTTGCCATCGGGGGAAGGCTCCCATTCGGCCAGCGCGGTGGCGCCGTCCTTGGCCCATGGGTTGGGATCGATCAGCACCCGGCCCTCGACCGGCGCGGCAGTGTCCGAGTCGGCTACATACAGCACCGCCTGGTTCTGCAGCCCCGAATTGCGGGTATAAAACTGGTGGCCACCCTTCACCCGCGGCACGCCGAAGCGTTCGTAGTTCCAAAGGGTCGTCAACCGCGCCTTGATCGCGGTGCGCGCCGGCAAGGTTTCCAGATAGGCGTTGGTGACCTTGTTCTGGGCCTCCACCCACGCCGCGACCGCCGGATGGGTACGCACATCGTCTTCCAGCCAGCGATACGGATCGGCGACGCTGACACCGTGCAGGATATCGGTCTGCGCGACCCTTGTCGTGGCGGGGTATGCGATCGGGGCGGCCGTGGCGGGAATGGCGGACACCAGCAAAGTTGCAGCAAGAAGCTTGGTTGAAACAATCACGGTCATCACGCTCCGACGGGCAAAAAAGCCTGGATGCATGAATGCCGTAGCGGGAAGCGTTGCGCCAGCCCCCCGGTTGGGGCCTCGGCACGGCGGCGAGCCGCAGGCGGTGCCTAGGGAACCACCGGTCCCTCGCGATTTTCCTGGACGTTGAACGGTGCCGGGTAGCCCGCCGAACCGAACGTCGAGGCGATGAGCTTGTTGGTGTCGAAATAGACCTGCCAGTAATCCCTGGTGTGACAATAGGGTCGAACCGCCAGCACGGTGCCAAGCGCGTTGAAGTCGATAATCTCGACATCGGGTGCGGGGGTGGTGACGACATTGGGGATCATCGCCAGGGCCGGCTTCAGCCGGGCGATCGCATCGAGCGCATCGACGCCGAACGCCAGCTGCGCGGTGCGATCGACGCGGCGGTAATCATGCGCGCTGAAATTCTTGATGGTATCGCCGGAGACCTTGGCGTTGCCGACGATGGTAACGACATTGTCCGGCGTGGTGATGGTGGTGTTGAACAGCCCGATTTCGATGACCGTGCCCTCGACACCTGCGGCGACCACATAGTCGCCAACCTTGTAGGGCCGGAAAATGATGAGGAAGGCACCCGCGGCGAAGTTGGCGAGCAACCCCGACCAGGCGGCGCCGATTGCAAGGCCGACACCGGCAAGCAAGGCGGCAAAGCTGGTCGTCTCGATGCCGAAATAGCCAAGAATCGCTACCACCAGGACGATGTTGAGCAACACGGCAAGGATGTTGGCGATATAGCGTTGCAGCGTGGAATCGAAGTTGCGGGCTGTAAGGACTCGCGACAACATCCCGATGGCGAAAGATATCAGCCACCGGCCAACCATGTAGAGAACGATACCAACGACGATTTTGAGCGCGGCGGCCGTCACGATCGGCAGCGTCGCGGCCCACCAGCCATTGATATCCATCACGCCATCTCTCCTGTTTCGGATCGGATACGAAACTAGCCGCTGCCGGCGCGCCTCGCAAAGTGTAAATGCAATGCCAGCCGCCGGCTTCGAAGGCCTGCCCCGCTTGCGGCCTTGCTGGCGGCGGGGCGGCGCGAACCGCGAAGCATATAAAGATATCTTTATGCTTGCTCGAAAGCCCCCCCGGCCCTATGTCGCGGCCAACCCCCAATTGATCAGGATCATGCCCCGTGGCGACCCAAGCGAAAGCCGATTTTTCCGATTATGTCGTAGCCGACATTGGCCTGGCCGATTTTGGCCGCCGCGAAATCAATATTGCGGAAACCGAGATGCCGGGCCTGATGGCGCTGCGCAGCGAGTTTGGCGCCTCCAAGCCACTGACCGGCGCGCGCATCGTCGGCTCGCTGCACATGACCATCCAGACTGCGGTGCTCATCGAAACGCTGACCGATCTCGGTGCCGATGTGCGCTGGGCAACGTGCAACATCTTTTCGACGCAGGACCATGCCGCCGCCGCCATCGCGGCGCGCAACGTCCCGGTGTTCGCCGTCAAGGGCGAGAGCCTTGCCGATTATTGGGACTATGTCGGCCGCATCTTCGATTGGGGTGACCAGACTGCCAACATCATCCTCGACGATGGCGGCGATGCAACGATGTTCGCGCTGTGGGGCGCCAAGCTCGAAGCCGGGCATTCGTTCGGCGAGCCCGAGAATGAGGAAGAAGTCGAGTTCCAGCGCGCGCTGAAGGCTTTCGTCAAGGCGCGTCCCGGGTACCTGACCGAAACGGTCAAGAACCTGAAGGGCGTTTCCGAAGAAACCACCACCGGAGTCCATCGCCTGTACGAAATCGCCAAGAAGGGCGAGCTGCCGTTCCCGGCGATCAACGTCAACGACAGCGTCACCAAGTCGAAGTTCGACAATCTTTACGGCTGCAAGGAATCGCTGGTCGACGCCATCCGCCGCGCCACCGACGTCATGCTCGCCGGCAAGGTCGCCTGCGTTGCCGGCTTCGGCGATGTCGGCAAGGGCAGCGCCCAGTCGCTGCGCAACGGCGGCGCCCGCGTCATGGTCACCGAAATCGATCCGATCTGCGCGCTGCAGGCGGCGATGGAAGGCTTTGAGGTCGTCACCATGGAAGACGCCGTCAAGCGCGCCGACATCTTCTGCACCGCGACCGGCAACGCCGATGTCATCACCGCCGAGCACATGAAGGCGATGAAGCCCAATGCCATCGTCTGCAACATCGGCCATTTCGACAGCGAGATCCAGATCGCGGCGCTGTCGAACTACAAATGGACCGAAGTGAAGCCGGGCACCGACATCGTCGAGTTTCCAGGAGAAGACGGCCGGCCCGGCAACCAGATCATCGTTCTCGCCAAGGGGCGCCTCGTCAACCTCGGCTGCGCCACCGGCCACCCGTCGTTCGTCATGTCGGCCAGCTTCACCAACCAGGTGCTGGCGCAGATCGAGCTGTGGACCAAGGGCGAGCAGTACCAGAACCAGGTCTATGTCCTGCCCAAGCACCTCGATGAAAAGGTCGCGATGCTCCACCTCGAAAAGCTTGGCGTGAAACTGACGAAGCTGAGCGAGAAGCAGGCCGGCTATATCGGCGTGCCCACCAGTGGCCCGTTCAAGCCGGACCACTACCGCTATTGATTTGCGACACCGGTCCTGTCGCGATAGGCGGGACCGATGCCAGCGAACGCCGAAATGATAGACGCCAGCGAAGCCGAAATGGCCGCGCTGGCGTCTTCATGTGCGCGGCAACTCCGCCCCGGCGACGTGATCGCGCTGCATGGCGATCTCGGTGCCGGGAAGACGACCTTTGCCCGCGCATTGATCGCAGCGCTCGGCTGGCGCGGCGAGGTGCCGTCGCCGACATTCACGCTGGTCCAGAGTTATGAACCGCCGGATGTGCGGGTGCCGGTCTGGCACATCGACCTTTATCGCATCGAGGGTCCCGACGATGCCGATGCACTCGGGCTTTTTGAAACCGATGCCGCGCTTGTCATCGAATGGCCGGAACGGCTGGGCGCTCGCCTGCCCCACGATGCCTTGCACTTGCACCTGTCCGGCAGCGGTGATGCAATACGGCGCTTGACTTGGACTGTCCCGGAGGCTTGGGAAGGCCGGTGGCCACCGCACTCTCCAACATGATACCGCCCGACACGGCGCCCGGTTTTCTCGCCCGCAACGGCTGGGAGGGTGCACGCATCGCCCCCCTGGCCGGCGACGCGTCGTTCCGGCGTTATTTTCGTGTCCATCGGGACAGCGGCGGCAATTCGCAAACCGCCGTCCTGATGGATGCTCCGCCGGCGCTCGAGGATTCGCGTCCTTTTCTTGCCATTGGCAAACAGCTCGATTCGCTGGGCTTCTCGGCACCACAGGCTTTGGCGGCCGATCTCGACGCCGGGCTCATCCTGCTCGAGGATTTCGGCGATGACCGCGTCGGGCCCTTGCTGGCGCGCGAGCCGGACAGGGAACGCGCCATCTATGAAACGGCGGTCGATATCCTTGCCGCACTCCACCGCCACCCGGCGCAAGGCGTCGCCGCCTATGCCGGGCCCGAACTGCTGCGCGAAGCTCGGCTGTTTCCGGACTGGTACCTGCCCGCCGTCGGCGTGGCGGAAGCGCCAGGCTATGATGCCGCATGGGCACCCCTTTGGCCCAGCGTGCTGGCCGGGCCGCCGGTGCTGACGCTGCGCGACTATCACGCCGACAATCTGATGGTTATCGATCGTCCCGGGCTGCGCGGGCTGGGACTGCTCGATTACCAGGACGCGTTGGCGGGGCATCCGGCCTATGATCTGGTGTCGTTGCTGCAGGATGTGCGCCGCATCGTCTCGCCCGATCTCGAATCGGCAATGCTGGACCGGTATCTGGATGCACGCCAGGCGGACGGCGGTATCGATCCGGCGGCATTTCGCACCGCCTATGACATTCTGGGGGCGCAGCGGAACATCAAGATCCTGGGCGTCTTCACCAGGCTGTACGTCCGCGATGGCAAGGCGGGCTATCCGGCGTTTCATCCGCGGTTGTGGGAACTGGTGACCCGAAACCTGCAACGCCCGGCGCTGGCTCCGGTGGCGGGCTGGTTCGCCGCCAACGTGCCGGCTGCCGCGCGCCATGGCGTCGAGGTGGTCGCATGAGGAACAACCGGCCACCGCTGGCGATACGGCCGCATGTTGCGGTGGAAATGCCGGCCACCGCCATGGTGCTCGCCGCCGGCCTCGGCAAGCGGATGCGACCGCTGACGGCGACGCGCCCCAAGCCGCTGGTCGAAGTCGCGGGGCGCACCCTGCTTGATCGCGCCCTCGACCGGGTCGAAGCCGCCGGCATCGGCACTGCCGTGGTCAACGCCCATTATTTCGCCGACCAGATCGAGGCGGCGGTCGGCGCCCGCAAGGGCGCGCTCCAGGTCCGCCTGTCGGATGAACGCGCCGCCCTGCTCGAAACCGGTGGCGGTGTCACCAAGGCGTTGCCGCTGATCGACGCCGATCCGTTTTTCGTCATCAATTCCGACAATATGTGGATCGATGGCTCGGCCGACACGCTGCGGCTGCTGGCGCAACGCTGGGACGCGCGCATCATGGATGCCTTGCTGCTGCTGGTGCCGCTGGCGCGCGCCACGGGCTATGAAGGCCGTGGTGATTTCCACCTCGATCCTTTCGGCGCCGTTACCCCGCGGGGCGAAGTGCGAATGGCGCCGTTCGTTTATTCCGGCATCCAGATCATCGCCAAGCATCTTTTCGATGGCGAGACGCCCAAGCCTTTTTCGATGTGGCGCGTCTGGAACAAGGCGATCGCATCGGGGCGGCTTTACGGGGCGGTCCACCAGGGGTTGTGGTTCCATGTCGGCACGCCGGCCAGCGTCGGTGAAACGGAAGGGCTGCTTGCGACAGCCTGAGCCCGATCGGCGGCGACCATGACCGCCGTGTTTTCCATTTCGGCGCATGTGTCATTCGTCGATGCACTCGCCGCAGGCCTGCTGGCCCGGCTGGGCGGTGACCCGATGGTGCTGGCGCGGGCGCACGTGCTGCTTCCCAACCGCCGCGCGGTGCGAGCGTTGACCGAAGCCTTTGTCAGGCTGTCCGAGAACAAGGGCCTGCTGCTCCCGCGGATGACGCCGGTCGGTGACTTGGGGGACGACAGTTTCGATCGGTTTGCCAGCGGCGAGGATGCCTTGGCACCGGCAGTGCCGCAATTGCAGCGACGGCTTGAGTTGGCACGACTGGTGCGGCAGTTCCCGACGGCGACAGGCGGCGATCGCAGTGCCGTCGAAGCCCTGCGGCTCGGTGACGAACTCGGTGCCACTCTCGACCTGCTCACAACCGAGGAGATCGCTCCGGAACGGCTGGCAGACGGCGCCGTCGATGCCGACCTCGCCAGCCATTGGGCCGACACGCTGGCGTTTCTCGATATCGTCATCAGGCTGTGGCCGGGCGAACGCGCCGCCGGCGGCAGCACCGAGGCGGGCACGCGCGTCACCGCGCTGATCGATGCCCTCGTTGCCCGCTGGCAGGCGGCGGCGCCGACAAATCCTGTCATCGCTGCCGGGATCGTGTCGAGCAACCCGGCGCTGGGCCGCCTGCTGTCGGCGGTGGCGCGTCTCCACACCGGCATGGTCGTGCTGCCGGGGCTGGACCGCGATCGGAGCGAGCCTGGCGAGACACGGTGGGACGCGATCGCCTGCGCAGCCTTTGACAAGGCTGGGGATGGCCCGGGTGGCCGCCGGCGCGATGACACGGGCGATGACACGGGCGATGACACGGGCGATGGCGGCCCGCGACCGCGCGATAGCGAGGAACATCCCCAATTCGCGCTGAAACTGCTCCTGGCACGGCTCGGCATCGACCGCGACGATGTGCAGGACTGGGGAGTCGCGACGTCGCGCGATGGCCCGGCAGAGCGCACGCCGCTGGTAGCTGCGGCGATGGCGCCCGCCGATGCCAGCGACGGCTGGGACAAGCCGCTGCCCGCCGATGCCTTCGCCGGCGTCACGGCCATCGAGGCGGCAACGGCGGCGGAGGAGGCCCAGGTGATCGCGCTGGCTTTGCGACAGGCGTTGACGGTCGAGGGCCGCAGTGCCGCGCTGGTCACGCCCGATCGTGGTCTCGCCCGGCGTGTGGCGGCGCATTGCCGGCGCTTCGGCATCGAAATCGACGATTCGGCCGGGACTCCGCTGGGTCGCACCCCGCCGGGGGCGCTGGCGCTGGCGATGGTCGAGGCGCTGGCGCAGGGGTTTGCGCCGGTCGCCCTGCTGGCGGTGCTGAAGCATCCGCTGGTCCGGCGTGGCGAAGCGCGCTTGGCTTGGCTGACCATGGTGCGGCGCCTCGATCTGGCGTTGCGCGGGGTACGGCCGCCGCCGGGGCTCGATGGCATTGCCGAGCAGATCGACCGCTGGATAAACGCCAGTCCGCACGGCCGCGAAGCCCGCGCACCGCTGGCGGGCTGGTGGACCGACACAGCGTCCCTGCTCGCACCCGTTGCGGCAATCAGCGAGGCGCGCAGCACCACGCTCCCCGACCTTGCCGCCGCGCTTCGCGAGGCGGGCAATGCACTCGGCGGGGAGCCGCTTTGGGGCGGCGTCGATGGCTGCGCGCTGGCCCGCATCAACGATGAACTGGAAATGCTGGGCCAACCGTTCGGCCGGTTTGAAATCGACGATGCGCCGGCGCTGCTGGCGGCGTTGTTCGGCGATATCGCGGTGCGGCCGGTGTGGGGCGGGCACCCACGCCTCGCCATATTGGGGCCGCTGGAGGCGCGATTGCAGCGCGCCGACCTGATGATCCTCGCTGGCCTCAACGAAGGCGTCTGGCCGGCAAAGCCTACCCCCGATCCGTGGCTCGCACCTGCCATCCGGGCCCGCCTCGGCCTGCCACTCGCGGCGCGCGACCAGGGGCTTGCCGCGCATGACTTTGTCCAGGCAATGGGTGCACGCGACGTATTGCTGACCCGGGCGCGTCGCGACGCCAGTGCGCCCATGGTGCCCTCGCGGCTTTGGCTGCGGCTGCAGGCCTATAGCGGCGGGATCGCCAGCGACGACCGCTTGCTGGCGCTGGCTCGGCGTCTCGACGGCCAGGGCCCGCCGGCAGCCGCCCGGCGGCCGCAGCCGCGACCGACGATCGAGCAGCGCCCGCGCGAGATCAGCGTCACCGATGTCGATATGCTGGTCGGCGATCCGTTTGCATTCTATGCGCGCACCATCCTCAAGCTGCGCCCGCTCGATCCGCTCGATGATGACCCCAATGCTGCCACACGCGGCACCGAGATCCATGGTGTCATGGAGCGCTGGATCGGCAGCGGCGGCGGCAGCCTTGAACGGCTGGACGCCTTTGCCGAGGAAATGCTGCTCGCCCAGTGCAAGATGTTTCCGTTGCTGCGGGCACTTTGGGCGCCCCGCGCCCGCCGCGCGCTGCGCTGGGCCGGGGAAAGCGTCCACGCCCGCGAAGCCGAGGGCTGGCAGGCGCTCGCTGCCGAAGCCGGCGGGCGGTTCGCGCTGGCCAATGGCGTGACGCTGCGCGGCCGCGCCGACCGCATCGACCGCCACGACGACGGCGGCCTCGCAATTATCGACTACAAGACCGGCACACCGCCAAGCGGCGCGCAGGTCAGGGCCGGCCATGCCAGCCAGTTGGCACTGCTTGCGGCGATGGCCGAGCGGGGCGTGCTCGGCACCAGGGCGGGCGGCAAGGTCGCTGCCGAGTCGGTGAGCGCACTGGCCTATTGGAAGATGGGGGGCGGCGAAAAGCCCGGCGAAATAAAGAATGCACTGGCAGGCAAGCCGGTGCTGACGGCAGCGGATCACATCACCCAGGTTCTCGCTATGGTGACGGCGTTGACCGACCGCCTGCTGCTCGGCAGCGCGGCCTTCCGGCCCAAGGAAGTCCCCGGCATGGGCTGGACCGACTATGACCATCTGGCGCGCGTTGCCGAATGGCTGGACCAGCCGCCCCCACCGGCCATGCGACCATGAGCAACGCCGCGCGGCTACATCCGCTGAAGACCGAGCAGGCCGATGCCGCCGAGCCGGCCGTCAACGCCTGGGTGACGGCATCGGCAGGAACCGGCAAGACGCAGGTGCTGTCCGCACGCGTCCTGCGACTGCTGCTGCAGGGTGTTCCCCCGCATGCGATCCTGTGCCTGACCTTCACCAAGCTCGCTGCCGCCGAGATGCAGAACCGGGTTTTCGAACGCCTGGCACGCTGGTCGCGGTGTTCGGATACCGAACTGGCGGACGACCTGGCGTCGCTTCGCGCGCCCGACGATGATTTCACCCTGGCGCGCGCCAGGCGGCTGTTCGCCCATGTCCTCGATGCGCCGGGCGGGCTGGCCGTGCAGACCATTCACGCCTTTGCCCAATCGCTGATCGCCAGTTTCCCCATCGAGGCGGGGGTCGCGCCGGGGTTTGCAACGCTTGATGATCGCAACGCCGCGGTGCTGCGCCGGCGCCTGCTGACCGAGGCCATCGAGGCTGCAGAGGATGACGATGGCTTTCTTGCCGACCTCGCCGCGATCAGCATTTCCGGCGGCGAGCAGCGATTGGCGGCGGTTGCGGCACGGCTGACCGGGTATGACGAAGCGCTGGCCGGGCTCAGCCTCGAGGGTATCACGCCCATGCTGCGCCGCGGCTTTGGCCTCGCCACCGACAGCGATGGCCCGACGGCGCTGGCCGAAGCGATGGCGCGCTTCGATGCCGCCGGCGTCGAGCGGCTGGCGTCGGCTTGGGAAAGCGCCGGCAACGTCACGGCGGCAAAAAGCGCGGGATTGGCACGGCAATGGCTGGCGCACCGGGGCGAAGCGTTCGGCGCCCTGAAAACTATGCTGCTGACCAAGGACCAGCCGCGCGTTGCAAAATCCGCCGTGCCGGCGGCCGCCGACAAGGCCGACCCGTCGCTGCGGCCCTTGTTCGAGACGCTGGCCCTCGCCCTCGTCGCAATCGTCGATGAACAGCGCCTCCACGGCGCAGTCGACCACGCGGCCCGCCACCTGCGCGTCGGCAAGCGCCTCGCCGCCGACTGGAGCCGCGCCAAGGCCCGGCTCGGGGTCATCGACTACGACGACATGATCGCCGCCGCCCAGCGCCTGCTGCTCGCCCCCGGTGCCGCCGAATGGGTGCGCTACAAGCTCGACCAGCGCATAGACCATGTCCTTGTCGACGAGGCGCAGGACACCAACAACAGGCAGTGGCGGATCGTCGAGGCGCTGACGCGCGAATTCTTCGATGGCGCAGGTGCCCGCGACGAGCAGCGCACGCTGTTCGTCGTGGGGGACTATAAACAGGCAATCTTCAGCTTCCAGGGGTCCGACCCGCAGGTCTATCGTGACCAGCGCGAAGTGTTCGAACAATGGGCGAGCGATGGCCGGCAGCGGTGGGAGCGCATCCCGCTGGCGACCAATTTCCGCTCGGTGCCGGCGGTGCTCCAGGTCGTCGATGCGGTTGTCGGAGTGCTCGGTGAGACGACGTTCGATACCGAGGGGGTCAAGCCGCATACCGCCCACCGCAAGGGGGCCGGGCTGGTTACGTTGTGGCCGCCGGTGGGTGCCGACGCGTCGGACAACGACACCGAGGACGCGGATTATGCCGGCGCAGCGGACTCCGACGACGATACGACCGGCGATGCCTCGGACAGCGGCGAAACCGCGCGTCCGGCGCGATCCGAGATCATCCTGGCCCACAGGATCGCCGCGACCATTGCCGGCTGGTTCGATCCCGCCGCGCCGCTGGTCCTGCCAGCGCGCGGCGTGCCGGTGAAACCGCAGGACATCCTGGTCCTCGTCCGCCGCCGCAGCGCCTTTAGCGCTGCGCTGGTCTCGGCGTTGCACGTCGCCCAGGTGCCGGTGGCTGGAGTCGATCGGCTCAAGCTGACCGACCCGCTGGCGGTTGCGGACCTGCTGGCGCTGGCGCGGTTCGCGCTGCAACCGGGCGACGACCTCACCCTCGCGGCGCTGCTGGTATCACCCTTCCTGAACTTCAGCCATGACGCGCTGCTGGCGCTGGCCCATGGCCGCGACGGCACGCTGTGGGAACGCCTGCGCGCCGACGACAGCGCAGACGGCCGGCGTGCTGCAAAGTGGCTCGGCGACGTGCTGGCGCTGGCCGATTTCACCGCGCCTTACGAGTTTTTCGAACGGATCCTGTCGGGCGAGCTGGCAGGCCGGCGCAAGCTGCTGGCACGGCTCGGCGCGGAGGCCCGCGATGCCATCGACGCCGTGCTCGACCAGGCGCTGGCGTTCGAAACCGCCAACCCGCCGTCTTTGCAGGGCTTTCTCGCCTGGGTCGAGGCTGACGATATCGAAATCAAGCGCGATCCCGATGCGCCCCTCGACGCCATCCGGCTGATGACCGTCCATGGCGCCAAAGGCCTGCAGGCGCCGGTTGTCATCCTGGCCGATGCGACGCGCGGCCAGAACAAACGCAACGACGGCCCGGTGTTGATGACCTTCGACAACCGTTTCGAGCTGCCGCTGTTCCTTCAACAACGCGGCAAGCTGACCGGCCCGGTGTGCAAGATCATCGAGCAGCAGGAAGCCGATGCGGCACGCGAGGACTGCCGGCTGCTCTACGTCGCCCTCACGCGTGCCGAGGACATGCTGTTCATTGGTGGTGCGCTCGGCGGCAACAAGACCGACCCCCCCGAGGAAAGCTGGTACATGGCAGTGTCGGCGGCGCTGGAGGGACTGGGGGCCGACGCCATCGACGTCGCTGCCTGGCCAGGCACGACCCTGGTGTATCGCAGCGGCAGTGATGCACCACTGGCGCCCCGGGAGACCCGGATTGACCCCGATTCGACCCTGCAGCCCCCCGATTGGATCACCGCCCGTGCGCCGGAGGAAGCCCGCCCGCCGCGGCCCTTGTCCCCGTCTGCACTCGCCGCCGATGATGTCGCCGCACCACCGATGGGCGCCGCAGCGCAGGCGGCGGCGCGGCGGGGTGCGGCGCTGCATGCGCTTTTCGAACGGTTGCCCGAACTTGCCCGTGAACGCAGGCGCGACGTTGCATTGGCATGGTGCGATGCCAATATCCCGGAACTCGATGGCATGGCGCTCGTCGATGCCGCGCTCTCGATCATGCACGACCCACGCTTCGACGACGTGTTTGCGCCCGGCGCTCTGTCCGAGGCCCCGATCGCGGCGCAGGTCGGCGAGATCGTCATCGCCGGCAAGGTCGATCGCCTTCTCGTCAATCAGGACATGGTGACCGTCATCGACTTCAAGACCGGGCGCCGGGTGCCTGCCTGCGCCGAGGCGGCCGAGCCGTATCACCTGCGCCAGATGGCAGCCTATGCCGCCGCCCTTGCGGTGATCTTTCCCGGTCGTGCCATCCGCGCCGCACTGCTTTTTACCGAGGGGCCGGCGCTGATCGAGCTGCCGCCGGCGCTACTGGCGCTTCATCGTCCCCAAGGCGAAGTTTCGTTGAACCCGGGCGGTGCAACGCCTATCTTGCCCGATTGAAACAACAGGAGGCTTACCATGGCCGCAAAACACGTTACCGACGCCTCGTTCCACGCCGATGTCATCAGCAATGACAAGCCGGTGCTGGTTGATTTCTGGGCGGAATGGTGCGGCCCCTGCCGTCAGATCGGTCCAGCCCTCGAGGAAATAAACAACGAGCTCGACGGCGTCGAAATCGTCAAGATCAACATCGATGAAAACCCCGACGCACCGACCCGCTATGGCGTGCGTGGCATTCCGACGATGATCTTGTTCAAGGGCGGCGAGGTCAAGGCCACCAAGGTCGGTGCGGCGCCGAAGTCGCAGTTGAAAGCCTGGCTCGAAAGCGAGCTTGGCTGAAACCGCGCAAGGCGGACGCAAAAAAAAGGCGGGGATCACGCCCCGCCTTTTTTCATGTCAGGATGCCCTCGAAAGGTTGGTGTTCAGGCGGTCACGACCGTGCCGCGGCGACGCGCCATTGCACCGACCATGCCGAATCCAAGGACGATCATCGCCCAGGTTGCCGGCTCCGGCACTTCACCGGTGACGGTGAAGGTGCCGAGCGAATTGGCGCCATAGCTGCCACCGGGGGTGGCGCTGTAAAGGTGATAAAGGCCCGGCGATTCAAGGAAAAGATTATATTCGAGGCCGCTTGCGACATTGAACAACAAGCCGGGGCCGTCGAGCTTTTCGCCCGTGGCATAATAGACGTTGTCGAAGTTGAAGCGGCCATCGGCCGAATTGATCGGGTTAGGCTGGTTGGCGTTGACGACCAGCCCGGTGATGAAGTCGCCATCGACGCTGCCATTGATGCCAAGCACATCGTACCCGCCAACGGCATTAAGCACGTTTGCGGTGACGAACTTGCCCGATGCACCGGCCGGCGCGCCGCTGTTGGCGACATAGCTGTAAAGATAGGTTGCGGCCTCGCTTGGCACGGCGCTGAACGCGGCGAGCACCAAGGCGGTAGCGGTAAGAATCGTTTTCATAAAGGCACCCCGTCTGTTTCGGCATTCTCTATACGCCGAAAGGGCCGCGAAACCACGTTACGATGGCGTAATGGCGTGTTTCGTGCCACAACAATGGCTTACGCCGGCGTTACCATTTGGCCCAGCCGCGGAAAATGAACGGCCACCAAGCCGGCGCGCTCCGCATCACGCAGCACGGTAATGCCGCCGCTGTCGAGCCGCGCCAGCCGGCCCAGCACGGGCGCGTCACCCGATCCATCACCGCGCACCGCCACCACCTGCCCGGCGCTGAACGGCGCATCGATACTGCCGCCCACCGGCTGCGGAACGGCGGCGGCAGCAATATCGATGGCCTCGTCGGCGCTGATGTCGGTCGGGCTGCCGTGGCCCAGCGCCGCCATGCGGTGGAACCAGCCGCCGATGCCCGCCAGCGCCAGCATGCGGTCGCTGGTCGCCTTGGCGAACGGAATCGCACAGACGAACCAGATGTTGCTGTAAAGTGCCAGGTCGGCGTGCCCCGCCGCAGTGCCTCCGACGAAGTCCCGACCGTCGGCCAACGTGTCCGACAGCCATTGCGCCGCCGTCAACGCCTGCGATGCGAAATGCGGGCTGGCGTTGGACAACTGCCCAACGTCGAGGCCGAAGCGCGCCTTGCGATCGGCGATGAACGCGTCCGGCAGGGCGCCCGGGGGCATCGCGCCCATTGCCGCGCCGACATGGGCGAGGAACTGCGGGCCGCCGGCCCAACTGGCCAGCATGCGGTGCGCGGCCCCCAGCGGCGCTGGGTAAAAACTCGGGCTCGGCTGCAATGCCTCGAGCGCCGGCAGGATGGCGCCGGTATCGCAATAGATATCGGCGCCGATCTGCACCACGGGTGTACGGGCATAGCCGCCGGTCAACTCGGTCTGGCCGGGTTTGGGCAGGATATTGGGAACGCTGACCGATTGCCACGCCATCGCCTTCAACCCGAATGCGGTTCGCACCAGCTCGGCAAAGGGCGAAGCGGCATAATGGTGGAGAATCGGGGTCATGACATGTCCTGCCGGAGGTTTCGTCAACTACGGTAATCGGCATTGATGCTGATGTAACCATGGGTAAGGTCGCACGTCCACACGCGCGCCCGACCTTGGCCCAGGCCGATATCCACGCCGATCTCGATGTCCTGCCCGGCAAGATGCGCCGCCACCGGAGCTTCATCATAGCCCGGTACGACCATGCCATTGGCGGCTACCTCGGTGTTGCCGAAGCGGATCGCCAGCCGGTCGCGGTCGGCCGCCTCGCCAGCCTTGCCGACAGCCATCACCACCCGGCCCCAATTTGCGTCACCGCCGGCGATGGCTGTCTTTACCAGCGGCGAGTTGGCGATGCTGAGCGCGATAACCCGGGCGGCGCGGTCATCCTCGGCGCCATCGACGGCAATCGCGATGAACTTCGATGCGCCCTCGCCATCGCGCACCACCAGCCGTGCCAGTTGACCGCATACATCCGCCAGGGCCGCCGCAAAGGCATCGGCGCCAGCACTGCGTGCATCGGTCAATTCGGCGTTGCCGGCGGCGCCGGTGGCAAACGCCAGCACGGTGTCGGAGGTGGAGGTGTCGCCATCCACGGTAATGCACGAGAAGCTGCGCGCGTTGGCGGCCGACAGCGCGGCCTGCAGGAAGGTGGGCGCAACCTTTGCATCGGTCACGATGAAGCCCAGCATCGTCGCCATGTCGGGTGCTATCATCCCCGAACCCTTGATGACACCCGCCAGCGTCACCCGCGTCGCGCCGATCATCGCGGTGACGATCGCACCCTTGGCAAAGGTGTCGGTGGTGCCGATGGCGTTGGCGGCATCGTGCCAACTGGCGCTGCCCAGTGCCGCGAACGCCGCCTCGACACCGGCGACTGCCTTGTCCTGCGGCAACGGCACCCCGATGACGCCGGTGGAGGCCGCAAACACCGCGCCGACGTCGCAGCCGAGCAAGGCGGCTGCATGGGCGGTTTGCGCCGCCGCCGCTTGCCGCCCGGTCAAGCCGGTGAAGGCGTTGCTGTTGCCCGCATTGATGACCACAGCGCGCGCGGTGCCATTCGCCAGCCGCGTCCGGCACAGCTCGACCTCCGGCGACGGGCAGCGCGATCGGGTGAGCACGCCGGCAACGCTCGTGCCCGGATCGAAAGCGAACAGCGTCACGTCATTGCGCGTCCAGGCCTTGTAGCCCGCAGTGGCAGTGCCGATGCGCACGCCCGAGATGGCGGCAATATCGGGGAACGGGCGGGCGAGCGGAGAGACGGTCATGGCCACGCCTTAGCGCGAGGTGGCCAGAGTGCAAGCCGCCGGGCATGACGCCAGGCATTGACCTGCCTCGCCAACCGCAACACATCGGCGCATGGCCAAGCTGTATTTCTACTATGCCTCGATGAACGCCGGAAAATCGACGGCACTGCTGCAGGCCGATTTCAACTATCGCGAACGCGGCATGACAACGATGCTTTTCACCGCCGCCATCGATGATCGCGGCGGTGAGGGTATGATCACCTCGCGCATCGGCCTCGCCCGTGAAGCGGCGATGTTCGACGCCGGCACCGACCTGTTCGCCGCCGTCGCCGCCGCTCCGCCACCTGCCTGCGTCCTTGTCGATGAAGCGCAGTTTTTGTTGCACGCCCAAGTCCTGCAACTCGCCCGCATTGCCGATGAGCAGCGCATCCCGGTCCTCGCCTATGGCCTGCGCACCGATTTCCAGGGCGTGCCCTTCGAAGGCAGCCTGTGGCTGCTTGCCCTCGCCGATGTGCTGACCGAAATGAAAGCCGTCTGCGGCTGCGGCGCCAAAGCCACGATGAACCTGCGCGTCGATGCCGGCGGCGCCCCCGTCACCGCCGGACAACAAACGGAAATCGGCGGCAATGACCGCTATGTCGCAATGTGCCGGCGGCATTTCATGGCAGCGATGGCTTGAGGCGGATGCCCGGACCAGCGCCGTTTCGACGGATTTGCCAAAATGACCCGCATTGATTTCCTTGGATATTTTTTCGGAAGGTCAGCCCCGGGCGGCGAAATCATGACTTTCCAGACTCGGCTGCCCAGATTCGGCTGCGCGATGCCGCGTCGTGTCCGGCAACGATGAGAACGAGCGACGTGGTATTAGCGATTTTGGTGCACGTAGGACAGCGACGGGGTGCCTGGAGGCCCTTGACCACCGCCAGCTGACGCGTCCCGCTTCAGACCGCCGTTTCGGCGATATCGAATGGATCGCCGGTGAGGGCGGTTCCGGCATGGACGAGCGCGACGATCGTTCCGGGCTGGCCGTTGCTCACCACGACTTCGGCTTGCAGGTGTTTGGCGAGGGCGTTGACGATGTTGGTGCCGAGGCCGGCGTTGGTATTGGCGGCGGCGGGGATGCCGATGCCATCGTCGCTGACGGTCAGTGTCCAGTCGTCGCCGACGGCCTTGTAGTCGACGGTGATGGCGCCGCGGCGATCGTCGGGAAAGCCGTGTTTGAGCGAATTGATGACGAGTTCGGTGACGATCAGGCCGAGGCTGACCGAGACATTGGCGGCGACCTTGCTGCCGTCGCTGTGGGCGGTAATGGTCAGCCGGTCATGATCCTCGATCATCGAGGCGCCGAGGCTCTGGCACAATTGCGCCAGATAGACGCCGAGATCGACTTCGGCGACGTCGGACGAGGCAAGCTGGCGTAGCAGCGCCGCGATCGACATGACGCGGCCATGCGCATCCTTGAGATGACCGCGGGTTTCCGCCGAGCCGACCTTGCGGGCGCTTTGCATCAGCACGCTGGCGATGATTTGCAGGCTGTTTGGCGACGCGGTGCTGGACTTCCTGCAACAGCATGGTCTTTTCGCGCACCAGTTCGTCCTTCAGCCGGGCGCTGAGCCGGGCATCGGTGACATCGGTGATCGCCAGCAGCAGTCGCAGCGCCGGGCCGGTGACGGGTTCATCGGCGGTGCCATAATCGAGCATATGAGCGTTGAGAACCAGGCGCCGGATGCCATTGTTGGTGGTTTTGAGGTCGATTTCATAGGCAGCGACTTCGGCGCCGCCGGCGACGGTGGCTGTCAACAGCGACCGCAGGCGCGGCAACTCCCATTCGCCGTTGCCGAGCGCGAAGATCGACACGCCATCGACACTGTCCGGCGCGACACCGAAAGCCTCGCAAAAGGAGGCGCTGGCGGCGAGCACGTTGAGGCCGCCATCGAGCATCAGCAGCGGCGCCGTCGAGGACGACACCACTGCCATGGCCAGCGTCAGCACGACAGTCGGAATCGCCGGAACCGGGGGTGTTGGCATTGCTACAGGTGGAGCCATGTCTGGCCCTTCCAGCGTCCGGAGGACTGCAAATCGCAGGCCATCCCCGGCAGTTTCGCCGCCGGCAGGTCTCCCCGGATTGGCTCCGGCCTGCGACAAAATTCTTGCTAGCATGATTGACGCGCAACCCGGCACGCATTCGTGCGTTTGTCATGCCGGTGTTTGCCATCTTGTCATGCGCTGAAGGGCGTTATCGAGCGGGCGAATTGACGAAACGTCCCGCCGTCCCTACATCGCCGGGGTTCAAATAAAGGTGGCCCATGGCCGCCGCATCGCCTGTGCGTTAGGATATTCATGCTCGGTTTCGGCGGCATCGCCAAGCGCCTGTTCGGTTCCTCCAATGACCGTTACGTCAAGTCGCTGGGCGGCATCGTGGCGCGCATCAACGCGCTCGAACCCGAGATTTCGGTGCTGTCGGACGAGGCGCTGCGCGGCCAGACCGACACGTTGAAGGCCGAACTCGCCGCCGGCAAGACCCTCGACGACATCCTGCCGCAAGCCTTTGCCACCGTCCGCGAGGCCGCCAAGCGCGCGCTGGGACAGCGGCATTACGATGTCCAGATGATCGGCGGCATCGTCCTGCATCGCGGTGAAATCGCCGAGATGCGCACCGGCGAGGGCAAGACGCTGGTGGCGACGCTGGCGGTCTATCTCAACGCGCTGGCCGGCAAGGGCGTCCATGTCGTGACCGTCAACGACTATCTGGCGGCGCGCGATGCCGGCTGGATGGGCAAGGTCTACACATTCCTCGGGCTCAGCGTCGGCGTCATCATCCCCAATATCGACGATAACGAGCGCCGCGCCGCCTATGCGTGCGACATCACCTATGGGACGAACAACGAGTTCGGCTTCGATTATCTCCGCGACAACATGAAATACACCCGCGAGCAGATGGTGCAGCGGCCGTTCCATTACGCCGTCGTCGATGAAGTCGATTCGGTGCTGATCGATGAAGCCCGCACGCCGCTGATCATTTCGGGGCCGACCGACGACAAGTCCGAATTGTACATGCTGGTCGACGGCATGGTGAAGACGCTGGTGCCGGCCGATTACGAAGTCGATGAAAAGCAGAAATCGGTGATCCTGACCGAAGACGGCACCGAAAAGGCCGAGCGCGCGCTGGCGGCGATGGGTCTGCTGGAGGGTGAGAATCTCTATGACTTCGAAAACACCCAGGTCGTCCACCATTTGAACCAGGCGCTGCGCGCCAACGTCATCTACCGCAGCGACACCGATTATATCGTCCGCGGCGGCAAGGTCATCATCATCGATGAATTCACCGGCCGCATGATGGACGGTCGCCGCTGGTCGGATGGCCTGCACCAGGCCGTCGAGGCGAAGGAAGGCGTCGCCATCCAGCCCGAGAACCAGACGCTCGCGTCGATCACGTTCCAGAACTACTTCCGCATGTACCCGAAACTGGGTGGCATGACCGGCACGGCGGCGACAGAAGCCGCTGAATTCTATGACATCTACAAGCTGAATGTCGTTGAAATGCCGACCAACATGCCGGTGCTGCGCAAGGACGTCGACGACGAATTCTACAAGAATTCGGAGGAGAAGTTCAAAGCCATCGTCAAGACCATTCGCGAGGCGTCATCGCGCGGCCAGCCGATTCTCGTCGGCACCGTGTCGATCGAAAAGTCCGAGATGCTGAGCGAATTCCTTGTCAAGGAAGACGTCAAGCACGTCGTCCTGAATGCGCGCTACCACGAACAGGAAGCCCATATCGTCGAACAGGCGGGGCGGCTTGGGGCTGTCACCATCGCCACCAACATGGCGGGGCGCGGCACCGACATCCAGCTCGGCGGCAACTGGGAAGCCCGCATCGCGCGCGAACTCGAAGGCGTTGAAGGCCATGAGCGGGAAACCGCCATCGAACGCATCAAGGCAGAAGTGTTGGCGGAGCGCGAGGCCGTCCGCAAGGTCGGCGGGCTGTTCGTGCTGGGCACCGAGCGCCACGAAAGCCGCCGCATCGACAACCAGCTCCGCGGTCGTTCGGGCCGGCAGGGCGACCCCGGATTCAGCCGTTTCTATCTGTCCCTCGACGACGACCTGCTGCGCATCTTCGGCCAACAGTCGATGCTGGCGCGGATGATGAACAACGGCCTGGAGGAAGGCGAGGCCATCGTCCATCCGTGGATTTCGAAAGCCATCGAAACGGCGCAGAAAAAGGTCGAGGCGCGCAACTACGACGTCCGCAAGCAGCTGCTGCAATACGACGACGTGATGAACGACCAGCGCAAGGTCGTCTATGACCAGCGCGCCGAGATCATGGATTCGGAAGCGGTCGGCGATGTGGTCATCGACATGCGGCACGACACCGTCAATGCCATCGTCGCGACGCATTGCCCGGCAAATTCATACCCTGAACAATGGGATGTCGATGCGCTCGCCGAGGCCGTTCGCGGCACGCTGGGTCTCGACCTGCCGGTAACCGACTGGCCCAAGGAAGCCCAGATCGACCAGGAAGCCGTGCTCGAACGCCTGATGGCGGCCAGCAACGCGCACATGGACGCCAAGGCCGCGAGCGTCGCGCCCGACACCTGGGTGGAGATCGAAAAGAACTTCCTGCTGCAGGCGCTCGACCACCATTGGAAGGAGCATCTCGCCACGCTCGATGCGCTGCGCCAGGTCATTCACCTGCGCGCCTATGCGCAGAAGACGCCGCTCAATGAATACAAATCCGAAGCCTTTGCGCTGTTCGAACGAATGCTGGCAACGGTCCGCGAAGACGTGACGCGGATGTTGTCGAACGCCAACTTCCAGATGGACCCTGTCCCCGACCTGCCGCCGTTGCCGAGCTTTGTGACGACGCATATCGACCCGTTCACCGGCGAAAACGATGCTTTTGGGCCAAAGGGCGCGCGCTTGCCCTTCGGCGCGCTGTCGGGGGCCATGGCCGCCACCGCGGAATTGACCGAAGTCGATGCCGATGACCTCGCCGAATGGCATCGCGCCGTATCGCGCAACGCCGATTGCCCGTGCGGCAGCGGCAAGAAGTTCAAGCACTGCCACGGCGTGCTTTAGCTATCATGCCGGGGGGCCCTGATGATCGTCGTCACCACTGAAAATATCGTGGGTTACAAAGTGCTCGGCATGTACGGGCAATGCTTCGGCGTGGTGGTGCGCAGCCGCGGCATCGCCGGCAATTTGATGGCCGCATTGCGAAGCATCTTTGGCGGCGAGATCAAGGAATACACCTCGATGCTGGAGGAAGCGCGGCGTCACGCCACGGACAGGATGGTCGCCAACGCCCGTTTGATGGGGGCCAACGCCATCGTCATGATGCGGTTCGATTCGTCCGAGATCGGCCAGACGATGAGCGAGATTGTCGCCTATGGCACTGCGGTGACCATCGAGCCCATTGCCTGATGCGCCGCGCGCTGGCCTGGATCATCGGCACGGCGCTGGTGGCGACGACGGTGGCGATCATCATCGTGTGGCCACTGGCGCCCGCGCATACCCACCCTGACAAGGCCGTTCTCGGCTGGCTGCTGATCCAGTGCGTCATCCTGTTCGCCGGGCTGGTATGCGAGCGCATCCACTACAAGGCGATCGAAAGTGGCACCCCGGGCCAGGGCTGGGAAACCAGCAGCGAACGCTTCATCGACCCCGAAACCGGCAAGCCCGTCGCGGTGTGGTATCATCCCGCGAGTGGCGAGCGACGCTACGTGGCGCTGCCACCCGGCTGAACGCGCGCGGCGTGCTTGTCACCATCAGCATCACCGCATAACGATACCACCAGGGGCTTTGGGGCAATTATATGCGCATGAAACGGGCGATGGTTCTGGCGCTGCTAGCGCCGCTGATGCTCACCGCCTGTTTCCTGCTTCCCGGCACGTTCACTTCCAGCCTCGATGTGCGCCGCGATGGCAGTTTCGATTTTGCCTACAAAGGCCAGATCATATTGGCAGCGCCCTATGGCGCGGGCACCCGGGGCTTTGGCGCCGAGACTGCATTCAAGGACGATCCGACCCAGCCCTGCTATGGCCCTATCAACGGCAATTTGCGTCGCCCGATGCAGCCCTGGACGACCTTTGCGCCGCCACCAGCGCCCCCACCAGCGCCCCCGCCAGCGCCGGCGACAGCGTCCGGGCCAGCACCCGGGCCGGTATCGGCACCACCACCGCGATTGCCCGCCGATGCGGCGCCTCCACCGCCGGTGTTTGTTTCACCGGTGTCACCGGACCCGCGCCCCTGCACTGCTGCCGAACGCGGCGAGCGCAGCGCCAATTTTGCCCGGATGAACGCCGAAGCCGCCACCCGCCGCAAGGCCGAGGGCGAAAAGCTGGCAGCCATCCTCGGCATGGACCCCGGCGATGACGCTTCCATGCGCGCCTATGCCGCGCAGGTGGTCAGGCAGGCCGGCTGGCGGTCGGCAGTCTATCGCGGCAACGGGGTCTTCGACGTGGAGTTCCGGCAGACGGGCCGGCTGGATCGCGACTTCGTGTTTCCGCTGCTCCCCAAGACGGCGGTAATCATGCCGTTCGTCATTGTCCGCAAACGCGCCGACGGTGCCGTGATGGTCAGTGCGCCTGGCTATCGCGCCAACCCGGCGCAGGCGCTGATGAACGGCCTGGGCGGCGGCATCGCGGGCATGGCCGGCAATTCGGGCAAGGCGCCATTGCCGAACGGTCCGCAGGGCGTCTTTACCATCACCACCGACACGCCGCCGTTGACCAACAATACCGACGATGGCCCCACCAGCGAATCGGGACACAGCGTGCTGCGCTGGAACATTGCGACAGGCATCGACAAGGTGCCGGAGACGTTGATCCCGATCGGGCGCTGAATTCGAATCCGCGTTGACGGTTGCGGCGCATCCTCCTATAGGCCCGCTTCCGCTCGCGGATGGCGATTGGCCTTGTGCCGGAGTCGTTCGGGTTCGGGCATTTGGAACGACAGACAGAATTGCGCGCGTAGGGCCGTGGGAAACCGGGGCCGTTCGCGCTTACGCCGTGAGGGTGATTCGGGTCTGGAGTAGGGGCGGAAACGTCCCGAAGAGCAGGAAAATGACAGTATAATGCCAACGATCAACCAACTTATCCGCAAGGGCCGCACCCCGCAGCGCGTTCGCGAGACTGCTCCTGCCATGGAGTCGTGCCCGCAGAAGCGCGGCGTCTGCACCCGCGTCTACACGACGACCCCGAAGAAGCCGAACTCGGCGCTTCGCAAGGTTGCCAAGATCCGTCTTACCAATGGCTTCGAGGTCATCGGCTACATCCCCGGCGAGGGCCACAACCTTCAGGAGCATTCGGTGGTCCTGATCCGTGGCGGCCGCGTCAAGGATTTGCCCGGCGTCCGCTACCACGTCCTGCGCGGCGTTCTCGATACCCAGGGTGTCAAGAACCGCAAGCAGAGCCGGTCGAAGTACGGCGCCAAGCGTCCCAAGTAAGAGGTAAAATCAAATGGCTCGTCGTCGTCGCCCCGAAAAGCGTGAAATCCTGCCCGATCCCCGGTTCGGTGATGTGGTGCTCAGCAAGTTCATGAACCTCGTCATGTACGAGGGCAAGAAATCCGTTGCGGAATCAATTGTTTATTCCGCCCTCGAGACCATCGAGGCCAAGAGCCGCCGTGAACCGGTCGGCGTCTTCCACGACGCTCTCGCCAACGTGCGTCCGGGCATCGAGGTCCGCTCGCGTCGCGTTGGTGGTGCCACCTACCAGGTGCCCGTCGAAGTGCGTCCGGAGCGGTCGCAGGCCCTCGCCATTCGCTGGCTGATCGGTGCCGCGCGCAAGCGTTCCGAGCACACGATGGCGCAGCGCCTGTCGGGCGAATTGCTCGACGCCGCCAACAATCGCGGTGCCGCCGTCAAGAAGCGTGAAGATTCGCACCGGATGGCCGAAGCCAACCGCGCGTTCTCGCACTACCGCTGGTAGCAGCGGTGCTTCAAGCACGGCCCCGTTGGTAGCGCGCGCGCCGATCGTCGCGGCACCGATGAATTTTCGCTAAACTCTCGCTGGTAGTTTTCCCCATGGCACGCACAACTCCGCTCAACATGTACCGCAACATCGGCATCATGGCGCATATCGACGCCGGGAAAACCACGACCACCGAGCGTATCCTCTACTACACCGGCAAGTCCTACAAGATCGGCGAAGTGCATGAAGGCACGGCGACGATGGACTGGATGGAGCAGGAGCAGGAGCGCGGAATCACCATCACGTCCGCAGCAACGACGTGCTTCTGGAACGACCATCGCATCAACATCATCGACACCCCCGGGCACGTCGACTTCACCATCGAAGTCGAACGTTCGCTGCGCGTGCTAGATGGTGCTGTTGCTTGCTTCGACGGCGTTGCCGGCGTCGAGCCCCAGTCAGAGACCGTGTGGCGCCAGGCGGACAAGTACAAGGTGCCGCGCATGTGCTTCGTCAACAAGCTTGACCGCACCGGCGCCAACTTTGTTCGCTGTGTCGAGATGATCAAGGACCGCCTCGGCGCGCGTCCGGCCGTGCTGTATCTCCCGATCGGTCTCGAGGGTGATTTCATCGGTCTCGTCGACCTCGTCGAGAACCGCGCGATTGTCTGGCTCGAGGAGGCGCTCGGCGCCAAGTTCGAATACCAGGAGATTCCGGACCATCTGAAGGATGCCGCCGCCGTGGCGCGGTCAGAGTTGATCGAAATGGCTGTCGAGCAGGACGACGACCTGATGACGGCCTATCTGGAAGGCACCGAGCCGACGGTTGCCGAACTGAAGGGCCTTATTCGCAAGGGCACGCTGTCATTTGCCTTCGTTCCCGTGCTTTGCGGTTCGGCATTCAAGAACAAGGGCGTCCAGCCCCTGCTCGATGCCGTCGTCGACTATTTGCCGAGCCCGCTCGACATTCCGCCGATGCACGGCATCAACCTGAAGGACGAGGACGAGATCCGCGAAGCATCCGACGATGCGCCCTTCTCGGCGCTCGCCTTCAAGATCATGACCGATCCGTTCGTCGGCACGCTCACCTTTGCCCGCATCTATTCGGGCAAGATGGAGGCTGCCTCGACCGTGCTCAACTCGGTCAAGGACAAGCGCGAAAAGATCGGCCGCATGCTGCTGATGCACGCCAACAACCGTGAAGACATCAAGGAAGCCTATGCCGGCGACATCGTCGCGCTGGTGGGTCTCAAGGACGTCACCACGGGTGACACGCTCTGCGCGCCGCTCAAGCCGATCATTCTGGAGCGCATGGAATTTCCCGAGCCGGTCATCGAAGTCGCCGTCGAGCCCAAGACCAAGGCCGACCAGGAAAAGATGGGCATCGCGCTCAACCGCCTGGCGCAAGAAGATCCGTCGTTCCGCGTTACCTCCGACCAGGAGAGCGGCCAGACCATCATCAAGGGCATGGGCGAGCTTCACCTCGAGATCCTCGTCGACCGCATGCGCCGCGAATTCAAGGTCGAGGCCAACGTCGGTGCGCCACAGGTTGCCTATCGCGAATCGCTCGCCCGCAAGGTCGATGTCGACTATACGCACAAGAAGCAGTCGGGCGGCTCCGGCCAGTTCGGTCGCATCAAATTTTCGGTCGAGCCCGGCGAGCGTGGCTCGGGCATCATCTTCCTCGACGAGGTCAAGGGCGGCAATATTCCGAAAGAATATATCCCGTCGGTCGAGAAGGGCATTCGCGAAGTTGCGGCAAGCGGCTCGCTGATCGGCTTTCCGATCATCGATTTCACCGCCCGGCTCTACGATGGCGCTTATCATGACGTCGATTCGTCGGCATTGGCCTTTGAAATTACCGGCCGCGGCGGGATGCGCGAAGCCGCCACCAAGGCCGGCATCAAGTTGCTCGAGCCGGTGATGAAGGTTGAAGTTGTCACCCCCGAGGACTATCTCGGCGATGTCATCGGCGACCTGAACTCGCGCCGCGGACAGATTCAGGGCACAGATACGCGCGGAAACGCGCAGGTCATCGAAGCCCAGGTGCCGCTCGCCAATATGTTCGGATACGTCAACCAGCTGCGCTCGATGAGCCAGGGCCGGGCGCAGTATTCGATGCAGTTCAGCCACTACGAGGAGGTTCCCTCCAACGTGGCCGAGGAGATCAAGCTCAAACTGGCTTGATTTATTCGAGAGTAAGGCTAGGTAACGCGCCCTTCGGGGTGTTGTCGCTCGCCTGAGCCTCATACGTCCGTTCACACGCAAATTTGAAACTGGTTTCACGAGGAAGAGGTTACGGCCATGGGTAAGGCGAAATTCGTACGCGACAAGCCGCACTGCAACATCGGCACCATTGGTCACGTCGACCATGGCAAGACGTCGCTGACGGCTGCCATCACCAAGGTGCTGGCTGAAACCGGCGGCGCCACGTTCACCAGCTATGCCAACATCGACAAGGCTCCCGAAGAGCGCGAGCGCGGCATCACGATTTCGACGGCGCACGTCGAATATGAGACCGCCACGCGCCACTACGCGCATGTCGATTGCCCCGGCCACGCCGATTATGTGAAGAACATGATCACTGGCGCCGCGCAGATGGATGGCGCCATCCTCGTCGTTTCGGCGACCGATGGCCCGATGCCGCAGACCCGCGAGCACATCCTGCTCGCCAAGCAGGTGGGCGTTCCCGCCATGGTCGTCTTCATGAACAAGGTCGACCTGGTCGACGATGCCGAGATCCTCGAGCTCGTCGAAATGGAAATCCGCGAGCTTCTCTCGAAGTATGATTTCCCGGGTGACGACATTCCGATCACGCAAGGGTCGGCTGTGTGCGCCCTCGACGGCAAGCGCGACGATATCGGCCATGACGCAGTGCTCGCGTTGATGAAAACGGTCGACGAATACATCCCGCAGCCGGAGCGTGCGCTCGACCGCCCGTTCCTGATGCCGATCGAGGACGTCTTCTCGATCTCGGGTCGCGGTACGGTTGTCACCGGTCGCGTCGAATCGGGCGTCGTCAAGGTTGGCGAGGAAATCGAGATCGTCGGTATCCACGACACCCGCAAGACGGTTTGCACGGGCGTTGAAATGTTCCGCAAGCTGCTCGACCAGGGCCAGGCCGGCGACAACATCGGCGCGCTGCTTCGCGGCGTCGGTCGTGAAGACGTCGAGCGTGGCCAGGTGCTCTGCAAGCCCGGCTCGATCAAGCCGCACACCGAGTTCTCGGCCGAGGTCTATGTGCTGTCGAAGGACGAGGGTGGCCGTCACACGCCATTCTTTGCCAACTACCGCCCGCAGTTCTACTTCCGCACCACGGATGTCACCGGCACCGTCGAGCTGCCTGAGGGCACCGAGATGGTCATGCCGGGCGACAACGTCCAGCTGAAGGTCAAGCTGATCGCCCCGATCGCCATGGATCCGGGTCTGCGCTTCGCAATTCGCGAAGGCGGCCGTACCGTTGGTGCCGGCGTGGTTGCGAACATCATCAAGTAAGGCTATAGGGCCGCTTCCTTCGGGAGCGGCCCGATTCGTCGGGTACAGAATTTTACGGCCGGTGC
Organism: Sphingomonadales bacterium; assembly: GCA_025351405.1. GTDB lineage: Bacteria > Pseudomonadota > Alphaproteobacteria > Sphingomonadales > Sphingomonadaceae > Sandarakinorhabdus. The sequence goes on along the minus strand of JANXVZ010000013.1, from coordinate 67,145 downwards.
ACTCCGTCCTCCCCGCGTCAGGGCAACCTGGTTGGGGAACAAGACAGAGCGTGCCGGTCCGGTTTTATTGAAGAGTGTCATGGAAACGCAGAACATCCGAATTCGGCTGAAAGCCTTCGACCACCGTGTCCTCGACATGGCCACGGGCGAAATTGCTGACACCGCACGTCGGACCGGCGCTGCCATCCGTGGCCCGATCCCGTTGCCGACGCGTTTCGAGAAGTTCACCGTGAACCGCTCGCCGCACGTCGACAAGAAGAGCCGTGAGCAGTTCGAGGTGCGCACCTACAAGCGTCTTCTCGACATTGTCGACCCGACGCCCCAGACGGTGGACGCGCTGATGAAGCTCGACCTCGCCGCCGGTGTCGATGTGGAAATCAAGCTCGGCAAGTAACGCTGGACTGACATACGCGGAGCGAACTTTTGGCCCGACCCTGGGCCAGGCACGCCCCCCACCCCTTTCGGGACGGGGCCTCTGATGAGAAAGGAATTGGTCATGCGCACAGGCGTGATCGCGAAGAAGATGGGGATGACGCGGGTTTTCCGCGATGATGGCCGGCACGTTCCGGTCACCGTCCTCGCTCTCGAGAATAATCAGGTTATCTCGGTTCGCACTGCGGACAACGACGGTTACGTCGCCGTCCAGCTTGGTGCAGGCACCAAGAAGGCCAAGAACACCACCAAGCCGGAGCGTGGACATTTCGGCAAGGCTGAAGTCGAGCCCAAGGCCAAGGTTGCCGAGTTTCGCGTGTCGGAAGACGCGCTGCTCGAAACCGGCGCCACCATCTCCGCCGACCATTTCGTTGCCGGCCAACTCGTTGACGTCACCGGCGTGACGCAGGGCAAGGGCTTCCAGGGCGGCATGAAGCGTTGGGGCTTTGGCGGTCTGCGCGCCACCCACGGTGTCTCGGTCTCGCATCGCTCGCTGGGTTCGACCGGCCAGCGCCAGGATCCCGGCAAGGTCTTCAAGGGCAAGAAGATGGCCGGCCACATGGGTGACAAGCAGCGCACCCAGCAGAACCTTGAAATCGTTTCGACCGATGTCGAGCGTGGCCTCCTGTTTGTCCACGGCTCGGTGCCGGGCTCCAAGGGTGGCTGGCTCCTCATCAAGGACGCGGTCAAGGTCGCGCGCCATGCCGATGCGCCCTATCCCGCTTCGCTGAAGACCAGCGCTGTCGCCAACGATGTGGCTCCGATGGAAGTGGCTGATGCCCCCGTCGTCGAAGCTGCCACCGAAAACACGGAGGCCTGAAGGCAATGAAGGTTCAGGTCAAAACCCTGGGCGCCGCCGATGCCGGCGAGATCGAGCTCGACGAAGCCGTTTTCGGCAAGGAGCCCCGTCTCGACATCCTGCACCGCGTCGTCACCTGGCAGCTCGAAAAGCGCCGCGGCACGGCCCGCGGAGCGCGCGAGCGGTCCGATGTCCAGCGCACCGGCAAGAAGCTCGGCAACCAGAAGGGCGGCGGTACCGCCCGGCACGGCAACCGCGCTGCACCGCAGTTCATCGGCGGCGGCAAGGCCCATGGTCCCCGCGTCCGTGACTTCAATCCCGGCCTCAACAAGAAGATCCGCACCCTCGGCCTCGCCACCGCGCTGTCGGTGAAGGCTGCCGAAGGCAAGCTGATCGTCATCGAGGACTTTGCCATCGCCGATGCCAAGACCAAGTCGATGATCGCCATTCTGGCCGGCCTCGGCATCAAGTCGGGCCTGTTCATCGACGGCGCCGAGGTCAACCTCGGTTTCCGTCACGCCTCGGCGAACGTTCCGAACATCGACGTGCTGCCCGCGATCGGCGCCAACGTCTATGACATCCTCAACCACGACACGCTGGTCCTGACCCGCGCTGCCGTCACGGCACTGGAGGCCCGGGTCAATGGCTAAGCCAGCAACCAAGCCGATCGATCTGAAGCATTACGACATCGTCGTGAAGCCGGTCATCACAGAAAAGTCGACGCTCGTGTCCGAATACAACCAGGTTGTGTTCAAGGTCGCGAACGGCGCATCCAAGCCCGAAATCAAGGCAGCCGTCGAAGCGCTGTTCAGCGTCAAGGTGCTCAGCGTCAACACCCTGATCCAGAAGGGCAAGACGAAGCGCTGGAAGGGCAAGGAATACCGCCGCTCCGACGAGAAGAAGGCCATCGTCACGCTCGCCGACGGCGATCGTATCGATGTGACCACGGGGATCTGATCCGATGGCATTGAAGCATTATAATCCGACCAGCCCGGGCCGCCGCGGCCTGATCCTCGTCGACCGTTCGAGCCTGTTCAAGGGTCGCCCGATCAAGTCGCTGACCGAAGGTCTGCGCAAGTCGGGTGGCCGCAACAACATGGGTCATGCAACGGCACGCGGCATCGCCGGCGGTCACAAGCAGCTGTATCGCATCGTCGATTTCAAGCGTCGCACCTGGGACGTTACCGCCACGGTCGAACGCCTCGAGTATGATCCCAACCGTTCGGCCTTCATCGCATTGGTGAAGTATCCGGACGGCAACCAGCAGTACATCATCGCGCCGCAGCGTCTTGCGGTTGGCGATGTCGTCACCGCCGGCAAGAAGGTCGACGTCAAGCCGGGCAATGCGATGGAAATCGCGTCGATGCCGGTCGGCACCATCGTCCACAACGTCGAACTGAAGCCCGGCAAGGGTGGCCAGTTGGCGCGCGCCGCCGGCACCTTCGTTCAGGTGGTGGGTCGCGATCGCGGCATGGTCATCATCCGGTTGAATTCGGGTGAGCAGCGTTATGTGCGTTCGGATTGCATGGCCACCGTCGGTGCCGTGTCGAACCCCGACAACAGCAACCAGAATCTCGGCAAGGCCGGTCGTAATCGCTGGCTCGGCCACCGGCCGCTGACCCGCGGTGTCGCCAAGAACCCGGTCGACCATCCGCACGGCGGTGGTGAAGGCCGCACCTCGGGCGGTCGCCATCCGGTGACGCCATGGGGCAAGCCGACCAAGGGCGCCAAGACGCGCTCGAACAAGTCGACCGACCGGATGATCATCCGTTCGCGTCACGCCAAGAAGAAGAGGTAGGGCCAGATGAGCCGCTCCGTCTGGAAGGGTCCCTTCGTGGATCTCAACGTTCTCAAAAAGGCCGAGGCCGCGCAGGCTGGCGGCGGTGGGCGAGGTCCGATTAAGACCTGGTCGCGCCGTTCGACGATCCTGCCGCAGTTCGTCGGCCTGACCTTCAGCGTCTATAACGGCAAGAAGTTCATCCCCGTCTCGGTCAACGAAGACATGGTCGGCATGAAGCTCGGCGAGTTCTCGCCGACGCGCAACTTCCCCGGCCACGCCGCCGACAAGAAGGGCAAGCGCTGATGTCGAAGCCCAAATCCCCCCGCAAGGTCGGTGACCGTGAGGCGCTCGCTGTTGCGACGTCGATCCGTGGTTCGGCCTACAAGCTCAACCTGGTGGCCGGCCTCATCCGCGGCCGCAAGGTCGGCGATGCGCTGAACATCCTGACTTTCTCCAAGAAGGCCATGGCGATCGACGTCCGCAAGGTGCTGGCTTCGGCCGTTGCCAACGCCGAGAACAACCACAACCTCGATGTCGATGCGCTCGTCGTCAAGGAAGCCAGTGTCGGCAAGGCGCTTGTGATGAAGCGCTTCACCCCGCGTGCCCGTGGTCGTGCGAGCCGCATCGAAAAGCCGTTCAGCCGTCTGCGCGTCGTTGTCCGTGAACTCGGTGATGACGCTGGGAGTGATGCATAATGGGTCATAAAACCTCTCCCATTGGTCTGCGCCTGCAGATCAACCGCACCTGGGACAGCCGCTGGTTCGCCTCGGGTGACGACTACGGCCGCTTGCTTCTCGAAGATCTTCGCATCCGCGAGTTCATCGTCAAGAACCACGCCCAGGCCGCCATTTCCAAGGTCGTGATCGAGCGTCCGGCCAAGCTGGCGCGTGTGTCGATCTACGCTGCCCGTCCCGGGGTCATCATTGGCAAGAAGGGTGCGGACATCGAGAAACTGCGCAAGCAGATTGGTCAGATGACCCGCAGCGACGTCTCGCTCAACATCGTCGAAATCCGCAAGCCCGAAGTCGATGCCAAGCTGGTTGCCCAGGGTGTCGCCGACCAGCTCGAACGTCGTATCGCCTTCCGTCGCGCCATGAAGCGCGCCGTGCAATCGGCGCTTCGTCTTGGCGCCGAGGGCATCAAGATCACCTGCTCGGGCCGCCTTGGTGGCGCCGAAATCGCGCGCACCGAGTGGTATCGCGAAGGCCGGGTGCCGTTGCACACGCTGCGCGGTAACGTCGATTATGCCGAGGCGCAGGCCCACACCGCTTACGGTGTGTGCGGCGTCAAGGTCTGGATCTTCAAGGGCGAAATCCTTGGACACGACCCGATGGCGCAGGACCGTCTGATGATGGAATCGCAGACCTCCGGCGTGCGCCCGGCTCGCTGAGGGAATAGATAGATGTTGTCACCCAAGCGAACAAAGTTCCGCAAGCAGTTCAAGGGTCGCATTCATGGCGACGCGAAGGGCGGCACTGCGCTGAACTTCGGTGCCTTCGGCCTCAAGGCGATGGAGCCCGAACGGATCACCGCCCGCCAGATCGAAGCCGCTCGCCGTGCCATCTCGCGCCACATCAAGCGCGCCGGTCGGTTGTGGATCCGTATCTTCCCGGATGTTCCGGTCACGTCGAAGCCGGCAGAAGTCCGCATGGGCAAGGGCAAGGGCAACCCGGAATTCTGGGTTGCTCGCGTCAAGCCCGGCCGGATCATGTTCGAGCTCGATGGCGTGCCGCACGAAGTCGCAGCCGGGGCATTCGAACGCGCGGCAGCCAAGCTGCCGATCAAGGTCAAGATGGTCGTCCGCCTGGGCGAATCCATCGAGGCCCAAGGTTGAATGAGCATAGGCTGATATCATGGCACAGACAAAGCACGCGGACCTCAAGGTCCAGACCGACGACCAGCTCGGCACGGCTCTTTCGGAGCTGAAGCGCGAGCAGTTCAACCTGCGATTCCAGGCGGCCACCGGCCAGCTGGAAAAGCCGGGCCGTATTCGTGAGGTGCGCCGCACCATCGCGCGCATCAAGACGCTGCAGGCTGGCCGCAAGCCCGCTGCCGAAGCGCAGGGAGCCTAAGCTATGCCGAAACGCGTCCTCCAGGGCACCGTCGTGTCCGACAAGGCCGACAAGACGGTGGTCGTGCTGATCGAGCGCAAGGTCGCGCATCCGGTCTATGGCAAGATCATCCGCCGGTCGAAGAAGTATCACGCCCATGACGAGGGCAACACGGTCAAGGCCGGCGATCAGGTCCGCATTGAGGAATGCGCGCCGATTTCCAAGCTGAAGACCTGGAAAGTCATCGGCGGAGCCGCCGGCGCCGCCCCAGCAAAAGAGGGATCTAACTCATGATCCAGATGCAGACGAACCTCGAAGTGGCGGACAACAGCGGCGCCAAGCGGGTGATGTGCATCAAGGTGCTCGGTGGCTCGAAGCGCCGCTTTGCCGGGGTCGGCGATGTCATCGTCGTGTCGGTCAAGGAAGCGCAGCCCAAGGGCAAGGTCAAGAAGGGCGACGTGCATCGCGCCGTCGTCGTCCGGACCGCCAAGGACATCCGCCGCGCCGATGGCTCGGTCATCCGTTTCGATGGCAACGCCGCCGTGCTCATCAACAAGAATGAGGAGCCGATCGGCACCCGCATTTTTGGGCCGGTGGTGCGTGAACTGCGCGCCTCGGGCCACATGAAGATCATCAGCCTAGCGCCGGAGGTGCTGTAATGAGCGCCGCAAAGATCAAGAAGGGCGACAAGGTCGTCATCCTGTCCGGCAAGGACAAGGGCAAGCATGGTGAAGTCACCAAGTCCTTCCCGAAGGACATGAAGGTCATCGTCGGCGGCATCAACATGATGACCCGCCACAAGAAAGCCTCGCAGGCCGACCCCCAGGGCGGGCTGGTGCGCATCGAAGCGCCCATGCACGTCTCGAAGGTCGCGATCGAGGACCCCAAGACCGGCAAGCCGACACGCGTCGGCTTCAAGGTGCTCGAAGATGGTCGCAAGGTGCGTGTCGCCAAGCGGTCAGGAGAATTGATCGATGGCTGATGCAGCAAACCTGACCCGGATGCAGCAACTGTACGTGGACAAGATCCGCGCCCAGATGACTGAGCAGTTCGGCTACAAGAACCTCATGCAGGTTCCCAAGATCGACAAGATCGTCATCAACATGGGTGTCGGCGAAGGCACGCAGGACAAGAAGAAGGTCGACAAGGCCGCCGAGGAAATGGCGTTGATCGCCGGGCAGAAGCCCGTAATCACCAAGGCCAAGAAGTCGGTCGCCACCTTCAAGCTGCGCGAGGGCATGCCGATCGGCTGCAAGGTCACCCTGCGCCGCGAAAAGATGTATGAATTCCTCGATCGCCTGGTCACCGTGGCCCTGCCCCGGGTCCGCGATTTCCGCGGGTTGAACCCCAAGTCGTTCGATGGCCGGGGCAACTATGCCATGGGCCTGAAGGAACAGATCATCTTTCCGGAAATCAACTATGACCGGATCGATTCCGTGCGCGGCATGGATGTGATCATCACGACGACGGCCCGGACCGATGACGAGGCGCGCGCGCTGCTCGCTGCCTTCGGCCTGCCGTTCATCGCCGAAGCCCAAGACAAGAAGGCTGCCTGACATGGCCAAGCTCTCCTCGATCAACAAGAACGAGCGTCGCAAGGCGCTTGTGGTGAAGTACGCCGGCAAGTTCGCCGTGCTCAAGGCTATCGCCGCCGATGAAAATCGCGACGATGCCGAGCGGCTGATGGCCCGCCTCAAGATGGCGGAACTTCCCCGCAACGCCAATCCGACGCGTGTGCGCAATCGCTGCGAGCTGACCGGCCGCAGTCGCGCGTATTATCGCAAGTTCAAGCTGTCGCGCATCATGCTGCGGGAACTGGCCAACAAGGGCCTTATCCCCGGCGTGACGAAGTCGAGCTGGTAGGACCGCCAAGATGTCGATGACCGACCCGATTGGTGACATGCTCACCCGCATCCGCAATGGCCAGCAGGCCAAGAAGGATTCGATCCTGACGCCGGCTTCAAAGCTGCGCGCCCGTGTGCTCGATGTGCTGCAGCGCGAAGGTTATATTCGCGGCTACAGCGAAGCCGACGGCGGCACCGCCGCCGCAGCGCTGCGCATCGACCTCAAATATTTTGAGGGCAAGCCTGCGATCCAGCACGTCGCCCGGGTGTCCAAGCCCGGCCGCCGCGTCTATTCCGGCGCCACCGAACTGCCGCGGATCCGCAATGGCCTCGGTATTGTAATCGTTTCGACGCCCAAGGGTGTTCTGTCCGACGCGGAAGCGCGTGAGCAGAACGTCGGCGGCGAAATCCTCTGCCAGGTGTTTTAAGCCATGTCGCGCATTGGAAAAAAACCGGTCCTCGTGCCTGCAGGCGTAACCGCCAGCATCGACGAGCGCACGCTCTCGGTCAAAGGCCCCAAGGGCGTGTTGACCATGCCGATGTCCGATGACATCGCCTACACCGTCGAAGCGGGCCAGATCGGTGTGATGCCGGCCAATGAAACCAAGCGGGCTCGCGCCTTTTGGGGGATGCAGCGCACGCTGGTCTCGAACCTTGTGATCGGGGTTTCGGATGGCTTCACCAAGGTGTTGGAAATCACCGGCGTCGGGTATCGCGCTTCGGTGCAGGGCTCGAACCTCAAGCTGCAGCTCGGCTACAGCCATGATGTCGATTTTGCTATCCCCGAGGGCATCACCATCAAGACCCCGGACCAGACAACGGTCGAGATCACCGGCAGCGACAAGCAGCGGGTCGGCCAGGTCGCGGCCGAAATCCGGCGTTGGCGCAAGCCCGAGCCCTACAAGGGCAAGGGTATCAAATATCGCGGCGAGAAAATCTTCCGCAAGGAAGGGAAGAAGAAGTAATGGCCAAGCTATCGCTTTTCGATCAGCGCCGTCGGCGCGTCCGCACGGCCCTGCGCGCCAAGGGCGGCGCTCGCCCGCGCTTGTCGATCCATCGTACGTCGCAGCACATCTACGCCCAGGTCATCGACGATGCCCGTGGCGTGACCGTCGCGGCCGCCTCGACGCTGGAAAAAGACATGCGCTCCGTCACCGGCGCCACCAAGGATGCAGCGGTTTCCGTCGGGAAGCTGCTCGCCGAACGTGCCAAGGCCGCCGGTGTCAGCCAGGTCGTGTTCGATCGTGGCGGTTTTATTTTCCACGGCCGCGTCAAGGCGCTGGCCGAGGGAGCCCGCGAAGGCGGATTGGAGTTTTAAGGCATGGCTGACGAAATTCAGAACGCAGCGCCTGCGCCTGGTGGCGCTCCTGGTGGTGAACGTCGTGGTCGCGGTGGTCCTGGTGGCCCCGGCGGCGGGCGTGGTCGTGGTCCCGGTGGTGGCAACGATCGTGACCGTGGTGGCCGTGGCCGCCGCGATGGTGCCCCGGGCGCAGAGGCCGGTGGCGAAGAACTGGTCGAAAAGCTGGTTCACATCAACCGCGTTTCCAAGACCGTAAAGGGCGGCAAGCGCTTCGGTTTTGCCGCGCTCGTTGTCGTCGGTGATGCCAAGGGCCGCGTCGGCTTCGGGCATGGCAAGGCGCGCGAGGTTCCAGAAGCCATCCAGAAGGCAACCGCTGCTGCAAAAAAGGCCATGATCCGCGTGCCGTTGCGCGATGGCCGCACCCTGCACCATGATGGCTATGGCCATTTCGGCGCTGGCAAGGTCTATGTCCGCTCGGCTGCGCAGGGTACCGGCATCATTGCCGGCGGTCCGATGCGTGCGGTTTTCGAGGCCTTGGGCGTCGCCGATGTGGTGACCAAGTCGGTCGGCACCAACAACCCCTACAACATGATCCGCGCGACCTTTGCGTCGCTTTCGGAACAGACCAGCCCCAAGGCAGTGGCGCAGCGTCGCGGCAAGAAGATTGCCGATCTGATGGCGCGCCGCGGTGACGTTTCGGCACGTGTTGCCGAAGCCGAAGCCGAAGCGGTCGCATAAGGACCAATACGATGGCCAAAGCCAAAACCACCAAGCCCGAAGCCGCCCCTGTGACGGCCCCCAAGGTCGCTATGGTCAAGGTAACGCAGACCGGTTCGCCGATCCGCCGCGCCCCTGACCAGGAAGCCACTCTTGTCGGTCTCGGCCTCAACAAGATGAACCGCTCCCGCGAACTCGTAGACACCCCTTCGGTGCGCGGCATGATCGCCAAGGTGGCCCATATGTTGAAGGTCGAAGAACTGGCCTGAGCGACACCGCCTTGCCGACCCCGCCATGCCCTCACCGGCGGGCGTGACAACCAGACCCCGCGCGACCAAAGCGAAAGCGAGTGCACCCATGAACGACGTTACCAAGCTAAACGACCTCCACGACAACCCCGGTGCCCGCAAGAGCCGCGTTCGCGTCGGCCGCGGCATCGGTTCCGGGGTCGGCAAGACCGCCGGCCGCGGCCAAAAGGGCCAGAAGTCGCGCTCCGGCGTCGCCATCAAGGGTTTCGAGGGCGGCCAGATGCCGCTCCACATGCGGTTGCCAAAGCGTGGCTTCAACAACATCTTCCGCAAGGACTATGCCGAGGTGAACCTTGGCACCCTGCAGGCAATGGTCGATGCAGGGCGTCTCGATGCCAAGAAGGTCATCGACACCCAGGCCCTGCTCGATGCCAAGGTCCTGACCCACGCACGCGATGGTGTTCGCCTGCTCGGCAAGGGCGCCTTGACTGCCAAGCTCACGCTGAAGTTCGACGGCGCCAGCGCCTCGGCCAAGGCAGCCGTGGAAGCGGCTGGTGGCAGCCTCGAACTGCCGGCACCCAAGCCCGAGCCGCTCGATCGCGAAGCCCAGAAGGCCGCGCGCGCCGTAGCCCGTGAAGCCAAGGCAGCCGCTCTCAAGGCAGCAAAAGCCTGATACAAGCTGCCCCGATGATTTGGGGCATGGCATAAACGCCGCGCTTTCCCTATTTAGGCGGAGAGCGCGGCGTTGCCATTCAAGACCAGCCGCCTGACAACAGCATATCGATGATTGGGTAGGACGCAGATGGCCTCAGCAGCCGAGCAAATGGCCGCGAACCTCAGTTTCGCGAATTTCTCCAAGGCCACCGAGCTCAAGAAGCGCCTGTGGTTCACCCTTGGCGCGCTCATCGTCTTCCGCCTCGTGTCGTTCGTGCCCCTGCCCGGCATCGACCCGACCGCTCTCAATTCGCTTTTCAGCCGCACCCAGGGCGGCGTTCTCGACTTTTTCAACATGTTTTCAGGGGGCGCCCTGCAGCGCATGTCGCTGATCGCGCTCGGCGTTACGCCCTATATCACCGCGTCCATCATCGTGCAGTTGATGACCAGCCTGGTCCCGTCCTTCATGGCATTGAAGAAGGAAGGCGAAAGCGGCCGCACCACGCTCAACCAATATACCCGTTATGGCACCGTGTTCCTGACCATCGTCCAAGGCTACAGTATCGCTGTCGGCCTTGAAAGCTGGGGCGCCGGCCAAGGTGTATCCGCCGTCATCGAGCCGGGAATGTTCTTCCGCATCACGACGGTCATAACGCTGGTCGGCGGCACCATGTTCCTGATGTGGCTGGGTGAACAGATTACCAGCCGCGGCATCGGCAACGGCATCTCGCTGATCATCATGGCAGGCATCGTCGCGCATCTGCCGACCTCGATCGGGCAATTGTTCGAGCAAGGCCGCACCGGCGCGCTGTCACCGGCCGTGGTTCTGCTCGTCGCCATCGTGGCGCTTGCGACCGTGGCCTTCATCTGCCTGATGGAGCGCGCCCAGCGACGCATCCTGATACAATATCCGAAACGCCAGGTCGGCACCCGCCAGTTCCAGGGCGACAGCTCGCACCTGCCTTTGAAAATCAACACCGCCGGCGTCATCCCGCCGATCTTCGCTTCGTCACTGCTGCTGATGCCCTTGACCGTCGCGCAGTTCGCCGGTCAGGGCGGCAAGGGCCCCGAATGGCTGTTGACCGTTACCACGGCGCTGCAGCACGGCGCCCCGTTGTACATGACGCTTTACGCTGCCGGCATCATCTTCTTCAGCTTTTTCTACACCGCAGTCGTCTTCAACCCCGAGGAAACCGCCGAGAATTTGAAGAAATACGGCGGCTTTGTCCCCGGCATCCGGCCCGGCGTGCGTACCGCCGAATATCTCGATTTCGTGCTCACCCGCATCACCGTCATCGGTGCTGCCTATCTGACCGTCATCTGCCTGCTGCCGGAATTCCTGTCGTCAAAGCTTGGCACCGGTTTGGCCCTGGGCGGCACATCGCTGCTGATTGTCGTCAATGTGACGATGGACACCGTGGCACAGATCCAGAGCCACTTGCTCGCGCACCAATATGAGGGTCTGATAAAGAAATCGAAATTGCGGGGGGCGCGTCGTTGAACTTGATCTTGCTGGGTCCGCCCGGCGCGGGGAAGGGTACGCAGGCCAGCCGACTCGTCAAAGAACGAGGGCTCGTCCAACTGTCCACTGGCGACATGCTCCGCGCTGCCGTTGCGGCTGAGACGCCGGTCGGGCTACAGGCCAAGTCGGTGATGGCGTCCGGCGGCCTGGTATCTGACGAGATCGTCAACGGCATATTGTCGGAACGCCTCGACCATGACGACGCGCGCCATGGCTTCATCCTCGATGGTTATCCGCGCACCGAAGTCCAGGCCAATGCGCTCGATGCCATGCTCGCCGACAAGGGCCTGAGCCTCGACCATGTCATCGAACTGGAAGTCGACGAGGATGCGCTCGTCGATCGCATTACCGGACGCTTTACCTGCGCCAAATGCGGCGAGGGCTATCACGACACCCACAAGCTGCCCCGCGTCACTGGCGTCTGCGATGTCTGCGGATCCACCCAGTTCAAGCGCAGGCCCGACGACAATGCCGAAACCGTGCGCACCCGCATGGCCGAATATCGCGCCAAGACCGCACCGATCCTGCCGCACTATGATGCGCGTGGGCTGGTGTCGCGGGTTGACGGGATGGCCGACATGGACGCGGTAGCGCATAGCATCGACATCGTACTCGACGCCGCCTGACGGATATCGCGGCGCGGCCGCGAGACCGTAGCGGGGACTTCAGGCCGCGACCGCCCGCATTTTGCGTCGTCGCACGGCGCTGCCCACCATGCCTATGCCCGCCAGCATCGTCACCCAGGTTGCGGGTTCGGGCACCGCGGCAAAGGTCCCGAACAACCCATGTTGTTCATCGCCTATGCCGGCGGCGAAATAGAGCTGGTTGCTCGACCCGGCGTTACCATTGTTGCCGACCGTCAGCCCCCATAGGTACGGGATGGTGTAAGGATTGCCGCTGCCATCGCCGAGCGCACCGAGGAAGCTGCCATCGGAACGGCTGAAGGCGTTGATATGGCCATAGGTGTCGCTGAAATTGCCGACCAGCAGCGACCCCGCCAAGGCACCGAAACTGCCCGGTGCGATTGCCAGGCCCCAGGGGGACGACAATTGCCCGCCGGTCACAAGCCGCCGATCGAAGCTGCCGTCGAGGTTGAAAACGCTGACAAACCCCGATCCAAGCGCAGCCTCGTCCTGGTTGGCGCCAGCAACGGCATAGGTGACATACAGCTTGCCACCCAGATTCTGCGCGTTGAACGGCCGCAAACCTTCGGGATTAGGCCCTGGATCGACAAAGTTGCCGGCAAGGGTTGCTGCAGCAAAATTCTGGTCGAAGACCCTTATGCCACCGCCACGTTCATCCACGGCATAGAGGTAGGTGTTGCCGCCGGTTTCACCGATCGCCAGCCCCGTGTAGATCGCCGGCGCTTCGTGCAGCGGCGCGACCTTGGTCGCCGTCGTGCCGGCGCCCGGATTCCAGCCCGATATCGTACCGTCGAGATTGGCAAAAAAGAACCGACCCGGATTGCCATTGGACAGCTTGAAGCTGCTACCGCCATAAAAGACTTGCCCGGTGGGGCCATTCGGGCCGGCCTCGGCAGCAGGAATCGTAACCGTCAACGGAATCTTGGCGCCCGCCCCGTTGTACAAGGTCGAGGTGCCGCTGCCCTGGTTGGAAATCCAGAACGGGCCGCCCGGGCCATAGGATATTCCCCAGGGATTGATCAGCGCCGGGTCGACGGTCACCGCGGCCGAAAAGCCAAGGGCGCCGAGCGCCGCCTGGTCATCGGTAACGAGATTGGTTTGCTGGAAATGCGGTGCAGCGGCGGCAGTCGTTGCCATCAACAGCGCAGCCAGGGCCAGGCTGACCCGGGTGCGACCCGGCACGCGTAAGAGTGCGGTCGACATGACATACTCTCCCCGCCCCCATGGTTCGACGCGGGATGCGGGGCCCAGCCCCCTGGGCACCAGCGGCCCGACGATAGCGCAAATCTCCCCGATTCGCGACTGTCACGACCATGACAATGGTGATTTTGCCGCCTTGGCGCGGCCCTGCCAAGGTGCCAGGGTGTGCACAGCCGGGATGCCTTGTTACGCCGCACCGCGCAGGTCTATTGACTCTGTCACGCTGCCCCGCTAGCAGCCCTGTTCCGATTGACCGGAAATCTGACCCGGCAGCCATCTTGGCTGTCCGGTTCTTGCTTTGAGATGGAATGCCTGCCCAGCGCATTCCGTGGAGCTTGGAAGGAAATAATCTGTGGCACGTATCGCGGGTGTAAACATCCCGACCAACAAGCGCGTTGAAATCGCCTTGACCTATATCCACGGCATCGGCCGTACCACCGCTTCGCGGATTGCCAAGGATCTTGGCTTCCCCATCGAACGCCGGGTCCAGGACCTTACCGATGCCGAAGTTCTGCAGATCCGCGAGATGATCGACCGCGAAATCACCGTGGAAGGTGACCTTCGTCGCCAGACCGCGATGAACATCAAGCGTCTGATGGACCTCGCCTGCTATCGCGGCCTGCGTCATCGCCGCGGCCTCCCGGTTCGCGGCCAGCGGACCCACACCAACGCGCGTACCCGCAAGGGCAAGGCCAAGCCGATCGCCGGCAAGAAGAAGTAAGCCCTTGCGGCTCGCTTTTTTTCACCAGATCGACCGAACGGAATAGGATTTTTCGATGGCACGCGAAGTTGCACGCATCAAGCGCCGCGAGCGCAAGAATATCACCTCGGGCGTGGCGCATGTAAACGCCAGCTTCAACAACACCATGATCACCATCACCGATGCACAGGGCAATGCGATTGCCTGGTCGTCGGCAGGGACCATGGGCTTCAAGGGCAGTCGCAAATCGACGCCGTTTGCAGCGCAGATGGCCGCCGAAGACGCGGGCAAGAAGGCCGCCGAGCACGGCGTCCGCACACTCGAAGTCGAGGTTCGTGGCCCAGGCTCGGGGCGCGAGTCGGCACTGCGCGCACTGCAGGCGGTCGGTTTCCAGATCACCGCGATTCGCGACGTGACCCCGATTCCGCACAATGGCGTGCGCCCGCCAAAGCGCCGCCGCGTCTGACGCGAGGCGGCTGCTGCCGCGCGTCTCCCCGGCGCGCGGATTTCGCAAATATTTGATGACGGGGACGGGCGGGTGACGATCCGCCCCTTCCCAATGATGAGGTGAGCCTGTGGCAGTGATCGCCAAGAACTGGACCGAACTGAAGAAGCCGAGCCGGCTCGAATCGCGCGCCAGCGCTGACAGCCGGCGCAAGGCCAGCTTCGTTGCTGAGCCACTCGAGCGCGGCTTTGGCCTGACGCTCGGCAATGCTCTGCGCCGCGTGCTGCTGTCATCGCTGCAGGGTGCTGCCGTTACCGCCATCAAGATGGACGGTGTCCTGCATGAATTTTCGTCGCTTGCCGGTGTTCGCGAAGATGTCACCGACATCGTCCTCAACATCAAGCAGGTTGCCATCCGCATGCAGGGCGATCAGCCCAAGCGTGTGCATTTGACGGCGACCGGCCCCGGGGAAGTCACCGCCGGCCAGATCAACGTCACCGGCGACATGGAGGTCATGAACAAGGACCTCGTCATCTGCACGCTGGATGATGGCGCAACGCTCAACATGGAACTGACCGTCGAAGCCGGAAAGGGCTACGTCCCCGCCAGCGCCAACCGTCCTGCCGATGCGCCGATCGGCCTCGTGCCTGTCGATGCGCTTTACTCGCCGGTGCGGCAGGTCAGCTACAAGGTCGACAATACCCGCGTCGGCCAGGAACTCGATTACGACAAGCTGACGATCTCGGTCGAGACCGATGGCACCGTCACCCCGGACGATGCCCTCGCCTATGCCGCCAAGATCTTGCAGGACCAACTCCAGCTGTTCGTCAACTTCGAGGACATGGTCGCGGCAGCGCCTGCACCTGCGCCGACCGGGGGTCCCATCGAAGTCGATGACAACACGGTCGTCAACCGCTTCCTGCTGAAGAAGGTCGACGAGCTCGAGCTGTCGGTTCGTTCGGCAAACTGCCTCAAGAACGACAACATCATCTACATCGGCGACCTGGTGCAGAAGACCGAAAGCGAAATGTTGCGGACGCCGAACTTTGGCCGCAAGTCCTTGAACGAAATCAAGGAAGTGCTCAGCCATATGGGCCTGCGTCTCGGCATGGAGATAAGCGGCTGGCCGCCTGAAAACATCGAGGAAATGGCCAAGAAGCTCGAACAAGAGTTTTAAGGCCGGATAGGGTCGGGCAATGATGCCCGACCGGGTTTGGGGTACCTGATACGGCCCCTCAACGAACGGAGTTAGCAAAATGCGTCACGGTAATGCCCATCGCAAGCTTGGCCGCACATCGAGCCATCGCCTCGCCATGTTTCGCAACATGGCGACCAGCCTCGTCAAGCACGAGCAGATCAAGACGACGCTGCCCAAGGCCCGCGAAATCCGCCCCTATATGGAAAAGCTGATCACGCTTGCCAAGCACGGCGGGCTGTCCAACCGTCGTCTGGCGCATGCCCGGCTCGGTGATGATGCCCAGCTGGTGAAGCTGTTCGATGTGCTGGCGACGCGCTATGCGGATCGTCCCGGCGGCTATGTCCGGATCATCAAGATGGGCCTGCGCCGTTCGGATGCGACCCCGATGGCGATCGTCGAATTCGTTGACCGCGATGTCTCCGCCAAGGGCCAGGATTCCGGCCCGGTCGAAAGCTTCGACGGCGACGATTGAGTTATGCGCGCGCCGCTGCTAGCCCGGCGGCGCACCATATTCTCCCCGATTTGCGAAAGAGCATCTGATCATGGCTGACGAAATCGACGTTCCCGCAGCGCCTGCCGACGGCGACATGCAGATGCAGGACCTGCCGCAGGTTTCGATCCTGACCCAGTATGTCAAGGATCTGTCGTTCGAGAATCCCAACGCCCCGGGCTCGCTGCAGTCGACCGAGCCACCACGCATCGACGTCAACGTCAGCGTCAACGCCAAGCGCGGCGGTGACAATGTCTTCGAAGTCGAGCTCAAGATCAGCGCCAAGGCCGCCGTCGGCGACGTGACCTCGTTCGTCGTCGAACTGCTTTATGCCGGCGTCTTCGGCCTTGCCAATGTGCCCGAGGAAGCGCTTGAGCCCTTCCTCATCATCGAGGCACCGCGGATCATCTTCCCCTTCGCGCGCCGCATCGTCGCCGATTGCACCCGCGACGGTGGTTTCCCGCCGCTGATGCTCGACCCCATCGACTTCGCCTCGCTCTACATGGCGCAGCAGGGCCAGGGTGCCCAGGTTGGAAATGCCTGACACCCAGATTGCAGTGCGCTGCGGCATAGCCGCGTCGTGACGTCGGACGGGTTCGGCAGAGTTATCTGCCGCCCCGCCATCGGAGCCTGCGCCAGCCGGAGCACTGCGACGTGAGCCTGGTAAAAGCCACGGCAACGATCGGCGGATTGACGCTGGTCAGCCGCATCGCCGGTTTCCTCCGCGATATGCTGATGGCGCGCTATGTCGGCGCGGGCCTCGCCGCCGACGCGTTCCTCATCGCCTTTCGCCTGCCGAACCTGTTCCGCGCGTTGTTCGCGGAAGGCGCATTCTCATCGGCGTTCGTGCCGATGTTCTCGCGGATCGTCGGCGCGCAGCATGGCGACCTCGCCGCGGGCAAGCGCTTTGCCGAAGATGTGCTGGCAGTGTTGCTGCCGTTCCTCGTCGTTTTCAGCATCATCATGGTCGTCGCCGCATCGCCGATGGTGTGGGCATTGACCGGCGGCTTTCCCGACGCATCGCCAGCCAAGTTCGGCCTGGCCGTGGACTTTACCAAGCTGACGTTTCCCTACTTGCTGCTGATCAGCCTCGTTTCCCTGATGGGGGGAATATTGAATTCGATTGGGCGCTTCTGGGTCAACGCGGCCGCCCCCATCCTGCTCAATATTGCCCTGATTGTCGGGCTGCTGTTCTTCCACGGCGCCAACGAGGTCGAGACAGCGCGGGTGCAGGCCGTCTGCGTTTCCGTCGCCGGCATTCTCCAATTCGGCTGGCTGCTGTGGGCGTGCCTGCGGGCCGACATCAGGCTGCGACTGCGCTGGCCGCGCCTGAATGACCAGGTTCGCCGGATGTTGCGCATCATCTGGCCGGCGGCGGTCGGTGCTGGCGCTGTTCAATTCAACCTTTTGATTTCGACGGCTCTGGCCGCACGCTTCCTCAGGGAAGGGGCGGTCAGCTATCTTTATTATGCCGATCGGCTCAACCAGCTTCCGCTCGGCCTCATCGGCATCGGGGTCGGCACGGCGCTGCTGCCGACGCTGTCGCGCCAACTGGGTGCCGGGGACGAAAAGGTCGCTGCCCATACCCAGAACCGCGCCATCGAGCTGGTGTTGCTGCTCACCCTGCCCGCCGCGGCGGCGCTGACGGTCTCGGCCGCGCCGATGATCAGGGCATTGCTCGAACACGGTCGCTTCACACCCACCGATACCCTGCTTTCGTCGCAGGCACTTGCCGCCTTCTCGCTCGGCCTGCCGGCGTATGTGCTGATCAAGGTGCTGACCCCCGGCTTTTATGCCCGGCAGGACACCCGCACCCCGGTGCGCATCGCCGTCGCTTCGATGCTGGTCAATCTTGCGGGCAATCTGGTGCTGATCTGGCATTTTGCCCATGTCGGGATCGCCTTGTCGACAGCGCTGGCCGCCTGGGTCAATGCCATCGCGCTGTGGCTGGTGCTGCGCCGGCGGGGGCATTTCCTCGTCGATGCGCGACTGCGGCGAACCATCCCGCGGCTGCTGCTCGCGGCGCTTGTCATGGTTGCCGTGCTGCTGGGGCTCAACCCGGTGATCGCACCCTATACCGGCGGGCCGCTGATCGGGCGTATCGTGGCACTGTCGGTGTTGATCGGCAGCGGCGGTGTTGCATATCTGCTGGTCGCGCGCCTGCTCGGGGTATTCACCATTGCGGAGCTCAGGAAGCAATTTTCGCGGAAGGCCCAACCCAGATGAACCGAGTCTTTTCCGGCATCCAGCCCACCGGTAACCTGCACCTCGGCAATTATCTCGGGGCCATCCGCAACTGGGTGACGATGCAGGATGCCTATGATTGTATCTATTGCGTCGTCGATCTCCATGCCATCACCAACCGCCAGGACCCCAAGGTGTTGCGCCAGGGGATCCGCGAGATGGCAGCCGCGCTTCTGGCGAGCGGCATCGATCCGGACCGCGCCATCTTGTTCAACCAGAGCGCGGTCCACGCCCATGCCGAGCTGGCGTGGGTGCTGATGTGCACTGCGCGCGTCGGCTGGCTCGACCGGATGACGCAGTTCAAGGACCGAGCAGGCAAGGACCGCGAGGGCCAGAGCGTCGGCTTCTACGCTTACCCCGTCCTCCAGGCGGCCGATATTCTTGCCTACAAGGCGACCCATGTGCCCGTCGGCGACGACCAGAAGCAGCATCTCGAACTCGCCCGTGACATCGCCGCCAAGTTCAACACCGATTTCGGCGTCGCGCTGTTCCCGCTCCCCGAACCCGTCATCCGAGGCCCGGCGACGCGGGTGATGTCGCTACGCGACGGCACCTCCAAGATGTCGAAGTCGGACCCGAGTGACGCCAGCCGCATCAATTTGACCGATACCGCCGACGCCATCGCCCAGAAGATCAAGCGCGCCAGGACAGATGCCGAGCCATTGCCCAGCGAGGCGGCCGGGTTGGCGGGACGTCCGGAGGCCGCCAACCTTGTCGGGCTGATGGCGGCGTTGACCGATTCAACCATTGCCGATGTGCTGCGCGACCACGGCGGGCATGGCTTTGGGCAGTTCAAGCCGGCGCTTGCCGATGTCATGGTATCGGCGCTGGCGCCGATAAGCAGGCGCTTCAACGACCTGCGCGGCGACAGCGCCGCGCTCGATGCGATCCTTGCCAAGGGCGCCGCACGTGCCAGCGCAATTGCTGATCCGGTGCTGGCAGAGGTCCATCGCACCGTGGGCTTTGCAAGCTAGGTACAGTCCGGCACCATTCGTCACCCCGAAGGCCCGCAACGCGACAGTCTGCCCGCTAACGCCGACCGTGTGATATGCTACGTTCAGGACGTATTCACTTGACCACGGCCATAGCGATACCCAGATCATGAGCCTGAAAGGTTCAACCCTATGACGAAATTGTCCAATCTGCTGGTGCCTGTAGCGGCGCTCGCCCTGCTGGCCGGCTGTGCGCCGACATTCGAGGCCCGTGTCGCCCGCTTCCAGATGTTGCCGCCGCCCGCCGGCCAGACTTTCACCGTGCAGGCGCGCGACCCGGCAAAAGCCGGCAGTCTCGAGTTCGCCACATATGCCAACCTTGTTCGGCAGCGGCTGACCGGCGATGGCTTTGCGGAAGCCGCGCCGGGGCAGGCCAGCCTTGTCGTCACGCTCGATTATGCGGTCGGACCGCCCCGCGAAAAGATCGAGACCCGGCCCGGCTTTGGTTATGGCGGCTTTGGCTATGGGGCGTGGGGCTATCCGGGCTGGGGCTATGGTGGCTTTGGCAGATACGGTCGTTATGGGCGATTTGGCGGCTTTTATGGTGGCGGCTTCGAACCCTGGAGCTACCCGGAGGTTTATTCGACCACCCAGTACAACGGCTTTCTCGCCATGCGCATCACCCGCACGGCCGACAACAGCAGTGTCTTCGAAGGGCGCGCCGAGACCGTGGCGCAGACCAACGACCTGACGCGACTGGTGCCGAACTTGGTGACGGCGCTGTTCACCAACTTTCCAGGTCGATCGGGCGAAACTGTCCGGGTGAGCTTCGACCCCAGCCAGCCAGGCAAGCCGGCGGTCGTCAAACCAGGCCGCTGACACCAGCTATCGTGACGAAAAAAAACGCGGTGACCGCATGGTCGCCGCGTTTTTTCGTGTCGGCTGAAGCCGGGTTATTGCGGGGGCGGCGCCGCGGGTGTTGCCCCCATGCGTTCGGTGCGATCCGCGGCCCAGGCTTCGACCTGTTTGCGGGTGCAGCCGATATAGCCGCCAGGCCCGATCTGCGAACAACTGCCGATCGCGCTGCCGGCGCCGCCCGATCCATCGCCGAGCAGCAGGTTGCGGTTGGCGATGAACGGGCTGGCGACCTTGTCGTTCGCACCGCGCAGGCGCTTCGGAATGCGGTAGATTTCGGATTCGGGCAGGCGCGCGCAGACAATGACTTCGTCGTTCGAGGTCGGCTTGGGGCAGACTTCGCTGCCGAACACGGTCACAAGGCGCTGGCGCGGCTTGCTGGTGTCGGCGCCGGCGGCAGGGGCCGGTTTGAGCATGGTCGGCGCCGCGCCCGGCGATTGGCCAAACGCGACCGAAGCGCTCGACAGCAGAACCAGCATTGCAATTGCCCGCATAGACTTCGACTCCACCATCATTGCGCCCGTGCTTAGAGCAGTCGCGCCCCACATCAAACGCCTCAACGCATGACGTGACCATGAATGCGCAAATTTGATCCTTGTTTTATGGCAGCAGGATACGTGCACGCGTGCATCGGTACATCAATCGGTCTCGGTCGATGCCCGATATCGGGGAGCGGCGACAACGCGCCGGTTGAGGGGCAACCTGGATGGCGCCTGCCAATTTTCGATCCAGGCTCGTTGCCCCTTCCCTCCGCGATGGAAGCGCGTGTGCCAGTGCCAGCTTGCGTGCGGTGCAGGGCCTCCGCAATATGCCCCGACACACTCTGACGATATCGCGGTGGATGGAGCGGGCGGCATAGATGGTTTGGCAGATGCATCGGCGACAGCGCGACGCCAGGGCATTCCATGCCCGCCAAGCAGCGCCGCGTCCGCATCGGCAATCGGTGTCGAATGTCGGCAAGGCTGTGCGCAGCCGTTGGAACACGCGGGTCGAGCCGACATCGGCCCATATCGTTGCTGAAGGCCGGCATTGAACGCCACCGCCGACCTGTTGGCGTTCGCCAGTGCCGGCCACCACCTGCCCGACGCGGTCCGCGGCGCAGCGCTGATCCTGCTCACGGACACGCTGGCGGTCGGGGTTGCCGGATCATCGGCGCCGGGTTCCGACGGGGTGCTGGCCGCGGCGCGCGGTTGGGGCACCGGCGATGGCGTACCGGTGCTGGGCCGCGCGGATCGCCTGCCCGCGGCAGGAGCCGCCTTCGTCAACGCCTTCCAGATCCACTGCCTCGAATGGGATGCCGTCCACGAAGCCGCTGTCGTGCATGCCATGAGCGTGGTGACCGCGGCATTGCTTTCCGCCTGCCGGGCACGTGGCGATGTCCGCCATGACGAAGCGTTGCAGGCGCTGGTCGTCGGCGTCGACATCGCCTGCATATTAGGGCTGGCGGCGACATCACCGCTGGCGTTCTTCCGGCCCGCCACGGCGGGTGCCATCGGGGCCGCGCTGGCCTGCGCCCGCATCGCCCGCCTGCCGGCCGACCGCTACGCCGATGTGCTTGGGCTGGCCCACGCCCAATGCGCCGGCACGATGCAAGCGCACGTCGAAGGATCGATCGCACTGCCGCTGCAGATTGCCGCCGCGGCGCGCGCCGCGATCACCGCGGTCGATCTTGTGTCGAACGGCCTCAGCGGGCCGCATGATGCGTTGACCGGGCCATTCGGCTATTTTCCACTGTTCGACGCTGGCGACCCGGCGGCGCTGGTGGCATCACTCGGCAAGGTGTGGCGGACACCCGAAATCAGCATCAAGCCATGGCCATCGGGCCGTGCCAGCCACGCGACACTTGGTGTGCTGGCAGGCCTGCCAGGCGATATTTCCCGCATCGAGGCATTTGTGCCGCCCCTCGTTGCGCGGCTCGTCGGGCGTCCATGGATCGATGGCATGCCGGCGTCCTATGCGCGATTGTGCTTGCCGCTGCTGGCGGCGCTGATGCTCGACGATGGCCACATCGACCCACGTCGCTTCACGCCTGAAAGCCTTGCGGATCCACGGCTGCGCGCCTTCGGCGACCGCGTCCGCATCATCACCGATGCCAACCCGGACCCCAATGCCCTGGCGCCGCAGCGCTTCGCGATCCACTTCGACAATGGCACGACGCGAAAAATTGCCGTCCCCGCCACGATCGGCAGCCCGGCCAACCCGATCATGCCCGCCGCCCATGCCCGAAAGCTGGCGCTTGCCGCCAGCCTGGCACACATGCCCAAGCCGATACCGGAGCCGCTGGCCATGCTCACCGGGAACGCTGCTTGAGCGATACGGGTGCCTCGCCGACACCGAGCCGATACAGGGTGCCCTTGGGGTAACGATGCTTGCCATCGCCAGCGCGGCTGGTGCGTTATGCAAGGGCACTCATCTGGATGCCACGCCTGTTCGAAAGGAACGACAAATGCGGATTATCGTGCTGTTCAATCTCAAGGCCGGGGTCGCCGCCGCCGATTATGAAGCCTGGGCCAAGGCGCGCGACCTGCCCGGCGTCCGCGCCCTGCCCTCGATCGACGATTTCCAGATCTACCGCACGACCGGCCTGCTGGGCAGCGATGCCAAGTCACCCTATGACTATATCCAAGTCATCGATATCGCCGACATGGAAGGCTTTTGGACCGATATCGCCACGGAAGCATCGACCGCGGTGGCGAAGGAATTCCGGGACTGGCTCGCCGCACCGCCGGTATTCATCCTCACCGAAGCGCTCAGTCTGGTCTGAGGCGCGTTTGCGGGCAAACCGGCAGTCGCCACCCGGCGGCCCGGCATACGCTGGTCGCCAGCATGGTCGGCCGTAGAGACAAAAAAACGACGCGGTCCCTTTCGGAACCGCGTCGTCTTCCTGCTCGGGTCAGGCCGCGACGACAGCGATGCTGCGGCGCCGCATGGCAAAGCCGACGAAACCGAAGCCGGCGATGAGCATCGTCCATGCGGTGGGTTCCGGCAGGGCACTTATCGAAACATTGTCGAGAATAGTGCCGATGCCGTTCTTGTCGAGGCTGGCGATCTGAACCTGCTGCACCCGGCCCGACGCGGTGAAGGTGTAGAAGAAGGTTGTGAACGGCGACGCTGCCCCGCGCAGCAGGTCGGTTGCCGTCGGCACATAGCTGAACAGCTGCGGGTCGCCGCCGGTTGCCGACACGATCGCCTTGTGGACGCCGACAAGGCTGCCCGGTGCCGCTGCGAGGTCGAAGCTGATGCGATAACGCTGGCCAGCGACCAGGTCATAAAGCTTCTGGGAGACGCCGCCGGCGCCGCCTGTCGAAATATCGACGCTGTTGCCGCCGAACAGCGAACCGTCCGGGCTCGCAACGAGGCTCGCACCGCCGCGGACCAATGACCAACCGCTGATACCGCTGGCACTGTTCGGCGTCGCGGCGCTTTGCACGCTGCGCGATAGCTGCGCCATGGCGACCTGGTCAAAATTTCCGTTGAGCAGGGTTACCGCCTGAGCGCCGGATGCCGTCAACCCGGCGGCAATAATCCCTAACAAAATCCGCATGAAAAGCTCCCTGCTGTAAGTCCTGCGAGGGCGGGGGCGCCCTGCGGATGATGCAATGCACAATCTGTGCCAACCTTGCATCCCTACCGAAAGATCATCATTACGGTTGCGGAATCGTAAACTGTGTAAGGCATGGCTTACATCTGACATTACGCCAATGTTACCAGCGTAAATATCGCACTCGACAGCATTCACATTTCGATAACAGTATAGATTTGTTAGCTAGTGTTTTTAATTGGTTTTTTTACAAGCGGATGGACACGACCGGCATCGCAAACGGCGGCGTGATCGGTTCGCGTTGGGCGCCCGGATGCAGCGATGAAGCCGGAAGCGGTCATACCCAACATCACAACACGCCGTTCACCGACGAAAAAATACCCGGCGCGCTGGGCACACCGGGTATTTCATCATTTCACCCGCCAGATCGCCGGCAACCCGGCGTCCGATGGCGGCAGGCTGTTAGCTGGCGGTCGCAATACGGCGGCGACGCATTGCAAAGCCGGTCATGCCGAAGCCGGCGATGAGCAGGGCCCAGACGCCGGGTTCCGGCACGGCGCGGATGGAGACGTCATCGATGACGACGCCATAGGGATTGCGGACCTGGCTGGCGAACTGCAACGTCTGCTTGGTCGCACCGGCGATAAAGTCATAGGTATAGGTCTGGTACAGCATGTTGGTCGGCGAGTTCAGCGCGGTCAGGTTGTAGGAATAGAGCTGCGCCACACCGCCGGTTGCCGAAACCGAGAACTTCTTGAGCCCGGCTGCACCGAAGGGGTTGGCAGAGGCGAGGAAGGTAACGCGATACGGCAAGCCGACAACGAAACCACTGATGCGCTGCGAGACGCTGCCGGCGGTCAGCGCCGACAAGTCGATGCTGTGCGTGCCGGCCGCTGCAGCCCACACCGACGATGTCACGTCATCAACGCCGGCACCGCCGACCTTCCAGCCGGTGATCGCCGTCGAGCCGGTCGGCTGGGTCAGTACGCCGGACCCGGCAGGGCCGCTTTCGAAGCTGCCATTGACGAGAATGGTTGCCTGTGCGCCGGTCGCGAGCAGCGCAGCGGCGATTGTGGACAAGATAAAGCGCATTTGAAAACCCCTCTGGCTACCCCATGCAGAACCCGCTGCCCCGCTGCGAATCTGCTTAACACCTGTGAAGCATAGCTTAAAGGGTCGTTAGGTGCCAAGCGAAATAGTCCCATCGGCAAAAATTCGCCAGGTGACCAGTCGATATGGACAACGACGGGCCAGTAACGATCGCCGTCCTTTCGCCGATCCGGGCCGGCCGCGTTCCTGCGAATGCGTCGATTGGCCAGGGCGGACTCAAAGGAAGCGCGCGACGACGTCGCGGTAGCTGCGGCTGACCTTGACCTGGGTGTTCGACCCAAGCACGAGAAAGCATTCGCCGTTGGTATGCGGCTTGACGCTCTTGATGTTGTCGAGATTGACGATCGTCGAGCGGTGGATACGCTGGAACTTGCGCGGGTCGAGCCGCTTTTCCAGGTCCTTCATTGTTTCGCGCAAGATCAGCGTCTGGTCGGCAGTGTAAATGCACATGTAATCGCCCGCCGCATCTATGCGTTCGATATCGCCGACGTCGACGCGGAAGATCTGGCCGCGATCCTTGATGTTGAGGATTTTTTCATAGCGGTTGGCACCCAGGGTCTCGGTATCGCCGGCAAGGTCGTCGGGCATGGCCTCGGGGGCCACTTCGGTCAGGATTTCCTTCAGGCGTTCGCTGGTTTCGCTGCCGCGCTTTTCCGCCAGCCGCTGGCGGACCCGATCGATGGTGGCGGCGAGCCGCTCCTCCTCGACAGGTTTCATCAGGTAATCGACGGCCTGCGCCTCGAACGCCTTGATGGCATGCTGGCCGAAGGCGGTGACGAACACGAACAGCGGTGGCTCGATATCGGCAAGGCCGGCAACAACGGAAAAACCGTCGAACCCCGGCATCTGGATATCGAGAAACACGAGGTCGGGTTTGCCGGTGCGAATGGCGCGGATCGCCTCACGGCCGTTGGCGCAGCGCTCGATGATCTCGACATCTTCAAAGGCTTGCAGGCGCAGTTCAAGACCCTGGATAGCCAGGGGTTCGTCATCGACGAGGATAGTGCGGATGGCCATTATTTGTACGCTTTCTCAAAGGGCCGCGATACTCTGCGATCCCGGATTGGGCGCCCCCGCGCTGGCTTCAACGCGAACATCGCTGCGGCCGTTGCCTCCGGCCGCCGCGATTGTTTCCATGGTCTGATATGGAATGTCTATCAGCACGATCAAGCCTTGCGGGCTGTTTTCAGCCAATTCGAAGCGATGGTCGTCGCCATAGGCCTGGGCCAGGCGCTCGCGAATATTGGCGAGGCCGACGTTGGTGCCGCCGCTTTGTGCCGCCTGGATGGCGCACAGGCCCGGGCCTGTATCGGCCACGGTGATGACCAGCCGTTCGGCCATGCGGCGGGCATCGACAAGGATGTCGGCACCGTCCTCGCTGGGGGTCACGGCGTATTTGATGGCATTCTCGACGATCGGCTGGAGCAGCAGCGACGGCAGCCGCGCTTCCAGCACGTCCGGCGCAATATCGAAGCGAGTGCGCAGCCGGTCCTCGAAACGGGTCCGCTCGATATCGAGATACAGCTTCAACGCCTCGGCCTCCTGCGCCACCGTCGCCAGTCCCTCGCGCTCGCCGACGAGGCTGTAGCGCAGGAACGAGGCCAGCCGCGACAGCATGGCGTTGGCGCGTTCCGTCTGCTTGAGCAGCACCAGCGTCGAAATCGAATTGAGCGTGTTGAACAGGAAATGCGGGTTGAGCTGGTAGCGCAGCATCTCGAGCTGCGCCGAATTGGCCTGCGCCGCCACCTTGATCATGCGTTCCGACTGTTCGGCGAGCATCAGGTAATAGTTGATGCCGTAATACAGCCCGCTCCACGCCCCCAGAACCGAAAAATCGAGCAGGATGGCGCCGAGGAACTCGATGCCCTGCGGCTTCCATCCCGGCTGGAAGAAGGTGGCGTGCGCCCATACCTCCAGCACCGAGAACAGCGCCGACGCCGATGCAAGGATGATGAGGGTCAGCGTCCACACATACACCGGCTTCATGCGGATGATGCGGCGGTAGGCAGCGGCCATCAGCAGCGTTAGCGAAAACCCCGTGGCGGTGACGATGATCGCGGGCAGGATGAAGCTGAGCCCCATGCGATTGGCGAGGCCCGACAGCGCGCGGAGCAGCAGATAGGCCCCCCAGCCGCCGCCCTGGAGAATCCAGAAGGCACGGTTCTTGTCGTGGAAGAAAGACTGGTTGCGAAGAGTGTCGAACATGGCTGCAAGCGTCCTGTAGCCGATTGTGGCGGCGGTTGCGAACCCGGGACGCCCAAACAGCCATTGAGACGCCGGCAATCCCGGTTACAAGCACCCCATGTCGCTCACCGCCGAACAGCTTCGCACCTCGCTCGACCATGTCGCGGCGCTGGATCCCAACCTTGCCGCAGCCTTGCGCCACGCCGGCTACCCCGAACCGCGTGGACGGGATCGCGGTGCCGCGACGATGATGCGCGCCATCGTCGGCCAGCAGGTCAGCGTCAAGGCGGCGGCGAGCATCTGGAACAAGCTGGAACTGGCCTGCGGCGGCGACATGGATGACCATGCCCGCATCGCCGCCATGCCCTTCGACGAGCTTCGCGCCGCGGGCCTGTCGGGGCAAAAGGCCGGCTATGTCCAGGGCCTGGCGCAGGCGGTCGTCAGCGGCGCGCTCGATTTCGGCGCGCTGCCCGATGATGACGAGGCGGCGATCGCGGCGCTGACCGCGGTCAAGGGCATCGGCCGCTGGAGTGCCGAAATCTACCTGTTGTTCGCCGAAGGCCGGCCGGA
Organism: Sphingomonadales bacterium; assembly: GCA_025351405.1. Taxonomy (GTDB): domain Bacteria; phylum Pseudomonadota; class Alphaproteobacteria; order Sphingomonadales; family Sphingomonadaceae; genus Sandarakinorhabdus. The sequence goes on along the minus strand of JANXVZ010000013.1, from coordinate 39,625 downwards.
CATCTTTCCCGCCGGCGACCTTGCCGTGCAGATCGAGCTTGGCAAGATCATGGGGCTCGACGCCCGCCCGACCGAAAAGCGCACCCGCGAACTCGCCGAGCCCTGGCGCCCGCACCGCGGTGCGCTGGCGGTGTTCCTGTGGCACCACTACAGCATCGTGGCGTTGTAATGCCGGTCGATATCACCAGCCCGTCGAACCCGTTGATCAAGCGGCTGCGCTCTCTCAACGACAAGAAGACACGCAAAGTGGAGGGCCTGTTCCTCGCCGAAGGGCTGCGGGTATGTACCGAGGCGCTGCACAACGGCCATGTCCCGGCCTATCTGGTGTTCGGCGCCGATGGCGAGGCGCATCCGCTGACCACGGCGCTGATCGCCGCCACCGAAGCGGCGCAAGGCACCGCCGTTCGCACCGACCGCGATATCCTCCACAAGCTGACGGGGAAGGACAATCCGCAATCGGTGGTCGCCGCCTTCCCGATTCCCGATACGCGGCTGGCCGGGCTCGATCGCTTTGCCGCGGCGATGTGGCTGGTAGCGGAAAACCTGCGCGATCCCGGCAACCTCGGCACCATGCTGCGCACCTGCGATGCCACCGGCGCCGGCGGGGTGATCCTGCTCGATCAATGCTGCGACCCGTTCAGCGTCGAGGCGGTGCGCGCCTCGATGGGGGCGCTGTTCACGCGAAAAGTGGTGCAGGCGACCGGCCCGGAATTCTTTGCCTGGCTGCGCGATGGCGCGGGGGAGCTGGTCGGTGCCGCGCTCGAAGGCCGCACAATCGATTATCGCGCCCACCAGTTCACCGCACCCAGCTTCATCATGGTGGGCAATGAACAGGCGGGATTGCCGCCGGCCTATACCGCCGAATGCGACGCGCTGCTGCGGCTGCCGATGAAGGGCACCGCCGACAGCCTCAACGTCGCGGTGGCGGCGGCGGTGCTGCTGTACCGCGCGCTGGGGCAGTTCGAGCCGGTGTGAGGACGCTGCCGGGCTTGATTCTGTTGGAAACACTGACTTTTCGAAAGCGTTGATTTCGTTCGATATTCATTTGGAAGGTCAGCCCCGGGAGGCGTTTTCATGACTTTCCGATTTGCATGACCTTTGCCGCATCGGCCGTTGCCGCCAGTGTGTTGATAGGGCGGCGATGAGAAAGAGCGAATAAGGTCCCGACGATAGCGGTTCTGGCCTGTGTAGGACAGGCGAGAGGCGTGCCATCCGGACGGACGTATTGCGCGCGCCGCTTTCGACGTGAGGACGCGGTTGGGGCAAAGGCGCCACGGTGCGTGGCAGGAAAGTTTGAGGGCGGTCGAGATTGCAAACGGCACGGACGCATGGCGATCACGGGGTAAAGCGAAGCCGACGCAACTCCATGCGGCGGGCACGCTTCGCGCCTCAATTGCCGCCGTTCCGGGCAGGGACAAGTATACCCGGGAACTGCCGTTCCCTCATGCCGCTTATCGGCGCATAGTGAGCGGCTGAAAGTGGGACTTTGCGGTCGTTCCGACGAAAGGTGTCTAACGGCACATCTCGCCAATACCCGACGTCCGGTGCTTCCCCGACTGGCCACCTAAACGCGACCGGATAGGCTTTCTAAATCGGCTGAAAACGCAACTCGCCGCTTGCTCCGATCCCGCAGTGCCTCCACAAGCATCCTGGTAACGATAGGGAGAGAGAAATTGCTGTTCCACACGATGATAGGCTCCAATGACATCGAGCGATCGCGGCGGTTCTACAACGCGGTTTTGGGTGTTCTGGGTGTGCCAGAGCCAATGATGAACATCGCGGGAAGCGGACATAAGCGCCTCTTCTACCCGAACCAGGGTGGAACGAACTTCATCGTCACCCAGCCGATCAACGATGAACCTGCCACCGTGGCGAACGGGGGCACCGTCGCTTTCTCGTGCAATTCGCCCGAGCAAGTTCAGCAATTTCATGACGTAGCCGTAGCCAACGGCGGAACGTCTATCGAAGACGCTCCTGGCCCGCGGGAGTCCGCTATGGGAACTATCCACCTGACTTATGTGCGCGATCCCGACGGCAACAAGCTTTGCGGGATCCACATCCCCGGATAAAGTTTTTCACCCCTCTCTGGACCGGCCCACCGAGCGATCAGGCGTTCCGTAGGGCCGGTCAACCTCGACCCACACGCGGTCAAAAGCGCCGCCGATGTGCTATCGGGAAAGAGGCATGGCGGCTTCAGGCGCAACCAGACGTTCAATTTGGCAATCGTAAACGACCGGGTATGGGTCGAAAGCGGACATCCGAGGCGCAGTCGCTTTGCAGGCCAGGCAGTCAACCCCGCAAGCCAGCAGCGCTACACCTCCCAGCGCTGTAACCCGTCGCTGCCGACGCTGACGCGGCCCGCCGTTCCCACCGGCGATACGTCTGCCGCCAATAGCAGCGCCAGTGTGTCGGCGTCGTCGGCCGGAACGCGGCCGAACACCCGCGCGCCGTCTGCCGTCCGCCCGGCGACGCCGCCATAGGCGGGCGCGCCATCGCGGTCATAGACGACGGTGAAAGTCTCCAGTGTCGCCGCGCCTTCGTAATCCGGGTCCATCGCCGGCACCGGTTCGCGCATCGCCTCGGCTTCGGCCTGGACATCGACCGGGGTCATCAGGCTCGACGGTTCGGGCGGCACGCTGCCGACGACCAGCCCGTGATGCTTGGTGACATAGCCGCCCTGCCCATACAGCAACGCCGCCTCGGCCGGGCGATCCCGCAGCGACCGCACCATCGCGCAGGTGGCATGGGTCATGTAGGTGTTGAGCGGCGCGCCGAAAAAGCTGAGGCCGCCGGTGACGGTCAACGCCGCATCGGCCGCGAGCCCGAGCGTGCGCCGCGCCATCTTGGGGACGATGGGGAAGCAGGAATACAGCTCGTGCCGGTCGAAGCCGGCGGGGGCCAGCCGCATCACCGCCGCCAGCACCGCATCCTGCGCCACCGAATGGCGGTACTGGTCGCGCGCCATGTAATCGTAATTTTCCGCCGCCGCGGCGCCGCCATGGACATAGACGATGCGATCGTCCGGCACCCCAGCCGCGCGCGCCACCGCAAGGCTGGTGAGCAGCACGGCGGCGGCCTGGTTGACCGCCGGGTTGGCGACCATGCGCTTGGTATAGGGGTAGGCGATCATGCGGTTATCGGGGGTGGGGGTGGTGATTTCGGCGGCGCCATAGGCCGTTTTCGACCAGCTGTTGGGGTTTTGCGCGGCGACGGCGGCAAACCTGGCCCATGTGGTGCCGGATTCGGCCAGCGCCTCCGCCGGGGTCAGCCCCCAGGCGGCAGTGGCGGCATTTTCGTACAGCGGATAGATATGGACCGGCTGCATGACGCCCATCTTCACCGCCAGCGCGGTGACATGGTCGCTCGGCACGATCGGGTTTTCAGGCTTGGCGGCCGGCGGGGTCCACGGCAGGTTGATGCCGGCGGCCCGGGCCTTGGCGACGGCGTTGGTCGCTTCCCCGCCCGTCACCACGGCGACGATGCTGTTGCCGTTCATGATGCGCAGCGCGGCTTCGTGGATTTTGGTCGTCGGGGTTTCGCCGCCGACGACGCCATAGGCGGAACGCGCCGGGGTGATGCCCAGCCGCTCCGCCAGCCGCGACGCCACCTTGTCATAGCGCCAGCTGACGAGGTTGATGATGTCGAGCGAATCGATGCGGGCGAGGAAACCGGGCCCAGTTCTGGCACCGGCATCGGCATCGGCGGCGCGGATGGCGGCCTCCATCAGCGCCAGCGGCTCCAGCGCCAGCGCCGGGTCGGCGGGCCGATCGACCACCTCCCCGACCCCGATGATGACAGGCGTGCGATCGGCCGGCAGCGGCATCGTGGTTCCCCAATGCGTCAAGTCAGTTGCCCGGCCATAGCCATGATGACGCGGCGTTGAAACTATCGGCTGAAACCGGCGATTGCAACGCAACCGTCCCGGCTTCGCTTCCCGCTTGCTTTCCGGCGCCATCGCCCGATGATGCAGTATGCGCACACCGCTCTCGCTGGATCGCCGCCGCCTGCTGGGTGGCGCACTTGCCGCCTCGGCAATCGGCCTGTTGCCGCAAACCGCCCGTGCTGCCGATATCGATACCCGCGAGCTTTCGGCGATGACGGGCGACGTCCGCCCGATCGATGCCGCCGAACGCGCCGCCCGTATCGCGCGCGCCCAGGCATTGATGCAGGCCAGTGGCATCGCCGCGATCCTGCTCGAACCCGGCGCCTCGATGATCTATTTCACCGGCATCGCCTGGCACCGCAGCGAACGGCTGACTGCCGTGGTGCTGCCCGCCACCGGGCTGCCGATCGTGATGACGCCGTTTTTCGAGCTGCCCTCGGTGCGCCAGAGCCTTGGCGTGCCAGCGGACCTGCGGGTCTGGCAGGAGGATGAAAGCCCGATCGCGCTGCTCGCCGCGGCGATGCGGGACCGCGGGCTGGCCGAGGGGCGCATCGGCATCGAGGAAAGCGTGCGCTTTTTCGCCAGCGACGGGCTGGGCAAGGCGCTGCCGAAGCTGCAGGCGGTATCGGCCAACGCGGTGGTGCGCGGTTGCCGGATGATCAAGACCGCTGCCGAAATCGCGCTGATGCAAAAGGCCAGCGACATCACCATCGCCGCCTATCGCTGGACCTGGCCGCGCATCCGCGAAGGCATGGCGCCGTTCGAGATCGCCGCGTTGATGAACGCCGCCACCGAAAAGCTTGGCGGCACGCCCGAATTCGCGCTGATCCTGCTGGGCGAGGCGGCGGCGTATCCGCACGGCTCCAGCAAGCCGCAGCGGGTACGCGAGGGTGAGGTCGTGCTGATGGATTGCGGCTGCAGCGTCCAAGGTTACCAGTCCGACATTTCACGCAGCTTTGTCCCGGGCCGTGCCCCCGACGCGGTGCGACGGGTGTGGGACACCGTGGCGCGCGGGCAGCAGATCGCCTCTGAAACCGCCCGGATCGGCGTGGCGGCGGGGCGGGTCGATGATGCGGTGCGGGCGCATTATACAGCGTTGGGCTATGGCCCCGGCTATCGCCTGCCCGGGCTGTCGCACCGCACCGGGCACGGCATCGGCATGGATGGCCATGAACCGGTCAACCTGGTGCATGGCGAAACGACGCCGCTGGCGGCAGGAATGTGCTTTTCCAACGAACCCGGGCTGTATCTGCCCGGCAGTTTTGGCGTGCGGCTGGAAGATTGCTTCCACATGACCGCATCCGGGCCGCGCTGGTTTTCGGTGCCGCCGACTTCGATCGATCGGCCCTTCGCGGGCTGAAGTGGCGCATTGCCAGCCGCGGAAAAACAATCGAAAAGCAGCGCAAACCTGTGCCAAGGAATTAAAAATGCATCGCTTTCTGTTCGCATCGGCAACGATTGCGCTTTCCGCGCCCGTGGCGGCTGTCGCGGCCACCCCGGCATTGCCGACCAGCCAGTTGCCGCGCGATGTCCGCCCCAGCCATTATGACGTGGCGATCACCCCCGATGCCGCGGCGATGCGCTTTGCCGGCCGGGTGGCGGTGACCATCGACGTGTTGCGACCGACGTCGAGCATCACGCTGAACGCCGCCGATCTCGATTTCAGCAAGGCCAGCCTCGATGGCGCCGCCGCGCCCCGCATCACCACCGACGCCGCGGCGCAAACCGCCACCTTCCGCTTTGCCCGGCCCGTCACGCCCGGCAAGCACATCCTCGTCATGGACTATGCCGGCAAGATCGGCACCCAGGCGGTGGGGCTGTTTGCCCTCGACTACGATACGCCGGCAGGCAAGAAGCGCGCGCTTTATACCCAGTTTGAAAATTCGGATGCGCGGCGGTTGATCCCGTCGTGGGACGAGCCCGGCTACAAGGCGACCTTCACCCTGACGGCGACGGTGCCGACGGGGCAGATGGCAGTCGGCAACCTGCCGGCAAAGTCGGTCACCGACATCGGCGGCGGCAAGACCCGCGTTGCCTTTCCGCAGACGCCGAAAATGTCGACCTACCTGCTGTTCTTCGGGCTGGGCGATTTCGACCGGATCACCGCCACCTCCGGCGCCACCGAAGTCGGCGTCGTCACCCAGAAGGGCAACGCCGGCCAGGGCGCTTTCGCGCTGGCATCGTCAGTCGCCATCCTCAAGGAATACAACGACTATTTCGATGTGCCCTTCCCACTGCCAAAGCTCGACAATGTCGCGGCGCCGGGGCGCAGTCAGTTTTTCGGCGCCATGGAAAACTGGGGCGCGATCTTCACCTTTGAAAGCGCCATCCTGCTCGACCCGACGATTTCGACCCAGGCCGACAAGGAACGATCGTTCCAGGTCGCTGCACACGAGATGGCGCACCAGTGGTTCGGCGATCTGGTGACGATGGCGTGGTGGGACGACCTGTGGCTCAACGAAGGTTTTGCGTCATGGATGGAATCGCGCACCACCGCCCGCCTGCACCCGGAATGGAATACCGCGCTGGAAGCCGTCGATGGCCGGGAACGCGCCATGCATCGCGATGCGGTCGCGACCACCCACCCCATCGTCCAGCATGTCGCCACGGTGGAGCAGGCGAGCCAGGCCTTTGACGACATCACCTACCAGAAGGGTGAAGCCGTGATCGGGATGCTGGAGGATTACGTCGGGTCCGATGTGTGGCGCGCCGGGGTGCGGCGCTACATGAAGGCCCACGCCTATGGCAACACGGTCACCGACGACCTGTGGCGCGAGGTCGATGCGGTTTCGGCGGCCAAGCCGATCACGGCGATCGCGCACAGTTTCACCCTGCAGCCCGGCGTGCCGCTGATCCGGGTGGGGACCCCGCAGTGCAAGGCGGGAGCGACGACGCTGCCGTTGCTGCAGGGTGAATTCACCGCCGATCGCCCGGCCAAGACGCCGCTGCGCTGGCCGGTGCCGGTCATTGCCCGCGTTACAGGCGGGGCATCGGCGCGCACCGTGGTCACCGGTGGCAAGGGCGTGATTTCGCTTCCGGGATGCGGCACCGTCGTCGTCAACGCCGGGCAGACGGGCTATTACCGGACCTTGTATGCGCCCGCGTCCTTCCACGCGCTGGTGGTCGATTTCGCCAGGATCGCGCCGATCGACCAGATCGGCATCCTTTCCGACAGCTGGCGGCTGGGCCTCGCCGGGCTGCAACCCGCGTCGGATGCGCTCGACCTGGCACAGGCGACACCGCCGGGTGCCGATGCCAAGCTGTGGGGCAAGATTGTCGACATCTATTCGGGCATCGATGGTTATTATCGCGGCGACGCCCGCCAGGCCGGCTTCCGCCGATATGCGATTGCGCGGCTGGCGCCGTTGATGCTCGCCACCGGCTGGACGGCACGGGCGGATGAAGCGCCACCCGTTGCCAATTTGCGCAACAGCCTTATCACCGCACTCGGCAATTTTGGCGATGCCGCCGTCATCGCCGAAGCCCGGCGGCGCTATGGGGCGGGCGACATGCCGGCGGCAATCCGCAAGGCCGTGCTCGGCGTCGTCGCGGTCAATGCCGATGCAGCGACCTGGGAGGCGTTGCACAAGGCCGCGGCCGGCGAGAAGACCGCGCTGGTCAAGCAGGACCTTTACGACCAGCTTTCGCACGCTGCCGACCCGGCGCTGGCGCAGCGCGCGCTCGACCTGGCGCTGACGACAGAACCCGGCGCCACGACCAGCGCCGGCATGATCCGCGCCGTCGCCGAACGCTTCCCGGACAAGGCCTATGATTTTGCCATCGCACACCGGGTGGCGGTGGAAGCCCTTGTCGACCAGACGTCGCGCAGCCGCTATTTCCCGCGCCTCGCCAATGATTCGGCCGATCCGGCGATGCCCGGCAAGCTTGCCGGATATGCCCGGAAATATCTTGCCGCCGATGCCCGGCGCGATACGCAGACCGCCATCGCCAACATCACCGATCGCATCGCGATCAAGCGCCAGCGCCTGCCGATAATCGACGCCTGGCTGCGCAAGACTGCAGGATAACGAGACGTTACCCCTCTCCCGCCCGCGGGAGAGGGGATACGCCGGCACGGAAAAACCCGCGTTCCGCGCGCGATTGCCCGCGCCCGGCTTTCAAGCACATCGCCCTTACCGCACATCGCCCCGCAATCCGGCCAATGCGCCCGCCGCCGACATCGTCACTTGACTCATCCGCCGACCGGTTCACTTATAGAACAAAATAGGAACATATGAGTCGTTCTGCTGCCTCCTTGACCGCGCTTCGTGCCAAGCTTCTCACGCTTGGCCCTTGCGCTGCGGTGTCCGGGACGCTGGTGCAAACCGGCTCCCCGATCGTCGATGCACGGCTGGGGGGCGGGTTGGCGCGGGCGGCGCTGCACGAGCTGTTTGCCGATGATGGGGATTATGCCGGCGCCGCGGCCGGGTTTGCGCTGATGCTGGGTTTGCGGGCCCGCGCCGGAAAGCCGATCATCTGGGTGCGCGAGGACAAGGGCGAACGCGGCAGTGGCCGGCTGTACGGGCCGGGACTGGTCGAGTTGGGAGTCGACCCTGCCGACATGTTCCTGGTGACAGGGCGCGACGCAGCCATGGTTTTGCGGGCGGGGGCCGACAGCGTCGGCTGCGGCGCTGTCGGGGCGGTGGTGATCGAAACCTGGGGCAATGCCCCGGCGCTCAATCTCACGGCATCACGCCTGCTGGCGCTGGCGGCGGCGCGGTCTGGCGTTCTGACACTGGTGCTGCGTCTTGGGGCGGACCCGGTGCCGAGTGCCGCCGCGACGCGATGGCGCATCAAGGCGGCGCCATCATCGGCACTCGTGATGGCGCCGGCGGCAAGCGCACCGGGAAAGCCGGCCTTCGATATCAACCTGCTGCGCCATCGCGGCGGTATTGCCGGGTTCGAGGCCCGGGTGGAGTGGGATCGTGATCGACGAAGTTTCAGCGATGCAGCGGGGCCTGGAGCGGCGCTACCTGGGGGTGTTCCTGCCATTGCTGCCGGCCGAACGGTTGCGGATATCGGGCGGCGCGCCGCCTGAATTGCCCTATGCGCTGGTTGAAAACGTGCGCGGCGGCATTCGTCTCGCCGCTGTCGATGCACGGGCGCTCGCCCTTGGCATCGTTCCCGGCCTGACCCTTGCCGACGCCCGCGCCCGCGTGCCGGAACTGGCAACAATCGCGCATGACACGGCCGCCGATGCGGCGTTGCTCGATTGGCTTGCCGATGCCTGCGACCGCTATTCGCCTTCGGTGGCCAACGATCCGCCGCAGGGCCTGGTCCTCGATATCACCGGTTGCGCGCATCCCTATGGCAACGAGGCGGGGCTGCTCGATGATCTGGCGCGGCGGCTGCAACGCCATGGTCTGACGGCGCGCCTCGCCTGTGCGGCAACGCCGGACGGGGCGCTGGCGCTGGCGCGGTACGGCGGCGGCCATATCAGGGCACTGCCGGTCGCGGCGCTGCGCGTTGACGAGGAGACCCATCTGTCGCTGCGCCGCGCCGGGCTGAAAACCATTGGCGACGTGGCGGCACGCCCGCGCCCACCGCTGGCGGCGCGCTTCGGCGCGATACTGCCGACGCTGCTGGCACAATTGCTCGGCGAAGTGGATATCCGCATCGTGCCGCGCCGTCGCCTGCCCGCCGTTGCGGTCGAGGCGCGTTTTGCCGAGCCGGTGGCGCGCACGGACTATGTTCTCGATGTCATCGACCGGCTGGTCGGCGAGGCCGCCGATGAGCTCGGCAAGCGCGGCAATGGCGGGCGGCGTTTCGAGGTGGCGTTGTTTCGCAGCGATGGCCATGTCGCGCGGTTGCGGGTGGCAACCGGCGCACCGGCGCGCGACCCGGCGATACTGGCACGGCTGTTCCGGGAACGGATCGACGCGCTGGCCGATCCGCTAGATCCCGGTTTTGGCTATGATCTCGTCCGCCTCGCCGTGCCGGTCATCGAACCGATGGCGATCCCGCAATTGCAGCTCGACGGCGGCGCGGTCACCGACAGCGAACTCGCCGCCCTGATCGATCGCCTGAGCACCAGGCTCGGGCGCAACAGGGTGCGGCGCCTCCATGCCGGCGACAGCCACATTCCCGAACAGGCGGCGCTGGAACTCGCCATCGGGGAGGCGGGGCCGCCAGTCCCGTGGCTGGCGTGCGAGCCCGGCGAACCGCCGTTGCGGCCGCTGCACCTGTTCGACCCGCCACAGCGCATCGAAGTGATGGCAGAAGTTCCGGATGGCCCGCCGCGCCGCTTTCGATGGCGGCGCATCCAGCATGATGTGACGCGGCATGAAGGGCCGGAACGCATTGCTGCCGAATGGTGGCGGCGCAGCGACGGCAAGGGCCTGACGCGCGATTATTACCGGGTCGAGGATGCGCGCGGGCGGCGCTTCTGGCTGTTCCGCCACGGGCTTTACGGCACCGAAAAGGCCAACCCCGACTGGTATCTCCACGGGCTGTTCGCATGAGATATGCAGAGCTGGCGGCGGCGACCAATTATTCCTTCCTGCACGGCGCGTCGCATCCGTCGGACATGGTGGCCGAGGCACTGGCACTTGGCCACAGCGGCATCGGCATCGCCGATCGCAACACTGTCGCCGGCGTGGTCCGCGCCCATGTCGCACTGCGCGACGCGGTCGAAGCGGCGGGTACGGGTATCGACTTCCGGCTGGTTGTTGGCGCGCGCCTGGTGTTCGCCGATGGCACCCCCGACATCATCGCCTACCCGGCGACCCGCCACGGCTGGGGCCGGCTGACGCGGTTGCTCACGACCGGCAACCTGCGCGCTGAAAAGGGCAGTTGCACGCTCAGCCTCGACGACTTGCTCGGCCATGTCGAGGACCTGCTGCTGATCGTCATGCCCGGCGCCGGCGACCCGTCCGGATTGCTCGACAGACTGCAGAACGCAGCGCCGCGGCAGGTCTGGCTTGCGGCGACCATGTTGCGGGCGGGCCGTGACCGCCGGCGGCTGCACCAGCGCGCTGCGCTCGCCAAGACGGCCGGAGTGCCGCTGATTGCCGTCGGCGATGCGCTGTACGCCACGCCCCGGCAGCGTCGCCTCCACGATATCCTGACCTGCATCCGCGAAAAACACACCATCGCCACCGCCGGCCGCCTGCTCGCCGCCAATGCCGAACGCCACCTCAAGCCTGCCGCGGAAATGGCGCGGCTGTTCGCCGATTTCCCCGGCACGATCGCCCAGACCGACGCGCTCATCGCCCGCATCGGCTTCAGCCTCGATGACCTGCGCTATGAATACCCGCATGAGCCGGTTCCGGCCGGCTACACTCCGCAGGCGTGGCTGGAAACGCTGACCCTCACCAAGGCCCGGGCACGCTATCCGGACGGTATCCCCCCTCGGCTGCGCGCCCTGCTTGACGACGAGTTCGCCATCATCGCCCAACAGAATTACGCCGCCTATTTCCTCACCGTCCACGACATCGTGGCCTTTGCCCAGGACAGGAAAATCCTGTGCCAGGGTCGCGGCTCGGCCGCCAATTCTGCCGTCTGCTATGTTCTTGGTATCACCGCTGTCGACCCGCTCAAGAACAACCTGCTGTTTTCCCGCTTTATTTCGGAGGAGCGCAAGGAGCCGCCCGACATCGACGTCGATTTCGAGCACGAGCGCCGCGAGGAGGTCATGCAATATGTCTATCGTCGTTATGGCCGCGACCGCGCCGGCATTGCCGCCACCGTCATCCACTATCGTCCGCGCAGCGCCGTGCGTGAAGTCGGCAAGGTGCTGGGGCTGAGCGAGGATGTCACGGCGCGCCTGACCAGCACGGTGTGGGGCAGTTTTGCCGACACGATGGAGCGCCGGCGCTTCGCCGAAACCGGTTTCGACCCGGAAAGCCGGGAAATCGCGCGTCTTGGCGACCTGGTGGGCCAGATTCTCCAGTTTCCCCGGCATTTGTCGCAACATGTCGGTGGCTTCGTGCTGACGCAGGACCGGCTCGACGAAACCGTGCCGATCCACAATGCCGCCATGGCCGACCGCACTTTCATCGAATGGGACAAGGACGATATCGACGCGCTTGGCCTGATGAAGGTCGATGTGCTGGCGCTGGGGATGCTGAGTTGCATCCGCAAGGCCTTCGCGCTCATCGAGACGCACATCGGCACGCACTATAGCCTCGACAATGTCCCCGACGATGCACCCGATGTCTTCGACATGCTCTGCCGGGGTGACAGCATCGGCGTATTCCAGGTGGAAAGCCGGGCGCAGATCAACATGCTGCCGCGCCTGCGCCCCCGCGAATTCTACGATCTGGTCATCCAGGTGGCGATCGTGCGGCCGGGCCCCATCCAGGGCGACATGGTCCACCCCTATCTGCGCCGGCGCCAAAAGCTGGAAGCGCACGACTTTCCGTCGCCGGCGCCGCCGCACGACCCCGATGAACTGCGCGACGTGCTCGGCAAGACACTGGGGGTGCCGCTGTTCCAGGAACAGGCCATGAAACTCGCCATCGTCGCGGCCGGCTTCACGCCATCCGAAGCGAACCAGCTGCGCCGGGCCATGGCGACGTTCCGCAATGTCGGCACCATGGACCAGTTCGAAACCAAGATGGTCGGCGGCATGACGGCGCGAGGCTATGACGAGGACTTTGCGCGTCGTTGCTACAAGCAGATCGAGGGGTTCGGCAGCTATGGCTTCCCCGAAAGCCATGCCCTGGCCTTTGCCCGGCTGGTATGGGTCTCGTCCTACCTCAAATGCCGTTATCCGGCGGTCTTTGCCGCTGCCCTGCTCAACGCCCAGCCGATGGGTTTTTATGCCCCGGCGCAGATTGTCGGTGATGCGCGTGCCCATGGCATCGATGTGCGGCCTGTCGATATCAACGCCAGCGATTGGGACAATGGCCTCGAAGTGACGGACACAGGGGGTTTTGCGCTTCGCCTCGGGCTGCGCCAGATCGACGGCTTTCGCGCGGTGTGGGCAGCGCGGATTGCCGCCGCACGCCCCTTCGACAGCATCGAGGCGCTGGCCAGGCGCGCCGCCCTGCCCCAGCGGGCCTTGCGCCTGCTTGCCGATGCAGACGCCTGCCGGTCGATCGCCCTCGACCGCCGGGAAGCCTTGTGGGAGGCGCGGCGAACACCATCCGACGTACTGCCGCTATTCGCCGCCGCCGATGCCCGCGAGCTCGCGGTCGAGCCTGCTGCCAACCTGCCGGCGATGCTGCCGGCGGAGCATGTCGCCGCCGACTACCAGACCATCCGCCTGTCGCTGAAGGCGCATCCGATGGCGTTCCTGCGCGATGTCTTTGCCGGCGAGGGTGTCGCCAGTTGCGCCGCGACAACCGCCGCAAGGGACGGCAGGCGGATCAGGACCGCGGGCATCGTACTCGTCCGGCAGCGCCCCGGCAAGGGCAACGCCATCTTCGTCACCCTGGAAGACGAGACGGGCATTTCCAATGTCGTCATCTGGTCGCGATTGTTCGAAGTCTATCGCCGCGCCATCATGTCGTCCCGGTTGATGCTGGTGGAGGGCACGGTCCAGCGCAGCCCGGAAGGGGTCGTCCACCTGATGGCGACACGCATCACGGACCGCACGGCCGAACTCGATCGCCTGTCCGAAACGCACACCGCAAGCTCCCTTGCCGCGCGCACCGACGAAGATCTCCATCCCGGTTATCCGCGCACCCATGGCCACCCCCGAAACGCCCGGGTGCTGCCAAAATCGCGCGATTTTCATTGATCGCGGGCGTTTCGGGGACAACCGGGGGCGCTATTGCGCCGGTTGCAGGGTCGACGCCGTACCACCCATGATGCGCGGATGCCGGCGGCTGCTTGCCCATGTGGGGGCATAGCGCACAACGGCCGGACCATGTATCGGGGTCGGCGGTTGTGTTGCGGCATCTCAGCGACGCACCGGCATCTGCACCGGGCATCCGGCCATCGCACTGAGCCAGTATGGAAATAAACTTGGGATTGTGGGGATTGTCCACGCCCCTCCGCCCGAAATCGCCCCCAGCCGCTCTGCATTTGGCGGCGCGATTGCGGGAACGCCGCCACCGCGTTGATCTAAAAAATAATTAAATCAACGCGGTAACTGCATCTCATGGTGCCCAGGAAAGGACTCGAACCTTCACATCGTTACCAATACCAGCACCTGAAGCTGGCGCGTCTACCAATTCCGCCACCTGGGCAGGTGAGCAAGGGGGGCGGGTTAGGGGTCGGCGGCGGGGTTGTCAATTGCAGCCCGCGCAATCTTTGCGCAAAACGCCCAACGCGCAGTCCTTGCGCAAAACGCCCAACGCGCAATCTTTGCGCTGGGGGCGATATTGGCAGCCTGTGCCAAGATGCGGCGCGACAGCGGCGGCGGGGTTCGCTAAACGCCGTGTCCATGATCGAAGCCCTGCGACCCGGACCTGAAACGCTTGTCACCGTTATCGGTGGTTCGGGCTTTCTGGGCCGCTATATCGTCCAGCGGCTGGCCGAGCTTGGATATCGCCTGCGCATCGTCGTGCGCCACCCCGATCGCGCCCAATTTCTCAAGCCGCTGGCGGGGCTGGGCCAGATCCAGATCGTGCGCGGCGACATCACGTCCGAAGCCGCAATGGCGGCGGCGTTTGCAGGGGCCAGTGCCGGGGTCAACCTTGTCGGCATACTCGACGAAAAGGGTGGCCAGAAATTCACCGCCGTACAGGCCGAAGGCGCCGGACGCGCGGCAAGGGCCGCGGCCGCTGCGGGCATCGTCCATTATGTCCAGGTTTCCGCCATCGGCGCCGATGCAGCATCGAAGGTGCCGTATGCGCGCACCAAGGCACAGGGCGAAGCGGCGGTGCTTGCTGCCCTGCCCAGCGCCACCATCCTGCGCCCCAGCCTCGTCGTCGGCCCGGAGGACCAGTTCCTCAACCGCTTTGCCGGCATGGCGCGCACGGCGCCCGCAATGCCGGTAATCGCCGGCGATTCGCGCTTCCAGCCTGTCTATGTCCTCGATGTCGCGGCGGCGTGCGTGGCGGCGCTGCAGGATCCCGCCGCTGCCGGCTGCACCTACGAACTCGGCGGTCCCGAGGTGATGAGCTTTCGCGCCATCCTCGCCATGGTCCTGAAGGAGACCCGCCACGACCGGCCATTGGTCGAAGTGCCGGCCGGCGTCGCGCGGCTGATGGGCAGGATGGGCGATTTCCTGCCGTTCATGCCGATGACATCCGACCAGTTCGCCATGTTGCAGAACGACAATGTCGTCGCCCCCGGCGCAGCGGGCCTTGCCGACCTTGGCGTCACGCCGACGCCGATGGCGGCTTTCGTGCCCGCCATGCTCCAGCGCTATCGCCCCAGCGGGCGTTTCCACAGCGATTCGGTGCCGGTCTGACCCTGGCGCGATTTTTCGGCGCGGCGATTCCCCTCGCCGCTGAAATGCTCTAGGCCTCCGCCACCCCGGCCCGGGGTTGGAGATTTCGCCGATGGATCACAGCCTGATCGACATCATCATCCTCGGCATTGTCGAAGGCGTGACCGAATTCTTGCCGGTATCGTCCACCGGCCATCTCATTCTCGCCGGCGACCTGCTCGGCTATGACCCGGAACGCTGGAAGGTGTTCAACATCGTCATCCAGCTCGGCGCCATCCTCGCCATCGTCGTGCTGTATTGGCGGACGCTGCTGGCCGTGGCGCGGGGCCTCCTGGCGCGCCAACCCGAATCGCTGCGCTTTGCGCGCAACATACTTCTGGCGTTCGTGCCGGCCGTTGCCATCGGGCTGGCGCTGCACAAGCAGATCGAGGCGCTGCTCGGACGCGCCGACGTCGTCGCGGTGGCGTTGATCGTCGGCGGCATCGCGATCCTTGTCGTCGAACGCCTAGCCGGCAAGGCGACGGTCAAGGGTGTCGCCGACATTCCGGTAAAGACCGCCATCGGCATCGGCTTCATCCAGTGCCTGGCGATGGTGCCGGGGGTCAGCCGTTCGGGTGCCACCATCCTTGGCGCACTGTCGCTGGGGGTGGAACGCCGCACGGCGGCCGAATTCAGCTTTTTCCTCGCCATCCCGACGATGCTGGGCGCGACCGCTCTCGAGCTGTTCAAGAACCGCGCCGCGCTCGATGCGCACGAAATGAACGCCATCGGCATCGGCTTTGTCGTCGCGTTCGTCACCGCGCTGGTGGTCGTCAAGGCGTTCGTGGCGATGATCGGGCGGTATGGCTTTGCCCCCTTCGCCTGGTATCGCATCATCGCCGGATCGGTGGCGCTTGTGTGGCTGTTTGCTAAATAGGTCCGTTTCGGGACATAACTGGACGGTCAGTCGCCGAAAAGCGTCGTATCGGACCTTAATGGGACAGCAGTCCTGTCCTATTGGCCATTTTTCGCGTGACTCTCGCTGGATGAGCGCGTAACCGCAGGCTCCGGAAGGGGCGTGCACCATGGCCGTAACGAAGATGCTCAAGTTCACCGATCGGCCGCAGGCGTATCCGCCCAAGCGGGCGTCGGATGAACGCCGCGACGATTTTCTGGAAATCGCCCGGCCCTATATCGTCGCCAAGGCCGAAGAGCAGGCCGCGCGCTGTTCACAATGCGGCGTGCCGTTCTGCCAGGTGCATTGCCCGCTGCACAACAACATCCCCGACTGGCTGAAACTGACGGCGGAGGGCCGGCTCGAGGAAGCCTATGAATTGTCTGCCGCCACCTCGACCATGCCCGAGATCTGCGGCCGCATCTGCCCGCAGGACCGGTTGTGTGAAGGCAATTGCGTCATCGAGAAGGATTTTGGCTCGGTCACCATCGGCGCCGTTGAAAAGTTCATCACCGATACGGCGTGGGAAAATGGCTGGGTCAAGCCGGTGCGGATCATCGCCGACCGATCGGCGCAATCGGTCGGCATCATCGGTGCCGGACCCGCCGGGCTGACCACCGCCGAATTGCTGCGCACCAAGGGCTACACCGTCCATATCTATGACCGGCATGACCGGGCCGGCGGCCTGCTGACCTATGGCATCCCGGGGTTCAAGCTGGAAAAGCCGGTGGTGATGCGCCGCGTCGAACGGCTGCGCGACGCTGGCATCGTCTTCCACCATGATTTCGAGGTCGGCCGCGATGCGAGCCTTGCCGATTTGCGCGCGCGCCATGATGCGCTGCTGATCGCCACCGGCGTTTATGCACCGCGCCGCGTCGATGTGCCGGGCGCCGACGCCGATGGTGTCGTCGAAGCGCTCGACTATCTCACTGCCTCGAACCGGCGCGGATTCGGCGATGACGTCGAGGCCATCGACGCCGCCGGCAAGCATGTCGTCGTCATCGGCGGCGGCGATACCGCGATGGATTGCGTCCGCACCGCTGTCCGCCAGGGGGCGGCGTCAGTAAAATGCCTGTATCGCCGCGATCGGGCGAATATGCCGGGATCGATCCGCGAAGTCGCCCACGCCGAGGAAGAAGGCGTCGAATTTGTCTGGCTGGCAGCCCCCGCTGCCATCGGCGACGGCACGGTCACGGCGACGCGGATGCGGCTCGGCCAGGCCGGTGCGGATGGCCGGCGTGCGCCCGAAATGCAGCCCGGCGGCGAATTCCAGGCCCCGGCGGACCTGGTGATAAAGGCGCTGGGCTTCGATCCCGAAGACCTGCCGGCGATGTTCGGCGCGCCCGATCTCGGCGTGACGCGCTGGGGGACGCTGCGGGTCGACAACAACACGATGATGACGTCGTTGCCCGGGGTGTTCGCCGCTGGCGACATCGTTCGCGGCGCATCGCTGGTGGTGTGGGCGGTGCGCGACGGACGTGACGTGGCGGCGCAGATGCACCAGTATCTGCGGGCCAATGCGGGTGCGGAAAAAGCCCGCGCCGCATGATTTCCTTGCCATCCCGGAGCCTGACCTGATGATTGCCTTGCTTGCCGCCGTCGTTGTTGCCGCCACCGCCGCTGCGCCCGCACCGCGGTTGGACCCCGCGGCGCTCACCGCCGCCAATGCCCTTGTCCAGCAACTCGACGTGCGCGGCCAGATCACCACGACGATGGCCCGCAATGTCGAGATGATGCGCTCCGGCGTCGCATTGCGGGCGATGCTGGCGCAGCAGCCCGGCTTCATCCCGGCCTACAAGGCCAACCGCGCCAAGTTCGACCCGGTGTTGAAAAAGGCCGGCGGCATCCAGGCCGGCATCGCCGAAAAGGTCATCCAGCAGAACATCAACGGCGTCGTGGCGGCCTCGGCGCAGGCCTATGCCCGCAATTATTCGGCGGCAGAGCTGAAAGCCCTTTCCGACTTTTATCGCACGCCCCTGGGGACAGCCCTGCGTGATCGCCAGCCGCGCGTGAGCGCCGAGATCGGCCAGGCGACCGCGCAGATCATGGGCACCAAGGTCGATGCGGCGATGCAGGCGGCCTCGCCGCAGATTTCTGCGGCACTTGCGCCGCTCAACAGCGCTCCCGCCGGTGCTGCTCCGCCCAAGAAGTAATTCGCCCGAATATCAGGACGCCGATCATGGCCGATATGCCCTTCACCGTTTCCGCCGCCGAACGCGCCCGCATCGCCGATGTCGGGATGTACCGGCCCGACATGGAATCCGACGCTTGCGGCGTCGGCATCATCGCGGCGACCGATGGTATCGCCTCGCGGCGTGTCGTCACGGCGGGCATCGCGGCATTGAAGGCGGTCTGGCATCGCGGCGCGGTCGATGCCGATGGCAAGACCGGCGATGGCGCCGGCATCCATGTCGAGCTGCCGCTGGAGTTCTTCCGCGAACATATCGGCCGCGCCGGCCACGCGCCCAAGCCCAATCTGCTGGCGGTCGGCCAGGTATTCCTGCCGCGCACCGACCTTGCCGCGCAGGAAACCTGCCGCACCATCGTCGAATCGGAAATCATCGGCTTTGGCTATAAGGTCTATGGGTGGCGCCAGGTGCCGGTCGATGTGTCGGTGATCGGCGAAAAGGCAATGCTGTCACGTCCCGAAATCGAGCAGATCATGATCGCCGGGCCGACACCGGCGCCGGACGGCGACAATCGCAGCGCTATCGAGGCGTTCGAAAAGGACCTGTACCTCATCCGCCGCCGCATCGAGAAAAAGGTCATCGAGGCGCAGATACAGGGTTTTTACATCTGCTCGCTGTCGGCACGATCGATCATCTACAAGGGGCTGTTCCTCGCCGAAGAACTGTCGGTGTTCTACCCCGACCTGATGGACGAACGCTTCGTTTCGCGCTTTGCCATCTATCACCAGCGCTATTCAACCAACACCTTCCCGCAATGGTGGCTGGCGCAGCCCTTCCGCTGCCTCGCCCACAATGGCGAGATCAACACCGTGCGCGGCAACACCAACTGGATGAAAAGCCACGAGATCAAGATGGCCGCCGCGGCCTTTGGCGAACATTCGGAGGACATCAAGCCGCTTATTCCGGCCGGCGCGTCGGATACGGCGGCGCTCGATGCGGTGTTCGAAGCCTTTGTGCGGTCGGGCCGCGATGCCCCGACCGCCAAGGCCATGCTGATTCCGGAGGCGTGGTCGAAGGACGACAGCCTGCCCGACAGCCACCGCGCCATGTACGCGTTCTTTGCCAGCGTCATGGAGGCCTGGGATGGCCCCGCCGCACTGGCGATGACCGATGGCCGCTGGGTCGTCGCCGGGCTCGACCGCAACGCGCTGCGGCCGATGCGCTATTGCCTGACCCGCGACAATTTGCTGGTCACCGGCTCCGAGGCGGGCATGGTCGTCATCCCCGAGGCCGATACGCTGATGAAGGGCGCGCTGGGGCCGGGCGAGATGATCGCCGTCGACCTCGATGGTGAAAACGGCGAAGGCCCGCGCTATTACAGCGACCGCGAGATCAAGGACCGCATCGCCGGCGCGCATGACTATGCGGCACTGGTCGAAGGCTTCACCAGCTATGAATCCCTGAAGGGCCATGATGGTCCGGAACCGGCCGGTGCCTATGCCCGCGACGAACTGCGGCGCCGGCAAGTCGCGGCCGGCCAGTCGATGGAGGACATGGAAATCCTGCTGGCGCCGATGGTCGAGGATGCCAAGGAAGCCATCGGCAGCATGGGCGATGATGCGCCGCTGGCGGTGATTTCCGAGAACCCGCGCAACCTGAGCCATTTCTTCCGCCAGAACTTCAGCCAGGTCACCAACCCGCCGATCGACAGCTTGCGCGAAACCCGGGTGATGAGCCTCAAGACGCGCTTTTCCAACCTTGGCAACATCCTTGACGACGATGCCCGGCAGGAAGGCGTCATGGTCATCGAGACGCCGGTGCTGACCAACCTCGGCTGGAGCGTGCTCAAGCGCCATTTCGGCAAGCAGGTTGCCGAGATCGACTGCACCTTCGATGTCGGCGGCGGGCCAGAGGCGCTGCGCGCCGCCATCGCGCGGGTGCGGCAGGAGGCCGAGGTGGCGGTGCGTTCCGGCAAGAGCCAGATTTTTCTTACCGATGAGCACCAGTCCGCGACGCGCGCCGGCATCACCATGATCCTGGCGACGGCGGGGGTCCACACGCACCTGGTCCGCAAGGGCCTGCGGACCTTCGCGTCGATCAACGTGCGCTCGGCGGAAGCGCTGGATACGCATTATTTTGCCGTGCTGGTCGGGGTCGGCGCCACGACCGTCAATGCCTATCTGGCGCAGGAGGCCATCGCCGATCGGCATGCGCGCGGGCTTTTCGGCACGCTCGGTTATGACGAGTGCGTCCGCCGCTACAAGAAGGCGGTCGAGGACGGCTTGCTCAAGATCATGGCCAAGATGGGCATTGCGGTCATCTCGTCGTACCGCGGCGGCTACAACTTCGAAGCGGTCGGGCTGAGCCGGGCGCTGGTCAACGACTTCTTCCCCGGCATGCCCGCCAAGATTTCCGGCGAGGGCTTTGAATCGCTGTTCATCAATGCCGAGATGCGCCACGAAAAGGCCTTTGACGAGGATGTCGTCGCGCTGCCCATCGGCGGGCTGTATCGCTATCGCGCCGGCAGCGAGGCGCATGCCTATCAGGCCGGCTTGATCCACCTGCTCCAGCACGCCGTGGGTGCCGACAGCTATTCCGACTATCTGAAATTTTCACGCGGGGTGCGCGACCTGCCGCCGATCTACCTGCGCGACCTGCTCGATTTCAACGACCATACCGTGCCGGTTCCGGTCGAGACCGTCGAATCGATTACCCATATCCGCAAGCGCTTCGTCACGCCGGGGATGAGCCTTGGCGCACTGTCGCCCGAAGCGCATGAAACCCTTGCCATCGCCATGAACCGTATCGGCGCCAAGGCCGTCAGCGGCGAAGGCGGCGAGGACCGCAAGCGCTTCACCCCCTATGCCAATGGCGACAACGCCAATTCGGCCGTGAAGCAGATTGCCAGCGGGCGCTTCGGTGTCACGGCGGAATATCTGCTCGCCTGCGAGGAAATCGAGATCAAGGTCGCCCAGGGCGCCAAGCCCGGCGAGGGTGGCCAGCTTCCCGGCTTCAAGGTCAGCGAACTCATCGCCCGCCTGCGCCATTCGACCCCTGGCGTCAGCCTGATCTCGCCGCCGCCGCACCATAACATCTATTCGATCGAGGACCTGGCGCAGCTCATCTATGACCTGAAGCAGATCAATCCGCGTGCCCTGGTTTGCGTCAAGCTGGTCAGCAGCGCCGGCATCGGCACCGTTGCGGCCGGCGTCGCCAAGGCACACGCGGACGTCATCCTCGTCTCCGGCCATGTCGGCGGCACCGCTGCGTCACCGCAGACCAGCATCAAATATGCCGGTACGCCGTGGGAAATGGGCCTTAGCGAAGTCAACCAGGTCCTGACCCTCAATGGGCTGCGCCATCGCGTCAAGCTGCGCACCGATGGCGGCCTCAAGACCGGCCGCGATATCGTCATTGCCGCGATCCTGGGTGCGGAGGAGTTCGGCATCGGCACGCTCGGGCTGGTGGCGATGGGCTGCATCATGGTCCGTCAATGCCATTCGAACACCTGCCCGGTCGGCATCTGTTCGCAGGACGAGGCGCTGCGCGCCAAGTTCGAGGGCACACCGGAAAAGGTCATCAACCTGATGAGCTTCATCGCCGAGGAAGTGCGCGAGATCCTCGCCAGGCTGGGGGTGAAATCGCTCGACGAAATCATCGGCCGCACCGAATTGCTGCGCCAGGTCAGCCGCGGTGCCGAGCATCTCGACGACCTTGACCTGAATCCCATCCTCGCCAAGGTCGATGCCCCCGACCATATGCGCCGGTTCGGCATCGTCGGTCACCGCAACGAAGTTCCGGACAGCCTCGATGCCGAAATGATCCGCGACGCCGAACAATTGTTCAGCCGGGGCGAACGGATGCAATTGACCTATACGGTGCGAAATACCCACCGCGCCGTCGGCACCCGCCTGTCGTCGGTCATCACCCAGCAATTCGGCATGACGGGCCTGGAGCCCGGCCATGTCCATATTCGCCTGCGCGGCTCCGCCGGCCAGAGCCTTGGCGCCTTTGCCGTGCAGGGGGTCAAGCTGGAGGTGTTCGGCGAGGCCAATGATTATGTCGGCAAGGGGCTTTCGGGTGCCACCATCGTGGTGCGCCAGATGGTGTCTTCGGCGCTGGCCAGCCAGGACAACGCCATCATCGGAAATACCGTGCTGTATGGCGCCACGTCGGGGCGGCTGTTCGCGGCGGGCCGCGCCGGAGAACGCTTTGCCGTCCGCAACTCGGGCGCCAGTGTCGTCATCGAAGGCTGCGGCGCCAATGGCTGCGAATACATGACCGGCGGCGTTGCCGTCGTGCTCGGCCGCACCGGCGACAATTTCGCGGCGGGGATGAGCGGCGGCATGGCCTTTGTCCTTGATGCGAACGGCGACTTCGAACAGCGCGTCAACCCTGAATCGGTGGTGCTGAACCGCCTTGCCAGCGCGCATTGGGAGGGCGTCGTCCATGGCCTGATCGAGGAGCACGTCCGCGAGACCGGGTCGAAATGGGCGGCCGGGCTGCTGGCCGAATGGGACCGCACCCGCACCCGCTTGTGGCAGGTTTGCCCAAGGGAGATGTTGACGCGGCTGGCCCATCCGCTCGATGACAGTCCGCAACTGATCGCAGCGGAGTAGCAGACATGGCCGAAGACAAGCAGGACCCGCTGATTGCCAGCCTGATGGCGCTGGCGGTCAGCGCCGCACCGCTGATCAAGCGCGCCCGCGATTCGGGCATCTTCAAGGCCGGCTCCCGCGAAGAGGCGGCGGCAGAGGCGGTGGTGGAGCCCGTCGTGCCGCCGAAGGCTGACCCTGCCCCCGACTTCAGTGCCGAAAAATCGGCACTGCAGGACATCGTCGTCGCCCAGGCCATGAAGATTGCCGCACTCGAAGCCGAAGTGGCGCGGCTGACGGCGGCCTTGGCAAAGCCCAAGCGCGCCAAGGCATAGCGCGCCCGCAACGCGAGCCTTCGCGCTGCAAACAGAATCTCGACTGTGATGGCAGCCGTCATCACACTCGCGCATTATTCCGCCGAGCCCCCTGCACCCGAGGAATTCGTCGATGCGCTTGCCTTTGATCGCCCCTGCCGACCTGAGCGCCGAGCAAAAGCCGTTGTACGACGATATGCGCAAGGGCATTGCCAGCAACTTCAACGCCTTCAAGGTCGAGCGCGAGGATGGCGCCTTGATGGGACCGTGGAACCCCTGGCTGCACGAACCCGGCATCGGCAAGGCGATCTGGGATTTGACGCTGGCGATGACCGCCAATGCGACGTTGCCCGACAATGTCCGGCAGGTCGCCATCCTGGCGGTGGGGGCGCGTTTCGATGCCGCGTACGAAATCTATGCCCATATCGCGGTTGCCGAACATGAGGGCATGAAGCCGGAGCGGCTGGCCACGATCACCGCCGATCTGAAGCCGACGGATCTTTCGCCCGAGGAAAGCATCGGCTTCGAGGTCGCGCATGCCCTGAGCCGCGGCGGCGTGCTGCCCGAACCGCTGTACCGGCTGGCGTTCAACACCTTCGGGCAGAAAGGCCTGAACGAGCTGATCTACCTTGTCGGGCTGTATGCCCTGGTGTCGGTAACGCTCAACGGGTTCAACGTGCCGGTGCCGGAACGCGACTGAGGTCCTGCCGATGGCAGATGGGCAGTCGCGCGCGACGACCCCGACCCGCGATAACAAATATCTGGCATGGCGATATCGTAATTGTTACGAATTCGTTCACGCCGCTATGCCATCCCAAAGCCCCCGGCTATGGTGACCAATGTGTGGCAACTTCTGCAATTTCCGCTCTGTCCATTCTCTCGCAAGGTCCGTGTGGTCTGCGCGGAAAAGGCCGTGCCGGTCGAGCTTCTGGCGGAGCTGCCATGGCAGCGCAGCGAACGCTTGACGCGCGCCAACCCCGCCGGCCAGACGCCGGTGATGATCGACGGTGCGGCGGGGCCGGCGCAGATGGGGCTTACCCTCGTCGATTCGGCAGCGATCTGCGACTATTTCGAGGAAACCGTCGAGCGGTCACCGCTGCTGGGCCAAGGCGCGGCGGAACGCGCCGAAACGCGCCGGCTGGTGGCGTGGTTCGACCATAAATTCTACTCCGAAGTGACGACGCCTTTGCTGTCCGAACGCATGTACAAGCGCGTGTTCGCCCGCCAGGCGCCCGATGCCACCGCGCTGCGCCTCGCCGGGCGCGCCGCGGAAGGCCATCTCGATTATCTCGACTTCCTGCTCGACCAGCGCCGCTGGCTATCGGGGCCAGGCTTTGGCCTCGCCGATATCGCCGCCGCCGCCCAGCTTTCGGTCGCGGACTATCTGGCGGGTATCGATTGGGACGGCCATGAACCGGCGCGCGTCTGGTACATGGCGATGAAATCGCGCCCGACCTTTCGCCCGCTGCTTGCCGAGCGCATGGAGGGGCTGCCGCCCCCCGTGCACTACGACAAGCTGGACTTCTGAAGGCTGCCGCAACGTGCCGGCGGCGCCGGACGCTTCAGCGCGCGTTGCCTCCGATCACGCCAATACGCGCCGTGCCTGGCTCGCCAGATGCGCCAGCATCGCCACCGTCGGCGTTCCGGCGGCGCGCGCGCGCGCCACGGGCCCGGCGATTTGCGCGACCTGCAGGGCATTGGCGTTGAGCCACTGCGCCACGGCAGCTTGCGGATCGGACGCACCGGCCGCGACGCGGCGCATCAGATCGAGCCGCAATTGCTCAAAATCGCGCTCGAGACCGGCCTTGAGCAACCGCTCCCATGGATCTGCCGGCGCTAGCGCCGCGGCTGCGCCCTTGGCCCAGTCGAGCCCGGTGACGTCGCCAATCTCGGTATAGGCCGAAGCCATCGCGGCGATATCGGCACCGAGGTCGCTGGCGAGCAAGCCGACACCGATGGCACCATCCAGCGCCTCGATCCGCACCAGTTGCGCGGCAATGTCGGCAGGGGCGCCAAGCGCGATGAGCTGCGCCGAGAGGCGGTCGAGCTGGGCCTTTGGTTCGGGTCGCAGCAGCGTGTCGAGGTTGCGCGAAAGGCTGTCGAGGCCGGGCTTGATCCGCGCCACGAGCAGCGATGGTGCCATGCCCGATGCCGCCCGGATCAGGTCTGCCATCTGGGTCCGCAGCGCCGCCACCGAAGCGACGGCAAGGTCGAGGTGCACCGTTCCCGCCACTGGCGCGGCGTCGATCGCCGCCCAGAGCGCGCCGAAATCGAACAGGTCGCGCAGGGCAACGAATGCCGCCGCGACATCGGCGAGGCCGACGCCGAGTTCCTCGGCAAGCTCGAACGCCAGCCCGAGGCCGCCGCGGTTGACCAGCTGGTTGGCGAGCTTTGTGGCGATGAGTTCACGGCGCAGGCGATGCGCGTCGATGGCATCGGCGAAACCTGCCTGCATCGGATGCGGAAAGGCGGCGTGCAGATCGGGCACCAGCAGCGCGTCATCGACCAGCGGCGACACCACCAGTGCATCGTAGATCGCCATCTTGGCATAGGCCATGACGACGGCGAGCTCGGGGCGTTCGAGGCCATGGCCGCTGCGGCCGCGCTGGATGAGCTGGTCGTCGCTGGCCAGTCCCTCGACCTTGCGGTCAAGCTCGGCTGCGCTGGCTTCGAGGGTCTGGATGAGGCGGATATGCCCCGGCAACGCCCGGACACCGCCGCGCTCGGCGATGCTCAGCGCCTGGGTTTGCAGGATGTTGTCGGCGAGCACGAGGCCGGCGACTTCGTCGGTCATCTCCACCAGCAGCGCGTCGCGATCCGCCTGGGTCAGGCGCCCGGCGGTGACTTCGGCGTTGAGCGCAATCTTGATATTGACCTCGTTGTCCGAACAATCGACGCCGGCGGAATTGTCGATGAAGTCGGTGTTGATGCGGCCGGACCTTGCCGCGAATTCGATCCGTCCGGCCTGGGTGACGCCAAGATTGGCACCCTCGCCGACGACGCGCGCGCCGATTTCGGCACCGTCGATGCGATGCGCGTCGTTGGCACGGTCGCCGGCGTCGGCATTGCTTTCGGTCGCCGCCTTCACATAGGTGCCGATGCCGCCGAACCACAGCAGGTCGGTCTTCATCTTGAGGATTGCCGTGATGAGTTGCGACGGCGACAGGCTGGTATCGCCGACGCCGAGCATGGCCTGCATTTGCGGTGACAGCGGCACCGATTTCAGGCTGCGCGGAAACACGCCGCCGCCTTGCGAAATCAACGAGCGATCATAATCGTCCCAGGATGAGCGTGGCAGCGCGAACATCCGGCTGCGCTCTGCAAAGCTGCTGGCCGCATCGGGCTCGGGGTCGAAGAAGAAATGCCGGTGGTCGAACGCCGCGACCAGCCGAATGGCGTGGGACAGCAGCATCCCGTTGCCGAACACATCGCCCGACATGTCGCCGACGCCGGCAACGCGGATCGGATCGACCTGCACATCGACGCCCAGCTCCCGGAAATGGCGCTGCACCGATATCCAGGCGCCCTTGGCGGTGATCGCCATTGCCTTGTGGTCGTAGCCATGCTTGCCGCCGGATGCGAACGCATCGCCGAGCCAGAAGCCATGCGCCTCGGCAATGGCGTTGGCGGTGTCGGAAAAGGTCGCGGTGCCCTTGTCGGCGGCAACGACCAGATAGGCGTCGGGCGCATCGTGGCAAACCACTCCAGCGGGCGGAATGTTGCTGCCATCGGCGGCAAGGTTGTCGGTCAACGACAACAGCGCCCGCACGAATATGCGATACGCCTCGGTACCTTCCGCCGCCCAGGCCTCGCGGTTCGACGGCGCCGGCAGCAGCTTTGGATAAAAGCCGCCCTTGGCGCCCGTCGGCACGATGACGGTGTTCTTGACCTTCTGCGCCTTGACCAGCCCAAGAACTTCGGTGCGAAAATCGTCGCGGCGATCGGACCAGCGCAAGCCGCCGCGGGCGATCGGCCCGGCGCGCAGGTGGATGCCTTCGACGCGCGGGCTGTAGACCCATATTTCGCGATACGGGACGGGTGGCGGCAGGTTGGGCACCTGGTGGCTGTCGAGCTTGAAGGCCAGCGCCTCCGGCCCGCCGGGAACGAAGGCATTGGTGCGCAGCGTCGCCAGCATGACGGCGCGATACAGCCGCAGGATCGTGTCATCGTCGATGGCGCTGACACCGGCGAGCCCTGATTCGATGGCAGCGAGGTGCGTCGTCACCCGGGCCTGGCGATCCGCCAGTTCCAGCGCGAAGCGCGCCCGGAACAGCCCGACCAGATCGGCGCATGTTTCCGGATAGCGCCGCAGCGCATCGACGACCGTGGTCAGCCCATAGGCGACACCGGTCTGGCGCAGGTAGCGGAAATAGGCGCGCAGCCAGCCGGCTGCTTCGGCATCGAGCCCGGTCGCCACGGTCAATGCGTTGAAGGCATCATTCTCCTGCGCGCCGGTCAAGACCGCGGTCAGCGCCGGCTCGACCCGGGCCCGCATCGCCTCCCAATCGGCAAAGGCCGCCTCGTCGCGGGTTTCGAGCAGGAAATCGTGGATCCAGCCGAGCTTGCCGTCCGCCAGGTCGAACGGAAACTCCTCGATGACCCGCAGCCCGAAATTTTCGAGCACCGGCACCGCTTCGGACAATGGAATGACCTGGCCGAGCCGATAGATTTTCAGCCGCAACTGGTGCGCCGCATCGCCGTCGCGCCGCATCAGCCGCACGGCACGGTCGCTCTCGCCGTTCAGGCCCGCGAGCGCCATGACGTCGATGGCGGCTTCCGCGGCGCTGTGCTGGGCGCGGTAGCTTGGCGAAAAGGCGCGCCCATGCGTCAGCGTCAGGCGCGCGGCGCGGGTGGCACCGGCAACCGCTGCGAGCGCCGCTTCCAGGTCTTCGTCCCAACCCCGCACGCGCTGGCGCAAGCGGCGATCGAGGTCGGCCTCGTCGACCGCGGCGCCGCCATCCGGCACCGAGATGACATAGTGCACCCGCGCCAGCCCTTCGGCGCCAAGCGCGACTTCATAGCGTATCAGCGCGCCGCCGGTCGCCTCCACCAGCATTCGCCGGACGTCCTCGCGGATGCCGCTGGTGTAGCTGTCCCGCGGGATATAGACGAGGACCGACAGGAAGCGCCCGAACGGATCGGCGCGCGCGAACAGCTTGGGACGCGGCCGATCGAGCAGCGACAACAGCCCCAGCGCCATGGCCTGCAGACGCTCGGCCGATGCTTCGAAAAGCTCCTCGCGGGGGAAGGTTTCGAGGACATGGACCAGGGCCTTGCCGGTATGGCCCGATGGCGCAAAGCCCAGCGCATCGATGACTTCGCCGACCTTGCGGCGCAGCAACGGCACCTGTCGCGGCGATGCCGCAAGCGCCGACGAGGTGAACAGCCCGAGAAAGCGCGTTTCGCTGACAACGCGGCCCTGGCGATCGAAGCCCTTGACCGAAACCAGGTCGGCATGGACCCGGCGGTGGACGGTGGACACCGCCCCCGCCTTGGTGACGAGCAGGGGCTCGGGCGAGGCCAGCACAGCCTTCAACCGGCGTGGCACGTCGCCCGCTTCATTGTCCCACAGCGGATAGGCCTCGTTCCGCAACAGTCCCAGCCCCTCGGTGACAGCGGGCGTGTCGAGGTCAGCCGACAGGTCGTAGTGGCGTACGCCTAGCAGCGTGAAATTGTCGGCGATCATCCAGTCGAGGAATGCCACCGCCTCTGCCGCGCGATGCGGCGCGACCGGCGGCGGGTTTTCGATCAGCGCCTTGCTGGCATGGCGCAGCGCCGCCAGCATCGCCGGCCAATCGGTGACGGCGGCACGCACATCGTCGAGAACGGCTTCGAGGCTGGCGACAAGTGCGGCGCGTGCCTTTGCTCCCGCTCGCCCGACTTCGAGATAGATCATCGATTCCCGGCTGATACCGGTCGCCACCGGGCCGGCCGCAAGCCCGACAACCTCGATCAGCGCGCCATCGGCATCGCGCCGTACATCGACGACCGGATGCAACAACCTGTCGATATCGAGACCGGCCGCGGTGATCGCTGCCGATGTCGAATCGACCAGAAACGGCCGGTCGGCCCCGATGATCGCCAGCGCCATCCGCCGCTTGCCCGGCGTGGCATCGTCGTTGACGGCGGCGTTGAGGTGGACGACATGGCCTTCGGGCGCACGTTGCGCCGCAGCCGCAGCCACAAAATCGGCGATATGCCGGCGGCCTTCGGCATCAAGGTTCTCGACCTCGCCGGGCAGCGCCGAATCGAACAGGGCCTGCGCCAGGGCCGTGACATTCAGCTCGGCCCGGGCCGTCGTCTCGGCCATCACGGTCTTCTTGCCTGTTGTCGCCATGCTCGCACTCCGCCTGTCAACCGCGCCGCCGCTTATGCGTCGGGGCGTCACGGCGAGGCAAGCGGCAGCTGCGCCCTTCATGGCTTTTGCACCGAAAATGGCTCGGATATCGGATGATTCGGCCCCGGAACCTGCAGCGAAGCCAGTATTTCGCGTCGCAAAAGCGCTGTGGCAGCACGATCAAGCACCTCCCGCCAATTGACGACCACCTGGATGCGAGCGCAATCGCCGGCCCCTTCCGCAGCTATCGGCAGCCCCACGCCGCGCACCAGCACAACGGCGCGGTGGGGTCCCACGATACTGCCCTCGAACGGAACCGGCTCGGACCGCAGCGCGATCAGGTCGCAGACAGCGCGCAGCTCCGCCATGATGCCGTCGCCCCCGATCGTCATGCCCGGCCGCAGACCGAAGGCGGCCGCAACCGGCGCGCCGATGCTGTCGATGACGCCTGCATCCCGAAAGTCGCTGATGACAAGGCTGTTGGCATCGAAGCCTGGAACCCATGCCTGGCCACCGGATTGCCACGCATCGAGCGCCAGGCTCGCCAGGCGGCGCTCGATCGCCTGGAATCGCGGCGGTGGATCGAACTGCGGATCGTCCCAGCCTGCCGCCGGCCTTAGCCGCATCGCCCGCTCCCTACCGTCATGCCCGTGGACAAGGTAACGGCGAGGCCCGATCGATTTTGCGCCAAACATAACCGGCCCGGCAGCTTGCCCCGCCCGCCACTGCCTGTTATGCCCCGCCGCGTTGCCGCTTTAGCTCAGCCGGTAGAGCACATCATTCGTAATGATGGGGTCAGGTGTTCGAGTCACCTAAGCGGCACCACCTTTTCAAGCACTTAGCCGTTTGAAGAGTGCTTCCCCGATATTCTGCCGATGGCGGGGAAGCATGGGGGAAGCAGTCGCAGCGCACAAAGCGCCCCAAGAATATGCGACGAGTTGAGTCGATCACGCTCGGAAATCGCTTTTGAGGCAAAGCGATCCCTGGTCCCCGGTAACTACGAGCTGGCGGTGTGCCATCTATTTTGAAAAGTGAGAGAGTTGCCGGGTTTTCCGTGACGGGTTCGAGGTCGAGAGAGAGTCTCGCGGCCGCCCGTCGCGAAAGGCTTTGCCATGATCAAGAACGATGTGCGGCGCGACGTGAGTGCCGGTGCCCGGTCGGTGACGAGCGGCTTCAAGGTGGATATTTCCCGTGGCGAGCGGATCGGCCGTGTTTCGTCCGAATGGTTCTCGCGCCCCGACGACGAGCGCTATCTCTCCCTGAACGCGCTGCACGACGCGGTGCGGACACGCGCTGAACGGGCCACCGCGCGAACCGTTGAAACCAAGGCACTCCGCGTCGAGGCACGCACCAACGACGTCAGCCGCCTGGCGCTCGGCATACCGGGGCGTGACGAGCCAGTCGCACCGACCCACTGGTCGTTCGGCCAGCTGTGCGGCCTGGTCGGTGCCCCCGCCGGGTACCTGCGCCAGCTGCCCGCGCCACTGGCCGGAATCAACCTCCAGCACGGCCTCGCATCGCATCGCGCCGAACTGGTCAAGACGCTCGAATCTGACGACGGGCGGATCGAGCTCCGCGCAGTGACCGGCCCCGACTATGGCCGGATCTGGGATCACGAACTGGTCGAAGCGGTGATGCGCATCGCCGGCGACGGTGTCGGCGACACGCGCTGGAAGGTGCCCGGCACGCTCGACTGGTCGACGATGACCCACAACCCGTTCGTCGAGGTGAGCAAGGACACGACGACACTCTACGCGAGCGACCGCGACGTCTTCCTGTTCCTCGTCGACGACACCCATCCGATCGAGGCGGGCAAGCTGCCGAACGGCGATCCCGATCTCTACTTCCGGGGTTTCTACTGCTGGAACTCGGAGGTCGGATCGAAGACGCTCGGCATGGCGTCGTTCTTCCTTCGCGCCGTCTGCATGAACCGCAACATCTGGGGCGCCGAGGGCTTCGAGGAAGTCTCGATCCGGCACAGCAAGTTCGCCGCGCACCGCTTCGCCCACCAGGCAGCGCCGGCGCTCGAACGCTTTGCCGACAGTTCGGCGGGGGCGTTCGTCAGCGGTATCCGGGCGGCGCGCGAACGCATCGTCGCGCGCACCGACGAGGACCGCGAGACCTTCCTGCGCAAGCGCGGGTTCTCGAAGGGGGAGACAGCGACTATCATCGCCACAGTGCTCGGCGAGGAAGGTCGACCGCCCGAGAGCATCTACGACTTCGTCCAAGGCATCACCGCCGTCGCGCGTGACCGTCCGCACCAGGATGCCCGCCTCGAGCTTGAGGCCCGCGCCGCCAAGTTGATGGCGAGCGCACAATAGCGCCGAGGCGCAAAACCGCTTCGGCGGCTGAGGCGCATCTCGGCCGCTGAGTTTGAAACCATGTTTTGCAAGGAGGCCATCATGGCTGACCGCGTTTCCGCGTCCATCATAATCGGCGGCACGATCACCGCCGCAAATTTCCAAGAGCTTACCGGACTGATCGAGCACGAAGGCCTGTCGACCGAATGGGATGGCGAGCCGTTCCAGCCGGACGACCTATCGGCGGGTGAGTCTCTCCGACTCTACGCGCACGAGGTGCTCTGGGGCCGGTTCGAGGCACTGGAGTCCTGGTGCGTCGCCAACGCCGTGCCGTTCATCCGGTGGTCCGGCGCCTATCCCGGCCAATGGGGTGCCGAGCGAATCGTGTTCCCAGGCGAAGGCGAGCCAAAGTGGTTCGCCGCCGACGAGGACGATTATGTCCTGATCGGTCGCCATACCGCCGAGCGTCTCGGCTCGATCGAAGCCATCGTTGCCCTCTTCGATGCGGCGGAGTTCGTCGTGCCGCCACTCGCCGTGGCGGAGGTTGTCTCCTGACATCGGTGTCCTGCCTCCCCGTCGTCACGAAGCGCAGTGCTCGTTCCTTTTAGAGGGAGAGGGCTGCGCTTCGCTTCGTGACGGGTTCAGGGTCGAGAGAGAGGCTTTCGGCCGGCCCGTCATGGAGAAGACCCGTGACCAAGTCCGTCCAGAAGATCGCGCTCAGCACCTCGCGCGACATTCCCTTCGATAAACTGGTGCTCGCCCAATCGAACGTCCGCCACGTCAAGGCGGGCGTCGGCATCGAGCAGCTCGCCGAGGACATCGCCAGGCGAACGCTACTGCAGAGCCTGACCGTCCGCGCCGTCGTCGGCCACGATGGTGCCGAGACCGGCATCTACGAGGTCCCCGCCGGCGGCCGCCGGTTCCGGGCGCTCGAACTGCTGGTCAAGCAGAAGCGGCTGCCCAAGACCGCGCCGATCCCGTGCGTCATCCGCGAGTCAGGTCTGGCGGAAGAGGACAGCCTCGCCGAGAACGTCCAGCGTGCACCGCTGCATCCGCTCGACCAGTTCAGGGCATTCCTGGCGATGCGCGAGCAGGGCATGGGCGAGGAGGAGATCGCCGCAGCGTTCTTCGTCACCCCCGCTGTCGTCAAGCAACGGTTGCGCCTCGCCAGCGTCTCGCCGACGCTGCTCGACGTCTATGCCGAAGACGACATGACGCTCGAACAACTGATGGCGTTCACCGTCAGCTGCGACCACGAACGGCAGGATGCGGTGTGGGAGGCGATCCAGCGCTCCTACTCGCGCGAGCCCTATGCGATCCGCCGCATGCTGACCGAAGGCGCAGTCCGCGCCAGCGACAAGCGCGCCGCGTTCGTCGGGCTCGCGGCGTACGAGGAGGCCGGCGGCACGATCCTGCGCGATCTCTTCCAGGCCGACGACGGCGGCTGGCTCCAGGATCCCGGCCTCCTCGACATGCTCGTCGCCGAACGGTTGCGCGAGGAGGCCGAGGCCGTCCGTGCCGAGGGCTGGCGGTGGGTCGATGCAGCACCCGACTTCGCCTATGGCCATACTTACGGTCTGCGCGGCATCGTCGGTGAGCGTCACGAACTCACCGCCGACAAGGAAGCGGCGCGCGAGGCGCTCGTCACCGAGTACGCCGAGATCGAAGCTGCCAATGCAGGTGACGCCGATCTGCCCGACGAGGTCGACGCGCGGCTCGGCGAGATCGAGACCGCGCTCGAGGCCTATGACAATCGCCCTGCGGCGTATCGGCCCGAGGACCTCGCCATCGCCGGTGCGTTCGTCAGCATCGACGGCAGCGGCAAGTTGCGGATCGAGCGCGGCTATGTCCGGTCCGAGGACGAACTGCCAGTTGCGTCGCTACTTGACGACGGTACGAGCAGCGGCCACCGCGACGACGGTGCCACGGCGCAGAACGGGGACGGTGAGCACCGCGTTGTCGATCCGGTGGACACCGGTATCGGCACGGGCGCGACCGAGCCGGAAGAAGACGAAGGTCTCAAGCCGCTGCCCGACCGGCTACTGACCGAACTGACCGCGTGCCGGACGGTGGCGTTGCGCGAGGCGATCGGCCGGTCGCCGGAGGTCGCGTTCACCGCCGCGCTCCACGCGCTGTGTCTCAAGCTGTTCTACCACTATGCGCAGGACAGCTGCGTCGAGCTCGACATCAAGAGCGTGTCGTTCGGGTCGGGCGTCCCCGGCATCAACGACTCGGCGGCCGCAATCGCAATCGACGCCCGGCACCGCGAATATGCCGAGCGGCTACCGCGCGAACCCGGCGAACTGTGGGATGCGCTGGTCGGCTTCGGCGGCGATGATCGTTCGAACCTGTTCGCGCACTGCATCGCCCACGGCGTCAACGCGGTGCACGAAGCCTACAACCGACGGCCACGCGCTCTTGCGCACGCCGACCGGATGGCGGCCGCAGTCGATCTCGACATGGCGCAGGGCTGGACCCCGACGGCCGAGAACTTCATCGGCAGGGTGACCAAGGCGCGGATCGTCGAGGCGGTTCGCGAGGCGCGGGGCGATGCAGCGGCCGACCGGCTGACGGGGATGAAAAAGCCCGACATGGTCGCCGCCGCCGAGGTCCAGCTCGCCAGCACCGGCTGGCTGCCCGAGCCGCTGCGGACGCCGGGCCGTTCGTTCGTGCCGGTCGAGGGTGAGGCCGTGATCGACGAGGCGGCTGCGATGGAGGCAGTAGGCTCTGTCTCGACCGACACCGTCGAAGAATCGGCGGCAATCGACAGCGAACAGGCCATCGACGACAGCGACGCCGATGGCGAGACTGAGGACGTGCACCTCCCCGCGCACGCCCTCGCCGCTGAGTAGCTCAGCGCCAACTGGGGTCCGCTGGCAACAGCGGGCCCCTTTTCATGGAAGCGCCCCATGTCGAGCCCAGCCGCCGATCTCGCCCAGCGTCTCGCTCGCGACGCTGAGGCCGTCTGCCGCCACTATCTGCCGAATGGTCGCCGGGCCGGACGTTACTGGTTGGTCGGCGATGTCGCCGGAACGCCGGGGCGAAGCCTGTATGTCCGCTTAACCGGACCCGCCGCAGGCACTGGCACCGGCAGTGCCGGCAAATGGACCGATGCCCACACCGGCGAGCACGGCGACCTCCTCGATCTGATCGCCGCGAACCGGCGGCTGTCCTGTCTGCGCGAAACACTCGACGAAGCCCGCGACTTTCTGCGGCTGCCCCGATCCGAGGTCCAGCCCGACCGCCAACCCGTGCCGGTCGGATCATCCGCTGCAGCCCGCCGACTTTGGGCGATGGGCAAACCGCTTACGGGCACAATCGCCGAAGCGTACTTACGGAAACGCGGGATTACGGCTTCCCTGATCGAAATGCCGCTCCGCTATCATCCGCGCTGCTATTATCGCGACGACGACGGAGCTACCTCGCAGACTTGGCCCGCACTCCTCGCTGCGGTGACCGATGCCGAGGTTGCGATCACCGGTGTCCACCGCACCTGGCTTGACCCCACCGGCGCCAAGGCCCCGGTCACGACCCCGCGTCGAGCGATGGGGTCGTTGCTCGGCAACGGCGTGCGGTTCGGCCGGGCCGGGGATATCGTCGCCGTTGGCGAGGGTCTCGAAACGACCCTATCGCTCCGCAGCGTGTTCCCGAACCTACCCATGGTCGCGGCGCTATCGACCGCGCACCTCGGGGCGTTCGCTCCGTCTCCCGGGCTGCGCCGACTCTACATTGCCGCCGACCGCGACGAGGCGGGCGACCTTGCTGCAGGTCGGTTGAGCGCCCGAGCCGAAGTGATGGGCATCGAAGCGATACGGCTGCTGCCAACGCTGGGTGACTTCAATGACGACATCCGTGTTTTTGGCGTCGATGCGATGCGGGCAGCACTCAGGCCACAGCTCGCCCCGGAAGATGTCGGCCGACTGATTTCCTGTCCTGCAGAAGCCCCGCGATGAAAGCTGGCTGATCGCCAATATCAGCGGCGGCAGGCATCTTCGCATCGGCGCCGACCCGCGCACCGGCAGCCCTTCGAGAGGGTCGTGTTCTTGCCGGAAGCGCCGGGCGGCAAGTGCCGCCCTGAGACGGGCAGCAACGGCGGCGGCCGACTTCTTTCCCCGGGCGGTGCCCGCCCTCCTCGCGGAAGCAAACAAGCCAGCCGTCGCCGTCCTCCGCTGCGCTGCGGCCGTGCCGGTGCAACCCGTCTCCGCTCCCGGCCGCGGGCACGACCACGGAAGGGCCGCGACAGGCGCGGGACCCACCGGTGAGGGAGATGCACGATGACCGACGATAGCGACGAACCCCAGACCGCATCAGCTGCGCTGCTGCAGGAACTTCAGACCTTTGGCTGGCGACCATTCCAGGACGAGCCCGACCCGCGCCCGCTGCCGGAACCCCGCCGCGCCGGGGGTGCCGTCGCCGACATCTTTGACGCGCTCGTCTCAACCTTAGCCGAAACGCGACTCGAGCCCGACCTCGATGATCTGCTCTGGGGCCAGGTCAACGTCTTTCAGCGCAAGATCGAGCGCGTCCAACGCGAGCTCGACGACAACGAAGCGGCGCAGAAGCGCAGCCAGCGCGACCAGGACGGCTCCGAGGTGCGCTCGGTCGAACTCGAGCGGCTGCTTGCCCAGGGCCTGTCACTTATCGAGCGGCGCAACGCGTTCGAGGCGTTCCGCGACATCGCCGCCGACCTCTACGAAACCCATCTCGGCCAGCCATGGCGTTCCCGCAGCGGCAGTCGGGTCAACCACGCTACGATGACCGCCGCGATGATCGACAGCCGCGACTTCATTGCCGCCAAGCGCCGCAGCGAGACCGAGGTGATGCTCCCACCGGGACCGCGCATCGCCTTTACCGGCGGGATCGACTGCAACGACCATGCCCGCATTTGGGCCGCGCTCGACAAGGTCCGCGTCCGTCACCCCGACATGGTGCTGATGCACGGCGGCACCCCGAAGGGGGCCGAGCGGATCGCCTCGCGCTGGGCCGACCACCGCAAGGTCGCGCAGATCGCGTTCAAGCCCGACTGGACCCGCCACGCCAAGGCCGCCCCGTTCAAGCGCAACGATGCGATGCTCGAGGCGATGCCGATCGGAGTGGTGGTGTTCCCGGGTTCGGGCGTCTCGGCCAACCTCGCCGACAAGGCCCGGGCCAAGGGCATCCGGGTCTGGCGGTTCACCGATGGGTGAGGGCCACGGCCTCCAACAATCCGTAAGTGCGCGGAGCCGCGGAGTCGCATCGCCGACTTCGCGGTTCTCCGTGCGGCCGGAATCGCGTATATTGTAATGAGCGCCATGGTGGTTGGTGGCGGCGCTCGCATTGACTTTTGTTGTGGGAGAACCGCCATGTTGCTTGGACTTTTTGCAGTTGCCGCTGTCGCCTTCCTCGCGTGGCTGATGTTTACTTTTGCCGTCTACGCCATGCCGCTCATGCTTGGCGTCACCGTCGGCATCGCTGCCTGGCACACCGGCTCCGGGATGCTAGGCGCGCTCGTCGTCGGTCTCGTCGTTGCCGCGTTGATCGTCGCGTTCGGCGAGCTGGCAATCGCCAAATTGCGTTCGCCGATCGCGCGGACTTTGCTGGCGCTGGCTTATGCCGGCCCGGCGGCGGTCGCTGGCTATCACGCGGTCCACGGCATCGCGAAACTGTCGGTGCCGTCGCCGACGTGGCTGGTCGCGTTCTCGGTCGCCGGGGGCTTCGCGACTGGCGCGGTCGCACTGGCCCGGTTGGCGAGCGCCCCACCCGTCGCCGGGCGGGGCATCGAACCGTCAGACCACGTTGGCAGCGGCAGCAGGATCAGAATGAGCTGAGCTTCTCCACGGCCTCGACGGCGTGTGCTTTCGATCCGGCAGGCATCGTCGTCGAGCGTGTCCAGATGATCGCTGTTGGTCCGCCATGCCTCTGCCGGCCCGGCTCGACTCGGGCATCGAATGGATCCTGGGGTCTCAGAGCCGGGTAGTTGCCGCAGGGTCTCCGGCGAAGGGGGCGTTCCGACCGCACGCTGGCACCTGTCTCTGTACGCTTACCGCAGCCGACCCTTGAACTTCGTGTCCGCCAAGGGTGGTCTCTCGCTGGGCTGAGCGAGACCGCGTCATCACGGCCTCTCGAATGGCCTGATCTGGCCGAAGGACGGCTGCGCCTCGACCGCCTTGCCGCAATGGCTAGGCGAGGACTTTCTTCCCCTGCCGCGCGCGGCATTCCTCGCGAGGCAAGAAAGTCCTCACCTTAGCCATCCTCCGCTGCGCTGCGGCCCGTGTCTCCGATGGAGCCGGGTGCGTCGTCGCTCGTCTCCGGCCGACGACAAGCCATCGAGGCCGCGATGGTCGCGGGCTCGATCACAAGGAGACATACCATGGCGAACATCGGCAACTTCAAGAAGGTCGGCAGCGAGTATCAGGGCGACATCGTCACGATGCAGGTGCAGGCGCGCAACGTCCGCATCGTCCCCGAAGATAACCGCACCAACGACAAGGCTCCGAGCCACCGCGTCTTCGTCGGCCGCGCCGAGATTGGTGCCGCCTGGAGCGAGACCTCGAAGGCGGGCCGCGATTACCTCTCGGTCAAGCTCGACGATCCGAGCCTGCTCGCGCCGATCTACGCCAACCTGTTCGAGGCCGAGGGCGAGGAAGGCTACAGCCTCGTCTGGACCCGCGGCCGCAAGCCGAACGGCGACTGACGGCCTCGCGACGCCCTGCCCGGCAACGGGCGGGGCGCTTCGCTATGCCTTCCGCTCGAGCCGCTTGATCCGAGGTTGCTGACCAACTTCTGACAGCGGCTCGGCGAACAAGTCGACCATGGCAATGCCGAGCGCCGTCGCCAGTTCGAACATCGTCTTAAGCGTCGGATTGCGCCGACCCTTTTCGAGACCGCTGAGATACTGCTGGCTGAACCCGCACCGATCGGCGAATGCCTCCTGCGACCAGCCGTGAGCGCGTCGCCGTGCGGCGACGTTCCTCCCGACCAGATGCCAAATGTCCATCCCGCTTGGGATGGCGATCCACACACTTTAATGTTATCAACTCTAGTATGTATCGATGTGTCGTCGCGCATTACGCACACTGGACAGCTTTGGGCTTGCCACACCGGCATGCCCAAGGTTAGCTGCACACCCATCGATCCAGCGCATGAGGGCAGGCGATGGACTACCCCCTTCTTGACGCACCACCCGCAGACGCGGGCGTGACGACATACGACCTGGCGCACGCCACCCACTACCTTCGCCTGCTCGATGCCGCTGCCGAGAAAGCGGACTGGCGCGAAGCGGCGAGACTAGTGCTCGGACTGGATTGCGACGCTGCGCCCGAGCATGCGCAGCACGTCCACGCTACGCATCTGGAACGTGCTCGTTGGATGACTCGCGAGGGCTATAAGCATCTGCTAACACAACAAAAACCTACCGCTACGTAAACGCTCGCTTCTGCGATGCTGCAATATTGCCGCAGCGGCAACCTGCAGCAAATTTGTTAGTTTACGACTCCCGAGAGTCTTATCAGGGGCTCGCGGCCAACGTGGAGTAGGTCGCATGCCGTCGCCTGATTGGCGGTCCGGACGTGGGTATGAGGATGTCGCGGGCGGCGGCCGGCGCGGCCTTGCGTGGGAATTTTTGCGGCGAAACCCGAACTACGTTGCTGACAGCCATGGCGGCGATGCCGGCGCTTCAGATGACGGCGACCGCGTCGAGCCCTGGGGGTTGCGATTTCGCGGCGGATCTGTCGCTGGGCTGGCGGTCTGCGGAAGTCTTCTGGCGGCCGGAAATCGCAGCCGATGTGGTGTCGTTCGTGCCCTCGCCATCGCGCTTCGACGATGGCCCAACCATCGATGACCTGAGACGCATCGCAACGATTGAACGTGT
>JANXVZ010000037.1 GCA_025351405.1 Sphingomonadales bacterium | reverse complement strand
ACAGCGGCCGAACGGTTGCTGCAAACCGGATTGGGAGACAACCTAGGCGGCGTCTTCGAGGCCGAACTCGACCATTATGTGAACAACGAATGGGCCACGTGCAGCGACGACGTGTTGTGGCGCCGCACCAAACTGGGCTTGCACATCGGCAATGCCGGCCGGGCAAAAGTGGCGGAATGGTTCGGCGAGGACGCACCGCCAGTGGAGGACGATGCACCGGTGACGCATCGGTTTGCGACGCCGGGGGGGTAAATCAACCCGAATCCCGTGGCCCTGACAGTTGCTTATGCCAAGGCCAAACACTCCGCGAACACCGCAGCTTCGACGTTGCCGCCCGAAAGCACCACCAGCACCGTCTTGCCGGCAATATCCACCCTGCCCGCCAGCGCCGCCGCCAGCGCTACCGATCCGCCGGGCTCGACGACCAGTTTCAGTTCGCGAAATGCGAACGCCACCGCCCGCGCCACTTCGGCTTCGCTGACTGTCACCGCCGTCGCGCCATGCGCGCGCAGCGTTTCGAAGGTCAGCTGCGACATTTTGAGCGTCTGCAGCGCATCGCAACGCGTCGGGCCGGGGTTGTCGACCGGCACGATGACGCCGCCCGCCAGGCTGCGGACGACATCGTCATAACCTTCGGGTTCGACGGCGATGACCGGGAGCCCCGACCCGGCCGCGAAACCGCTGGCGAGGCCGCCGCCACCGCAACACACCAACGCCACATCGGCGGAGAGGCCCATTGCGGCGAGGTCGGCGACCGCTTCCAGCCCCGCTGTGCCTTGGCCTGCAACAACATACGGATCGTTGAACGGCGGCACGACGACTGCGCCGCGTTGCGCAGCGATGCCCGCGGCTATGCTGTCGCGGTCCTCCGTCAGCCGGTCATAGAAAACGACCTCGGCGCCATGCCCGCGCGTGCGCTCGACCTTGATGACAGGGGCATCGCGCGGCATCACGATCACTGCCGGCATTCCGAGCAGTTTTGCCGCCAGTGCCACGCCTTGCGCATGGTTGCCGGACGAGAACGCCACCACACCAGCGCTGCGCTGGGCCATGGGAATCGCCGACAGACGATTGAAGGCGCCGCGAAACTTGAACGAACCGGTGCGCTGCAGATTCTCCGGCTTCAGCCAGACCCGCGTGCCGGTTGCCGCATCGAGGCTGTCGGAGCGTAGCAGCGGCGTATGGACGATCTCGCCGGAAATCCGCGCTGCGGCAGCGAGCACATCGGCGTGGCGCACCACCCCGGATTGCGACCCGGAACCCGTTGAAAAAGCGTCATCACTGCCCATACGCTAAGCTCCTGAACCTCAAAGGCAAAACCACGAAAAATGCTGTCACAAAAAACCGCTTTACATAGGGGGTCCGCGACCCTAGATACCGCGTCCGCTGCCCCATGGGGACTTCCAACCGCAAGGCAGCTTTGGTGTCAACGCAAGTTGCCACGCTTTGCCCACCCCGGAGGTCCCTTGAATTGCACGAAAACCATAACGCGCTGGGGGTAGTGCTCGGCCACAAGCCGACCCAACCCGTCACTCTTGTCCGGCCTCATGCCGCGCATCGCGCTGCCCGTTACTTCATCGAGAAGTTTCCGGGTACCTCGATGTATGCGGTCAAGGCCAATCCGTCGCCGGAACTGATCCGCGCGCTCGGGCAAGCCGGCATCACCCATTTCGACGTTGCCTCGATTGCCGAGGTGCGCCTCGTACGCGCGCTGCTCCCGGCTGCCGTGCTGTGCTTCATGCACCCTGTGAAAGGTGCCGAGGCCATCGCCGAAGCCTATCACATGCACGGTGTCCGCACCTTCAGCCTCGATTCGCTGAGCGAGCTGGACAAGATCGTCGAAGCGACCAGCAGCGACGGAGTCGCCGCCGCAGATTTGACGCTGTGCGTGCGCCTGCGCGTATCGTCGTCGCATTCGAAGCTCAGTCTTGCTTCCAAGTTCGGGATCGCCGCCGAGGAATCGGGTCCATTGCTGATGGCTGCGCGCCAGGCTGCCGATGCGTTGGGAATCTGCTTCCACGTCGGTAGCCAGGCGATGAGCCCGCAGGCCTATGCCGATGCGCTGGCTCTCGTACGGACTGCCATTGTCGGTGCCGGGGTTACCGTTGACGTCGTCGATGTCGGTGGCGGTTTCCCGTCGATCTATCCGGGCATGGAGCCCGGCGCGCTCGATGGCTATTTCGATGTCATCGGCCGCGGGTTCGAGGCCCTTCCCGTCAGCTATTCGGCCGAACTCTGGTGTGAGCCCGGCCGTGCGCTTTCGGCGGAATATGCCAGTGTGCTGGTGCGTGTCGAAGCCCGCAAGGACGATGTGCTTTACATCAACGATGGTGCCTATGGTGCATTGTTCGATGCGGCGCATGTCGCCTGGCGGTTCCCGGTCAAGCTGGTACGGGAAACCGAATCGCACACGCGCACCATGGGCTTCAGCTTTTACGGCCCGACCTGCGACGACATGGATTTCATGCGCGGGCCGTTCGACCTTCCCGCCGATATCGCCGCCGGCGATTATATCGAAGTGGGAATGCTGGGCGCCTATGGTTCGGCGATGCGTACCGGTTTCAACGGCTTCACCGCGGGGGAGACGGTCCTGGCGACCGACGCGCCGATGGATACCGCCTATGATGACGCGGAAGTGTCACCATCGAAGGTTATCGCCATCCGCTGATCAATCCGCCCCGTCGCTTACGCGGCGGCGGGGCACATACCCGTTCGGCGCCGGAATTACCCGGCCGCGGGCGGCGCTATTGCAGCGTCGGGCCAGTGAAACGCCACTGGAGGCACATCCATGACCCAAGTCATCAACCAACAACGCAAGGCCGAGCTGCTCTCCAAGGTCGTCGAGCATATCGACATCCGCAGCTTCGACGCTCGCCCGATCATCGACGGCATGGCCAACATGAGCTTCACCTCGCGTGATCTCGCCCGCGCCACTGCCATCTACAACCAGATGCTGTCGGATCCCGATTGCACCATCTTCCTCGTCATCGCCGGCAGCACCAGCGCCGGCGGCTGCATGGACCTTTATGCCGAGCTGCTGCGCAACAACATGATCGACGGCATTGTCGCCACCGGCGCCTCGATCGTCGACATGGATTTCTTCGAGGGCCTTGGCCACAAGCATTACCAGGCGCTGGAAGTGCCCGACGACGACACGCTGCGCTCGCTGCTCATCGATCGCATCTACGATACCTATATCGACGAGGAGCAGCTCCAGGATTGCGACCACACGATCCTCGAAATCGCCAACAGCCTCGAGCCCAAGGCCTATTCGAGCCGCGCCTTCATCCGCGAAATGGGCAAGTACCTCGTCGAACATGGCAAGAAGGACAACAGCCTCGTCAAGCTCGCCTACGAGCATGACGTGCCGATCTTCTGCCCGGCCTTTGTCGATTCGAGCGCCGGCTTCGGTCTGGTCAAGCACCAGGTCGACCGGGCCAAGGAAGGCAAGCCGTACATGGTCCTCGACGCCATTGCCGACTTCCGCGAACTGACCGAAATCAAGATCAAGGCCGGCACTACCGGGCTGCTGATGATCGGCGGCGGCGTCCCAAAGAACTTCATCCAGGACACGGTCGTCTGCGCCGAAATCCTTGGGCACGATGACGTCCAGGTCCACAAATACGCCGTCCAGATCACCGTTGCCGACGTCCGCGATGGCGCCTGCTCGTCCTCGACGCTGCAGGAAGCCGCCAGTTGGGGCAAGGTCAACACCGGCATCGAGCAGATGGTCTTCGCCGAAGCCGGATCGGTGATGCCCCTGCTCGCCTCCGATGCCTATCACCGCGGTTTCTGGAAAGACCGCGCCAAGCGCGCATGGGGCAAGCTGTTCGCGTAACGTTCGACGGGCTGCACCCCTTTCCACAAACGGAAGGGGGTGCAGGTCATGCCTTGCGAAC
Source organism: Sphingomonadales bacterium (assembly GCA_025351405.1). GTDB lineage: Bacteria > Pseudomonadota > Alphaproteobacteria > Sphingomonadales > Sphingomonadaceae > Sandarakinorhabdus. The sequence goes on along the minus strand of JANXVZ010000037.1, from coordinate 100,239 downwards.
GAACTCGGTCCGCAACACCAGGCCTTTGACTTTCTCGAGCTTGCAGTCGATCTCGTCCGGGTTTCCCGTCAGCCGGATACCCTTGACCAGCGTGCCGCGCTTTACCGTCACCGATGTGCCCTTGACCTTCAAATCCTTGATGACCGTCACATTATCGCCATCGGCCAGAACCATGCCGTTGCTGTCCCTGGTTTCGTCCATTTGCTGATCCCCTGTTTGCATGCCCGGTCCTAGGGCGCAAAGCGCGGCTCAGCAATTCTCGTATTTCCAGTTGCGCCTTTTGCCCTCCGCACACTGTTCGACGGTCGTGGCAATGCGCTTGGCGCGAGTGGCTGCTTGCTTGGCCTCCAATACCCATTCCACATACTCACGCCGGGCTCCTGGCGGAAAAGCCGCGAATTGCAATGCTGCGGCCGGCTCCGCATCAAGGGCGGTCTGCAGGTCGCTGGGCATCACCAGCGGCGCCTTGCTTCCCGGCAATGTGCGACGAGCCTTGCCGCCCGCCTCGACCAGCGTGATCGCCCGGGCCACCATCGCCGCAATCTCGGCCTCCGCCGGCAGGTCGGCAATGCTGGTCAACTTGCCGAACTGCCCCATCGCATCTGCCGGAGGCTCGCCATTTGCCACCTCGCGCCGCCAGAACCCGAAGGCAGCATGCGCCTTGAAGGCCGCCATATTTGCAACAGCCTGGCCATTCCAGGTGAAGAAAGGCATTCCCCATTTGATTGCTTCGTCGATCCCGGGGCAGGCGCGGTGCACGACGTCGCGAATATGTTCGAGGATCGGGCGAGCAAAGGGCGCGGCGCCGGCGATATAGGCGGTAACACGCAAATCCCGCGGCATGATGGCCTGTCCTTTCGGCACCCGACAGCTTCCCGCCTTGCCGGCGCTTTTGGCAAGTCCCATTGCCCGGCATGACACCGCGGGCTAGCGTACATCTGTTCGTCGCGGGGGAAAATATTGCATAGTCCTATTCTGGGGCCGGTGGTGGCGTTGATCGCCTGGTCGCTGGTCATGTTGGTGTGGACGGTCGCGGCACGGCTGCCGGCGCTCAAAAAGGCCGGTATCGACTTGTCAAAGGCCCGCGGCGGCAGGCCCGGCGGTCTTGATGGCGTTGTTGCGGACGAAGCCCAGTGGCCCGCGCACAACTATATCCACCTGATGGAACAGCCGACGCTGTTCTATGCGGTGTGCAGCGTGCTGGCGCTGTCGGAATCCGGGTACGGCTTCAACCTGTTGCTGGCGTGGGTCTATGTAGGCCTGCGTGTTGTCCACAGCCTCGTACAGGCGACGAACAACATCATCCGCTTCCGCTTTGCACTCTTTGCGCTCAGTTCATTGATGCTGGTGGCGCTGACGTTGCACGCGGCACTAACGGTGTTCGGTGGCTTTCACGCGCCCTGACGCACAAAGGCGGCGACGAGCTCGACATGGGTCGACCAGCGAAACTGCGCGACCGGCCATAATCTCGTCAATGTGTAGCCGCCTTCAACCAGCGTCCTGGCGTCGCGGGCAAAGGTACTGGGATTACAGGAAACTGCGACGACGGTGGGAACTTTTGAGGCAGCAAGCATCGCTGCCTGGGATTGCCCGCCGGCGCGCGGCGGATCGAACACAACGGCATCGAATGGCGCCAGCTCAGCCGCCGTCAGTGGCCGGCGGAAGAGATCACGATGTGCCGTGATCAATGTCCGGGCGTGCTGGCGCGCCGCTGCGGCCAACGCGGCAACTGCGGGACCCGCCGCATCGACACCCAAGACCTTGGCATGCGTCGACAGCGGCAGGGCAAAGGTACCAAGGCCGCAGAACAGATCCGCCACCCGCGAGGCGCCTGCGACGGCTGACAGCACCGCCGCCACCAGTGCGGCCTCGCCCTCGCGGGTCGGCTGCAGAAACGGTGCGGGGGGCAACAGCACCGGAACGCCTGCCATTGCCAGCACCGGCGGTCTCGCCTCGAACATCGTCTCGATGCCATAGGGGCCTTCGATCGACAGCCGTGCCACATCGTGCGCAGCAGCAAAATCCGTGAGTTTTTCGATGCGCTTCAGCGTATCGGCCGCGATGTTCGACAACAGCACATCCACGCCGGTATCGCTGAATGTCAGCGTGACCCCGGCCCCCTGCCCATCCGCCACCAATGCACCGAGCAACATCCGCAAGGGGGCGATAAGGGCAAATAGCTCCGGTATCAGCACTTCACATTGCTGAATATCGACGATGCGATGGCTGGCTTCGGCATTGAAACCGAGTGCGAGCTTGCCGGCCTTCTTTACCGCTCGCAGCGACGCGCGTCGTCGGCTACGGGGCGGCGACAGGGCAACCGGCGCAACCCATTGCGGCACAATGCCGACGCCGGCCAGCGCCTTGGCAATACGATCGACTGCGAACTCGGCGTAACCCTCGTCGCTGATGTGTTGAAGCTGGCAACCACCACAGTCCGGAAAATGCCGGCACACCGGCACCACATGGCCGGGGCCGGGGAGGATCTGCACGGCGGCGCCGCCGAAGATCACCCGGTCGCCCACCGCCGCCCCAAGCACGAAGCGGCCATCGGTGGTGACACCGTCACCGCGTGCAGCCAGCCGGACGATCTCGATCGGTTCGCTCATGCCGGCCGCAATCCCGCGAGCACTTGCGGTAGCAACGCCGGCAGATCGTCGGCTATCAGGCCGATGCCGCCGCGCAATCCCGCATCGCCATGCACCCACGTGCCGGCGCATGCCGCTTCGAACGGCGGCATGCCCTGACCGAGCAGCGCGGCGATGATCCCGGTCAATACGTCGCCAGAACCTGCCGAAGCCAGCCATGGTGTTGCGTGGGTGTTGATCGCCGCCTGGCCATCCGGCGCTGCAATTATTGTTTGCGGCCCCTTCAGCACCACCACGGCACCTGTCTGGCCTGCCGCGGCAAGGGCTGCCCCCACCCGATCCGGGCCGGGCGCGCCGAACAGTCGGACAAATTCGCCCTCATGCGGGGTCAGCACAATTGGCAGCGACTGGTGGCTTGGCGGCATCAGCGCCAGCGCGCCGGCATCGATCACCGCCGGAATTGTCCCTGCGAGGATGCGCGCCAGCCAGTCGCGACTGCGTGGATGATCGGCAAGCCCGGGGCCGATGGCGATGGCAGTGGTGCGGGCATCGAACAGCAGCGCCAGCCCTTCTGCATCGCTGCGACGCATGATTGCGTTCGCCGGGATCGAATTGCCTTCACCCACAAGGGTCACCGCTCCGGCGCCGGCGCGCAACGCGGCGAGCGCGGTCAGCTGCGCAGCCCCTCCACGGTTCGGCGATCCTTCGATCACCAGCACCGAGCCGCGTTTGTACTTGTGGGTATCGGGTGCAAGACGGGTTCGCAACGGAGGCGGCACAAGGTGCAGGTTGGCGACATGCTCGCCAAGGCCGATATCAGCAATCACGATCCGGCCCGACAGCGCGGCGCCGGCCCCAAGAACATGGCCGCGCTTCAACGCGCCAAACGCGATCGTTAGCTCTGCCGCCAACGGCCGACCTAGGGCATCGCCATTGCGCGCATCGATGCCGCTCGGAATATCGAGGGCAATCACGGTGGCTTTCGCTTTGCGGCACCTGTCGAGCGCCGCCTGGATATCGTCAGGCAAGGCACGGGAAAGTCCGGTACCGTAAAGCGCGTCGACGATGATTGGCGCCGGCGCGCAGTCGGCCAAGGCCTCCACCGGCGCTGTCCAGCGTGCAGCCATGGCGAGCGCCGGCTCGCTTCGGGCAGGGCTGGCCGACGCAACACGAACCCTGTGTCCCGCCGCCGCCAGCAATGCGGCAACGCCATAACCGTCGCCGCCGTTGTTGCCCGGACCGCAGAGCACAAGGATGGGGCGACCGGGCGCAAAACGCCCGATCATCATCGCCGCCGCTGCCGCGGCCCGTTCCATCAGCAGCAGGGCCGGCACGCCGGATGAAATCGTCGCAGATTCGGCGCGGCGCATCGTATCCGGCGTCAAAACCGGTGCCGATGGCGGCAGGATCAGCATGGGCGGCTTGTTATCATTACAGGTCCGTGTATCAAGCCGTCGAATATATGGTGTACTTAAAATTCATAAATTTCGCGGCGATTGGTATCTGTCTCGCGGTGGCAGCGTGTGCGCCTTCTCCCCTGTACGTGGAGCGCTCCAATCGCCCCGGTACAATCGGCGAAGTCCCCCGGGATGGCCGTGGCGAACCGCTGTGGAGCGCGATCGGCACGCCCAAGGGTGAATCTCCTGCGCAGATGATGCCGCCGCAGATGGTGCCGCCCGAGACAACCGCATCATCCACGCCTGCGCCGCAGCCGGCACCACCCACCGCGAACGCACCGCGCAAGCATACACGCTGGCGCCGGACCTAAGGTCAGATATCGGCAAAGACATGCGTTTCTGCGCGTGCACCGGGATGGGTGAGCGCGCCGAGCCGGGCCGGCCCGACGTTCTGGGAATAACGCCATAGCGCACCCGATTGATAATCGTTCAAGCGCGGACGCCATGCAGACCGGCGTTCCTCAAGGATCGTATCGCCAACTTCGAGCTCGATCGTGCCCGTGGCTGCATCGATGCTGATGATGTCGCCGTTTTCCACAAGGGCAATCGGCCCGCAATCCGCTGCTTCCGGCCCGACGTGACCGATGCAGAACCCCCTGGTTGCCCCCGAAAAACGCCCGTCGGTGATCAAGGCAACATGCTCACCCAGGCCCTGCCCATAGAGTGCCGCTGTCGTGGACAGCATTTCCCGCATCCCGGGACCGCCCTTGGGGCCTTCATAGCGGATGACAACCACACTACCCCTGGCGATCTGGCGCGCCTCGACCGCAGCGAAACAGTCCTCCTCGCAATCGAAGACCTGCGCGGGGCCGCTGAACTGCAGGCGCGCCATCCCGGCCACCTTGACGATGGCGCCATCGGGAGCAAGCGAGCCCCGCAGGCCAACAACGCCGCCCGTCGGCGATAGCGGCGCACTTGCCGGATAGATCACCTTCTGATCGGGGTTCCAGGTAATCTCCTCGAGGTTTTCACCAAGTGTCTTGCAGGTGACCGTCATGCAATTGCCGTGAAGCAACCCGGCATCGAGCAAGGTCTTCATCAGCATGTATACGCCGCCGGCATCATGCATATCGCGGGCCACATACTTGCCGCCGGGCTTCAAATCCGCGATGTACGGCGTTGATTTGAATACCTCTGCAACATCGAACAAGTCGAACTTTATGCCGGCTTCGCTGGCCATTGCCGGCAGGTGGAGTGCGCCGTTCGTCGAGCCTCCCGTGGCGGCAACGATGCGTGCGGCGTTTTCGAAGGCGTCGCGCGTACAGATATCGCGCGGCCGGATATTGCGTTCGATCAGGGTCATGATCTGGCGCCCCGCAGCCACCGCAATGTCGGCGCGGCTCGCATATGGTGCCGGCGTCATGTTGCTGTTGGGCAGGGAGAGGCCGATCGCCTCGCCGACGCACGCCATGGTGTTGGCGGTGAACTGGCCACCACAGGCTCCGTGCCCGGGACATGCGACCTTTTCAAGCGCGCTGAGACGCGCCAAGGGACACGTCCCCGCCGAAAATCCACCAACAGCTTCAAATACATCGACGACCGTCACGTCGTGTTCCTCGAAGCGACCAGGCAAGATCGATCCGCCATAGACGAAGATGCTCGGCACATTGAGCCGCAACATCGACATCATCATTCCCGGCAAAGACTTGTCACAGCCGGCAAAGCCTATAAGCCCATCATAACAATGGCCTCTGACCGATAGCTCAACCGAGTCGGCAATCACTTCACGGCTGACCAGTGAAGACTTCATCCCCTGATGGCCCATTGCAATACCATCGGTCACGGTGATCGTGTTGAAGCGCCGCGGCATTCCGCCGGCTTCATTGACACCGATCCGCGCCACATCGGCCTGGGCGTCGAGCGTCGTATTGCACGGAGCACTGTCGTTGCCAGCCGACGCGATGCCGACAAAGGGGCGGCCGATTTCTTCCTCGCTCAGGCCCATGGCGTAATAATAGCTGCGGTGCGGCGCGCGCTCGGGGCCGACGGAAACATGACGGCTGGGCAAACGCGATTTGTCGAAGCGGCTCACAGGCATTCCTTTGTTTCGCGTCGGTCATGCGAAGCGTTGCCCGGCACGTCAAGCATGGGCGCGCCAATATCGCCGATTCCCCGCAAATCAATCGTGCAGACACTCGGGGCCGGGTCAGACGATATCGTTACCCAGATCGGAAACGAGGGCCGCAAGGATCGCCGCCCAAATGCCGACGCCGCCCGGATCGCCAACCTGATCCTGGCGCAGTTCAATACCCAAGTAAGGTAAACCAGTGGCTTCGGCGTGACGGTTCATTGTATAATTGAGGTCTCGGCCGGAATAGGGCTGATTGTCGCCGGCATTGATGTCACGGCTATTGAGCCAAGCCAGTGCGGACGTCGCAAGTCGTGCATCGTGGTTATAGAGGATGCCGATCGGCCATGGGCGGGCTTCCTGGGGGCGGCTGGCGAGGCTGGGCGTGAAGCTGTGGACACTGACGAGCATACGCGGTTGCAGCCGCGCGATCGTCGCGGCCAGCGTTTCATGATAGTCTCGGTGCCACGCCAGGCGACGCGCCATTTGGCCTGCGCTCAGCGAATGATTGCCGGGAATGGCGATGCCATCGCTGTGTTGCGGTACCAACCCGGGCGAGTCCGGCTCCCGATTGAGGTCGACCACCAGGCGCGAAGCGTTGGCGAGGAAGACCCCGGCACCAAGCGCCTGACCGAGCGCCAAAGCCACGGGGCCTGCGCCGATATCGACTGCAACATGATCAAGCATTACCCGCAACGGCACCCCGAGATGGACGCCAGGAGGTACGGCGTTGGACGCGTGATCGGCGATGACGAGGACCGATGCACCGTCGGGCGACCCGGGATGAAAGCGAAACGGAATCATCGGGGGCTGAACACTGGCTTGCGCTTCGTCATGAAGGCGGAAACGCCTTCGGCAAAGTCCGGGCCGGTGAATGCCGCGGCAAAATCCCCTTCGGACTGGGCATCGTCATCGTTGATGCCATCGAGGATGCGCCGGATAATCGCCTTGCTGGCCCGCTGGCTATGTGGCGATGCGGCGATGACGGCAGCCGCGAAAGCCTCGACGGCGGCGACAAGCCCGTCCGCGACCTCCTCGACCAGCCCGATGCGCAGAGCCTCGGCGGCGTCGATCAGCATGGCGGTATAAAGCAACCTGCGCGCCTGTGCCGGGCCGACCAGGCCGGTCAGCAGCTTTGTATCATGCAAAGGGTAAACCAGGCCGAGCTTGGCCGGCGTGATCCCAAAGCGCGACCGAGGAGAAGCGATCCGCATGTCGCACGCCAGCGCGATCCCGCACCCGCCCCCGACGCAATCGCCATCGATCATCGCGACCGTGGGCATCGGCGCGCGCGCCAGGGTAATCTGGGTGGCACGGATGGCAGCCTGGTTGCGCGCGCGCCAGCTTGGGTCGGAGGACATGGTGGCGAACTCACCGATGTCGGCGCCGGCGCAAAAATGTCCGGCGTTGGCGGAACCAACCACAAGCAAGCGCACGCGCGCATCGGCCGTGGCTGCGTCCACAAGCTTGGGAAATGCCTCCCACATCGCTTGGCTCATGGCATTGCGCTTGTCAGGCCGGTCGATGAGCACGCGTGCCACGCCGTCCTGAATTACGAGTCGAAGATGGTCGTCCAATCGCCCCCCCCTGTCAGACATCAGACCTTCTAAAAGGCGTGATTGTGCGGCGCAAAGAAAAAGGGCCGACGCTTGCACATCGGCCCTTGAGGACACGATCCTGGGCAGGATCGGGGAACGCCTAAAAAATTACTGTGCAGTCGGTGCCGCGCTCTGGAGAGCGGCCATATCGGTGCCGAGAACCTTGGCTGCAGCCGAAAACTTCTTGCCGGCTTCAAAGCGGCCGCCTTCAGCGCAGAGCTTTTCACCAAGGCTCACCAGGCCGAGCGCCTTGCGTGCCTGGTCGGGCTGGGCGGAGGCGGCAATCGTGCGGATGCGGGCTGGGGCGCTGGCGCAGGTGGCATCGGCAGCGAAAGCCGGGGTGGCGGCGCCGATGAAGGCCGCGCTGACGAAGAGTGCGACGGGGGCGGCGATGAGGAAGCGAACGTTCATGTAACTTCTCCTGTCCATCTGGGCGAACCTGCCCGGTTGAGTGCTACTCAGTTCAACTGAGTGGAGCTTTAAGTAACACTCAGAAGTTCGTCAAGCGGAAAACTGAGTGGCAATCAAAATACTTTGGTGCGGCGCAGCGTCCATCGACGCGGCAGTGGTGCGCCCCGATAAAATCGGCGTCAAGCGGAAATGTTGCAGCGCAGCATTCGTATTAGCTGCGGCTCAGAGCAGCCGAGTCGCCTCGGTCCACCATCCCCGCTGGGCCAATACAGCGCCGGCGGCTGCACAGGCATCGGAACTTTCGTACAGCCCCAGGCACGTCGCTCCCGAGCCGCTCATCCGGGCGAGAGTGACCCCCCTGGTATCGCCCAGGGCTGCAAGGACATCGGCAACGACCGGGGCGATATGGACCGCAGCGGCAGTCATGTCGTTGCGCAGGTCCGCCAACGCTGCCCCGCTGGCGATACCGCCGCGGTCCACACCATCCCAGCCGGCAAATACCGGGGGCGTTGGCAACGGCACGCGCGGATTGACCAGGAGAACCGCAGTGCCGGTAAGTGTTTTTGGCCACGTCGCCAGAATATCCCCGGACCCCGTGCCAAAGCAGGTGCGCGCTGCAACGCAGGCCGGAACATCGGCACCAAGCTCCGCCGCCAGCGCGATCAAGCGCTCCGATGGCCAGCCGATTCCCCACATCTGGTTGAGCAATCGCAGTGTGGCTGCCGCATCGGCGGAACCACCGCCGAGGCCGGCAGCAACGGGGATATGCTTGTCGAGCGTCAGCACGGCGTCCGCCGCGACACCAGCCGCACCGGCCAGGGCGCGCGCCGCCCGCAACACGAGATTTTCCCCGCCCTGCCCCGCAGCATCGGCAAACGGCCCGGTCACTGTCAATGACAGGCCCTCGCCGGGCACCGCGTCAAGCGTATCGCCAAACTCGGTAAAGGCGAAAACAGTCTCGAGGTCGTGGTAGCCATCCGCCCGCCGCCGCCGCAGGTGCAGCGCCAGGTTCAGCTTGGCGGGGGCAAATTCGGTCAACATTGCGGGGAACGCGGCGGGGCTATTTGGGCACCGCCATCGCCAATGCGGCATCGAGGCCGTAATCGAGCTTGGCACGCAAGGCGGTCTTTTGCGCAGCGCTCGGGTCGAGGTCGCTTGCGGCCCGCCATTTGAAGCGAGCCTCGATGCGGCGGCCGGTGCGCCAATAGGCATCGCCCAGGTGCTCGGTGACGGTCGGATCGGTCGGCTCGAGCGTCGCTGCTCGCTCAAGTGTCGTCACCGCATCGGCATATCTGCCCTGGCGAAACTGGCTCCAGCCAAGCGAATCGATGATACCACCGTCACCTGGACGCAATTTGGCGGCCCTCTCGATCAAGGTCGCGGCCTCGGCTGTCGCGGTGGCCCGATCGAGCAGCGAATAGCCGAGATAGTTCAGCACGATCGGCTCATCGGGTGAACGCCGCAGCGCCTCGCGCAGGTCCACCTCCGCTGCAGGCCATTGGTTTGCCCGCTCCTCCATGCTGCCGCGCAGGAACCAGAGGCCCCAGTTTGCGGTGTCGCCGCCGGAGCTCAATGCGATGGCCCTTGAATAGGCGGCGATCGCCTGGGGGAAGCGCTCGGCGCGGCGGTGCCAATCGCCGAGGCGTGTCCAATCATCGGCGTCCGCATCGGCGGCTGCGGTGCGCGCCGTCAGCAGCACCCCCGCTTCCGCACCCCGGTCGAGCGCTTCGAGCACTTCGGCACGACGTACCCGTGCCGTCGCCGCAAGGGCATCTCCGTCGGGTATGTGCGAATAGGCCTCAAGCGCTGCATCACGCTGGTCACTGCGCGCCAGCACATCGCCTGAAACCAGCCATGTTGCCGAAACATCCGGCGCCAGGAAGCTCGCCATGCGTGCAAACAGGACGGACAATGCAACCGGCTTGTCACGTGACAGGTCCGCAGCCAATCGTACCGACAGCCAGGCGATGCCGCGCCGCGGATCGGGCGCAAGTCCGCCGATGCGTTTATTTTCGGTGAGGCGGGTCCGCGCTGCAGCGATCGGTGGTTCTTCGCCGACGAGCAGTTTTGCGGCCCCAACCTTGTCGCCGGCCATCGCCCGTGCATCGGCCTCGGCCGCGCGCAGGAAGGCGCCGCCACTGCTCGTTGCGGTCAGCAAATTGGCGTAGGCGTCGGACGCATCCTGCCAGCGCCCGGCCGCCGCCAGCATATGGGCACGCTGTTCCTGGACGTAGGAACGCGCAAAGCCGTTGAAATTGGCGGGCTCCAGGGCGGCCAGTGCCGCATCCGTGCGGCCGCGGCCAAACTGTAGCCAGGCATCGACGATCGGACCGACGACGGCGGAATATCCGGCTGTACTGAGCCCGGGGCGCAACACTTCGGCGGCTTTCCAATCGCGGCGTGCAATCGCGTCGGCGAGGCGCACCATGACCACATCCGGGTCGCTTTGTTCCGCTGCAGCCATCGTTGGCGCCAACACCGCCGCACGCGCGAAATCGCCGGCTGCCACCGCAAGGTCAAAGGCGCGGCGGGTGAGTACCGGCGCGGCAGGATCGAGTTGCCGGGCCTGATCGAAATAGCGCGCCGAGCGTTCGAGCGCGTCGTCGGCATAGGCATAACGGCCGAGGACATAACCCCTCAAGGCGGATTCAGCCGCCGGCTCGGTGGTCTTGGCGTAGGCGGGCGGCGCCAACGCGGTAGCGGCGGCAAGGACCAGAACAGTCAGGCGAAGGTTTGGCATGATTGCGAGTCTGGCGTGGTTGCAGGGGCGTGTCGAGGGGGTGGCATGAGAAAGGTGCGACCCAAGGCCTGGGGAATACCCGTGCTGCGGCTGGCCGCGACCTGCGAGGATGGCCGTGCCGGCAGCGCGGGCACGGCAACTGCCTGCCCGCGTGTCACATATTGGGATAATTCGGGCCGCCACCGCCTTCGGGAACCACCCAGGTGATATTCTGAGTTGGATCCTTGATATCGCAGGTCTTGCAGTGCACGCAGTTCTGCGCGTTGATCTGGAAACGCGGCGCGTCGGTATCGGCACCCACGACTTCATACACCCCGGCAGGGCAATAGCGTTGCGCCGGCTCGTCATACATCGGCAGATTGTACGAGATCGGAACATCCGGGTCCTTCAACGTCAGGTGGACCGGCTGGTCTTCCTCATGGTTGGTGTTGGACAGGAATACGCTGGTAAGCTTGTCGAAGCTGATGACGCCATCTGGCTTGGGATAGACGATCGGCTTGACCGCATCCTTCTTCTTCAGGCTTTCGTTGTCCTTGTGATGTCCAAGCGTGAACGGCATCGCGTACCCGAGATATTCCGCCCACATTGTCACGCCGGCAATGCCGGTGCCGATCAGGTTGCCGAACTTCTCCACGGCCGGCAGCGTGTTGCGAACCATGCGCAACTCCTCGAACACCCAGCTTTTCTTGTAGGCCGCGCCATAGGCCACCAGTTCGTCATTGCCGCGCTGGCTGGCGATCGCCTCCACAGCGGCTTCCGCCGCCATCATCCCGGTCTTCATCGCGGTGTGGCTGCCCTTGATGCGCGGCACGTTGACGAAGCCTGCCGAGCAGCCGATCAGCGCGCCCCCCGGGAAGGTCAGCTTCGGCACCGACTGCCAGCCGCCGTCGTTGATGGCACGGGCGCCGTATGACACACGGCGGCCGCCTTCGAGGATCGCCTTTATGGCCGGATGCGTCTTCCAGCGCTGCATCTCGTCGAAAGGCGACAGATAGGGATTGGAATAGTTGAGCCAGGTGACGAAGCCGAGCGCGACCTGGTTGTTTGCCTGATGGTAGATGAAACCGCCGCCATTGGCGTCGCTCAACGGCCAGCCTTGGGTGTGGATCACGCGCCCGGCAACGTGCTTTTCCGGAAGAATGTCCCACAACTCCTTGATTCCGATGCCATAGACCTGCGGCTGGCTATCCTTGTCGAGCGTGAAATGCTTGATGAGTTGCTTCGACAGGTGACCACGCACTCCTTCGGCAAAAAAGGTGTATTTGGCATGGAGTTCGAGGCCGGGCTGCCACGAAGCCTTGCGCGTACCGTCCTTGGCAATGCCCATGTCGCCGGTGGCAACACCCTTGACCGATCCATCGTCGTTCCACAGAATCTCGGCAGCAGCAAAGCCCGGAAAAATCTCGACGCCGAGCGCTTCGGCCTGGCCGGCCAGCCAGCGGCAGAGATTGCCCAGGCTGACCGTGTAGCAACCCTTGTTGTTCATGAAGGGCGGCATCAACCCATGCGGGAAATCATGCTGCTTGGCCTCCGTCAGTATCCAGTGGTGATTTTCCACTACCGGGACGGTCATCGGGCTGTCGAGGTCGCGCCAGTTCGGCAGAAGTTCATCGAGCGCGCGCGGATCGACAACCGCGCCGGACAGGATGTGCGCGCCAATCTCGGAGCCTTTTTCCAGAATGCAGACACTGAGTTCAAGACCCTTGGCGGCAGCTTCCTGCTTCGCCCGGATCGCCGCGGAAAGCCCTGCAGGGCCGCCGCCGACGATGACGATATCGTAGGGCATTGATTCACGGTCGGTCATTCGTTTCGCCTTTGTCTTCCCCAACGCACACCGCGCTACGGTGTCGTTCGCACGACACGTCGCGGCTTTGCCATGATTCACCAGATACGGAAGCCGCCGCGGCTTGACCAGAGCCTGCGCGGTCGCATCATGACGCCATGGCAACGCATGTCCACCACCCGGACGGGGAAAATTCCGTGTCGGCGCTGGCATGGCTGGTTGCAGCCGGCGCCGACACGCTTGTCGAGGAAGCGCCGCGCAACTGGCTGACGGAGCGAGCCGAACCGGTTCGTGCCGCCGTCAATATCGCCATCCCGGTCATCAGCAGGGCAGCGGTCGCTGCGCCTGCCCCTGTCGGCGAGGCCGTGTCACTTGCAGCGGGCGCCGACAGTCTGTCGGCGCTCGATTTGGCGGTGATGCGTTATGACCACCCCTTGCGGCAGCAACAGCCACCGGCGCTGCTGGTCAACGCAAGGCCAGGCGGTATCCTCATTATCGCCGACCAGCCCGAGCCGGATGACAGCCCCGCCGCCAGACTGCGCGCCCGGATGCTGGGCGCCATCGGCATCGGTGCTGCAGACCATGGCCTCCTGCACCTGCTGGCATGGCCGCTTCCCGGTGGGCGCGCACCGCGTCCGGACGAGATTGCCGCATATTCACCCTTTGTCGCCCGCGCGCTGCAACTGGCGCAACCATCACTGCTGCTCGCCCTCGGTGGAAACGCAGCGGCCCTCGCCGGTGACCTCATGCCGGCACGCGGCATTAATTCCATGCGCGGGCGTTGGGCCTCCGTTGACAATGTTCCGCTGCTGGCGACGTTTCACCCGCGCGTCCTGCTGACCCAACCCGAACTCAAACGCCTCGCATGGGCCGATCTGCAGGCTTTTGCGCAAAGGATGCCGCGATGATGCGCACGGCAGGAGCAAGTCCAGCGCGCGGGCGAGGGCGAGCGTCGTGTGGCAAAGGCTCGCCAGTGATGCGCCTGTCCTTTTGGCTGGCAGCAGCGTCCTTCGCCTCGATAGTTTCGCCAGGCGGTGCCATGGCCAGTATCGCCGGCGATGCGGCGCCTGAAAACGGCGCAATTACCGTCACAGCCGAACGTGACGGCATCACGGCAAGGCAGCGCGCCGTGCCGCCGCAGCTGTCATCGGCGGACCGCGCGGCGTATCGCAAGATCTTTCTCGATATCGATGCCGGGCGGTTCAGCGCTGCCGAAGCCGGCCTGGCTGCCGTCGGACCGGGCCTGCTGACGGAATCGGCTCGCGCCCAGATATTGATCAATCGCGGCGCCGGCCGCATGACTCGTGCCGAGCTGGCGCAATGGCTTACCGCCAACGCCGATCTGCCGCAGGCACAGCGTCTCGTCCAGATTGCCGCGAAGATGCCGGGCGCCGACACTGCGCCATTGCCCTTGCTACCGACGCTGCGTGCGTTCCGCACCGCCGGCTATTCGACCTCGCGTCCGGACGCCGGTCCGGCCGATGCCAGCACGATCGCGACGTTGAAGCCGCTGCTTGCGGTTGATCGCAATGCCGATGCGGAAAGCCGCTGGCGGGATGCCGCAGGCTCGCTGTCTCCGGCGGCTCGGTCCGAATGGGCACAGCGCATCGCCTGGAGCTACTATGGCCAGAACGACAATATCGCTGCCAGCCGCATGGCCCTGGAAGCGGCAAAGGGCAGCGGCCAATGGGCGGCGCTCGGTGCGTGGACGACCGGCCTGGCGGCCTTTCGCACCGGCGACTATGCCGCGGCAGCGCTGGCGTTCGATGCCGTGGCGGGGAAATTCCCGGCCGGTGATCTTGCCTCCGCTGCCGCCTACTGGGCCAGCCGTGCACATCTCGCCGCCGGCCGCGCCGACCTTGTTGCCGATCGGCTGGAAGTCGCTGCAAGGGTCCCCAACAGCTTTTATGGCTTGCTCGCCCGGCGTGCGCTGGGTCTCGCGCCCGTGCAGGATTGGGCCGAGCCCGATTTCATCACGGCTGACTGGAACCATCTCAAAACAGTCGCGGGGGCAAAACGCGCCGCCGCACTCATCGAAATCGGCCAGATCGGTCTAGGCGACCGCGAACTGCGTTACCTCGCCCAAACCGCGCCGGAAGCCGATTATCCGGCGTTGCTTCGTCTCGCCGCGCGCCTCGGGTTGCCAGCGACACAGTATCAACTCGCGGTCCGGCCGCCCGTGGGCATCGAGGCACCGCTGTCGGCGCGTTTCCCGGCGCCGGACTGGGTGCCGGCGCGCGGATGGCGCGTCGACAAGGGCCTTGTCTTTGCCCATGCCCTGCAGGAATCGACCTTTGTCACCACGGCGACGTCGCGCGCCGGTGCCAAGGGCGTAATGCAGTTGATGCCCGCCACGGCACGGCAGGTGGCCAATGAAATGGCGGCGGCGGCGGTCGCCAGCGGCGCACCGCCCGGACCTGCAAGCACACTCGCCGACCCGTCTTTCAATATCGAGGTAGGCCAGACCTACCTCGAGGCGCTGCGTGACACTTCGTACACCCAGGGCCTTTTGCCGAAGGTGGTGGCGGCCTACAACGCCGGGCCGGGCTCGGTGCAGCGCTGGAACGCCAGCCTTGATGACCGCGGCGACCCGCTGCTGTTCATCGAATCGATCCCATTCAAGGAAACCCGCCACTATGTCGAAGTGGTGCTACGCAATTACTGGATGTACCAGCTCCGCGACGGGGTGAAGCCGGCTAGCATGGACGCACTTGCAGCCGGACTTTGGCCGAAATTTCCGGGAATGCCGGGGGCTTCGGGCGTCAAGTTGCAACCGCGCCCGGTCCAGGCGCTGCCATCGGTCCCGGTCCTTGACGATGAGACGGTAACGGCAGGTCGCTGACCCGGACCTAACCCACCAGCGCGAGCTTCGGCGGGTCGATCGCTTCGGCAAGGACACGATCGGGGCCGAAGGTCTGCGCCACCAGCGCCATCATGTCGGCGTCGAGCAGATAGTCCCGGCCCAGGGTCAACCGTGCGACGCCGGCTTCGGTGACGACCGATGCGACCAGTTCACCGCGACCGTTACCGCGCGCCGGTGCGACCAGATTTGCCAACTGCATCGCATCCGCCGGGTTCGACAGGTTGACAACCAGCCGCCCCCGCGCACGCCGCGCCATTTCGGACAGCAGGGTTATGGCGCGCACCCCGATACGGGGCGTATCCTCGCCCTCGCGCCACTGCAACTCGCCGTGGACAAGCACCGACGGCGCATCCCTGGCGATTGCTTCGAGGCGTTCCTGTGTTTCCGCTTCAAAGCAGCTGGCGACATATTGCCCGGTCCGGTCGGACAGTGTCACCAGCAGGTAGCGATTGCCCTTGCCACTCATCGGCGTGCGCCATTTGATATCCTCGACAAGCCCGGCCATCGTGATGCTCTGTCGACCACCGCCCGCGGGTGCAGGCATATCCATGACTTCGGAAAAGCTTTTTACGCCCTGCGCATCGAGCACGGGACGCCAGGCCTCCACCGGGTGTCCGGAGAAATAAAAGCCGAATGCCTCCTTTTCCTGCGCCATCGTCTCGGCCAGGCTCCACGTCGCGTTGGGGACGAGCATCGCCAGCCCCTGGTCGGTACTTTCACCGAACAAGGCGGTCTGCGCCGACTCGCGCGCCTCGGCTGCGGCCTGCGCGGTGCCGAGGATGGCCTCGGCAAGCATATGGACCCCGGCGCGGTTGGGTTCGATAGCATCAAAACAGCCTGCCGCGATCAGGCTCTCCAGTTGGCGCTTGTTGAGCAGCTTGGGGTCAACCCGTGCCGAAAAGTCCGGCAATGCTGCATAACCCTGCCCGCGCCCCTCGACCACGACCTCCATGGCTCGCTCGCCGACATTCTTCAGCGCCGCCAGGGCATAGCGCACCGCCAACTCGCCATTGGGTGCCGGCTCGACGCTGAAATCGGCCTGCGAGCGGTTGATGCAGGGAGGCAGCACCATCACCCCACAGCGCCGTGCATCCTCGGTGAACGCCGCCAACCGGTCGGTGTTGGTGATGTCATACGCCATCGAGGCCGCGAAGAATTCGACCGGATAATGGGCCTTGAGCCACGCCGTCTGGTAGCTGACCAACGCATAGGCGGCGGCATGCGACTTGTTGAAGCCATAGTTGGCGAACTTGAGGACCAGGTCGAAAATCGCTGCCGCAGTCTTTTTGTCGATGTTCTGAGCCGCCGCGCCTTCGGCAAAGCGTTCCTTCTGCGCCACCATCTCGGCGTGGATCTTCTTGCCCATGGCGCGGCGCAACAGGTCGGCTTCTCCAAGGCTGTAGCCCGCCAGCGTCCGGGCAATCTGCATCACCTGTTCCTGGTAGACGATAATGCCATAGGTTTCGTTGAGGATCGGCTCCATCGTCGGATGGAGGAGCTCGACCGCCTCGCGCTTGTGCTTGCGGTTGGCAAAGCTCGGGATATTGTCCATTGGGCCCGGTCGGTACAGCGCGCCTAGTGCGACGATATCGGCGAAGCAATCGGGCCGCACCTGCGTCAGCGCCCGCCGCATGCCTTCCGATTCGAACTGGAAGACCCCGACGGTATCGGCACGCGCCAGCAGCGCATAGACCGCCGGATCGTCAAGCGGCAGCGCCAACCAATCGACGTTGACGCCGCGTTTTTCGAGCAGCTTTTGCGCCCGGTCGAGCACCGACAGCGTCTTCAGCCCGAGAAAGTCGAACTTGACGAGGCCGGCCTTTTCGACCGCCTTCATTTCGAACTGGGTCACCGGCATGTCGGAACGCGGGTCGCGATAGAGCGGCACCAGCTGGTTGAGCGGGCGATCGCCGATGACGACGCCGGCGGCATGCGTCGAACTGTGCCGCGGCAGCCCCTCCAGCTCGAGAGCGATCTCGATCAGTCGCGCCACCTTGGGGTCGCGGTCGCGTTCGGCGATGAATTCGGGCAGGCCGGGATATCGCTTGCCATCCTTGTCCTTGCCGATGCCGAGGGTGCGCGCCAGCGTCCAGGGGTCGGTCGGATGGCTCGGCACGAGCTTCGACAGCCTGTCGGTCTGGCCATAGGGCACTTGCAGCACCCGCCCGACATCCTTGAGCACGGCACGCGCCTTCATCTTGCCGAAGGTGATGATCTGCGCGACCTGGTCGCGGCCATAGCGTTGCTGGACGTATTTGATGACCTCGACGCGCCGGGTTTCGCAGAAATCGATATCGAAATCGGGCATCGACACGCGGTCGGGGTTGAGGAAGCGTTCGAACAGCAGCCCGTGCTCCAGCGGATCGAGATCGGTAATGGTCAGCGCCCAGGCGACAACCGAGCCGGC
This sequence comes from Sphingomonadales bacterium, assembly GCA_025351405.1. Taxonomy (GTDB): domain Bacteria; phylum Pseudomonadota; class Alphaproteobacteria; order Sphingomonadales; family Sphingomonadaceae; genus Sandarakinorhabdus. Next base: position 82,324 of record JANXVZ010000037.1, on the reverse strand, counting down.
GCCGGAACCGCGTCCGGGCCCGACGGGGATACCCTGCGCCTTTGCCCAGGCGATGAAATCGGCAACGATGAGAAAATAGCCGGGAAACCCCATGGCGTTGATGACGCCAAGCTCGAACGCCAGCCGGTCGCGATACGGCTGGGCCGCGTCGCCCTCGATGCCGAGGATCGCGAGGCGCCTGTCGAGACCGGCTTCGGCGGCGGCGACCAGCGCCGGATCCTCGGATTCGCCATCGGTCGCCATGCGCGGCAGGATTGGCTTGCGGCTCGGTGCGGCGATGGCGCAACGCTGCGCGATGACAAGCGTATTGGCGAGCGCCTCGGGCAGGTCGTCGAACGTTTCGCGCATCTCGGCTGCCGATTTCAGCCTGTGCTCGGGGTTCGATCGACGGCGCTCCTCGGCTTCGACATAGGCCGAATCGGCAATGCACAGCAGTGCATCGTGCGCCAGATGGGTACGCGATTCGAGGAACTTGACCGGGTTCGTTGCCACGATCGGCAGGTTTTGGGCGGCGGCAAGAGCCAGCAGTCCGGCCTCGGAGCGCGCCTCGATGCCATCGCCGGAACGGCTGATCTCGACATAAAGCCGCCCGGGAAACAGCGCAATCAGCGTGGTGGCGTAGGCTTCGATCGGCTGGCTTTCGGCGAGCAGCCGCGCCAGCGCGCCATCGGCGCCGCCGGTCAGCGCAATCAGCCCCTCGGTGCGTCCGGCGAGGCTGTCGAGGCTGACATGAGGTTCGTCCGCCGGGTCCGACTCGAGATGAGCATCACTGACCAGCGCGATGAGATTGGCATAGCCCGCAGCGTCCTGTGCCAGCAGCGGCAGCCAGTCATAGACCGGTCGGGTCAGTGCCGTCCGCGACCCCGGCCGCTCGATGGCGACAAGCGCACCGATGATCGGCTGCACCCCGGCTTCCTTTGCAGCATAGGAAAAGTCCATCGCCGCGAACATGTTGCCACGATCGACCAGCGCGCCGGCCGGAAACCCGGCCTTGCGGCACGCCTTGGCCAGATCCTCGGGCTGGATCGCACCCTCGAGCATCGAATAGGCGGACTGCAGGCGGAGGTGGACGAATCCGGCATGGGCGGCGGTGGTTGGCATTGGATTATGATGGGGCTTTCAGTGCCGCTGCGAAAGCCCGTGTGACGCAGTTATCCACGGTTGATTTGCTGGTCTGAAAGCGTGCGACTTCTGTCACGCTCAGGCTATAGCACCGCCATCGAGCCAGCCAGTCAATCGATCTCGAAATAGGTATATAGCAGCCATGTTAAGAACGCAAAAAAGGCAAAAAAATAAAATACCGGCGTGCAATGCGCTGATCTCATTCAGATCGCCCTGTGTTACGTAAACTACTGCTCGCTTAGCATGATATGGAATGACCAATCCATTCTGTATGACTGGACTTGTCGGATTACCTTCAAGACCGTTTTCGAAGAATCCCCACCAAAACCAGCACCCGACTACCATGTAAGTCAAAATACCACAAAAAAGTTTCATTGGCTGCTTGGGCATTACAAGACGGCGCCTCGATTTAAATCGTATTCAAAATGGCGTTAAAGACACACCTGATTATTAATCCAAAAAATATTTCTGTCGGTACAATATATAAGCGACTATCGGAAAACGCTGAATTGGGATTGAAATTGCGGAAATACAACGTGCTCACCCCGCCGCCAATCGCCCCTCGTGCAGTGTCACCACGCGATCGACGGCCTGGGCCAGCGCGATATTGTGCGTCGCCAACAGCGCCGCCGAACCCTGCCCTCGTACCAGCCGCAGGAATTCGCCGAGCACCTTTTGCGCCGTGGCTTCGTCAAGGTTGCCGGTCGGTTCGTCCGCCAGCACCAGCACCGGGGCGTTGGCGAGCGCCCGCGCCACGGCGACGCGCTGCTGCTCGCCGCCGGAGAGCTGCGACGGGCGGTGGCTAAGCCGCGCGCCGAGGCCAAGATCGGTGAGAAGGCCGTCGGCACGCGCGGTCGCGTCGGCATTTGTCCTCCCCGCCACCAGTCCCGCCAGCATGACATTTTCGCGGGCACTGAAATCGGGAAGAAGGTGGTGAAACTGGTAGACGAAGCCGAGCCGGTCGCGCCGCACCCGGGTTCGCCCGGCGTTGTCGAGCGCCTCGACACGTTCGCCGGCGATGCTGATGCTGCCCTGAAATCCGCCCTCGAGAAGGCCAACGGCTTGCAGCAATGTCGATTTGCCCGAGCCGGATGGCCCCAGCAATGCAACGATCTCGCCCGGACGGACTTCGAGATCGACGCCGCGCAGCACTTCGATCGTCGATGCGCCCTGGGTAAAGCTGCGGCGCAGGTTTTCAACCTTTAGGACAGGCTCACTCATACCGCAGCACCTGCACGGGGTCGGTGCTTGCTGCCTTCCAAGCTGGGTAGATGGTGGCGAGAAAACTCATCAACAACGCTAGCGCCACGATGCCGACGACCTGCACCGGATCGGTCTTGCTCGGCAATTCCGTCAGATAGCGCACCGAAGGGTCCCACAAATTGGTGCCGGTCAGGCTGCCAACGGTGGCGACGATGCCGGCGCGGAAATGCAGGATGGCAAAGCCGATGACGCAGCCGAGCGCGATGCCCATGCCGCCGATCAACGTGCCGACCGTCATGAACACCCGCATCAGCGCCGCGCGGCTGGCGCCCATGGTGCGCAATATGGCGATGTCCCGCGTCTTGGCGCGCACCAGCATGATGAGCGACGACAAGATGTTGAACACGGCGACGAGGATGATGATCGACAACACCCAGAACATGACGGTCTTTTCCACGACCAGCGCCGAAAACAGCGCCGAATTGGTCGATTTCCAGTCATTGACGACGGCAGTCCCTGCCACCTTCGGGACGATCGGTGCCAGTATCTGGCCAACCCTGTCGGGGTCGTCGGTGACCACCTCTACCATGCCGACGGCATCGCCGAGGCGCAGCAGCGTTTGCGCATCGCTCATCGGCATGACGACAAAGGCCTTGTCGTAATCATAGATGCCAACCTCGAAGATGGCGACAATGCGATAGGCGACGATGCGCGGCACGGTGCCGAAGACCGTCGATTGCCCCTGCGGATTGATCAGCGAAATCGAATCGCCGACCCCCGCGCCCAGTGCCTCCGCCAGCCGTGCCCCGATGGCGACGCTGTTGCTGCCGGGCTTGAGATCCGCCAGTCGCCCGGAGCGCACATTGCCGGAAATCACCTTGGTGGCGTTGATGTCGGCGACGCTCATGCCGCGTACCAGCACACCTTCGACGCGGTTACCGAAGCTGCCCATCAGCGGTTGTTCGATAAGCGGCGTGGCCGAAACAACGCCGGGCAGGCCTCGCACCTGCGCCGCCAATGGCTGCCAATTGTCGATGCGGCCGCCATAGCCCTGGATGACGGCATGCCCGTTCAACCCCAGGATGCGATCGAAGAGCTCGGCGCGGAAACCGTTCATGACGCTCATCACCGCGATCAGCGCCGCAACGCCCAGCGCGACAGCGACCAGACTGATGCTGGCGACCAGGAAGATGAAGCCTTCACCCCGGCCCGGCAACAGATAGCGCCCGGCGATCATGCGTTCGTAGCGGGTGATCATGCCGCCGCCCACAGTCGCAGGCGGTACCTTCGTGACGACGGTAGAGCAGCCGATACGCGGATCATGCCAATCGGGCCAGCGCCGTGTCGATCTGCAATTCCTCGCGATCGCCGCCGCGCCGCTTCAGTTCCACCGTGCCCGCGGCAACGCCCTTTGGCCCGATAACAAGCTGCCACGGCAGGCCGATCAGGTCCGCGGTGGCGAACTTGGCGCCACCGCGCTCGTCGCGATCATCATAGAGCACCTCGATCCCGGCTGCTTCCAAACGCGCATAGATGCCGTCCGCCGCAGCTGCACAGGCTGCATCGTCGGCACGCAGGTTGATGAGCGCCACCTTGTACGGCGCCACGGCGTCCGGCCAGATAATGCCGTCCTTGTCATGGCTGGCTTCGATGATGGCACCGACAAGTCGTGAAACGCCGATGCCATAACTGCCCATCAGCGGCGTCACCGGAACGCCATCGGGACCAGCGACGGTAACGCCCATCGCCTTGGTATATTTGTCGCCGAAGTAGAAAACCTGCCCGACTTCGATACCCCTTGATTGCTTCAGGGCGTCACCGGCTGCCGCCTCCGCGGTCGCATCGCGCTTTTCATCGGTGGCGGCATAGTCGGCGTTGAGCCCGTCGATGAAGGCCTCCAACGCGCCGGCGTCATCGGCGTCGATGGCGCTGGTGTCGTGTCCCTGCTCCCAGTTGCGGTGGTAGAACACGTCGCTTTCACCCGTCGGCGCCAGCACGATGAATTCATGGCTGAGGTCGCCGCCGATCGGCCCGGTGTCGGCACGCATCGGGATGGCATGGAGGCCCATGCGGGCAAAGGTGCGCATATAGGCGATGAACATGCGGTTATAGCTGTGTTGCGCACCCGCGAAATCGGCATCGAAGCTATAGGCGTCCTTCATGAGGAACTCGCGGCCGCGCAGCACGCCGAACCGGGGCCGGACCTCGTCGCGAAACTTCCACTGGATCTGGTAAATGTTCTTTGGAAGGTCGCGGTAGCTGCGCGCGCCGTTCTGGAAGATCGTCGTGAACAATTCCTCGGCGGTCGGGCTGAACAGCATCTCGCGATCGTGCCGATCGGTTATGCGCAGCATTTCGGGGCCATAGGCTTCATAACGCCCCGATTGTTTCCACAATTCCGCGGATTGGATGGTTGGCATCAGCACTTCGATGGCGCCGGCGCGATCCTGCTCCTCGCGCACGATGTTTTCGATCTTCTTCAAGACCCGCAACCCCAGCGGCAGCCATGCATAAATTCCTGCCGCCGTCTGGCGGATCATGCCGGCGCGCAGCATCAACTGGTGGCTGACGACCTGGGCATCGCCCGGCGTTTCCTTGAGAACGGGCAGGAAATAGCGGGACAGACGCAAGGCACGGACTTTCTGGCAACGGAACTGTGATCCGGCGTGTAGCATGGCAGCGGCAGCGTGCAATGGAGCGACCGCGCCATCGCTGCGGGATTCCGAAGGCAAACCCGCTGTTGCATCAACAGCACAGTCGGTTGTGAAGTGATTGTGGCATCATCCATGCCGATGACATCGCGGTGGCGACGGGGTATCGAGAAATGGGCTTCGGGCTTCGGCCAGAGGTTCAGGGAAGAAACGGTCGAAAAGACCAAGGACTAAGGGATCTGAAGGCTTTCACGCGAAAGCGCCCGACGACCGGATTGGGGGGAAATCCGGACGCCCGAGGCAGCAAAGCCCGAAGGAACAAAGTCTCGTCACGGGGAAACGCCCGGAGGTCACCCTCCGGGCGTTTCTCGTTGTGCGTCGATATGTGTGCACCGATATTCACCGCGGCGGTCGATGGCAGGGCGAGCGATTGATCGCGCTGCGCTAATTCACTGGTGGCGAGGCGCGCGCAGGGCTGGCAAGGAATGCCGTTCCTCTCCTGCAAGGCTGCAGCCATGACCACCAACGCCACGTTCGAATTCTGCACCGTCGAGCGTGCGGGTCGCACGCTTGTCGTCACCATGAACCGCCCCGACCGCATGAACGCACTGCACCCGCCCGCCAATGCCGAGCTCGACAGGGTTTTCGACGACTTCGCCGCCGACCCCGAGTTGTGGGTCGCCATCCTCACCGGTGCCGGCCCGCGGGCGTTTTCCGCCGGCAACGATCTGCGTTGGCAGGCCGAAGGCAATGCGGTCACCGTGCCGGCCAACGGCTTCGCCGGGCTCACCTCGCGCTGGAATCTCGACAAGCCGGTGATCGCGGCGGTCAATGGTGTCGCGATGGGCGGCGGTTTCGAAATTGCGCTCGCCTGCGACATCATCCTCGCCGCCGACAATGCCAGCTTTGCACTGCCGGAGCCCAAGGTCGGGTTGGCAGCGCTCGCGGGCGGCCTGCACCGGCTGCCGCGCAGCATCGGCGTCAAGCGCGCCATGGGCATGATCCTGACCGGGCGCGTCGTACCCGCCGCCGAAGCCAAGGCGCTGGGCTTTGTCCACGACGTCGTGCCCGCTGACGAACTGATGACAGCGGCGAAAGCCCTGGCGGCGCAGATTTGCGAACTGTCTCCGATGTCGATCCGTGCGTCCAAGCAGGTGGTCCAGCGGTCTCTCGACATTGCCTCGTTGCGCGAGGCCTTCGACGGGCAGATGGATCATCCGGCCGTCAAGGCGTTATGGAAATCCGACGACGTTCGCGAAGGGCCGCTGGCGTTTGCCCAAAAGCGCAAGCCCGAATGGAAAGGGCGATAGCAAGCAAAAAGGCCGCCGGGTTGTCCCCGACGGCCTTTCACATTGCCGGCCACGAAACCGGAGGCAGCGCTTATTTCGTCGCGATTCCCACCGCGACCACCAACGCTCCGGACCATGACATGAGACAATGAGACATCGGACCACCTCCTTTCGTATTGTTGAACACTCCCCAGAATGTCAGAAACTTCGGCGATGAATACAAGCCCCAACGCATCATCCGGCCTGCCCTGTGGCAATATAGCCGCGGTGCGGGTCGGCACCGCGCAACGCCTCGACGGCAACGGACGCCGAACCGCCTACATGAAACACGCAATCGATGGCGCGGCCCGGATCCATGCGCTTGGCATCGACGGTGACACCCAGGCCAACAAGCGCGTCCATGGCGGCCCGGAAAAGGCCGTCTACGGCTATCCCGCATCGGGTTATGACGGCTGGCGTGCGGATTTTCCCGAAATGGCGGGGCAGTTCGTGGCCGGCGCAATGGGCGAAAACCTCGTCGTTACCGGGCAGGACGAAGCCAGCCTCTGCATCGGCGACATCCTCGCCATCGGCAGCGCCCGCCTGCAGATCGCGCAAATCCGCCAGCCTTGCTCGACCTTTGCCGCCGTGCTGGGCACACCCAAGGTCGTGCGCGCCATGACCCGAAGCAGGCGCTGTGGCTGGTATTACCGGGTTGTCGAGGCCGGCGTCGTCCAGGCCGGCGATGGCCATGACGTCATCGAGCGCTGGAACCCCCGATGGACCGTGGCGCGCTTTGCCGGCGTCGCCGGCGCCAGGAGCCCCGATGCCGCCGACCTTGCCGAACTCAGCCTGTTGCCGGGCCTGACGCCGGATTGGCAGGCCTGGGCGATGCATGCGTTGTCGAAGACGCAGGCGGCGCAATCGCCGCCTCGCTGACCATCCGGAACGGTATTCCCATGCGGCGCGCCCGGCGCCATGCCGCGATCTCCCCCCAGCCGATGACCACAAGACCGAGCAGGAACGGGATATAGGTGTAGATCAGGCGGAACATCACCAGCGCCGCCAGCACCCCGGCCTTCGGACTATCGGGAAGCAGTTTGACGATGACAAGCTCGAACACCCCAAGCCCGCCTGGCGAATGGCTGAGCGCACCGGTGACCATCGCGACAGCATAAATGGTCAGGAAGGTCAGCAGCGAGGGCGCCCCGACATCCGGCAGCAGCAGGTAAAGCGCCCCGCCGGCAAAGGCGAGGTCGACCGCGCCGATGCCGATCTGGAGCAGCGTCTCGCGGCCGTCCGGTATGGTGAAGCTATAGCTCCACAGTCGAAACTCCCGCCGCCAGAATGCCGCCAGCAGCCAATAGGCGATCGTCCCCGTCAACAGGATGATGCCGGCCCAGCGCTCCACACTCGGTGCAAACTGGCGAAAGGGCGTCGCGAGGTCGGGGGCGATGGTGAGCCCCAGGCCCGCCACCGCGACGATGCCAAGCCAGAAGGTCCAGCCGCACAAGGCGATGATCAATGCGATATCGAGCGGCTTGACCCCCGCACGGGTGTATATGCGATATCGTACGGTGCCGCCGGTCAGCACCGTCAGGCCCAGCGCATGGCTCATGGTGAAGCTGCCGAACGACGCTGCGGCCAGCGTGCCGGTCGACAGCCTGTAGCCGAGGTGACGCACGGCCAGCCAGTCATAGCCGACCAGCACGACATAGGACGCTGCAGCAGACAGTACCGCGCCGATGAGGAGGTGCACCGGCGTGGCCTTGATGTCGACGAGAATATCGGCAAGCGTGACCTGGCCGGCGATAAGCTTGATGCCCCATAGCGCCAGCCCGAGCACGACGAGGCCAAGGACCGCGCCCAGCCATTGGCCGCGATTGCTGCGGGGCCGGTTACCCGGATCGGCAGGATCGGATGCAGTTGGAGCGGGCAGTTCCGGCAAGGCAGACAGGCGAAACGATCCTTATGTCGTCATGGACAGAAAGTCTGCGCGGTGGCCCGCGCATGCATCGTGCCGGTGGGCCCGGAGGGACTCGAACCCCCAACCTAGCCGTTATGAGCGGCCTGCTCTACCATTGAGCTACAGGCCCCGCCCGGCCAGCATGCCCTAGCGCATCGCCGGGGTGCGGGGCAACGCGTCGTTTTTGCAGACGGCGCAGCGTCAATGGCGGGCGGCGCCAGAAAAAAGGGCCGGGCCGCTTTTCAGCAGGCCCGGCCCAGATTTTGACCCGAGCGTTGGGGGCTCCGGGGGGGAGGAGCCGCAAGCTTCGGATCGGTCCCCGGCCAAAGGGGGGAGAGAGTGGCCGGAGACCACGGTCCGTTCGCGAGGGGGGATGCGAAGCGGACCGGGTGCCGTCAGTGACGGCGACCCCCTCCATATGCTCGGGCGTGCCGGTTTTGTGCAGCGCACAATAATGCAACCCAGCTATGCGGCCAGTGCATGCCCATCGATCTCGAGGTTCGATGCCACCATCCGCTGGCTGAGGAAATCACGCAGCGCCGCCACCCGCAGCGATTTCCGCAGCTCCACCGGATAGGTGAAATAGGTGCGGAATATCGGGCCTTCCACCGCAGGCAGCACGACCCGCACCTTGTTGGAAAACTTGATGAGATAGCTCGGCAGCGCCGCGATTCCCGCCCCCGCCTCGACGGCCTGCAAGACGCCGAAGCTGTTGTTGATGGTCAGCGCCGCGCGCCTCGGATCGCTCTCATGGCCCAGTTCGAGCGCCCAGTTGATACCCTTGAGAAAATCCGGTGCCGCATCGCCATAGGCAATCAGCCGGTGCTGGTCGAGATCGGCGATGGTTGCCGGCGCGCCGTGCCGCGCCAGATAGTCGGGCGATGCACACAGATAATGGCGGATCGGGAACAAGGGCTTCTGCACCAGTTCCGATTGCAGCGGCAGGTGGAACCGAATGGCGACATCGGCCTCGCGCTTCGCCAGGTCGGCATCATGGTCGAACAACTGCATGTTGATCTGGATATCGGGATACAGGTCGAGAAAATCACCGAGCTGCCGCGCCAGCCAGGTGGACCCGAAGCTGACGGTGGTGGTGAGGCGGATCTCGCCGGTCGGGCGATCGCGCGAGGCGTCGATGGCCTGGCGGGTGCGCTCCAGCCGCTCCTGCATCTCGTGCGTGGTGGCGCGCAACTGTTCACCTTCGTGGGTCATCGCCAGCCCGCGTGCATGGCGATGGAACAGCTTGGCGCCAATGGCATCCTCAAGGGCGCCGATCTGCCGGCTGAGCGCCGGCTGGCTCATGTGCAGGCGCCGTGCAGCCTCGGTGATGCTGCCGGCTTCGGCGACAAGATCGAACAGCCGCAGTTTTTCCCAATCGAGATTCACGTTCCACCCCCTGCCCCCGATGCCAGCGCGACGCGAGCCCGACGCGATCCGTCAGGCTGCCACCGCCACCTCGGCATGACCGTGCGCCAGAAAACGCTCCGCCTCCAGCGCCGCCATGCAGCCCATCCCCGCGGCCGTGACGGCCTGGCGATAGACCTTGTCCTTCACATCCCCGGCCGCAAAGACACCTGCGACCGATGTTGCGGTCGAATCGGGCTGGGTCACCAGATAGCCTTCGGCATCCATCGCCAACTGGCCCCGGAACAGTTCGGTTGCCGGCACATGACCGATGGCGATGAACAGGCCATCGACTGCGAGCGGCCGCGTTGCGCCGCTATCGGTGTCGCGCAGCACCACGCCGGTGACTGTCAACGGCGCATCGCTGCCCTCGACTTCGGCTATCTCGGCATTCCAGTGCATTTCGATTTTCGGGTTGGCGGCGAGCCGCGCCTGGTTGGTCTTGTCGGCCCGCAGTTCGTGACGCCGGTGAACGAGGTGCACCTTTGCCGCGAAATTGGTGAGGAACAGCGCTTCCTCAACGGCCGTGTTGCCGCCGCCGACAACCGCCACGGTCTTGCCGCGGAAAAAGAAGCCGTCGCAGGTGGCGCAGGCCGAAACCCCGAAGCCGCGATACCGGGTTTCCGATTCGATCCCGAGCCAGCGCGCCTGCGCGCCGGTGCAGACCACCAGCGAATCGGCCGTCCAGCGCTGGCCGGAATCGGTTTCAACCACGAAGGGGCGCCGCGATGTATCGACCGCGGTGACGATATCGCTGACGATGTCCGCCCCGACATGGCGTGCCTGTTCCGCCATGCGGATCATCAGGTTGGGACCCAGTACACTGGTATCGCCGGGCCAGTTTTCAACTTCCGTGGTGATGGTCAGCTGGCCACCGGGCTGCAGGCCCTCGATCAGCACCGGCGCCAGCGCGGCACGGGCGGCGTAAATGGCGGCAGTATAACCAGCCGGCCCGGAGCCGATGATGAGGACGCGGGCATGACGGGATTGGGACACGTGAAGGCTCCTGAACAAGGCTTTCCGACGTAGCGCGCCCGAGGCGATATTGCACCCCCCGCCCGATTGCCGCACCAGCCCGGCCGGCGGTCAAGCCACTTGCGTTGCCTTGCGCGTTACAGCAATAATGTTATGAGAATAGGCCGTTCGACGTCACGGAGTTTCACCATTGCATCGTTCACGGCTTCCTATCGATGATATCGACCGTGTCATCCTGCGGCATCTCCAGGCCGAAGGGCGGATCACCAATGTCGAATTGGCGGATCGCGCCGGGTTGACCGCGCCGCCTTGCCTGCGCCGAGTACGCGCGCTTGAAGAAAACGGTACGATCCGCGGCTATCACGCCGATCTGGATGCACAGTCGCTGGGCTATGGCATCACGGTTTTCGCCCTTGTCAGCCTGCGGAGCCAGGCCGAGGACGACCTGAAGGCATTCGAGGACCATGTTGCCAGCCTGCCGCAGGTGCGCGAATGCCACATGCTCAACGGCGAGATCGATTTCATCCTCAAGGTTGTCGCGCACGACCTTCAGGAGTTTCAGCGATTTCTCACGAGTGCGCTTACGCCGGCGCCCAACGTCGAAAGCGTCAAGACATCGTTCGTGATTCGGACGGCGCTGACCCGGCCCGGGGTTCCCGTCGATAGCTGAATTCGGCGATGGACGCATTGTCGCAGCCACAGTTTTTGGTCCATGAGCGAAACAAACCAGCGGATTGCCGCGCTCCGGCGTTGAAACCGTGGTTTTTTTGCAACGCAACAAAAGTGTGTTCTGAAAAGCCGGGAAATGCGCTGGCGTCGGTCACGCGGCTGTAACAAATCTCCCCCACGGGCAAGATTATCGACGCACAAACCGCAATCGGGCGGGGCGTATTGTCCGATCCAATTTCCTCAGGGGACTTATCATGAAGAACCAGTTTTATGCTGGCGTGGCGCTCGTAGCGCTCGCCATTCCGGCCGCTGCGCTGGCCCAGTCCACCGGCTCGGTCGATTTCGACAAGAGCGAAATCATCGTCACCGCCGGCAAGGATGGCAAGGCCGTCGCCGGCGTCGACCAGCCCAAGACCTCCAAGGCAAAGGCTGTGCTGACCAAGGAATTCATCCGTCACCAGACGCCTGGCCAGACCATCAACGACGTCATCAACTACATCCCGGGTGTCAGCTTCCAGAACAACGATCCCTTCGGTTCGGCCGGCGGCACGCTGACGATCCGCGGTTTCGATTCGACCCGCATTTCGGAAACCTTCGATGGCGTGCCGCTCAACGATTCCGGCAACTATGCCCTTTACGCCAACCAGCAGCTCGATCCCGAGCTGATTGAGCAGGTCAACGTCAACCTGGGCTCGACCGACGTCGACAGCCCGACCGCTGCCGCCAGCGGCAGCACGGTCAACTACCGCACCCGCCTGCCGTATGATTCGTTCGGCATCAACGCGACCGGTTCGCTGGGCAGCTTCAACTTCCGCCGCATTTTCGCCGTCGTCGACACCGGCGAGATCGGGCCATGGGGCACCAAGGCGTTCTTCTCGGCGAGCAACGCCAAGAACGACAACGTCTATGGCAACTTCGGCAAGATCGACAAGCAGCAGTACAACGGCCGCATCTACCAGCCGATCGGCACCAATGGCGATTTCATCTCCGCCGCGGTGAACTGGAACGTCAACCGCAACAACTTCTTCGGTTCGATCCCGTTGCGTACCGATCTCGTCAACTCGACCGGCGGCGCCAAGGTCGTCCCGGATCGCTTCCCGCTGAACGAAGCCGAGCGTGAATATGTCATCGCGCGCTGCACCACCAACAATGGCCCGTCGGCCGGTCTCGCCAGCGTCGCCAATTCCTGCGGTTCGACCTTTGAAGAGCGTTTCAACCCGTCGAACACCGGAAACCTGCGCATCCAGTCGAAGTTCACCCTCGCCGATGGCCTGGTGCTGACCGTCGACCCCAACTACCAGTATGTCCGCGCCAACGGCGGCGGAACGGTGGTGGCGCGCGAAGGCTTCCGCAACCTTGGCACGACGCTGGCCCCCAAGAATGTCACCGGCTACATCGGCGGCACCCCCTATTTCGGGCGTGACCTCAACGGCGACGGCGACATTCTCGACACCATCCGCCTGCTGGCGCCCAGCGAGACCAACACCCGCCGCTACGGCGTCATCGCCTCGCTGCGTTATGACATCGACAGCAACAACACGATCCGCGTCGCCTACAGCCTCGACCATGCCAAGCACCGCCAGACCGGCGAAGTCGGCACGCTCAACACCAACGGCTCGCCGACCGATGTCTTCCCGGAACGCATCGCGTTGAGCGACGGCACCGGCAACCTGCTGCAAAAGCGTGATCGCCTGTCGTATGCCATCCTCAACCAGGTTTCGGGCGAATATCGCGGCGAATTCATCGACAACCGCCTTGTCATCAACGCCGGCGTCCGCGCCCCGTTCTTCAAGCGCGACCTGACGCAGAATTGCTTCACCACCAGCGCCAGCGGCAACGTCGATTGCTTTGCCAGCAACGCAACGGCGCAAGCGACCTATGCCGGCGTTTTCCCCGCCGTGCAGGGCCCGCAGAACCGCGTCCTCAAATACAGCAAGGTGCTGCCAAACGTCGGCTTGACCTTCGATGTCGTCGAGCACACCAGCGTCTTTGCCAACTTCTCGCAAGGCCTGCAGGTGCCGGGTACGGACAACCTGTACCAGTCGTTCTACTTCCCACCGAACACGGCCTCGGCCTTGCCCAAGCCTGAAACCACCAACAACTTCGACTTCGGTGCCCGCTACAAGAGCGGCGCGCTGCAGGCGCAGCTTTCGGGTTGGTACACGCGCTTCAACAACCGCCTGGCTTCGGCCTATGATCCCATCCTCGACCAGACGGTCTATCGCAACCTTGGCACCGTCAACAAATACGGCGTCGATGGCAGCATCTCGTACACCCCCATCAAGGAGATCTCGTTCTACGCCTTTGGTTCGTACCTGAAGTCGAAGATCGAATCGAACGTCCAGCTTTCGGGCGGCGGCGCCGTCGATTGTGGCTCCACCGAAGGCAGCGCGCCTGCCGGTTGCGCCCTCACCGCCGGCAAGCGCGAGTCGGGCTCGCCGACGTACAGCTTTGGCGGTCGCGTCCAGGGCAACCTCGGACCGCTCACCCTTGGCGTCCAGGCCAAGCGGACCGGTCCGCGGTACGTCAACGACCAGAACCTCTCGGTCCAGCAGAACATCACCATCAACGGCGTCACCACCAACGGTGTCAGCGTCTATGATGCCAAGGTGCCTGCCTACACACTCGTCGATCTCGACGTGCGGTTCGCGCTGACCGCCCTCGGCCTCAACGACAAGACCTACTTCCAGGTCAACGTCACCAACCTGTTCGACAAGCTTTATGTCGGCGGCTTCGGTGGCGGGCTGTCGCGCACCAGCGTGCCCTTCGTGCAGATCGGTGCTCCCCGCGCCGTGGTGGGCTCGCTCGTCGTCGGCTTCTGATCGATCACGCTTGCGGGTTCAGGGGCCGCCGCTGCCATCATGGCGGCGGCGGCCCCTCACGTTTCGGGCGTCGTTTCGGGCCCATAATTTCCAGCGCCATGCCGTGGCAAACAGGTTAACATCGTCATCGGGATAGCCGGGGGCCTGACGATGCTCGCTACACTTGATGTGCTGATCGGCTTCACCGTCGTCATGCTGGTCATCAGCTTTTCCGTCACGATGCTGACCCAGGCATTCAACAGCCTGTTCAACCTGCGCGGCAAGGCATTGCTGCAAGGGGTCGGCAGCCTGATTACGCTGCTGGACAAAGCGACGCTGGAAGGCAGCGCCAACACCATCGCCCGCAAATTGCTGACCAATCCGCTGGTGGCACGACGCACGGTCTTTGGCGGCAGCGATCTCGCGGGCACCGTCCACCGCGAGGAACTGGTGAAGCTGATCCTGTTCGAAGCCAGTACCGACGCCAAACTCAAGAGCACCATCAACGCGCTCGGCGTCGCCGATCCGCTGGCGGTGCTCAGCGCCGTGCGGATGGCAGAACTGGCCTTCGAGCGGCAACGTCCCGACATCGCCACCGATGTACGATCGACAATGGCGATGATCGACCATGCCAGCAGCGAGTTCCTCGCCCGCATCAACGCCTGGTTCGACCAGACGATGGACCGCACCAGCGAATTGTTCACGCTCTACTCGCGCGTCGGCACCTTTGTCGCCGCGTTGCTTGTCGCCTTCACGCTGCAGCTCGATTCGGTGCATCTGCTCAACCAGTTGTCGAGCGACAAAGCGGCGCGCACCGCGTTGGTGGAAGCCGCCATCGCCCATCCCGAGCAATTCAAGCCGGCAGATGCCCCGGCGAGCCTGCCGAGCCCGGTCGACGCGCTGAAGACAATTCGGGACGACCCGCACCTGGCCGAGCTGGCACAGCTGCACCTGATCGACCCACCGGCCGGGCCGGGTGACTGGTGGAAAAAGCTTTCGACCGCTTCCGACCCGATGGCGCGCATCCTCGGCATTTTGCTGACGACAGCGCTCCTCAGCCTTGGCGGGCCGTTCTGGTACGCCATGCTCGAAAACCTGCTCAAGCTGCGGCCGTTGCTGGCCCAGAAGGAGGAGAGGCTGCGCGCCATCCGCCAGACGACGCAAGCGGTTGATTATACACCATTGCCGGGCGCCCTGCCTGCGCCGCCGCCTGTCACACCGGTCGCCGCGGCCCCCGCCCGCGCGGTTGCCTCCACCGTGCCGGGATCACCATGAAGATGGTGGGCGGTGACGGGCTCGAACCGCCGACCCTCTCGGTGTAAACGAGATGCTCTACCAACTGAGCTAACCGCCCCGGCAACGAATACCGATGGGCCGGCTTTAGCGGCGCTGCGGCCGGCTGGCAATCGCGCTCGACTTGCCGCATTACCTGCGCTTATGTCAGCCGCTGCGTCCAACCGCCCTGCCTTGTTGCGAGGATTCGATGTTCACCCGCCTGTTCGTTGATCACCCGCGCGCCGTCGGGGAAAGCTATTTCGAGCATATGACAGCGTCGCTCGGTGTTGCGCTGCGGCTTGGCACGGCGGCGGCCAAGTGCGTTGTCCATGCAGCGGTGCCGGGGCTGTGCAGGACCGCCGGCAGCGACGCGATCCTGAAGCTCCACGCCGAAGTTGCGCCGCGGCGCTTCGATCAACCGACGCTCTAGGGTTTCCATCCGATGAATGATGATCTCGGCTTTGCGCCGGAACGACTGGCGCGGATCGACCGCTTCCTCGACGAGAAATATGTGGCGACCGGCAAGCTGCCCGGCACGCTGACGCTGGTCGCGAGGCATGGCGATGTCGCACATCTCGGCGTCAACGGCTTTGCCGATGTCGCAAGCGGCACCAAACTGGCGGAAGATACCATCTTCCGCATCTATTCGATGACCAAGCCGCTGACATCGGTGGCGTTGCTGATGCTGGTCGAAGAGGGCAGGATTGCGCTCGAAGATCCGGTTTCCCGCTATATTCCGGAATGGAAGAACCTTGGCGTCTTTGTTGCCGGCACCCACCGGACCGGGTTCCAGACCAGACCGCCTGCCCGGCCGATGCAGGTTGTCGACCTGCTGCGCCACACGTCCGGTCTCACCTATGGTTTCCAGCTCCGCACCAATGTCGATGCCGGCTACCGGGCCGAAAAAATCGGAGAAATCGAGAAAGCCGGCACGCTGGCAGAGATGATCGCGGCGCTGGCGAAGATCCCGCTGGAATTCTCGCCGGGCGAAGCCTGGAACTATTCCGTCGCCACCGATGTCTGCGGCTGGCTGGTCGAGGTCGTCAGCGGCCAGAAATTCGAAGACTTCCTCGACCAGCGCCTGCTGAAACCACTGGGCATGGTCGATACCGGCTTTCACGTTCGCGAGGGCCAGGGGCATCGTTTCGCCACCTGTTACCAGCCCACCCGCGCCGGCGGTATCGCGGTCCAGGATGATGCTGCGACCAGTTCGTTCCTGCAGCCGGCAACGTTCATTTCCGGCGGCGGCGGCCTCGTCAGCACGGCGGGCGATTACCTGCGCTTTGCCCAGATGCTGCTCAACGGCGGCACCCTCGATGGCCATCGCTACATCGGCCGCAAGACGCTCGACCTGATGACCGCCAACCACCTTCCCGGCGGCGTCGACCTGCCGGCGCTGTCCCGGTCATTGTTCAGCGAGGCGGCCTATGATGGTGTCGGCTTCGGGCTGGGCTTTGCCACCTCCACCAAGGCGTCGCGCACCCTGATGCCGGGCAGCGATGGCGATTTCTTCTGGGGTGGCGCTGCGAGCACCTTCTTCTGGGTCGATCCGGTCGAAGATCTTGTCGGCATCTTCATGACGCAGTTGATCCCCAGCAGCACGCATCCGGTGCGCCGCGAAGTGCGCACCATGGTTTACGCCGCGCTCGACGATTGACGCCGGAAAAAGGACAGGACGCCATGACCGAATATACCCCGCCCAAGGTCTGGACTTGGGACAAGGCCAACGGCGGCCAGTTCGCCAACATCAACCGGCCGATCGCCGGCCCGACGCATGACAAGGCGCTTCCGATCGGCAAGCACCCGCTCCAGCTTTATTCACTGGCAACGCCCAATGGCGTCAAGGTGACGGTGATGCTGGAGGAACTGCTCGCTGCCGGGCATGGCGGTGCCGAATATGATGCATGGTTGATCAACATCCGCGACGGTGACCAGTTCAGCAGCGGTTATGTCGCTGCAAATCCCAACTCCAAGATTCCGGTGCTGGTCGATCATAGCGGGGCAAAGCCGCAGCGCGTGTTCGAGTCCGGCGCCATCCTGTTGTATCTGGCGGAAAAATTCGGCGCTTTCCTGCCCAAGGACCATGCCAGGCGCACCGAGGCGCTGTCATGGCTGTTCTGGCAAATGGGCAGCGCCCCCTATCTCGGCGGCGGCTTCGGGCATTTCTACGCCTATGCGCCGTTCAAGATCGAATATGCCATCGATCGCTTCGCCATGGAGGTAAAGCGCGAACTCGATGTCCTCGACCGGCATCTGGCGGACAACGAATATATGGCGGGCGATGAATACAGCATCGCCGACATGGCGATCTGGCCCTGGTACGGCGCCCTGGTGAAGGGGCTGGTTTACGATGCCGCGGAATTCCTGTCGGTCCAGGATTATACCCATGTCCAGCGCTGGACGGATGCCATTGCACTTCGCCCCGCGGTCAAGCGCGGCCGCATGGTCAACCGGGTGATGGGCGACCCGGCGAGCCAGCTTCACGAGCGCCACGATGCCGGCGATTTCGATACCAAGACGCAGGACAAGATAGCGCCCGCCGGCTGAGCCCCCTCACATCGGCGGTGCGACGCCGTTGGTGCCCAGCGTTACCCGCTTGGCAACGAGCTTGCCGCCCGGCATCGGCTGGCCGATGACGAACACCGGCACGCCGGGGGCAAGCTGGCTGAGCTGTGCCGGCGCGAATGCCACGATCGGCACGCTGGCGGGGACGAGCACCTGCTTGGTGCCGCCCTGGTAATCGACCGTCAGCAGGCGCCCCCTGGCTTTTGCCCGGGCCTTGCCCTGTTCGGCGACCGTCGAGACATTGCCATTGGTCATCGAGCTGGTCTTGGTGAGGTTCCAGCCATAATGGCCATCGCCGGTGCCGCGCATGGCTTCGGGAAAGACATGGACTTCAAGGGCGCGCAGCACGCCATCCTTGCCGGTTTCGGCAGCGGTGCCGATGTAGCTGCCGGGCTTGATGGCATCGATGGGAATGATGGTGACGGTGCTGGCCTGGGCATCGGGCGCCAATTGCAGGGTCACCGCCTTGCCGTCACGACCCTTGATGACGAGGTCGGGGGCGACGTAGCTGACCACCTTGCCCCGCAGGATCATCGGGGCTGTCGCCATCGTGGCGGACTTGAGCGCGGCGGTCGCCGCAACGGGAAAAAGCGCCAGCATGGCGACGGCGATGGCTGCTGATTTCATGCTCGGTGCTCCGATTGGGGGTTGGCGAGACCATGCCGGTGCGCCCGCTACCGCGCAACACGCAATGCTTGCCAGGGACACCACCGGGTGCGGGCCAAGAAATGGCGGGGCGATCCCGGGCATCCCCCGAATTTGCAGGCTCCCCCGTTTGCGCTCGGGGCAGGCGATTCATCGCCGGCCGTTTGCAAAACGGCGCAATTGCCATGTCGGTGCCAGAGGGTGGATGCGTTGGAGGGGGCGGCGTTCCGGGGAGGGGGCCGCTTTCTGCAAAGCACCAACAGCGACCACATCCACCAGCCCAGAAGCGATCACCGCAAGCATGGAGGCAGTTGTGAACACAGCCATCAAATACGGATTTGCCGCGATCGCCATCCTCGGTGCGGTGCCGGCGAGTGCGATCAGCGTATCGCTGGGCGCCAGCAACGAGATCTTCACGCTCTATGGCCTTGGCGCCATCGCTCCGGGCATCGGCAGCTTCGATGTCGGTCAAGGCGCCGGCACATTCAACGGCACGACGTCGACATTCACCCTGTCGGGAGTCATTGCCGGCGGCGATCCGGGCTACAACACCGGCACATATTCCTTCGTGACCCGCTATGACGGCGCCAGCACGCCGATGGCCGGCCCCAATGCGCCCTTTGCACAATCCAACCCGGCCAACACCAATTTCTTCTTTTACAACAGCTTGCACGGCAGCACGTCGATGACGTTGCTGCTCAACACGCCGGGACAAAATTATGTCATTCCCCTTGTCGTCAACGGCGGCTTCGTGGCGGGGACAGGGTTTTCCTTCCTGTTCACCGGTGTCACCTGCACGGGCGTCGCCACCTGCCTGCAGAACAATGTCGGGCTGACGCCGGGTGCGACGATCTTTGGCCCGGTGACGATTTCGGCGTCGTTCACCAATCCGACCCCCGTCGGCAATGTTCCCGAGCCGTCGACATGGGCGATGTTCGTGCTGGCATTCGGCTTGATGGGTTCGGTGCTGCGGGCGCGCCGCAGCGGATGGATCCCCGGCTGATTCGCACCCGGCCAAACGGCCGTCGCGAAAAACAGCGCCTTTTTGCCCGGCTTGATTTCATTGGCATTTTTTTTGGAAGGTCAGCCCCGTACGGCGTTTTCCTGACCTTCCAATTCGTTTCGGCCACAACCGCGGTGGCGCTATCGAGTCCGTGACAATGAGAATGAGCGCGTGTCGCAACGATAGACGTCGAGGCGCGCGTAGGACAGCAACGGCCCCAGCAACGGGCCGCGCCTAGTCGAGGTTGGGCCGGCACCAGGTTTCGGCCTGCTCGAGGCTGACACCCCGCCGGGTCGCATAATCCGCCAACTGGTCCTTGCCGATGCGCGCCACGCCGAAATAACTGCTCTCCGGGTGGGCAAAGTAAAAGCCCGAGACGCTCGCCGTCGGCAGCATGGCAAAGCTTTCGGTCAGCGCGATGCCGGTATGCTCGGTGGTCTTCATGAGGTCGAACAGCGTCGCCTTGAGGCTGTGTTCCGGGCACGCCGGATAGCCGGGCGCCGGGCGGATGCCCTTGTACTTTTCGCGGATGAGATCGTCGTTCGATTGGCGGGGCGTGGTTTCATAACCCCAGATATCCCGGCGAACACGCTCGTGGAGACGTTCGGCAAAGGCTTCCGCCAGCCGATCCGCCAGCGCCTTCAGCAATATGTCCTGGTAATCGTCGTGCTCCGCCTTGAAGCGCGCCAGATGCGCCTCGATGCCGTCCCCCGCCGTGACGGCAAAACCGCCCAGCCAGTCACCGTCCGCCGAAATGAAATCGGCAAGGCAGGAATTGGGCCGGCCCTCCCGCTTGGCGATCTGCTGGCGCAGGAAGGGAAAGCGCGCCAGTTCCTCGGCGCGGTTGTCACCTTCGTAGATGACGACGTCGTCGGCGTCGCGCCGCGCCGGCCAGATGGCGACGACACCGCGCGGCGTCAGCCATTTTTCGTCGACGATCTGCCCGAGCATCTTCTGCGCATCGGCGAACAGGTTGCTGGCGCTTTCCCCGACCACCACGTCGGTCAGGATCGCCGGGTAGTTCCCCGCCAGTTCCCACGCCTGGAAGAACGGCGTCCAGTCGATATAGGGAATCAATTCGGCAACCGTCACATCGTCCACGGCCATTACGCCGGTAAAATGCGGTCGCACCGGCGGATGGGCGGCAAAATCCGGCACATAGGCATTGGCGCGGGCATCGGCGAGCGAGACCAGCGCCGACTGGCCGCTGTTGGCGCGCTTGACGCGGATATCCTCATATTCCTTCGCGGTGACCGCGACGAGCTCGTCCTTCAACGTGTCGCTGACCATCGTGCCGGCGACGCCGACGGCCCGGCTGGCATCGAGGACATGGATGACCGGCCCCTTGTAGGCCGGTGCGATCCTGAGCGCGGTATGCACCCGCGAGGTGGTGGCGCCGCCGATGAGCAGCGGCATCGTCATGCCGGCGCGCTGCATTTCGGCAGCGACGGTGACCATTTCATCGAGCGACGGCGTGATAAGGCCTGACAGCCCGATCATGTCGGCGCCTTCATCGTTGGCGGCTTTCAGGATCGTCTGGAACGGCACCATGACGCCGAGGTCGACAACCTCGAAATTGTTGCACTGCAAGACGACGCCGACGATGTTCTTGCCGATATCATGCACGTCGCCCTTGACCGTCGCCATGACGATCTTGCCCTTGGACGACGAGCCGACGGTCTTTTCCGCCTCGATATAGGGCAGCAGGTGGGCAACCGCCTTTTTCATCACCCGGGCCGACTTGACCACCTGCGGCAGGAACATCTTGCCCTGGCCGAACAGGTCGCCGACGACATTCATGCCGGCCATGAGCGGCCCTTCGATGACATCGATCGGGCGGGCCGCGACCAGCCGCGCCTCCTCGGCATCCTCGACGACAAAGGCGTCGAGGCCCTTGACCAGCGCGTGTTCGAGCCGCTTGGCGACCGGCCAGCCGCGCCATTCGTCGGTAGCCTTTTCGGCGATCTTGCCGTCACCCTTGAACTTGTCGGCGATCGCCAGCAGCCTGTCGGTGGCATCGTCGCGGCGATTGAGCACGACATCCTCGCAGGCTTCGCGCAATTCGGGGTCGATAGCGTCATAAACGTCGAGCTGGCCGGCGTTGACGATGCCCATGTCCATGCCCGCACGGATGGCGTGGAGCAGGAACACCGAGTGCATGGCCCGCCGCACCGGCTCGTTGCCGCGGAACGAAAAACTGAGGTTGGAGACGCCGCCGGAGATATGGGCGTGCGGGCAGCGGCGGCGGATTTCCGAACACGCCGCGATGAAGTCATTGCCGTAGTTGTTATGCTCCTCGATCCCCGTTGCCACCGCGAAGATGTTGGGATCGAAGATGATGTCGGCAGGCTCGAAACCGATACCGACGAGCAGTTTATAGGCACGTTCGCAGATTTCGACCTTGCGCAGCGCCGTATCGGCCTGGCCCTTTTCATCAAAGGCCATGACGACGGCGGCAGCGCCATAGCGCATCACCTTGCGGGCGGAATCGAGGAACGGCGCTTCGCCTTCCTTGAGGCTGATCGAATTGACGATGCCCTTGCCGGCGACACACTTCAGACCGGCTTCGATGACGCTCCATTTGGAGCTGTCGACCATCACCGGCACCCGCGCGATATCGGGTTCGGCGGCGATCAGCTTCAGGAACGTCGTCATGGCGAATTCGCTGTCGAGCAGGCCCTCGTCCATGTTGATGTCGATGATCTGCGCGCCGTTTTCGACCTGGTTGCGGGCGACTTCGACGGCGGCGGCATAGTCGCCATTCATGATCAATTTCTTGAACACCGCCGAGCCGGTGACGTTGGTGCGCTCGCCGATGTTGATGAACGACGCGACGGCCACCGCCTCGCGCTCCTCGCGCGGGGACGGGCCATTCGGCGGGGTGAGCGAATCAAGGACAGCCTGGTCGACAGGCGCGCTGGCGGGCAAGGAGGCGTTCATGCGGCGAAACTAAAGGCTTCGAGGCCGGACAGCCGCAGCGCTGCGCCCTCATGCGGCACCACCCGCGGTGGATACGCCCCCACTGCCTCGGCCATCGCCGCGATGTGCGCCGGCGTCGTGCCGCAACAGCCGCCGACAATATTGATCAGGCCGGTCGCCGCCCAGTCGCCGACAAGCCCCCCGGTGGTATCCGGCGCCTCGTCATATTCGCCAAGATCGTTGGGCAACCCGGCATTGGGATAGACCTGGAGCAGCGTATCGGCGACCTTGGCCAGCGCGACGACGTGCGGGCGCAATTCGGTGGCACCGAACGAACAGTTGAGGCCGACCGACAGCGGCTTCACATGGCGGATCGAATGCCAGAAGGCCTCCACCGTCTGGCCGCTCAGATTGCGCCCCGACAGGTCGGTCAGCGTCATCGACAGCATGATCGGCAGTTCGCAGCCCAGCGCCTCGCCGGCTTCCATCGCGGCAAAGGCGGCGGCCTTGGCGTTCAACGTATCGAACACCGTCTCGATGAGGATGATATCGACGCCGCCCTCCACCAGCGCGTCGATCTGCTCGCGATAGACGTCCTTGACGCCATCGAAATCGACTTCGCGATAGCCGGGGTCCGAAACCCGCGGGGACAGCGACAGCGTCTTGTTGGTCGGTCCCAGCGCGCCGGCGACGAAGCGCGGCCGGCCATCGGCGGCGGTGGCGCGATCGGCACATTCCCGCGTGATCCGGGCCGCGGCGCGGTTGATGTCGCCGACCAGCGCCTCGCAGCCATAATCGGCCTGGCTGATGCGGTTGGCGTTGAAGGTGTTGGTGGCGAGCAGGTCCGCCCCCGCCGCGATGTACGAATCGCAGACCCCGGCGATGGCGGCGGGGCGCGTCAGGTTGAGCAGGTCGTTGTTGCCCTTCTGGTCATGCGTCACCACCAGGTCGCCGCGATAGTCCGCCTCCTGGAGGCCCAGGCCCTGGATGGCGGTGCCATAGGGGCCGTCCTTGATCAGGATGCGCTTGGCAGCTTCGGCGCGAAAGCGATTGGAAACACTCATGCGGCAACCTCGAATGCGGGATGGGGTGGTCGCACCCCGAGCATATGACAAATGGCGTAGGCGAGTTCCGCCCGGTTCAGCGTGTAGAAGTGGAAGTGACGGACGCCGCCGCTATACAGCCTGCGGCACAGTTCCGCAGCGACACTCGCCGCGACGAGTTGGCGCGCCTCGGGCTTGTTGTCGAGACCTTCGAACAACCGCGACATCCATGCCGGCACCGTCGTCCCGCACGGCCCGGCCATGCGCTGCAGGTTGGCAAAGTTGGTGACGGGAAGGATGCCGGGCACGATTTCGGCATCGACCCCGGCGGCAGCGGCGGCATCGCGAAAGCGGAAGAAGGTCTCGGGTTCGAAAAAGAACTGGCTGATGCCGCGGCTGGCCCCGGCATCGAGCTTGGCCTTGAAGGCGTCGAGGTCGGCACTGGCGCTGGCGGCCTCGGGGTGGACTTCGGGATAGACGCCCACCGATATCTCGAAATCATGCAGCCGCTTCAACCCGGAGACGAGGTCCGACGAACTGGCATAGCCCCGGGGATGCGGCTCGAAGCGCCCGTCCTTGACCGGCGGATCACCGCGCAGCGCGACGATGTGGCGAACCCCCGCCTGCCAATAGGCGTCGGCGATCGTATCGATCTCGTCACGACTGGCGTTGACACAGGTAAGGTGGGCGGCGGCGGAAATCGCGGTGTCGCGGGCAATGCGTGCAACGGTGGCATGGGTGCGTTCCCGCGTCGATCCGCCTGCGCCATAGGTGACCGAAACAAAGCGCGGCGTCAGCGGTTTGAGCGTCTCGACCGATTCCCACAGCGTCTTTTCCATGGCTTCGGTCTTGGGCGGGAAGAATTCGAAGCTCACCGCCACGTCGCCGGGCAGGTCGGCATAAAGCGGCGCATCGGTTGCGCGAACCGCTGCGGCGATCTGGACAGTCGGCATGGTCATGCTGCGGCTCTTTCGTAAGTCGGGAGGCGTGTGCCGAGCCACAGCGTCACCCCCAGCGCATCGCGTGCCGGCAGGTGGCTGACGTGGCATGGCTCGAGTCCGGCGTCGCGCATCCAGCCGCAAACCTGGTCTTCGGCGAAGCCAAGGCGGACATGGCGCTGCTGGGCGCGCAACTGTTCCCGGTCGTGCGGCGCCAGGTCGACCACCAGCAGCCGGCCGTTTTCAGCAAGGATACGGCCCGATTCGGCAATGACCGCCGCCGGATCATCGGCAAAATGCAGCACCTGGTGCAGAACGATGGTATCGACGCTATGCGACGCGCGCGGCAAGGAATACATGTCGCCGGCCCGCACTTCGGCATGTTCGAGGCCCGACGCATCGATACGGCCGCGCGCCAGACGCAGCATTTCGGGTGACCTGTCGATGCCGAGGGCACTCGCGGCCCGCGCGCCAAGCAGTTCGATCATGCGGCCGGTGCCGGTGCCGATATCGACCAGCGCGCCGAGCGGGCGATCCCCCAACGCCGACAGGATTTCCGCCTCGACGGCGCTTTCGGCGATGTGCAACGAGCGTTCACGGTCCCAATCGGCGGCATGGACGGCAAACCAGGCGTCGGCAGCGGCGGCGCGCTCGGCGCGGACATCGACAAGCCTGGCCCGGTCGGCAGTACCGATATCCGGCGAAATGGCGTCGATGGCGGCAAGCACCGGGTCGCTCAACGCCTTGTTGCCGAGCCGCACGAACACCCAGGCCCCCTCCTTGGCGCGGCTCACCAGCCCCGCATCGCCCAGGATCCGCAAATGCCGTGACACGCGCGGCTGGCTCTGCTCCAGCACGGCGGCCAGCTCGCCGACCGAAAGCTCCATGCGCCGCACGAGCAGCAGGATGCGGACCCGGGTCGGATCGGCCAGTGCGCGGAAAATATCGAGCAGCGGTTGCATACCGGAATGGGACATAAAGATATCTTTATATGTGTCAAGGAGCGCCGGGCACGATCCCGCCGGAAAACGTCATGCCGCGTTGCCGACTTCGGACCATTGTGCGACGCGAAAATCCCCGGCAAAAGAAACATATGCGTCAATTCAGCTTGCTTCACATCGTCATGCCGCTGCTGCTCGTCGGCCTTTCGGGCTGCGCCACGCCGCGCATCGGCAGTTCGGCGCAGGCCCAGGCCGACCCGTGGGAAAAGAGCAACCGCCGCGTTTATGCCTTCAACAAGAAGCTCGACAAATATGCGCTGCGGCCGGTCGTCAACGTCTATCGCACCGTGTTGCCGCAGCCGGTGCGCAACGGCGTCACCAATGCCGTCGGCAATTATGAAGAGCCGCTGAGCTTCGTCAACGCCGTGCTCCAGGGCAAGATCAAGCAGGCCTTCCGCACCCTCGATCGCTTCATCATCAACACCACATTGGGTGTCGGCGGCCTCGCCGACGTCGCGACGGGCATGGGCCGCCCCGAGGAGCAGGAAGATTTCGGGCAGACGTTCGCGGTGTGGGGCATAAAGTCGGGGCCGTTCGTCGTGCTGCCCTTCTTTGGCCCTTCGACGGTGCGTGACGGGGTCGGCCTGGCCGGCGATCTCAGGCTCGATCCCGGTGACTATATCCGCAACGCTGTCTTCCACCCGACCCTGCTCTACAAGGCCGGCCAGATCAGCGTTCGTGTCATCAACCTGAGGTCAAGGCTGGTCGACGCTGGCGCCGATGGCGTGCTGTCGGGCAGCCTTGACGAATATGCCACGGTACGGTCGGCCTATCTGCAAAGTCGGCAGAACGCCTATTACGACGGCAATCCGCCGCAGGAAGACGACGAGGCGCTGCCGCCCGGTGACGCACCGCCCGCCGTGCCACCCGCCGCACCTCCCAGCGACGTCAACGCACCGCCGACCCCGAAATAAGCGGGACCAGCGGCGCCACGACGCCAAACGCCGGTTCGATCGCCTGTTCGAGCGGCGGCAGCGTGAAACCCGCGGCCCGCACCGCCGCCGCGCTGTCGCGATCGAGGTGACAGCCAACGCCGATCACCGTCTGCAACGGCGTCAACCGCACCTGCCAGCGCCGCCGGCCGGCATTTTCGCTGGCGACATGCTCCAGGAACAGGAAGCGCCCGCCGGGGCGCAGGACACGACGAATCTCTGCCAGCACGCGCGGCGGATCGGCAACACTGCACAAGGTCAGGCAGGTCACCACCGTATCGAAGCTGGCATCGGTGAACGGCAGCATCTCGCCTGCCCCCGGCACCGACATGACCGGAATGGCGCTTGCCGCGATGCGCGCGGCGGCGCGCCGGTTCATGCCTTCGGATGGTTCCACAACCGTCAGCCGCCGCACCTTGGCGGCATCATACCATGGCAAGGTCGCACCACTGCCAAAGCCGATCTCTAGCACCTCGCCGGCGGCATCGGCGACCAACGCCGCGCGGCGAGAATTGATGCCCGGCACATCGAGGCTGCGATCGAGCAACCACGGGAATATGCGTTCGCTGTAAAACCCCATCCTGTCGCTCCCTGCCCTGGCGCCACGTAATGCCCTGGCGCCCCGCATTGTCGCGTCGATGCTCGCAGCTTTTCATCGCGGCGCCCATCGGCTATCGCCAGCGGCCATGAAACGCATCCTCGTCATCTTGCCGCTGCTGCTCGCCGCCTGCAACAACAGCAAGCCGGAAGCCGCCAACAGCGGTGCTGAAGCCAAGGTCATCGCCAAGGCCGATGCCGATGTCGATGCTGCCATCGCCGAAGCGCGCAAGGCGCCGGTGCTGCCGGTCGCGCCCACTCCGGCAGCCGAAGATACCAATACCCCATAGAAAAAGGGGCCGCGGCGAACCGCGACCCCCTGTTTCTCGAACGTCGGTAAAGCGGGTCCTTAGAAGTCCATCCCGCCCATGCCACCGCCCATACCGCCGCCCATGCCGGCAGCGCCGCCCTTGTCATCCGCCGGCAGCTCGCTGATCGCGGCTTCGGTGGTGATCAGCAGGGCTGCAACCGAGGCTGCATCCTGGAGAGCGGTACGAACAACCTTGGTCGGATCGATGACACCGGCCGAAACCAGGTTTTCATAGACATCGGTCTGGGCATTGAAGCCGATCTTGTCGTCATTGCCTTCGAGCAGCTTGCCCGAGACAACGGCGCCGTCATGCCCGGCATTCTGGGCGATCTGGCGCACCGGCGCGAACAGCGCCTTGCGGATGATATCGATACCGCGGGTCTGGTCGTCGTTGGCGCCCTTCATGCCTTCCAAAGCCTTGGTGGCATAAAGCAGTGCCGTGCCGCCGCCGGGGACGATGCCTTCTTCAACCGCAGCGCGGGTGGCGTGGAGGGCGTCGTCGACGCGATCCTTGCGCTCCTTGACTTCGACTTCGGTCGAACCGCCGACCTTGATGACGGCGACGCCGCCGGCGAGCTTGGCAAGACGCTCCTGGAGCTTTTCCTTGTCATAGTCGCTGGTGGTGACTTCGATCTGCGCGCGGATCTGTTCGACACGGCCCTTGATCGCATCGGCTTCACCCGAACCATCGATGATGGTGGTGTTGTCCTTGTCGATGGTGACGCGCTTGGCCTGCCCGAGCATCGGCAGGGTGACGTTCTCGAGCTTGATGCCGAGGTCTTCGGAGATCATCTCGCCCTTCGTCAGGATGGCGATGTCTTCCAGCATCGCCTTGCGACGATCGCCAAAGCCCGGGGCCTTGACGGCAGCAACCTTGAGGCCGCCACGCAGCTTGTTGACGACGAGCGTCGCCAGGGCTTCGCCTTCGACGTCTTCAGCGATGATCAGCAGCGGACGCCCGGACTGGACGACGGCTTCGAGCACCGGCAGCAGCGCCTGAAGGTTGCTGAGCTTCTTTTCGTGGATGAGGATGTAGGGCGATTCGAGCTCGACCTGCATCTTTTCCGGGTTGGTGATGAAATACGGCGACAGGTAGCCGCGGTCGAACTGCATGCCTTCGACGACTTCCAGCTCCGATTCCATGCCCTTGGCTTCTTCGACGGTGATGACGCCTTCCTTGCCGACCTTTTCCATGGCCTTGGCAATCATGTCACCGATTTCGCTTTCGCCATTGGCCGAGATGGTACCGACCTGGGCGATTTCAGCCGTGCCGGCGACGGGCTTGGAGCGCGCCTTCAGATCGGCGACGACCTTGATGACCGCTGCGTCGATGCCGCGCTTCAGGTCCATCGGGTTCATGCCGGCGGCGACCGACTTCATGCCTTCGCGCACGATGGCCTGGGCCAGCACGGTGGCGGTGGTGGTGCCGTCGCCGGCGATGTCGTTGGTCTTGGAAGCGACTTCACGCACCATCTGGGCGCCGAGGTTCTCGAACTTGTCCTTGAGTTCGATTTCCTTGGCGACGGTAACGCCGTCCTTGGTGATGCGCGGAGCGCCGAAGCTTTTTTCGATGACGACGTTGCGGCCCTTGGGACCCAGCGTCACCTTGACGGCATCGGCGAGGATATCGACGCCGCGAAGAATGCGCTCACGCGCGTCGCGGCCGAACTTTACGTCTTTGGCTGCCATGTGGAATTCCTTGAATTAAAGCGGGTGGACGGAAGCGATGGCTCAGGCAGTCAGGATGCCGAGAATATCGCTTTCCTTCATGATCAGAAGGTCTTCGCCTTCGACCTTGACTTCGGTGCCCGACCATTTGCCGAACAGGATCTTGTCGCCGGCCTTCACTTCGAGCGGATGGACGGTACCATCATCGCCGCGTGCGCCGGTGCCGGCGGCGACAACTTCGCCTTCCTGCGGCTTTTCCTTGGCGGTGTCGGGGATGATGATCCCGCCTGCGGTCTTTTCTTCGGCTTCGACGCGGCGCACGAGCACACGGTCGTGGAGCGGACGGAACTTCATGGGGATAGCCCTCGTTCTGGTTGATTTGCGACCATCTGGCACTCACCAGGGGCGAGTGCTAACGGCTGAGGCGCATATGTGGCGGTGGCGCGCCAAGGTCAAGGCGTGCGTGTGTGAAGATTGCGTGGCAGCGGCCTATGGGATGCGTCGCACCGCCAGGATTTTTACCGGCGCTTCGATCATCTGGCCCTTCATTGCGCCGCCGCCGGCGGTCGGCGACGTCGGCGCGGCAAGGATGCGGTGGACGACGTCCATGCCCTCGACGACATGGCCAAAGGCGGCAAAGCCCTGGTTATCTCCCGCCGCCCTGGGGTTGGCGTCGAGCGAGGACAGATCCCCCACGACGATGAAGAAGTTGGCCGTCGCGGTGCCCGGCGCCAGCCGCGCCAGCGAAATCGTGCCATCGGTATGCGACAGCCCGGTTTTCGTCGTCGGTTCATGCGCCACCGGTGGCAGCAGCTTTTTGGGATCGCGAACGCCGCCCTGGATGAGGCCATATTTGCCCGCGGCATCGATCCGGTTGGCGCGATAGAAGGTCGAACCGTCGAGGCGCTTCTGGTCGACATAGCGCAGGAAATACGCCGTGGTCAGCGGTGCCCGCACTTTTTCCAGCGCGAGGACGATAGTGCCCTGCGCCGTGGTCAGCGCGACCCGGACGGTTGCCGCGGCGGGCGGCGCGACGACTGGCGCCGCGGCGGGCGGCGTGACGACCGGTGGCGGTGCGGGCACCGATGGCGGCGCAACCGGGGCGACCGCGGGCTGGGCCGTATCGCCGGCGGGCGGCGGCGGCCCTGCGTGCTGGGCGAGCGTTGGCGCTGCACACAGCAGCAGGACAGCAGCAAGGGTGGTGCGAATCATGGCGGCAGCTTACCCGATCGATCGCATCCGGCCATATCGAGAACGGCCATGACGGCCGAGGCCGGGGCCATGACCCGGTTGGCGGCGGCGAAGGATCTGGTGCGCCCGGCAGGATTCGAACCTGCGGCCTCAGGATTAGAAGTCCCGCGCTCTATCCAACTGAGCTACGGGCGCATGAAGACGTGTGGTGCATACACCCTTCAATCGGCATCGCCTGCGCTTGCTGTGTCGAATAAACACCCAAAAATCAACCTCGGCGAGGCGACCCGCGCGCCGGGCATGCCAGATCGTCAGTCCGCTGGATGCGTGCCTGGCGCCGCATGGCGCAATTCCATGCCGCGGGCGTGGCGTCGCTGGAAACCCTTCCACAGGGTGACGCCGCTGCCGCCGGGGCTGTAGGCTCCCCAGGCGGCGGTTGCCGGGGCATCCCACTTGCCGTCATCCGAATTGACGACGGCGACATCGAGATAGCTGGCACGCTCTGCATTGCCGCGCAGGTACCTGTCGAGAAACGCGGTGATGAAATGCAGGTTGATGGCGTTGATCCGGTCCTGCCGCCACACGGCATCCTCGAACCAGTCCATGTCCCATACCGACCCGCGCATTTCGGCGGGCGCCGGGTTGAGACCGACGGCGTGCCCGGCTTCGCGATAGGTCAACAGGTACCGATCGGAATGAATCGCATCGGCAAAGATGGTCTTTGCCCCCGAAGCATAGTCAACGACCGGATCGCGATTGCCGGCGACGATCAACATCGGCGCCGTGATGGCCGCCAGCCCGGCCTTGCCCCAGGCGCTGCCGGAGCCACTTGCGCTGCCGGAGCCGCTTGCGCTGCCGGGGTTGCCGCCACCCGCCGGCGCCATGGCAACGATGGCCTTGACCCCCGGCAGCGCCATCGCGGCCGCCCCGGGCGTGCCGCGGGCATGGCGTTGCAGCCAGCCACCGGGGATAGCCTTCATCGCCGGGCCATCGGGGTCGAGCGACGCCCCGCCGGCGGTGACCACGCCATAGCCGCCCATGGAATAGCCGATCAGCGCGATGCGCGCCGGGTCGATCTGGGCGCCGAGACGCTTTTGCAGTTGCTGCGCCACGAAAACGATATCGAGCGGCCGCCGCAGCAACGGCGCTGCGCGGTCCTGCGGGCGCGCCACATAGGGGTTGGCATCATCATGGTGGATGCCGGCTACGACATAGCCCTTGGACGCCAGGTTTTCGGTCAGCCACGTCATCGATGCCGGGGCATTGCTGTACCCGTGCGACAGGATGACGAGCGGCAATGCCCTGCCCGCCGGCGCGGCATCGCGCACCGCCACGCCGGGAACGGTAAAGCTGACCGGCGGCCGCCCCGGTTCGCCCCAGAAGGCTGCGGAATAGGTCACCCGCGGTGCCGTCGCTGCGGCGGTGGCCGGATACCAGATATCGACGACGAGCTTGCGATCCATCAACGGCACCACACCGGTATGGAGGTTGGCGGCAAGCAGGTCGGGCTGGCCGGGGTCGACCAGTTCGATCGTCGTGACCCCGACCCCGGCACTGCCGGGCGCCGCCAGCTCGGGGGCATCGACCCCGGGAATGCTCGGCGGTGCGGCGGCTGCCGGGCTGGTCGCCGAAACGACGGCGGTTGCCCCGGCCCCCATCAAAAAGACAAAAATTGTCAGCAACCTGGGTGTCATCGGTACCTCCATCTGGCGCTTGGCGTCGCTAATCCCGGAACACGATGGTCTTTGAACCATTGGGTATGACCCGGCCGTCAAGGTGCAAGGCGACGGCACGGGCCAGCACCCGCCGCTCGATGTCACGGCCCTTGCGCACCAGGTCATCGGGCGTATCCGAATGGCTGATGCGTTCGACATCCTGTTCGATGATCGGGCCTTCATCAAGGTCGCCGGTGACGTAGTGCGCGGTCGCGCCGATCACCTTGACGCCGCGTTGATGGGCCTGGTGATAGGGCTTTGCCCCCTTGAATCCCGGCAGGAAGCTATGGTGGATGTTGATGCAACGCCCGCTCAGCTTTTCGACGAGGCCGGGCGACAGGATCTGCATGTAGCGCGCCAGCACGGCCAGTTCCGACCCGGTGCTGGTGAAGATATCCCAGATTTGCGCCTCCTGCGCAGCCTTGGTCGCGGGGGTGACCGGCAAGTGATGGAAGGGAATATCGCCGAAATCCGTACCGTTATAGGTTTCGCGGGCATGGTTGGAGATGATCCCGCTGATATCCATCTCCAGTTCGCCAATCCGCCGCCGATAGAGCAGGTCGACGAGGCAATGATCGCTGCGCGACGCCAGGATCAAAACCTTCTTGCGGTCGCTGCGGGCATGAATTCGCCAGTCCATGCCGGCCGCCGTGGCGATATCGGCAAAACCGGCCTTGAACAGGTCGAACCTTGCTTCGTCCGCAAGGCTGAAGGTTGTCCGCATGAAAAACAGGTCATTATCGATATCGTTATACTGATGAGATTCGAATATATTGCCACCGACATCGAATATTTTACCGGAGACTTTCGATACTATTCCGGGACGATCTTTGCATGAAAACGTCAATGTATAGTATTCGGACGGCATATTTATGTCCCTGCAAGGGTCGATTCATTGCGAATGTTTCTTGAATGGTCCATGGTCAAAGCGCTTGTCAACCAAGCCGATCTGACACAAACCCATGCTACGTTGGTAGCATCCGGGGAGTTCGACCTCCACGCCCACTGCAAGAACTTACATCGTTTTCCGTATGTTATGAGGCAAAAGGCGATTTTTGCAGCCCTCATGGCGACAACTTGACGCAAATTTTTCTTATCAGTCAGTCAAAAACGCTCAATTGCCGCGGACTAACATCACGAACAGTTTCATGTGACGTTTCCATGTAGGTTCCAAGTCGTGGCAAATTTGGCGTGCGTGCGAAATCCGGGGGGAAATCGATGAAAAATGGTTTGACAAGCTCGGCGGCGGTTGCCGTGATTGCGTTGATGGGCGCGGGCGGCAGCCCGGCATTCGCGCAGAAGGCAGCGACGGCGGCGGCCGCGGCAAATGCCGGTATCGCCGATATCGTGGTCACCGCCACAAGGCGTTCCGAAAATCTTCAGGACGTTCCCGTCGCGGTGCAGGCGCTGAGCGGCGAAACCCTGACCAAGCTCAACGTCGCCAACTTCGACAAGCTTATCGAATTCCTGCCCAACGTACGCACCGGCGGCCGCGGCCCCGGCCAGTCGCAGATATACATTCGCGGCTTGTCGACCGACACCCAGTCGATCCTCGTGGCCGGCTCGGCGGGCGTCAACCCGAACGTCGCCCTCTACCTCGACGATGCTTCCGTATCCGTCCCGGCGCGCAACCTCGACGTCTACACCGCCGACCTGGAGCGCGTCGAAGTGCTGGCCGGTCCACAGGGCACGCTGTTCGGTGCCAGCGCCATGGGCGGCGCCGTCCGCTACATCACCAACAAGCCCGATGCCAGCGCCCTCCATGCCGGATTCAAGGGCGGCGTTGCCTTCACCAAGGGCGGCGACAGCAGCAATTCGGTCGAGGGTTTCGTCAACATCCCGATCATCAAGGACAAGTTCGCGGTTCGCGTCGTCGTCTACAACGACAGTCGCGGTGGCTATATCGACAATGTCCCCGGCAGCTTCCGGATGCAGAGCAATGCCAACAACGGCCTCGGCGGCCACCCGGAGGCCGTGCGCCCGACGATCACCAATTCGCAGTTCGTGCAGGATAATTTCAACGACGCGGTCTACCAGGGCTTCCGCGTATCGGCCAAATACGACATCAGCCCGGACTGGTCGGTCAGCCTGCAGCACATGCGCCAGAAACTGAAGGTCGACGGCGTGTTCGACTATGATCCGCTGGTCGGCGACCTGAAGGTGCAGCGCTACAATCCCGACACGCTGACCGACAAGTTCGACCAGACCGCCTGGACGCTCGAAGGTCGGCTCGGCGCGCTCGATGTGATCTATACCGGCGCCTATCTCAATCGCCGCGCCGTGCAGAAAATCGACTACACCGCCTATTCGAACGCCGGGCCGTTCGCGGCCTATTATATCTGCAAATACCCCGGCTATGCGTCGTGCGCGACGCCGCGGATGTCGTTCCAGGGCAACAACCGCAACACCCGCATCAGCCATGAATTCCGGGTCTCGACCCCGGCTGACCAGCGGGTCCGTGCCATCGGCGGGGCATATTACGATCGCGCCAAGATCTATGACATCGGCGAATTCAACTATGAAGGCTCGATCGAACAGGGCTTTGTGCCCAATGCTCCCATCAAGGGCGCGACATCGATCGACCCCAACCCCCGCAATCCGGGCGTCACCTTTTTCAACGATATCACCCGTACCGACCGCCAGATCGCCTTGTTCGGGGAATTGGCCTTCGACATCATCCCCGACAAGCTGATCCTGACGGGGGGTCTGCGCTATTTCGACCAGAAGGCATCGATCGTCGGCTCTGCC
This sequence comes from Sphingomonadales bacterium, assembly GCA_025351405.1. GTDB lineage: Bacteria > Pseudomonadota > Alphaproteobacteria > Sphingomonadales > Sphingomonadaceae > Sandarakinorhabdus. Next base: position 47,715 of record JANXVZ010000037.1, on the reverse strand, counting down.
AACTTCGGCAACCGCGGGGTCGATCGTGATTCGGGTTACAATCTCGATGCCATCCACACCAAGCCCCGGCTGCAGAAGGGCACAATCTTCAAGGCCAACCTGAGCTTCAAGCCGACCGATGACCTGCTGTTCTATGGCACCTATTCGGAAGGTTATCGCCCCGGCGGCTTCAACCGCATCGGCCGCGTCGCCGATCCGAACCCGCAAAGCCCCAAGACCGCAATTCCGTTCGGCTATGACTCCGACACCGTGAAGAATTTCGAAATCGGCGCCAAACTGGCGTTGTTCGATCGGTCGGTCATCCTCAACCTCGCGGCCTACCATATCCTGTGGAAGGATATTCAGGTCTCGATCTACCAGCCAAGCCTGTTCTTCCTTACCTTTGCCGCCAACGCCGCCGATGCCAAGATCGACGGTATCGAGGCTGACCTGACGGTTCGGCCGGTTCGGGGCCTGACGGTCAACGCCGCGGCGTCGTACAACAACTCCAAGCTGACGCGCGGGTCGCTCGGGCTGGTCCAGCTCATCACGCTGGTGCCGCTGGGCAGCCAGCTGGCGTTGAGCCCGAAGTTTCAGGGCAATATCCGCGCCCGCTATGATTACGAGCTGGAGGGCAACACCAAGCTGTATGGCCAGTTCGGCATCCATCATGTCGGCAGCAGCCACACGTCGATAAACCTTGGCGCCGACTATCCGCTGCGTGCCTATACGACTGCGGATGCGGCGGTCGGTATCGACAAGGACGAATGGGGTGCCTCGCTCTACGTCGAAAACCTCAGCGATGCGCGGCCCGATATCTATATCAACGCATCCGACCGCGTCGCCCGGACGACGACGATCCGGCCGCGCACGATCGGGCTTCGCATGTCGTACAAATACTGACGATCGCGCGACACGAGATGACACCGGGGGTGAATTGCATGGCAATGCACCCCCAGTGCATTTTGTTCCGGGCCGCTTGCAGCTAGGCTTGGCCATGGATGCAACAAAACAGGGCGTCGCTGGCGCCGGGACGACGATCGGTGACACGGCAATCGGTGACGCGACGATCGGTGAAGCGCGGCGCCTCCTGCAGGATGGTGCCTTCGCCAAGGCTGCGGCGGCCGTGGAACGCCTGCTGGCATCGGAACCCGGTAATGTCGATGCGCTGTATATCCTTGCAGTTGCCCAGCGTTATGGCGGCAAGCTGGACGAGGCCCGGCAGACGCTCGAACGCTTGCTCGATCTGGAGCCTGCGCACGCCCGTGCTTTTCAGGAACAAGGCCATTGCCATCGCGCCGGCGGCGATGTCGAGCTGGCCATCGAAGCCTTCGACCGCGCCGTCGCGGCCAATCCGGCACTGATCGCCAGCTGGCGGGCGCTGGTGGAACTGAACCACGCCGCCGGCCGCCGGGACGCCGAGGCCCTTGCCCGCAACCAGTTCGACTGGCTGGACAATTTGCCGCCGACGCTGGTCAGCGTTGCCAGTTTCATGCACGAGGGCAAGCTGTACAAGGCGGAAAAGCTGTGCCGCCATTTCCTGCAGACCAACGGCCACCATCTCGAAGCGATGCGGATGCTGGCGGAGTTGGGCACGCGTTTCCAGGTGCTCGACGAAGCGGAATTCATCCTTGAATCGTGCGTTGCCCTCGAACCCGAATTCCATCCCGGCCGCTTCGATTATGTCAACGTCCTGCACAAGCGGCAGAAATTCGCCGAGGCGCTGCAACAGGCAGACCTGCTGCGCCGCAAGGCCCCCGGCATCCCGCATTTCGACATGCTGTTCGCCAACCAGAATCTGGCGGTGGGCAATTTCGATGTAGCGCTTGGCATCTATGACGCGCTGTCCGCTGCCAAGCCGGACAATCACCAGGTCAGCCTGACCCGCGGCCATGCGCTGAAAACCATTGGCCGCCATGACGACGCGGTCGCGGCTTATCGGCAGGCGCATGACAGCAAACCCGACTTTGGCGATGCGTGGTGGAGCCTCGCCAACCTCAAGACCTATCGCTTCAGCGATGCCGAAATCAGCAGCATGCAAGCGGCCGAAACCGCGCGCACGACCAGCACGGTCGACCGCTATCACCTGTGTTTTGCCCTCGGCAAGGCGCTGGAAGACCGTGGCGACCATGCCCGGTCCTTTGGTTATTACGACACCGGCAACCGGCTGAAGCGCGAGGAGCTGCGCTATGACCCGGCGCGGATCGCGGCGGAAATGGCCGCGCAAAAGCGCGCCTGCACGCCCGAATTGTTCAAGGCCAAGCGCGGCAGCGGCGCGCTTGCCGACGACCCGATCTTCATCGTTGGCCTGCCGAGGGCGGGATCGACACTGCTCGAGCAGATACTGGCGTCGCATTCCCAGGTGGAGGGCACGAGCGAATTGCCCAACATCCTGGCGTTGGCGCACCGGCTCGATGGCCGGCGGCGGGTCGATGACGAGGCGATATATCCCGGCAATCTCGCGGACCTCACGGTCGATGAACTGACCGAATTCGGCGAGGCCTATCTGCGCGACACCGCAATCTACCGCACCGGCAAGCTCCGTTTCATCGACAAGATGCCCAATAATTTCCGACATATAGGGCTGATTCACCTCATCCTGCCGAATGCCCGCATCATCGATGCACGGCGCGAGCCGATGGCCTGTTGCTTCAGCAATTTCAAGCAGTTGTTTGCTGAAGGCCAGGATTTCACCTACGGCCTCGACGCGATCGGCCGCTATTACGCCGGCTACATCGACCTGATGCAGCATTGGGACAGTGTTTTGCCCGGCAAGGTGCTGCACGTACAGTATGAGGACGTCGTCGCCGATCTCGAAACGCAGGTGCGTCGCCTTCTCGATTTCTGCGGCCTGCCCTTCGAGCGATCATGCGTCGATTTTCACCAAACCGACCGTGCCGTGCGAACCGCCAGCTCCGAACAGGTCCGCCAGCCGATCTTTCGTGGCGGCCTCGACCAATGGACGCCGTACGATGCATTTCTTGCACCGCTCAGGGCTGCACTCGGCGCCCTGCCCGGCATGAAGGACATAACCGCGTGACACCAGCGACCGCGGCCATCGCCGAACAGGATAGCGCGCCGGCCGGGATGACCGGGCGCTGGTATGTGCTTGGCATCATGATGCTGGTCTACACGATCAGCATTGCCGACCGCTATGTCATGTCCACCGTGCTCGAACCGATCCGGCTGGAACTGAAGCTGACGGACAGCGGCATCGCCTTCCTCACCGGGGTGTCGCTGGCGCTGTTCTATGTAACCCTCGGCATACCGCTGTCCTGGGTTGCCGATCGCTACAACCGCAAGAACCTGCTCGCCGCCGCGCTGGTGGCCTGGTCGGTGATGACGGCGTTCTGCGGGCTTTCGCAGGGCTATTGGCAATTGTTGCTGGCGCGGATCGGCGTTGGCATCGGCGAAGCGGGCGGCACGCCGGCATGCAATTCGGTCGTCGCCGATTACTTTCCCGCCGATCGCCGGCCGATGGCGATGACCGTGTTCGCGCTGGGCGCCCCCATCGGGGCCTGGCTCGGTGCGGACATGGCGGGGATGGTCGCCCACGCCTATGGCTGGCGCGCCGCCTTCCTGGCGCTGGGCGTCCCCGGCCTCGTCATGGGAATCATCGTCTACCTGACCATCAAGGAACCACAGCGGGGCCGGTTGGACAGGATCGAAAAGGCCGATGCGCCGCCGATCCGGAAAACGCTGCGATACCTCTGGCAACACAAGGCGGCGTTCCATGTCATCATGGGCGGCGGTGTCTCGGCGTTCTGGGGTTGGGGCCTGATGTGGTTCACCCCGACCTTCCTGCAGCGCATGTATGGCCTCGATGTCGGCGCGGCCGGCGCCATCGTAGGCCCGATACACCTTGTCGCCGGCATCGGTGCATCGTTGCTGACGGCGTGGATGCTGTCGCGGCCGGCGTTCGTCGATCCGCGGCGCATCGTCTGGCTGCTGGCCGCTGTCACCGCGGTCGCCACGGTGCCATCGTTCATGGTCTATTGGACCCACTCGCTGGGAACCGCGAAGCTGATGCTGTGGCTGTTCATCCCGGCCATTTATTTCTACATCGGCCCGGCGATGGCGATGGTGCAGAACCTGGCGCCGTGCCGGATGCGGGCGATGGCGATCGCGGTCTCCCTCGTTGCCGCCAATGTCCTCAACCTCATCGTCGCACCCCAGGGCGTTGGCTGGTTGAGCGACCATTTCGCCGGGCCCGCCGGTGCCGATGCCGCGTCGCTGCGCAGCGCCCTGCTGATCCTGGCGCCGACGGGATTGTGGGCGGCGTTTCACTATTGGGCTGCATCACGCACCATCGTCGCGGACCAGAAGGCGGCGGTCGGTTATGTGTGAAACGACACCACAGCAATGAAACTGGCCGACATCACCACTTTCGTCGTCGGCAACCCGCCGCCGCATTTTGGTGGCCGCTATTTCGTGTTCGTCAAATTGACCACCGACGATAACGTCAGCGGCGTCGGCGAAGCCTATTGCGTGCCGTTCGAACCGCACCTCGTCGCCCGGATGATCGAGGACGTCTTTGCCCGGTATGCGATCGGCGTGGATCCGCACGATATCGAAAACCTGTGGCGTCGGGTCTATTCGAGCGGATTTACCCAGCGCCCCGATGTCACGATGATGGCGATTCTCAGCGCGCTTGAAATGGCTTGCTGGGACATTGTCGGCAAGGCGGCGGGCAAGCCGGTGTACAAGCTGCTGGGTGGCCAAGTGCACGAACGGCTGCGCGCCTATACCTATATCTATCCGCGGCCGGGTGACACCGGCGACGTCTATCACGATCCCGATCTCGCGGCCAACCATGCCGCCGACTATCTGGCGCAGGGCTTCACGGCACTCAAGTTCGACCCCGCCGGGCCTTATTCCGCCTTCGACGGGCGGCAACTGTCATTGGATGCGCTTGCCCTGAGCGAGCGCTTTGCCGGGCGCCTGCGCGAGGCGGTCGGTGATCGTGCCGACCTGTTGTTCGGCACGCATGGACAGATGACGGCGGCGTCGGCGATCCGGCTGGCACGGCGGCTCGAACCGTTCGATCCCTTGTGGCTGGAAGAGCCTGTGCCCCCCGACGCGCCCGAGGAGATGGCGAAGGTGGCACGGGCAACCTCGATCCCCATCGCCGCCGGTGAAAGGCTGGCGACAAAATATGAATTCGCCCGGCTGCTCGACACCGGTGCCGCCGCCATCCTGCAGATGAATCTTGGCCGGGTCGGCGGCATCCTCGAGGCCAAGAAGATTGCGGCGATGGCGGAAGTCCACCACGCCCAGATCGCGCCGCACCTGTACTGCGGGCCCATAGTCGGGGCAGCGAACATCCAGATCGCCACCTGCTCGCCCAACTTCCTGATCCTCGAAAGCATCGAAAGCTGGGGCGGGTTTCACAGCGATATCCTCAAATCGCCGATCCGCTTCGAAGACGGGCATGTCATCCCGCCGACAACGCCAGGGTTGGGCGTCGAGCTGGACGAGGCGGTCGCCCTCGCCAACCCTTATACCGGCACCATGCTGCACCTCGAAATGGCGCAACGTCCCGTCGTTTGATGGACATGTTCGACTATATCATCGTCGGTGCCGGCACCGCGGGATGCGTGCTGGCCAACCGGCTGTCGGCCGATGGCAGCGCCCGGGTGCTGCTGATCGAAGCCGGCGGATCGGACCGGACGCTTTGGATCCAGCTCCCCATCGGTTATGGCCGCACCTTCTTCGACCGCCGCGTCAATTGGATGTACGACACCGAAGCCGAGCCGGCGCTCCACGGGCGCAAGAGCTATTGGCCGCGCGGCAAGGTCATCGGCGGATCCGGCTCCATCAACGCCATGGTCCATGTGCGGGGCCAGCGCGGCGATTACGACGACTGGGCGGCCGCCGGCAATCCGGGTTGGGCATGGGACGATGTGCTGCCGTTCTTCATCAGGTCGGAAGACCATGACCATGGCGCCAGCCAATGGCATGGCGCCGGCGGACCGCAACATGTCACCGACATTTCGCGCGTCGCGCACCCGCTTTGCCGGCGTTTCATCGCGGCCGGCGAGGCCATGGGCTATCCCTTCACCGCCGATTTCAACGGGCCACAGGCCGAAGGCGTCGGCATTTACCAGATCAACACGCGCAAGGGCCGCCGCGCTTCCACCGCCAACGCCTATCTGCGGCCGGCGCTGCAACGCGGCAACCTGGTGCTGCGCACGCACGCCCATGCCACCCGCATCCTGTTCGAGGGCCGCCGTGCCATCGGCGTCGAATATCACCGGCGCGGCGCGACGGTGACGGTCGGCGCGCGGCGCGAGGTGATCGTTGCCGGCGGGTCGATAAATTCGCCGCAACTGCTGCAACTCTCGGGGATCGGCGACGCAGCTTTGCTGCATTCGCTGGGCATTCCCCCGCTGATCGATGCCCGCGCTGTCGGCGCAAACCTGCAGGATCATCTCGCAGTCAGCTATTTCTACCGGTCATCGCTGCCGACGCTCAATGATGAACTGCGACCGCTGGTCGGCAAAATCCGTGCCGCCCTGCGCTATCTTTTTGATCGGGGCGGCCCGCTGTCGATGAGCGTCAACCAGAGCGGCGGTTTCATTCGCAGCACGGCCACGAGCGGCCGGCCCGACATGCAGCTGTATTTCAGCCCGGTCAGCTACACCCGGTCGCCGCTTTCGGAACGCCGCCTGCTCAACCCCGACCCGTTCTCCGCCTTCCTGCTGTCGTTCAACGGTTGCCGCCCGACCAGCCGCGGCACGCTGGCGATCGTCTCCCCCGACCCGCGTTCCCCGCCGTCGATAAGGCCCAATTACCTCTCGACCGAATATGACATCGGACAGGCGCTGGCCGGTAGCCGGCTGTTGCGGACGCTTGCGGCAACCGCGCCAATGGCCGAAATCATCACCGATGAGCTGGTTCCCGGCCGCCACCTGCAGACCGATGCCGAGCTGCTCGATGATTTTCGCGCCAGGGCCGATACCGTCTATCACCCGACCAGCAGCTGCATGATGGGGCCGGACCCCGCGACCTCGGTCGTCGATGCGCGGCTGCGTGTACACGGGATCGCCGGCCTGCGCGTTGCCGATGCTTCGATTTTCCCCAACATCACCTCCGGCAATACCAATGCACCGACGGTGATGGTCGCGGAAAAAGCGGCTGCGATGATCCTCGACGATGCGCGATTTGGGCAACAGTAACCGATAAAATAAATTGACCGATTGCGCCCCGGCCGGATCGCCATAGACTTGTCCGTTCCGCAGGGGGAACGAACCGTGTCGCAAACCAGGATCGATCTGCATCGGTTGCCACCCTTAAAGGCGCTGAAGGGTTTCGAGGCCGCGACACGACGCCAGAGCATCCGCGATGCCGCCGACGAGCTTTGCCTGACGCATCCGGCGATCAGCCACCAGGTCCAGCTGATCGAGGATGCGCTGGGCGTCGACCTGTTCGCACAGGAAGGCCGCCACATCATTTCGACCGAACAGGGGCGCGTATTCTATCCCTATGTCCGGGCGGCGTTCGAATCGCTCATCGAGGGGGTCGAGGCGGTGCATCGCAGCGCTACCGACAAGCCCTTGCGCGTGCAGACCTATGTCACCGCTTCGATCCGCTGGCTGGCGCGGCGGGTGCCGCACTTCCTCGCCGATCATCCGGGCATGAAGCTGACACTGAGCACCTGCGCGGTGGAATGGGAATTCGACGAGGTCCACGCCGATGTCGGCCTGGTTTATTGCGAGACCCTGCCCGATCCTGCGCGGTTCCACTGGATCCCGTTGTTCGATTATTCCCTGCTGACGGTGTGCAGCCCACAGTTGCTGGCGAGGATGCCGCGCAAACCCATGGTCGAGGACTTGCTCGAGCAGCCGCTGGTCGCGGTCTATACCGAAGTGCGCAACTGGAACAGCTGGTTCGAATCCGCCGGCGTCGGCTTTGACCCGTCGTCACCGTATCTGGTCGTCGATACACTGGCGGTGGCGCTCGAGATGGCGCTGGACGGCGAAGCCATCGCGTTGGTCAACGGCCCGTTCGTCGGCAGCGATCTCGCCGCCGGGCGCCTGGTGATGCCGGTCGATCACCGTACGCGCTGCCCTGGCGGCTGGGGACTCATCTGCCGCAAGGAGATGCGGGAGAATCTGAGAGTGCGCACCTTCATGGACTGGGTTGCCGCCAACGCCGCGGAAACGGTCGCCACCCGCGCCTAGGGACTAATCGAGCGCGAACCACGCCGATTTGGATTGCATGTAGCCAGCGATACATTCCAGCGACTTGTCGCGGGTGTTTCCCGATTGCTTGTAGCCGCCGAACGGCTGGGTCATGTCGCCATCGCCGAAACAATTGACCCAGATGACGCCGGCCTCCAGCGCCTTGACCATGCGATGGGCGCGCTTCAGGTCTGCGGTCCAGATGCTGGCGGCAAGGCCATAGGGCGAATCATTGGCCAGTGCGATGGCTTCGGCCTCGTTGCGGAATTTGAACAGCGCCGCCACCGGCCCGAATATCTCCTCGCGGCCAACCGCCATGTCGGGCCGGACGCCGCTGAACAGCGTCGGCAGGACATAGGCGCCCTGCGGACGCGTCGGGTCGACGGTGCCGCCGAACTCGAGACAGGCGCCGGACGCGATACCCTTGTCGATCCAGCCGAGCACCGCCTGCTGGTGGGCGCGCGCCACCAGCGGGCCAAGGCTGGTCGCCGGGTCGAGCGGGTCACCCGGCGCATAAAGTGCGGCGGCACGATCGGTAAAGCGCGCGATGAACTCGTCGTGGATCGCCTCGTGGACCAGCAGCCGCGAGCCGGCGTTGCAGACCTGGCCGCTGTTGTCGAAAATGCCGCGCACCGCTGCATCGACAGCGACATCGAGATCGGCATCGGGCAGGACAATCTGGGGGCTCTTGCCGCCGGTTTCGAGCGACACCCGCTTCAGGTTGGATTCGCCGGCATGGATCATCAACTGCTTGCCAGTGGCGGTCGACCCGGTGAAGCTGATCTTGGCGACGTCCGGGTGCAGTGCCAGGGCGCGCCCGGCCTCCGGACCGCGACCGTTGACGACATTGAACACCCCCGGCGGCCCACCCGCATCGATGAACAATTGCGCCAGCCTGACGCACGACAACGGTGCGCGTTCGGCGGGCTTCAGCACGACGCAATTGCCCGCCGCCAGGGCCGGGGCGATCTTCCATGTCGCCATCAGCAGCGGGTAGTTCCAGGCGGAAATAGCGCCGATGACGCCGATAGGCTCGCGCGCGACGATGTGCAGGGCGTTGTGCGCCGTATTGGTGACGCTGCCGGCGATCTTGTCGATACATTCCCCGAAATAGCGGATGGTGACCACGGCTTCGGGAATGTCGACGCCCAATGCGTCGTTGATCGGCTTGCCCATGGCGATCGTTTCGAGCAGCGCCAGCTCGGCGGCGTTGGCCTCCACCAGGTCGGCAAAGCGGCGAAACACCGCCATGCGATCGCGGGGCGCCATGTGCCGCCAGCGGCCATCGTCCCACGCCGCCCTTGCGCTGGCAACGGCGCGATCGACATCCGACGCGCCACCGCACGCCATCTCGGCAACTGTGGCGCCGGTCGCCGGGTTGATCACGGCGAGTGTCGCGCCGTCCGCCGCGGCGACGCTGTGACCATCGATGAACAGCCCGCTTTCGATGCGCAATGCTGCGGCGCGGGCGCGCCACTCGGTGTGGCTGGCGGGCACCGCACCAACCATCGTTCAGCGCCGCGCCACGACTTCATAGCCGGGTTCTTCGGGTTCATCATCGACGATGTCGGCCGGGAACCCCTGCCCCAGCACCTTGACCCCCGTGGCCTCCTCCAGCCGGCGGATGATGTTGGGCGAATGTTCCCGCGGGCCATAGCGTTCCTGCCCATCCCGGAAGATATCGAGGACGAGCGGTGAAATTTCCAGCGGGACACCGTGATCGCTTGCCAGCTTGTCGAACAGGCCAACGTCCTTGATGACGAGGTCCATGGTGAAATTGATGTCACGGCTGCCGTTGAGGATGACCTGCGATTCGGTTTCATGGACAAAGGAATTGCCCGAGGAAATGCGGATCGCTTCATAGGTGGTATTCATGTCGAGCCCGACGACCTTTGCCGTCGTCAAGGCTTCGGCCAGCGCCGCCAGGTGCACGGTGCACAGGTAGTTGGTCATCACCTTCAACTGCGAGGCGGTGCCGAGTTCGCCGGTATGCAGGATGCGACGGCCCAGCGTCGTCAGCACCGGCAGCACATATTCGAAGGCGGCGCGCGGGCCGCCGGCAAAGATCGCGATGTTGCCGGTATCGGCACGATGGCATCCGCCGGAAACCGGGCATTCCATGAACATGGCACCGCGATCTTCGACCAGCTTGCCAAGGCGCAACACCTCGGCATGATCGGTGGTGCTCATTTCCAGCCAGACCTTGCCGGGCCGCATCTCCTTCAGGAAGCCGTCCGGACCTTCTGCAACCACGGCACTGGCAGCGGGGGACGGCAGGCAGGTGATGATGAGGTCGACCTTGCGCGCCATGTCCTCGGGCGAATCCGCCGCCGAGGCACCGCGGGCGACGAATTCGGCCACCAGCGCAGGATCAAGATCGCGGACGGTGACGTCGTGGCCGTTGCGGACAAGGCTGCCGGCAAGCTTTCCGCCGACATTGCCGAGGCCGATAAAACCGATTTTCATATGTTGCTGCTCATCGATTCGAGCCAGGCGCCAGGCCTGTCCCAATGCCGCGGGAGGCAGGAAAAATCATACCCCCATGACTTGCGTTTAAAGAGGCAGGTGCAGCGCCCCACAAATGAAAAATTTGGGCCAACCACCAAATTTCCTTGGGGGTTCGACGCCATGCGCAGATCAATGCGGCTCGGAGGCTGCCGTCTCCTTCAGCCATTCCCGAAAGACATGGACTTCGCGGCGGGTGCGCTGGGGTCGTTCCGGGGTGAGGACATGAAAGCCCTGGTCATCGGGACACGACAGCGCGGATGGGACCACCAGGCGGCCGCTGGCGAGATAACCGGCGAGGAACAGCGGGTGGGTAATGACGCAGCCGGCGTGGCTGGCGGCGAGTTCGAGGGCGGCGATCGTCGTGTCGACTGTCGGCCCCGGTGCAGACCCCGGTGTCTGCACCATGTCGGCTATTCCGTGCGCGGCGGCGAACGCCAGCCAGTGGTTCTCATGGCCCATGATGTGGATCATCCGGCCCTTTACCAGCGCGGCGATATCGCCGTTGGTGCCCAGGCCCAACGCCGCCCGCTGCACGAAATCGGGGCTGCAAGCGACGACCATGTCCTGCCGGATCAGCGGTTCGCACAAATGCCCGCTCCATTTCCCCTCGCCATAACGCACTTCCAGGTCGACCGACGCGCTGGGAGCGGTATTGCCCCAGATGGTTGCCGACAGCCGCACTTCGATGGCGGGATAGCGTGCCAGGAATCCCGGCAGTCGCGGTGCCAGCCACAAGGATCCGAACGACACCGGCGCCAGCACCGACAGGCTGACCCTGTCGTTGGCGCCGAACAGGCCCACCGTCGAAATCGCAAGGTCGTCAAAGGCCTTTCGCACCGGCGCCAGATAGGCAATGCCCATTGCCGATAACCGGACACCGCGCGGCAGCCGGTCGAACATCGCGCAGCCCAGATAATCCTCGAGCGCCCGAACCTGGTAGCTGATCGCGGCCTGGGTCAGCCCCAGTTCACGCGCCGCTGCCGTAAAACTTTCGGTGCGCGCCGCAGCCTCGAAAGCCCGCAACCACGCCAGCGTCGGCAACCCGGTAATGGTCGATCGGTCCGGCATCGATGCATAAATCCATTATGGCCAAACCCCCTTATCTGGTGATTTGCTTTGCAGCAATCGCCGCCGTTACTGTGGCGCAGGCGATAGCGGGGGCCGGCAATCACATGAAGACACAGGCGCGTGTGGTCATCATCGGCGGCGGCATCATGGGTGCCAGCCTGTTGTATCACCTTGCCGAGCTCGGCTGGACCGACAGCATCCTCATCGAAAAGGACGAACTCACCTCGGGCTCGACCTGGCACGCCGCCGGACAATGCCCCAACATCACCGGCAGCTACAACCTTGCCAAGATCCACGCCTACAGCAACGACCTGTATCCACGCCTGGAAGGCCTGACCGGCCAGTATGTGAGCTGGCACAAATCCGGCGGCATCAGGCTGGCCACCAACGATCGCGAATTGGCGTGGCTCCGATATATTCACGGCTATTCCAAGATCATCGGCTTCGACATGGAGATCATCGACCCCGCCGAAATTCGCCGGATCAACCCGTTCCTGACCACCGATGGCGTGATCGCCGGGGCGCATACCACCTCCGATGGGCACGCCGATCCATCGGGGATCTGCAACGCGCTGGCCATCGGCGCGCGGGCAATGGGCGCGACGATCATCCGCAAGAACCGTGTCACCGGCCTTAGCCAGTTGCCGTCGGGGGAATGGGATGTGGCGACCGAAAACGGCGTCATCCGGGCGGAAATCGTCGTCAATGCCGCGGGTTGTTATGCCCGGCAGGTGGCGCAGATGGCCGGCATCGACATTCCCGTCACCAACATGGAACACCATTACGTCGTCACCGATCCGATCCAGGCTTTCATGGACCGGTCGGAGGAAATCCCGGTGATGCGCTGCCCCTATGTATCGGGCTATTTTCGCCAGGAACAGAAAAGCGGGCTCATCGGCATCTACGAGAATATCGGTCTGAAGGAAGCCTGGGCCCCCAAGGGTATGCCCGAATGGGAATCGACCAGCGAGTTGTTCGGCGACGATCTCGACCGGATCGGCAAATGGCTGGAACGCGCCGTCGAAAGGATGCCGATCCTTGGCGAAGTCGGCATCCGCCGTGTTATAAACGGTGCCATCCCGCATACTCCGGACGGCGGCCCGCTGCTGGGGCCGGCGACGGGGCTGACCAATTTCTGGCATTGCTGCGGCACTTCATTCGGCATCGCCCAGGGTGGCGGGGCCGGCAAATATCTGGCGCAATGGATGGTGTTCGGCGACGCCGATATCAACATGACGGAGTTCGACCCGCGCCGCTATGGCGCCTTTGCCGATGAAGACTATTCACGGGAGAAAGTCTTTCTCGACTACCGGCTGACCTTCACCACCCGGCTGCCGGGCGAGGAGGAGCCCGATGGTCGGCCGCGCAAGACCAGCCCCCTGCACGATCGTCTGCTCGCGCAGGGCGCCGTCCATACGGAAACCTTTGGCTGGGAACGCCCGAAATGGTTTTCGATCGATGGCCGCACGGAAGTTTCCGGCTATGCTCGCAGCAACGTCTTTGATGTCGTCAAGGACGAGGTCCGCGCCGTGGCGGAGCGGGTCGGCGTGCTCGATCTTACCGGTTTTGCCAAATACGACGTTACCGGACCCGATGCCGAGGCGTTTCTCGACCGCATCTGCGCCAATCGCATGCCGCGCAAGGCCGGTGGCATCGGCCTTGTCCATCCATTGTCGCGCGGCGGGCGCATCCAGGGCGAAATGACCGTGACCCGGCTCGCCGACGATCATTTCTACTGCCTGTCCGCCGCCGCTGCGGAGTTGCGCGACTTCGACCTGATGATGCAATCGAAACACCCCGATGAGCAGGTGCGCATCCGCAACGTGACCGAAGCGCGCGGCGTTCTCGTGCTCAGCGGGCCGCGATCGCGCGATGTGTTGGCGCGGTTAACCGATGCAGACCTGTCGAATGAGGGGTTTCGCTGGCTCAGCGGGCGCGAAATCACCATTGCCGGACACCGGGTAAGGGCGCTGCGGGTTTCCTATGTCGGGGAACTGGGTTGGGAACTGCACCCGTTGATGGATGCCATGCTGCCGCTCTACGACGCCATCTGGGCCGCGGGGCAGGATTTCGGCATCGCCAACTACGGGCTTTATGCCGTCAACACGATGCGCATGGAAAAAGGCTACAAGGCCTGGGGCAACGAGCTGACCAACGAATTGACGATGATCGAGGCGGACATGAACCGCTTCATCGCCTTCAAGAAGGATGACTTTGTCGGCCGGCAGGCGACGCTCGACGCCCCCGACCGGATGCGCATCGTCTATGGGGAGATGGCCGCCACCGATACCGATGCACGCGGCGCCGAGCCGGTGATGGAGGGAGACCGCTGCATCGGCATGACCACATCGGGCGGCTATGGCCATCGCGTGGGCAAGAGCCTGTTTTTCGCCGCAGTGCCACCAGAAAATGCGGCGCCGGGGACGATGTTCGATATCGTCATCCAGGGCCGGCGCTGCCCTGCGACGGTGCTCGAACACCCCGCCTATGACCCCGACAACGCCCGGATGAAGGGCTGACACGCAATGGCTGCCACCCTTCCGAAGCGCGCACGCGTCGTCATCGTCGGCGGTGGTGTCATCGGCACTTCGATCGCCTATCATCTTGGCAAGATCGGCTGGGCCGACACCATCCTGCTCGAACGCAAGCAGTTGACCAGCGGCACCACCTGGCACGCCGCCGGGCTGGTGGGGCAGTTGCGCCCATCGATCAACATGACCAAGTTGGCGAAATACACCGGCGAACTGTATCGCGGGCTGGAGGCGGAAACCGGCCAGGCCACCGGCTATCGCCAGTGCGGTTCGATCTCGATGGCCAGCAACCTCGAACGCTTCGAGGAGCTCAAGCGCAGCGCTTCGATGGCCAAGGTGTTCGACCTGCCGGTCAACGTCATCACCCCACAGGAGATCAGGGAACGTTTCCCGATCGCCCAGGTCGACGACATTGTCGGCGGCATCCATATCCCCAGCGACGGCTATGCCAATGCCGTCGACATTACCCAGGCGCTGGCCAAGGGTGCGCGCAACAGCGGTGTGCGGATTTTCGAAAATACCAAGGTCACCCGCATCCGCCACGATGGCAACCGCGTCACCGGCGTCGAAACCGCCGATGGGCCGATCGACGCCGATTATGTCGTGCTGTGCGGCGGCATGTGGACCCGCGACCTTGCCGCCAGCATCGGCGTTGCAGCGCCGCTGCACGCCTGCGAACATTATTACGTGCTGTTCGAAGGTGTTGCCGGCCTGACCCCCGACCTGCCGGTGCTGCGCGACTATGACTATTGCGGCTATTACAAATACGATGCCGGCAAGCTGCTGGTCGGCGCCTTTGAACCCAATGCCCGCCCATGGGGCATGGACGGCATTTCCGAAGATTTCTGCTTCGACGAGATTGCCGGCAATTTCGAACATTTCGAACCCGTGCTGATGGACGCCATGCGCCGCGTCCCGGCGCTGGAACATGCCGGCATCAAGAAATTCTTCTGCGGCCCCGAAAGCTTTACCCCGGACGTCCGCTATCATCTTGGCGAAAGTGCGGAATTGCCCGGCTGTTTCGTTGCTGCGGGTCTCAATTCCATCGGGCTCCAGTCGGCGGGCGGAATCGGCAAGGTGATGGCCGAATGGATCCGTGACGGCTTGCCGCCGGCCGATCTCTGGTCGGTCGATATCCGTCGCAACATGCCGTTCCAGATCAACCGCAAATATCTGCGCGAACGCGTCAGCGAGAGCTTGGGCCTGCTGTACGCAACGCATTGGCCGTTCAAACAATATGAAACGGCGCGCGGCGTCCGCAAGTCCGCGCTCCATGACCGGCTGAAGTCAGCGGGCGCCTGCCACGGCGAAGCCTATGGCTGGGAGCGCCCGAACTGGTACGCCGAGCCCGGCAGCAATCCGCAATATGAATACAGCTATGGCCGGCAGAAGTGGTTCGATGCGTGCGCCGCCGAATGCAAGGCGGTGCGGGAAGACGTTGGCCTGTTCGACCAGTCCAGCTTTGCCAAGTTCCGGCTGGAGGGCCGCGACGCAGCGCGGGTGCTCAACCAGGTCTGCGCCAATGACGTCGACGTCGCACCCGGCAAGCTGGTCTACACGCAATGGCTCAACCAAAAGGGCGGGATCGAGGCTGACCTGACCGTGACGCGGCTGAGCGCGACCGCATTCCTCATCGTGACCGGCGCCGAAACGGAGACGCGCGACTTCAACTGGTTGAAGCGCCATATCGATGCCGAGGCGCATGCCGTGCTGACCAATGTCACCTCCGGCATGGGCGTCATTTCCCTCATGGGGCCAAAGTCCCGGGCGCTGCTGCAATCGCTGAGCCCCAACGACCTGTCGAACGCGGCATTTCCGTTCGCGACGAGCCAGGAGATCGAGCTTGGCTATGCCATCGTCCGCGCCTCGCGCATCACCTATGTCGGCGAACTGGGGTGGGAGTTGTATGTTCCCACCGAGTTCATGGCCGGCGTGTTCGATGCCATCGTCGTCGCGGGGCCAGCGTTCGGGCTGAAACTGGCCGGCTATCACGCGCTGAATGCGCTGCGCATGGAAAAGGCCTATCGCCACTGGGGCCACGACATCACCGACGAGGATACGCCGCTGGAGGCCGGCCTCGGCTTTGCTGTCAAGCTGGACAAGCCTGGCGGCTTCATCGGTCGGGACGCGCTGATTGCGCAAAAAAGCGCCGGGTTGCGACAACGGCTGGTGCAGTTCCTGCTCAAGTCCCCGGAGCCGATGCTCTATCACAACGAGCCGATATGGCAGGGCGACCGCATCGCCGGTTACATCCGGTCCGGCATGTACGCGCCGACACTGGGCGGGGCATGCGGCCTTGGTTATGTCACCGCACCCGATGGCGGCGTTGTCGGGGCCATCGGCGCCGACGACTATGAGATCGAGATCGCCGGCGTGCGCTGGCCGGTCACTGCCTCGTTGAAACCGCTGTTCGATCCCGGCAACGCCCGGATCAAGATCTGATGGAAGGCACGACCGTGACGCAAACCCGCGCCGACATGATGCAGAAGCTCGCCGCCAATGCCCGCCCCGGCTACAGCTTCGATCGGGCATTCTACTGCGACGATGCGGTGTTTGCCGCCGATATGGACGCCGTCGTGGGCCGCAAATGGCTGATGGCCGGCCATATCGACCAGGTGCCGAACAAGGGCGATTTCTTCGTCTTCAAGGTCGGCGGCGAACAGATCATCATCATCCGCGAAAACGCCGGCAGTGTCCGCGCCTTCTACAATGTCTGCCGGCATCGCGGATCGCTGGTCTGCTCGGCGACGTCGGGCAATGCGCCAAAGCTGGTCTGCCCCTATCACGCCTGGACCTACGGGCTGGACGGCGCCCTGTTGTCCGCCCGGCTGATGCCCGCCGATTTCGATAAAAAGGCCAATGGCCTGCTGCCGTGCCACATTCGCGAATATCACGGCTTCATCTTCATCAACCTCAGCGATGAACAACCCGACGATTTCGACGCCACCTTCGGCGATATGGCGGCAATTCTCGACTATCATGGCTTTGCCGATGCCAGGATCGCACACCGCGCCTCCTACCCGACCGGGGCAAACTGGAAGCTCGTCGTCGAGAATTTTCTCGAATGCTATCACTGCCAGCCGGCGCATCCGGAATTCTGCTCGATGCACCCGCCTGAAGCGCTGGTCGCGGTCGGGGCCGGCCCCAGTTCCGGCCCCAGCGACGCCGTCGCGGCCTATATGCCGGTGCTGGAGGCGTGGGAGAAGCGCGTCGCCGCCATGGGCCGCCCTGTCGGCAATATCGACGACCACCCCGACAGCAGCCATCTGCGCCTTGTCATGCAGCGCACCATTCGTGAAGGCTATCTGAGCGAAACCAGCGATGGCACCGCGGCATCGAGCCTGATGGGAAAGCGCACCGAATTCGACGGCGGTCGCATGCACCTGGCGTTTTCGCCGTTCAGCCACGTCGTGGCCTGCAATGATTTTGCCATCCTGTTCCAGTTCACGCCGCGATCGACGATGCTGACCGATGTCGACATCAGCTGGATCGTCGACGGCAAGGCGGTGAACCCCGATGTCGAGAAGATGGTCTGGGCCTGGGACGTGACGACCATTCAGGACCGCCAGATCACCGAGGACAACCAGGCCGGCATCCTGTCGAAACGCTATATGCCAGGTCGATATTCCGACCAGGAACGCGGTGTCGCCAATTTCCAGACCTGGTATCTCAACCAGTTCGGCCTTGCGCGTGGCGGCTGAACGGAGCGCGTCGCCGCCGGGCCAGGACTATTTGAAATTGTCGGCATAGGCCTGCAGCTTCAGGCTGCGCGGCCCCAGCGGCACGATCTCCACCGATATGCCCCTGGCCGCGGCATAGGCCAGCGCGGCTGCCTCGGTGGCAAACCCTAACTGCACCTGCGTATCGGTATCGCCCGAACCTGGCCAGCCGGTGAGCGGATCGGCGCGCTGCGGTTGATCGCGTTCGATCTCGAGCAGCCATTGGCCAGTGCGTGCCCGGCCGGACTGCATCGAACTCTTGGGGCGTTGGTAAAGGCGGGCTTGCATGGCACCTGCCATCGCGCATCGCGACGGATTGTTCAAGCCGCCCGACAGGCACGCCGGTCGCACGCGATCCGCCTCAGGCGGGGATGGCTCCCGACGTCGCACCGCCTTTGCGCCCGGCCTTGGCTTCGTTCCACCAGCGCGTGGCGGGCGCCGCCTCGACCGGCAGCACCGCCTGGGCAATCCGCGCCGCGAGCAATTCCGCATTGCGCGAATCCGCGCCGCGAATTCGCATGGTCTTGTAGCCTGCCTGCGCCATCATCCGGTCGCGACCGGCATCCCGCTTGTGGTTATGCGTCGAATCATCGAGTTCAACCACGAGCTTTACCTTGCCCGCATCGTCGATCAGCACGAAATCAACGTATTTCTGGCTGAAGCTGTTGCGCGATGACTGGCCTTGCGACTTGCTCAACCCCGCGGCGCTCTGCAGCAATGCCCCCATTGCCACTTGCGGCGCCACATGGAGCGGTGCCACCACCGGCCGCAACAGGTTGAAGAAGGCAAGTTCCGCATTCGTCATTATTGGCCGCGCCACCACCGCGGTCGGATGGCCACTGGCATCGGTCAGCACCCGCACCAACAGTGCAAGTGCAACCACCACCAAAGCCGCAAAGATCAGCAACATCTGAAAACTCGCCATATCGAATATGTGCCCCCTGGCTATCCAAATGGCTTCTACATCAACGACTAACCGGAAAGGTGACCTATACCTTAATTATCCGTCATGGATAAACGAATGGTTTACATTTAGATAAGCGGCGCCGCCGACATTACCTCGATTGCGCAGGACGGAATTCGGCTGGAAACTGACCCTGAAACATCTATGCTTCGCTACCCGGGTATCGTTTCGACGACGAAACTTATCATACGAACAAGGTATCACGATTGGCCGACATCGAAATACCGCGCGCGGATGTCATCGGATCGGTGTTCACACGCGAAATCCTGCTCAACATCGGCGAATCCACGTCGGACATGATCTATGCCAAGGATCGTGAGGGGCGGATGATATTTTCCAACGCCGCGACCCTTGCTATCCTCGGCCGGTCATGGGCAGAAATCGCCGGCCGCTCGGACCTCGAATTTCTCGACGACAAGGTGGAGGCACAAGCCTTTGCCGATGCCGATCAACGCATCATGCGTGAAGGGCTGACGGTCAGCCTCGAGGAGGTGCTGACCGGCACCGGCGGCAAACGCATCTACCTTTCCAGCAAGGGCCCCCTGCGGGATTCCGATGGCAACATCATCGGCCTGATCGGCATCAGCAAGGACATCACGGCGCGCAAGGCCGAGGAGGCGCAGCGGCGCCTGCTGCTCGAAGAGATGAAGCACCGCGTCAAGAACAGCCTGGCGACCGTCCATGCAATGGCACGGCAAACCCTGAAGCCTGCCGTTGCCAATGAAGCCTGGACCGGCTTTGAACAGCGGCTGCTGGCGATGGGGCGCGCCCATGACGTGCTGGTCAACGAAGACTGGCTGGCGGCAGACGTCCGCAGCATCGTCGTGCAATCGCTCGCGGGCCATGGCGGCGGCATTGACCCGCGCTTTCACATCGACGGCCCCGATGCCCGGCTCGACGCCCAGAATGCGCTCGCCGTGGCGCTCGTCCTCCACGAACTGGCGACCAACGCCGCCAAATATGGCGGACTGTCGGTGGCGCAGGGCGAAGTTGCGGTGACATGGCACATCGAGATCGCTGCCGTGGCCAGTGCTGTCGTCATTCATTGGCGCGAGCGTGGCGGCCCCGCCGTGGCGGCCCCGGCGCATGAAGGGTTCGGGTCGCGCCTGATCCGCCATGCGCTTGGGCACCGATCCGGCAATGCGGCCGAAATCGATTTCGCAAGCGATGGCCTGCGATGTACACTGCGCGTGGCGCTGGTCGACGACCGGACGGTTCCGATCGGCGATCGCCCGTTCGGTGCCTGAACCCGGGCCGAACCCTTGGGAGGCCGGGCAATGCTGCTGATAACCGGGACAATCCGCCTGCCGGCTGCGCGCCTCGCCGATGCCCGGCCCGCCATGCGCACCATGATCGAAGCCAGCCGTGCCGAACCTGGTTGCCATGAATACAGCTATGCCGAGGACGTGCTTGACCCCGGTCTCATGCACATCAACGAGTTATGGGATACCCGCGCCCATCTCCAGGCGCATTTCCGGTCCGATCACATTGCCGCCTGGCGTGCCCATTGGGCGGAGCTCGAAATTTCGGAACGCAACCTCAAGCTATATGTCGTTGGTGAGGCGGAGGCGACGTAGCGCCCCGCCGGGCGCCGGCTAGTGGGTCAGAATGCGCGCGCAATGGCGAATTCGACCGTTTCCGTCAGGGCCGTGCGGGCCGGGCCATTGGGGAAGCCGGCGAGCGCATCGATGGCGCGGGCGCCATAGTGGCGCGCCCGCGCCAGCGTGTCGGTGACAGCGTTGGTGCGGGCCAGCAGGGCGGACGCGCGCGCCAGTTCGGCATCGCCTGCCGCCCTGCCCGTCATCGCGTCGCGCCAGAACTGGCGCTCGCCCTCGCTGCCGCGCGCATAGGCGAGGATGACCGGCAGGGTGATCTTGCCGTCGCGGAAATCGTCGCCGGCATCCTTGCCCATGGTGTCGGCATCGGACACATAATCGATGGCATCGTCGACGAGCTGAAAGGCAATGCCGAGGTTGCGGCCATAGGCTTCGAGAGCGGCCTCGGCTGCAGGGCCACGTTCGGCGACCACGCCCGAAATCTGGCAGGCAGCAGCGAACAGCGCCGCGGTCTTGGCGGTGATGATTTCGAGGTAGCGATCCTCGGTCGTTTCAACGTCGCGCTGCGCGGTCAACTGCGCCACTTCGCCCTCTGCAATGATCGCGGATGCGCTGCTGAGGATTTTCAGCACCTTCAGCGACCCGTCCTCGACCATCAATTCGAACGAGCGACTGAACAGGAAGTCGCCGACCAGCACGCTGGCCGGGTTGCCCCATAGCCGATTGGCGGTGGCCTGGCCGCGCCGCAACCCCGATGCATCGACGACGTCATCGTGCAGCAACGTCGCGGTGTGGATGAACTCCACCGCGGCGGCGAGCTTGTAATGCCGGTCCCCGGCGTAATCGAGCAACGCCGCACACCCCAGCGTCAGCATCGGCCGCAGCCGCTTGCCACCGCCGGCGATCAGATGGCCGGCGAGCTGCGGGATAAGCGCCACCGGTGATTGCATCCGGTCGATGATGACGTGGTTGACCGCCGTCAGCCCCGATGCCGTAAGCGTGACCAGCCCGGCGATCGACGGGGTGGCGCCATCGCGCTTTCGCAAGGGGTGAACGGTTGCAACCATGCGACAGTCCATAGCCCGAGTTCATCGTGGCGCAACCCCGGCGCTTGCGCCCGCGCGCATCCGCCGCAAAGGTGTTGAGGAAACAGCACATCCGGGAGAATCGCGTGACCGATACGATACTGAGCGGTTATCGCGACAGCATCGACAACATCGATGCCGCGCTGGTGTTCCTGCTCGCCGAGCGATTCAAGGTGACCCAGGCGGTCGGCCTCTACAAGGCAACCGCCGGGCTGCCCCCGGCCGATCCGGGGCGCGAAGCGGCACAGGTGGCGCGGTTGCGGGCGCTGGCGGTGACCGCCAAGCTCGATCCGGAGTTTTCGGAAAAATTCCTGTGCTTCATTATCGATGAAGTGATTCGCCACCATCAGACAGCGGCGGGGGCGTAGGTCATCCCGCTGCGGGCAGCGTCAACCTGACCAGCAGCCCGCCAAGGTCTTCCGATTCTTCCAGCGCCACCGCGCCGCCATAGATTTCCGCCACGTCGCGGACGATGGCGAGGCCAAGGCCTGTCCCCGGCTTGTCGGTATCGAGCCGTTCGCCGCGCTCGAACAGGCGGGTGCGATCCGTGGGCGAGATACCGCGGCCGTCGTCCTCCACCAGGATTTCCAGGGTGCCGGGCGCCGCGCCGCGTTGGGCCGTGACAAACACCCGGCCACCGCCGTGCAGCGCGGCATTGTCGACAAGATTGCCGACCATCTCATCCAGATCCTGGCGTTCGCCGCGGAAAACCAGTGTCTTGTCGCCGGCAAGATCGATCGTCACCTCGATCTCCCGGCCGTTTTCAAGCCGCGTGCCATGGATACGGCCAACGGTGCGGACGATAGCCTGCAACGATGGCCAGACATCGGCACGCGAGGCCGACGCGCCACGGCGGCCGGCAGCCCTCGACCGCGCCAGTTGATGATCGACATGACGGCGCATGACAGTAACTTCGCGCATCACCGCCAGCGCCAGTGGATCGGTCCGCCCCTGCACCTCGCCGATCAGCACGCTCATCGGGGTCTTCAAGGCATGGGCGAGGTTGCCGGCATGACGCCGTGCCGCTTCGGCCTGGCTTTCGTTGTGTTCCAGCAGTTCGTTGATTTCGCTGACGAGCGGCGCAATTTCGGACGGAAAATCATCGGCGACGCGCTTTGCGGTACCAGACCGGATGGCAGCGATGGCGCGGCTGACGCGGCCGAGCGGCGACAGGCCATAGGTTGATTGCAGCGCCGCCAGCGTGATCAGGGCGAGGCCCAACCCTCCCAGCGACCAGAACAGGATCGACCGCAGGTTGCGAACCTGTTCATCAAAATCGCGCGTCGATTGCGCCACCTGGAAATGAAACTTGGTCGATGATCCCGGCAGCTTCACATCGCGCGCAACCACCCGCAAGGGTTCGCCGGCAAAGCGGCTGGAGGCATAGCGGCAGACATTCTGGCAATTGGTGGTCGGGCCGTCGCCAAGCGCGCGATCCCACAGCGATCGCGACCGGAACGGCTCCTGCCCCGGCGTCGAAACCTGCCAGTACAGCCCGGAATATGGCTCGAAGAATCGTTGGTCGCCAAGCGGCCGCAGGAAACGCACCTCGCCTATGTCATCCAGATCGGCCGCGCCGATCATCGAGGTCAGCGCGAAATCGAGCTGGCTGTCGAAATTGCGGGTGATGGCGCTGACAATCACGCGGTCGAGCGCAAACGCCCCCAGCCCGAGCAACGGTATGATCCACGCCGCTGCCAGCGCCACCATGCGCAGCCGCAACGACCCCGTCATCCAGAAGCGACGGCGCACCGGCAAGGCCGCCGCGTCCGGGCGCAGGGCCGGAGCGCCGGGCTGCACAGGAGGCTGCATGTCGGGCAGCGTTTCAGCCCGCGTCGTTGAGGCTGTAGCCAAGGCCGCGCGTGGTGCTGATCAGGTCGGCACCGAGTTTCTTGCGGATACGGGTGATGAACACTTCGATCGTATTGGAATCACGGTCGAAATCCTGGTCGTAGATATGTTCGATCAATTCGGTGCGGCTGACCACCTTGCCCTTGTGATGCATCAGGTAGCTGAGCAACTTGAACTCCTGCGCGGTCAGCTTGACCGGATCACCGTCGAGCGTGACGCGTCCGGACCGCGCATCGAGGCGCACGCCCCCGGCGATCAGTTCCGACGTCGCCTGCCCCGCCGCACGCCGGATGAGGGCGCGCAACCGGGCGATCAGCTCCTCGGTCTGGAAAGGCTTGGCCAGATAGTCATCGGCGCCGGCATCGAGCCCGGCGACCTTGTCGGACCAGCTGTCGCGCGCTGTCAAAACCAGCACCGGCATGGTCTTGCCTTCCTTGCGCCAGCGATCGAGCACCGTCAGGCCATCGACCTCGGGCAACCCCAGGTCGAGCACGACGGCATCGTAATTTTCGTTTGAGCCAAGGTAATGCCCATCCTCGCCATCGCTGGCGGTGTCGATGGCATAACCCGCGCCCTCCAGCCCGGACTTGAGCTGCCGCAGCAGGTTCGGCTCGTCCTCAACGACTAGAATACGCATCTTTGTGTCCTAAAACGACTTGCGACGCGAGATGATCTGACCCGTGCGAGCGTCGACGTCGACGTTAATCACTTTGCCATCGTTGAGAAAGCGGAACCGATAGCGCAACGTGTCGGTGTCGAACTCGGCGCCTACATAGTCGCCGGTGACCTGGCTCATCACACGGTTGCGGATCGCTTCGAACGGCAGGATCTCGCCGGCATCGACAAGGCAGCGCACAGAGTTTTCGACGCCGGGCGCCGGACACCTGTAGGCGACCGGCGAAAACATCAGGAGCAGGGAAACCAGAGGAAGCATCAAGGCAATTCAACCAGATGGACGATGCTGTTCCAATGCCCGGCGCGGCGTGAATAGGCCATGAATATTATGGCACAAAGGTGGCGAGGCCTCGCCGCTGCCTGCCCAGCGCCACAGCCTGCGCGCATTTGGCCGCCGGATGGATATGGGCCACCCGCGCTTTTAGATTGCGGATCGAGGCAAATCACGCCACCAGCCGCGTGCAATCCGCTATCATCCGTTCCAGACAGCCAGCCCAGAAAACCCAGCGTAGCCCCATGCCCGAACCGATTCTCACCCTTGAAAATGCCGGCCTGCGCCAAGGCGGCGGCTGGTTGTTCCGCGGGCTCGACCTGACCATCGACGCCCGCGACCGGCTGGCGCTGATCGGCCGCAATGGCGTTGGCAAGACTACGCTGCTCAAGCTGATCTCCGGCGAGATCGACCTTGATGAAGGCCGGCGCGCGGTGTCCCCGGCCCTGCGCATCGTGCGGCTGGAGCAGGACCCGGCGCTCGCCGGCTTTGCCACGCTGGGCGATTATGTACGCGCCGGCGATGGCGCCCCTGCCGACCATCTGCTCGAATCCGTCGCCAATCGCCTCGGTGCCGATCTCGATCGCGATGCATCGACAGCCAGCGGTGGCGAACGGCGCCGCGCCGCGTTGGTGCGGGCGCTCGCCGAGCAGCCCGGGCTCCTGTTGCTCGACGAGCCGACCAACCATCTCGACATTGCTGCGATCGAATGGCTCGAATCCTGGCTTGATCGCTTCAGTGGCGGCTTTGTCGCCATCAGCCATGACCGCACCTTCCTCACCCGGCTGACGCGCAATTCGCTGTGGCTCGACCGGGGTTCGCTGAAGCGTGCCGAAGTCGGCTTTGGCGGCTTTGAAGCCTGGGCCGAGCGGCTGGCTGCCGAGGAAGCAAAGAACGCCTCCAAGCTCGACGCCCGCTTGCGGCAGGAAGAACATTGGTTGCTGCGCGGCGTTACCGCCCGCCGCAGCCGCAACCAGGGGCGCCTGTCCAAACTCATCGACCTGCGCGCCGAACGGAAGGCGATGACCACCGGCGATGCCGTCGCCAAGCTGGCCACCGAGGCCGATGACGGCAAGACCAAGGTGCTGATAGACGCCCAGCATGTCGCGCTGAGCTTTGGCGAGCGACCGATCCTGCGCGACCTGTCGCTCCGCGTGCGGCGCGGCGACCGTATCGGCATCATCGGGCCCAATGGTGCCGGAAAATCGACCTTGATCCGGCTGTTGCTCGGCGACATGGCGCCCGACAGCGGCAGCATTCGCCGCGCCAAGACCCTCAACCCGACCATCATCGACCAGCGTCGCGCCCGGCTGGATGCCGAGGACGGCGGCACCCCCAAGACCGTGCGCGACGTCCTTGCCGACGGTGGTGACTGGCTCGAAGTCAACGGCAGCAAGAAACATGTCTCGGGCTATCTCAAGGAGTTCCTGTTCGACCCGTCGGTCATCGATGCGCCGGTGGATAGCTTTTCCGGCGGCGAACGCTCTCGTTTGCTGCTGGCGCGCGAATTCGCAACACCGTCGAACCTGCTGGTGCTCGATGAGCCGACCAACGATCTCGACATGGAGACGCTCGACCTGCTCGAAGAAGTTCTCGACGACTATGCCGGCACGGTTCTGTTGGTCAGCCACGACCGTGCCTTCCTCGACCGCGTCGTGACGATGGTCGTCGCACTCGATGGCGAGGGCAATTCGGAAACCGTCGTTGGTGGCTGGTCGGATTGGGCGGAGCTTCGCAAGCGCAAGGCCGCGGCGGCGCGCGAAGACGCAAAGGCGCCTCGCCAGAAGAATGCCAATACCCCGGTTACCCCCAAGGCCCGGGCGGCAAAGCTCAGCTACAACGACGCCCGCGAGCTCGCTGAGTTGCCGGGCAAGATCGAAACGCTGTCATCGGCAATCACCCGCCACGAAGCAACGCTGTCGGACCCGGCGCTGTACACCCGGGACCCAAAGCGTTTTGCCTCGGTCAACGCAGAACTAGAACGTGTTCGTGCCGACCTCGCCAAGGCCGAGGAACGCTGGCTCGACCTCGCCGAAATGGAAGCAACGCTGGCCGGCTGATAGCCGACACCACAGGAGTTGCAGCCCCGGACCGCCTCATCGCGCCGGGGCCCTGGAGGGCAGGACCTATGCGACCTCGATGCCGGCGATTTCACGCGGCTCGGTGCGGTTGAGCGGCACGACGATGACCTTCGGCAAGGCCGTGTGCTTGACGTCGTCATGCGAGCGGATGAAATTTTCCACCACGGGCGCAATGACTTCGCGCCATTTGCGACCGTTGAAGATGCCGTAGTGACCGGCACCCGCCGCCATGAAATAGCGCTTTTTGGATTCTGGCAGGCCCGTGGCGATATCGAGTGCCGCCTTGGTCTGGCCAAGGCCGGAGATATCGTCGCGCTCGCCTTCGATGGCGAGCAAGGCGGTGCGATCGATGGCGGCCGGGTCGACCAGCTTGCCGCGATGGACGAATTCGCCCTTGGCAACCAACTGACGCTGGAACACGACGTCGATCGTCTGCAGATAGAATTCCGCGGTCATGTCGCAAACCGAGCGATACTCATCATAGAATGCCTTTGTCGCATCGGCGCTGTCATCGTCGCCGGCGACAAGGTGCTTGAACATTTCCCAATGCGAATTCATGTGGTTAGCAAGGTTCATCGACATGAACCCGGCCAGTTGCAGAAAGCCCGGATAGACCTTGCGGCCAGCGCCCGGGTGCACATCGGGCACGCGCGCCACGACATTCTGCTCGAACCAGGCAAACGGCCGTTCGGTGGCCAGGTCATCAACAGACGTCGGCGCCTTTCTGGTGTCGACCGGGCCTCCCATCATCGTCAGGGTCAGCGGCGTGGCAGGATTGTTGTCGGCCGACATGATGGCGATGGCGGCATAGGCCGGGACGGCGGGCTGGCAGACCGCCAGCATATGGCTTCCGGGGCCGACGATACCTGCAAATTCAATGATATAATCGATATAATCGTTGAAATCGAAATGACCGTCGGACATCGGCACCTTCTTGGCGTCGCGCCAATCGGTGATGTAGACCTCGTGCGACGGCAGCAGGCGCTCGACGGTGCCACGCAGCAGCGTCGCGTAATGCCCCGACATCGGGGCGATGATCAGTACGCGCGGATCGCTGCGCCCGGAGACGTCACGCTTGAAATGCTTCAACTGGCCAAAGGGTTTGCGCGCCACGATATCTTCGGTGACCGAGATGATTTCACCTTCGATGATGACGGTATCGAGACCGAATGCCGGCTTGCCGCGCGGCGCGGTGGCATGGGCAAAAACCTCCAGGGCACGCGCCATCACCGGGCTGCTGCTTGCGTATGAAAGCGGGTTCGACGGCGACAGCAACCATTCCGAACCGGTTTGCGCCATCGAGCCAAGCCCGGCGAGCCAGGCCCGCTGCATTTCATACACGGTATAGAGCATCGATGATCCCTCTTCCCGGTTGTAACGGCCCGGGTCGTCAAACTATTGCACAGCGCAGGTGCAGCATAAAGCGATAAACGGCAAGGCTGCCCCCACCGGCAACGTTGCCGGCAACGTTGCCACACGATCGACCCCCGATTGAGTCACACTCAAAGGCCTGCTAGGGGTAAGTCATGGCCAAAGAACCCGATAATACCCCGCCCGAGCAGCGCAAACTGTCCAACCTTTCGCTGCTGTGGGGGTTTGTTCGCGCCTATCCGTGGCACCTTGCCGCAGCTTTGACCGCTCTCATCGTTGCGGCGCTGGCAACGCTGGCGATTCCGCAACGCCTCAAGCTCGTCGTCGATAACGGCTTTGCCGCCGGTTCGGACGCCGCCAAGATCGCGCCGTTCTTCTGGGCCATGCTCGGCATTGTCGTCATCCTCGGTGTCGCGACGGCATTTCGTTTCTACTTTGTCAGCTGGATCGGCGAGCGCGTCGTCGCCGATCTGCGCAAGGCCGTCCAAAGCCACCTGCTCGGCCTCGACCCTGTATTTTTCGAAGAAAACCGCCCCGCCGAAATCGCATCGCGGTTGACCAGCGACACGGCCGTCATCGAACAGGTGGTCTCGACTTCGGCCTCTATGGCGCTGCGCAACGCTGCCACCGGCATCGGCGGCATCATCTTCATGTTCACCCTGGCGCCGAAACTTACCGGGCTGATGTTGCTGGTCATCCCCATCACCATCCTGCCGATCGTCATCCTCGGTCGCCGTGTCCGCACCGTGGCGCGCACCAGCCAGGACCGCATCGCCGATGTCGGCACCATGGTCGCCGAAGTGCTCGGCGCCATCAAGATCGTCCAGGCCTTCACCCAGGAACGCCGCGAAGCGACGCGCTTTGCCACCGCAGTCGAAAGTGCCTTCGCCACCGCCAAGCGCCGGATCCGCCTGCGTGCCGGCATGACCGCGGTCGTCATCACGCTCATCTTCGGCGCCATCACGCTGGTGCTTTGGCAGGGTGCGCTCGACGTCATTTCCGGCGATTTGACCGGCGGCACCATCGCGGCCTTCATCTTCTATGCCGTCATCGTTGCCGGCGCATTCGGGACGTTGACCGAAGTCTATGGCGATTTCATGCGCGCCGCCGGTGCCAGCGGCCGGATGCGCGAGCTACTTGTCGCCCAGGCGGGGATTCGTGCCCCGGACAACGCCGTGCCGTTGCCGGTGCCGGCGCGCGGTGCGCTGGTGCTCGATCACGTCGTCTTCCACTACCCGTCAAAGCCCGATGGCGCTGCGCTGGAAGATTTCAGTCTTGATGTTGCAGCCGGCGAGACTGTCGCGGTGGTCGGGCCATCGGGCGCCGGCAAATCGACGTTGTTCCAGCTCGTGCAGCGTTTTTATGACCCGGATGCAGGCCAGATCCGCCTTGATGGCGTGCCGCTGACCAGTGCCGACCCCGCCGACATTCGCGCCCGCATCGCCGTCGTGCCACAGGAAACCGTGATCTTTGCTGCCTCGGCCCTGGAAAATATCCGGTACGGGCGCCCCGGCGCCACCGAAGCCGAAGTCTGGGCCGCCGCCGAAGCTGCCCATGCCGACAAGTTCCTTCGCGAATTGCCCGATGGCATCAACAGCTTTCTGGGGGAGGCCGGGACCAGGCTGTCCGGTGGCCAGCGCCAGCGCCTTGCCATCGCCCGCGCCATCCTGCGCGACGCGCCGGTTCTGCTGCTCGACGAAGCCACCAGCGCGCTCGACAGCGAAAGCGAACGCCTGGTGCAACGCGCCCTTGAGGGCCTGATGCACGGCCGAACCACGCTGGTAATCGCCCACCGCCTTGCCACCGTGCGCAATGCCGATCGCATCATCGTCATGGACGGCGGCCGCATTGTCGCCGAGGGCACCCACGACCGCCTGATCGCCGGCGGCGGCCTCTATGCCAAGCTGGCGCGGCTGCAGTTCGAGGGCGAGGCGCAGCCGACGGCGGCGTGAGGTTGGCTGACAAAGGGTGTCGAGCGCCGCGACCATAAATCCCCGGTCGCCCGTCGCATGGCGCAATAGCGGCTGCTTACGCCGCATCGCCGAACAGTAAAGCGTTCGAGGCGTTACTGCGCCGGGTCATCACGCAGCGATAACACGTCTTCTGCAGTAAGGCTGCGCAGGTCGTTTCGAGCCACAGCCATCCAGGATCTGCACCATGCGCGGGGGCCAAACAAAAGGGGCGAGCCCTTCGGCCCGCCCCCATGTCCGCAATATCGTGACGCCTCAGTTGGCGTAGGCCTCGTTGCCGACAAAGCCCATCTTGGTGATGCCGGCTTGCTGGGCTTCGGCCATCACCTTGTCGACCAGCTCGTACTTGGCGAGGCCCTCGGGACGCAGGCGCAGTTCGGGTTCGGTCGGAAGTTTGGCGGCCTGGCGGAGGTAGCCCCGCAGGGTCGGCATATCGACCTCGGTTTTGTTCCAATAAATATTGTTGAGGAAGTCGATGTCGATCTGGTTGAAGACCGGATCGACCTGCGTCGGCGCCTGGTTGGGCGGCGGCAGATCGAGCTTCACGGCATGCGTCTGCACCGGGATGGTGATGATGAACATGATGAGCAGAACGAGCATGACGTCGATCAGCGGCGTCGTGTTCATGTCCATCATCGGCGCGGCATCGTCGCCACTGCTATTGCCAACGGCCATCGACATCGAAAACTACTCCTGAAATCTTGTGATCGTTCCGGGCGACGATCCCGATGGGGACCTCGCCGCCCGGACGATATTAGCGCGTTACGTTGCCTGGTGTCGGCTGCGAGATGAAACCGATCTTCTGGAAACCGGCGCGCTGCATGGTGAAGATCACCCCGCCAACGCAACGATATTCCATGTCCTTGTCACCGCGGATATGGACCTCGGGCAACTCGATCTTGCCGCCCTTGGCTTCCTGCCGCTTGATTTCGGCCTTGAGCGCCGCGACGCCGCGATCGAGCAATTCCTGCTTGGTCTCGACCTTTTGCTGACCCCAGAAGGTGTCGCAATTGGCGTCGACCGAAAGCAGGACGTTCTCGGGCTTGGTCGTCGTCGGCAGGTTGGTCACCGTCGGTAGCGTCAGCGGGATGGTCTGGATCGCAACAGGAACGGTGATGAGGAAGATGATGAGCAAGACCAGCATGACGTCGACCAGCGGCGTCGTGTTGATTTCGGTCATCGGCTGTTCTTCGCCGTCCTCGCTGGGCGATCCGATGTTCATCGACATGAGTCAGATGCCCTTCTTCTGCTGTTGCCGGACGCTCAGCGTGCGACCGGAGCGACGGGCTTGCCGACCATGCCGACGGCTGGCGTTGCAACCCGCGAACCGGAAACCAGCGCACCATGGACGTCCGAGACGAAGTTGCTGAGCTTCTCAGCGACATCCTTGTTGCGGCGGATCAGCCAGTTGTAGCCGAGCACGGCCGGAACGGCGACGGCAAGACCAAGTGCGGTCATGATGAGAGCTTCACCGACCGGGCCGGCGACCTTGTCGATCGACGCCTGGCCAGCAAGGCCGATGTTGATGAGGGCGCGATAGATGCCGACGACGGTACCGAACAGACCGATGAACGGCGAGGTCGAACCGACCGAGGCGAGGAAGGCGAGGCCCGACTGCAGCTTTGAGGCAACGCCGGCATTTGAACGGTTGAGCGCCATCGTCACCCACTCGTGCTGGTCGATCTTGTCGGTCAGGCGACCTTCATGGTGATCGGAAGCACGCAGGCCGTCATCGACGATCTGGCGGAACGGCGAATTCTTGTCGAGCTTCGAAGCGCCGGTCTTGAGATCGGGAGCGGACCAGAACTTCTTTTCCAGTTCCTTGGCTTCGGTCAGCACCTTCCGCTGTTCAAAATACTTGGTGAAGATGATGAACCAGGAAAAGAACGACATGAAGACGAGAATGCCGAAAACCGACTGGGCGATGATACCGCCCTGCTGGAGTGCGGCCATCAGGCCATAGGGGTTTTCGACTGCGACGGTTTCCATTGTTTTGTTCCCTCGATGATCTGCTTTTATCGTTTGTTATCTGTCCGGCGACGAAAAGCCGGCGGCTAGTTGTTCTTCAACACCCAGCGGATCGGACGCTGCCGGGTTTCCGGGACGGGTTGACCGTCCCGCATTGCCGGGTTGAAGCGCCAGCGCCGGATGATGATCTTGCAAGCCGCATCGTCGAGCCGCGGGAAGCCGCTGGACTGGACCGTCGAGCAAGCCGAAACCTTGCCATCGGTGCCGATGGTGAAGCTTACCCGCGTGGTGCCCTGCTCTTCGGCACGGCGCGACGCATCGGGAAAGTCGTCATCGGTCATCGTGTTGCCACGACCCTTGTCGGTCGCGGCGGTCGGTGCCGCCTTGGGCGCCTCGACAGGCTGGGGCGGCGCCGGCGGCACGAACTTTGGCGGCTCGGGCTGCGGAACAGCGGTCTGTGTGGTGATCGTCGGCGCCGTCGACTGCGCAACCGTCACTTCGGGCGGCGGCACATACGGCGGGATCTCGACGTCCTTCGGAGGCGGCGGAGGTGGTTCCTCCGGCGGCGGCTTCTCTTCCTTCACATTGACCGTTTCGAGCGGTTGGACGATCGCTTTGACCGCCTTGAGCGCGAGCCCGGTAATGAAAGCATAACCGAGTCCGACATGGAGCAACGCGACCACGCCAAGCGAGATCATGCGGTTCCTGCTCATCCCTTGATCAGCATAAGCCATGGGCGGTGCGACACTCCCTCAATAGACACCGAAATTATGGTTGCGCCGCGGACCCGAATTCCCCTCGGTCCCTCGACGCACCCTCCAGCCTTTAGCCTTAACCGCATCACGGGCGATGCCGCAACCGCTTTGTCATGCCGATAACGTCGGTTCGTCGCTGCGCGCGACCGAAGTAACGGAAAATCTACCGTCCGATATGTCCGGCAAATGTTCATGCCGGTCGCTGGCACCATCAAAGCGGCCGGGCCGCGACATGACCATTGCCATACCGGCACGGGGGTCGGCGCCGCGCCGGTGCGGGGGTCGGCGCCATACCGGCGCGGGGTGGTCGGCGGTCCATATCGGCGCTAGAACGGCGGCATGGAATTCACCCAGCATGCGTACTCTGCCGCTGTCCGATCGCCGGCGATCCATTCGAAATCATGGCGATTGCTGGTCGGCGCGATCGCGATTGCCTGCGCCGGCAGTGTCGGCGCCGCCCACGCCGCCGAAACCACGCTTTCCTATGCCGATCTCGCCGACCTGACCCTTGCAGCCCCTGTCATCGTGCGTGCCACGATCAAATCGGCGGAACGGATCGGGGCGGCGGACAGCCCGGGCCTGGCGGCCGGCAAGGCCCGGTTGCTGGTAACCGCGACCGTCGACGCGGCGCTGGTGGCGCCCGGGGCAGTGCCGCCCGTCCTGCGCTGGCTATGGGATGCCCCGGTGGACGAACGCGGCCGGCCGCCAAAACCCAAGGGTGAGGTCGCGTTGGCGTGGATCGGCACGCCGGGCGCGGATGGCAAGGCGACACTGGTTTCGGCGCGCGGCCAGCAACCCTGGAGTCCCGCAATCGAAGCGCGGGTGCGCGCCATCGCCACCGAAATGCTCGCCGGCACCGCACCCGTCGTGACCGGCGTCAGCAACGGTTTCCGGGTTCCCGGCACTGTTGAAGGCGAGAGCGAAAGCCAGTTTTTCCTGAGCCTTGCCAATGGCCACAGCGTCACCATGGTGGTGATCAGCCGTCCGGGCGAGGCGCGCAAGGTGACCGTGTCGAACGGCGACGTCATCGATGAATCGGCGGCCCCGGTGCAGCCGCAGACGCTGGGCTGGTACCGCCTCGCCTGCGCCCTGCCCGCCAACCTGCCGCCGGCGGTGATGAACGGCGATGACTCCGCTGCCCTGGCGGCCGACTGGAAGGCCGCCCTTGCCAGCCTCGGACCCTGCGGGCGAACTTCCTAAGGGCCTGTGCGGCCGGCCGCCCTAGGCGCCGGTACCCAAACTGCTGATCTCGACGCCTACTGCGGCGCAATCGGGGTAGATATCGGGCTTGCGCGTCGAGACACGCAGGGCTGCAACGCCCTGCCGGGCAGCAACAAGGTCGTAGATTTCGTGCGCGACGGTTTCCTGCAGGTTGAAACGCCGTCCCTCGACCAGCGCCAGCACGGCGGTGCGCAGCACGTCATAGTCCCACGCCGAAGCCACGGTATCGCAACGCGGAAACGCGGCTTCCTCCAGCCACACCTCGATGTTGATGCGCAGGCGCTGCGGGGTGCCGATTTCGAAATCATGGAAACCGATATCGACCGGAATGTCGAAATCCTCGAGGAGGATCTTTCGGCTTTTGGGCGCCAGCGAGGCCGGCACCAGTCCGGCGAGAATCGGGTTTTCGATAAGGTCGTCGATCATTTGTCCACCATGTAAGCCACATCGCGTGGCAGGCCGAGCAGGCGCTGGCCGCCATCGAGGGTGATCGTCTGGGCGTTGAAGGTCGGCGTGGCAATGATGAAGCGCAGCGCGGCGACAATCTCATCGACCGCGACACCGCGTCGCAGCGGGTTGAGGCCGTGCACGGCATCGAAGTTCTCACGCGACTGCGGGCCGCTGACCAGCGTCACCGCCGGCGCGATGCCGGCGGCGCGCAATCGCGGTGCATAGGCGCGCGCGACGAGTTCGGTCAGGCCTTCAAGGCCGATCTTGCTGAGCGTGTAGGTGAAGTAATCGGGGTTGAGCGATTCCAGCTTGGCGTCGAGCAGGTTGACGACAAGCGCCGTCGCATCCGCCGGCACCGCGGCGGCAAAGGCGCGGGTGAGCAGCGCCGGCGCGCGCAGGTTGATCGCCATATGGGCGT
The DNA here is from genome assembly GCA_025351405.1 of Sphingomonadales bacterium. GTDB lineage: Bacteria > Pseudomonadota > Alphaproteobacteria > Sphingomonadales > Sphingomonadaceae > Sandarakinorhabdus. The sequence goes on along the minus strand of JANXVZ010000037.1, from coordinate 13,091 downwards.
CGAAGTCGTCGACGGCGAAATCCTCGATCCGGTCATAGGCGAATCGCGAGGCGGAATTGACCAGCAGCCCGAGCGGCGGTGCGCCTGTGGTTGCAGCGATGATCGTATCCGCCGCCGCCGGTGCGGCGAGATCGGCCGCGACGACGCTGGCATCGCCGCCCTGCGCGGCAATTTCCGACGCCAGGGCGTCCGCCTCCCGCCGTGACTGGTGACAATGGATGACAACGTGCCAGCCGTCGGCGGCAAGCGCCCGCACCAGCGCCGCGCCGATGCGACGCGCGCCACCGGTGACGATTGCAGTCTGGTTGCGGGGAGATGCCATGTTGCGGCTGCGTTAAGCGCCGGCAAGCATGGCGGCAAGCCACGCGGTGCCGCAGGCCCTACCGCGCCGGTTGCGGAAAGAAGGCACCCGCCGGCCCAGGAAACTCTACCGGGCTGGCATGGCCATCGCGCGACACCGCCGATACGCCGAAAAACCAGCTGTCGATGATGACACCGGGCAGTACCAACGCCGTTGTTCCGGCCGGCACGCTGCGCTTGTACTGCCACTGCGGCGCCGTCGTGCTGCGCCACCACACGTCATAGCTGGCGGCGCCCGGTACCGCCGACCAGCTGACCTTGGTATCGGGTGATACCTGGCCTTCGATCGCGACGGTGTCCGGCGGCGGCGGCGCTGCGGCGAGCGCGGCCAGGCTGAGCACGTTGACCCGCGTCACCTGCGCCAGATAGGCAAAATCGACCCCGGAGATGACGTCGCCGAAGGGCTTGCCGGCTTCTGTGCGGACGTCCTGGTGCTGGCGGTCGTAATTCTCCTGCGCCTCGGTGATTCGCACGGCGGGATAGCCGGCCTCCAGCATCGGCACCTGGTCACCGCCACGCCCATAGCGATCGGTACGGTAGACCATCTCGACGTCGAAGGGCTTGAGGTGGCGTTCGGCGATGCCATCGACGAAGCGCGCCAGGTTGCGCGCCGGGCTGTCGGTCTCGCCGCCATTATAGCGGCGGGTATTGGCTTCCTCCGGGGTCTCGGTGGCGCGAGTGCCTTCGGAAAACACCCGGACATGGCTGTTGTCGCGGACGCCGCTGATGCCGTGCGAATTGCCGATGATGTCGTTGTTGAGCACCGCCTCGACCTTCCAGCCCTGCGCCTTTGCGTATTTCGCCAGGAGCTTGCCGCCGTACAGCCCCTGCTCCTCGCCCGACAGCACGGCATAGACAATGGTGCCGTCGAACCTGGACCGCGACAGTACGCGCGCTGCTTCGATGACGGCGGCCGTCCCGGAACCATCGTCATTGGCGCCCGGCGCATCACCCCTGGGGTCGAGTGGATCGCTGTTTCGCGAATCGATATGCCCGGAAATGATGATGACGCGATTGGGGTCGCCAGTGCCCTTCTGGATGGCGAGCACGTCGACGATCACGGCGGGGCTCGGAATGCGCTTGCCGCTGGCGGTTTCGGAGGGGGTGACGATGGTCAGGCACCCGCCACAGGCCTTGGCGAAGCTGTCGAACCGGCTTGCGGCCCAGCGACGCGCCGCGCCGATTCCCCGCGTGGGTGAAACCGTGTCCGACAAGGTGTGGCGGGTGCCGAAGCCCACCAGGCTGGTGATGGTGGAGCGCAGCTCCCCTTCGGATACCTGTGCCGCGAGGGATGTGCCGGCGGCGGAGTTGGCAGCAGCAGCAGGGGTGGCAATAACCGGGGCAGCGAGGATGAGCGAGGCGATAAGGGGTCGGCGCAAAGGGAATCTCCTGTGTGCGATCCAGTTTGCAGGCTCGGGTCCATATCGACAAGCGGGGTTTGCCCTCCCGGGCTTGCCACCCTAAATCCAGCCCATGCCGAAGCCGCCGAAGCCGTCGATCACTGACCGATTTTCCGAATCGACCGCCACCTTCGCGGTCAAGGGCACCGATGTGCCCGATATCGATCGCGGCATTGCCGCCATCCGCAACGTGCTGCGCACCCTGCCGGTGCGCCCCGGCGTCTATCGGATGACCGATGCCGCCGGCGAGGTGCTGTATGTCGGCAAGGCGCGGGCGCTGAAGAACCGGGTCACCAACTACACCCAGGTGGCGCGGCTGTCGCGGCGGCTGCAGCGCATGGTGGCGCAAACCCGCGACATGACGATCGTGACGACGACGACCGAGGCCGAGGCGCTCCTGCTCGAAGCCCAGCTCATCAAGCGCTATCGGCCGCCGTACAATGTGCTGCTTCGCGACGACAAGAGCTTCCCCTTCATCTTCCTGCGCGAAGACCACGAATTCCCGCGCATTTCCAAGCATCGCGGCGCGCGCGTCGGCAAGGGCGTCTATTATGGCCCGTTCGCCAGCGCCGGCGCGGTCAACGTCACGCTGAATGCACTGCAAAAGGTCTTCCTGCTGCGCTCGTGCACCGACAGCTTTTTCGCCAACCGGACGCGGCCGTGCCTGCTCCACCAGATCAAGCGCTGTTCGGCGCCGTGCGTCGGCCGCATCGACGATGCCGGATATGCCGAGCTGGTCGGCGACGCCAAGGCCTTCCTGTCGGGCCGCACGCAGGAGGCGCAGCGCAAGCTTGGCACCGCGATGGAGGCCGCCGCCGCTTCGATGGACTTCGAGATAGCCGCGGTGTTGCGCGACCGGCTGAAGGCGCTGACCTTCATCCAGGGCAGCCAGGCGGTCAGCGCCGAAGGCAGTGCCAGCGACGCCGACATCGTGGCGCTGGCGGCCAAGGGCGGCACCATGTGCATCCAGATCTTCTTCATCCGCGGTGGCCAGAACTGGGGCCATCGCGCCTTTTTCCCGGCTCACACCGATGGCGTGGGCGAGGACGAGGTGTTGATGAGCTTCCTTGCCCAATTGTACGAGGAACTGCCGCCGCCGCGCGAGTTGTTGCTCGACCGCCCCCTGGAGGAGGCAGCATTGCTTGCCGATGCACTTTCGGAAAAGGCCGGTCATCGCGTCGGGGTCAAGGCCCCCCAGCGTGGTGCCAACCGCAAGTTGATCGAACAGGCGGCGCGCAACGCCGTCGAGGCGCTCGATCGCCGGCTGGCCGAATCGACCACACAGGGCAGATTGCTAGTCGAGCTTGCGGATCTTTTCGAGCTCGACGGCACCCCGCAGCGCATCGAAGTCTATGACAACAGCCATATCATGGGCACCAACGCGCTGGGCGCGATGATCGTCGCCGGGCCGGACGGCTTCATCAAGAACCAGTATCGCAAGTTCAACATGAACGATGCCAGCATCACGCCCGGCGACGATTTTGCCATGATGAAGGCGATGCTGTCGCGGCGCTTTGCCCGACTGGAAAAGGAAGACCCCGACCGCGCCGGCGGCGACTGGCCCGACCTCGTGTTGATCGACGGCGGCAAGGGCCAGTTGTCGGCTGTCAACGCGGCGCTGGCCGAGCTCGGTGTCGACAATGTCTGCATCGTCGGGGTTTCCAAGGGCTTCGACCGCGACGCCGGCCGCGAGACCTTCCATCTGCCGTCGGGCCGTGAATTGCATTTGCCGCCGAACGCGCCGGTGTTGTTCTTCCTGCAACGGCTTCGCGACGAAGCACATCGCTTCGCCATCGGCGCGCACCGGGCCAAGCGGTCGAAAGCCATCGCCGCCAACCCGCTCGACGATGTTCCCGGCATCGGTCCGGCGCGCAAGAAGGCACTGCTGATGCATTTCGGCACGTCGCGCGCCGTCCGTGGCGCGGCGCTGGAGGAGCTGGAGCGTGCGCCGGGCATTTCGAAAGCCATGGCCGAGGCGATCCACGGGCATTTTCACACCAGCGGGTGATCCCCCTCTCTTGCGTGCAAGAGAGGGGGTGCGCCTCAGTGGATGCAGAATGCGATATGGTCGCTGTACGTTCCACCAATGGCGCCATAGCCAGTGGTCAGGTTGAGCGTCGCCGTCAGCCACAGGATGTAGGCGCAGGGGCTTAGGCCGGTAATGGTGAACGCCTCGCCGCCCGCCGGTGAAATGGCCTGACCGGCGCCATCGATTGCCGGGTTGACCGTAGGCGGCACCGGCGCCGGCCCCTCGATATAGACGCTGCACGACGCCAGATACGGGTGATAGGCCGTGAACTGCGCATGCAATGCCGGCGTCGACATTGCCGATAGCGGGTCGCAGCCATGGCCGATCAATTCCTGGATATCGAGCAGCAGCGCCAACGGATAACCGCTGGCCAGCGTGATCGTCGTCCCCGCCCAATCCGGATGGCGATCAAAGGCATAGCGGGTGTTGCTCAGCGCGATGCGTGGCAGCGAATTGCCGCTGATCGCCACGGCCCCGATCACCTTGCGGGCTTCGAAATTGATGGCGAACTGCGGCTTTTCGGAGCGTTTGTTGTCGGCAGGCGGCGGCCCCGCCGGCACCGCGCCGCCGGCGATGATCGGCAGCCCGGTTCCTGGACCGTGCAGGTCGAACTGCTCCAGCGTCAGCTTGGTAGTGTCGAGCGAGGCCAGCACGTGGGTCGGCGCAAACTTGCCGCCGCCATGCTGGGTCAGATTGTCGTCGCTGGGCACCCGCACCCATCCATCGGCCGTGATGGGGGTCGATACCTGCATGTGCAGCGCCGGGCCGATGTCCTGTTGTATATCGTAGAATTGCGGGGCGTTGTTGATGCTGTAGTCGGTCGTGCGCAGCTTCCATTGTCCCGGTGCCGGCAGCGCCGTTGCATCCCATTCCCAGAACTCCAGCGAGCCGATGACGGTGCCGCCGATCTCGTTGATGGTCAGCGGTTGCAGCGCCCCGCCCGGCAGCTTTTGCACCGTGAAGCGGTATTCGATCGGGTCGCCGGCCGGACTTGGCGGCAATAGTCCGATCAGCGGGATCGTTGCGGTAAAGGCATAGCCGCCCGCCGTCGTCGTCCCCGCCGAGGTGAAATCGTGGAAGAACGGATCGACGCGATAGGATCCGACATGGTCGAAGATCGGGATGATGCCCGGCGGCGGGCAGACGCAGATGCACAGCCGCTGACAGACGAGATAACACACCCAGTGACAAAGCTGGTGGACGAAGCGCTCTGCCTTGTGAACCCGGACAAATTCGATGAAGGCCTTTTCGTCCTGGCGAATGACGGCGCTGACAAGCGCGTCGATGCCATTGGCGGCGGGCGCCCCGGTCACGTCCGGGACGCGCGAAAGTTCGCCCGAGAAGGTCGCAAAGGCGCGCATCTCATCGATCGAGAAATCGCTGGTGACCTGGAAGCTGCGCGTGAGGGCAAAACACACGACGAGACAGCGCCAGCTGCACAACCAGAAACAGATCAACCGGCAATCGCGATTGGGGCCGAAGATGCCCTTGATGGCGGCGCAATCGAGCGTGGCGGCCCCGGCGATCAGCCGCTTCAAGTCGTCCGGGTTGCGGCCCACGCTGGCGACCGCGACGGCGGATTCACGCAGCGCGGTGATGAGGATTTCCGGGTTCCAGTGCAGGCGGTCACACATCACCCGACAAACAAGGTGGCAACGGATGAAGCACACCCAGTGGCAGAGCAGGTGGATAAAGGCCTGCGCTTTCAATTCGGTGGCGACGGCATAAAAGGCCTTGGGGTCTTCCGCCTCCACCGCCTTGGCCAGCACGGCGATCAGCTTGGGATTTTCCGCCAGCCGGCGCAGCACGTCCGTGAACGGCCCGATCTGCTCGATCGTAACCGGCTCGCGGGGCGGCCCGGCCAGCAAAATGCACAGCCGTACACATTCCTTGCTGCATACCCACTCGCAGATGCGGTGGCAGGAAACGAGCAACTGCGCCTTGTTGAGCGTCCGCGCCCATTCCTCGCCCTGGTAGCCGCGAAAGGATTTGATCGCGATGTTGAACAGATCGGCGTTCTGCGCGAGCCGCGCCACGGCAATACCGCCACTGCTGACATCGGCTGCGACGTCAGACGCTTCGATACCATTGCTCATTGTTCTCTCCCAAGAAATAGCAGCGAACGCGCTGGCGGTGATGCCGGCGCGCGTTACGTTGCAACCCTTGGCGTTTTTTATTACTCGTCGGCGATTATTAACAAATCGTTATCGACGAGTCGTAACGCGAGCATAACAGAAATTACGCTGCAAAAACACGCGTTACTTGCGAATTGTTAGGTCTCCGGCCATTCGGCACTTATGGCGTCATTATAGCGCAAGGTCGGGCTGGGACCGCAGCCGAAGCGCCGCCCCCACGCCGGTGACGCAAGGCGAAACTCTGCTAGGATGCGTCATACCCAACAGCGCCGGACCACCCGCCATGACCATCACGCTCTACACCGCCGCAACACCCAATGGTTACAAGGTCTCGGTCGCCTTGGAGGAAATGGCATTGCCCTATGAGGTGGTGAAAATCGACCTGGCCAAGGGTGAGCAAAAGGCCCCGGCATTCCTCGCCATCTGCCCCAATGGCCGGGTGCCGGCGCTCACCGATGGCGATTTCGCCATTTTCGAATCCGGCGCCATCCTGATGTATCTAGCCGAAAAGACAGGAAAGTTCCTGCCCACCGATGTCAAGGGTCGCAGCCGGGTGATCCAGTGGCTGATGTTCCAGATGGGCGGCATCGGCCCGATGATGGGCCAGGCCAACGTCTTCTACCGCTATTTCCCGGAGAAGATCCCCGCCGCCATCGCGCGTTACCAGGGCGAAGTGCGACGGCTGTTCAGCGTCCTCGACGGGCAGTTGGCCAAGGGCGAATTTCTCGCCGGCGACTACAGCATTGCCGACATCGCCAACTGGTGCTGGGTGCGGACGGCAAAATGGTCGGGGGTCGAAACCCACGGCCTGCCCCACCTCGAACGCTGGATTGCCGCTATCGCCGAGCGACCCGCGGCGCAGCGCGGCATCGCCGTCCCCGAACCGGTCAAGCTGCGCACCGACGATGCCGAGGAAGCGCGCAGGTTTGCCGACAAGGCGCGGGGGATGATCGAATTGGGGCGGCGCGAGGCGTAATCACGCGCGGTTTGCCGCCTGCCGCTGCGCCTCAAATCTCCGCCTTGACCTGCCCGTGGGCGAGCAGGGCGAACAGCCCGGTGCCGCCAAGGATATTGCCCGCCAGCGCCGGCAAGACGAAACCGCCAACAACCTTGGACAGCGGCATCGCACCCATCAACCAGGCCGCCCACACCAGTGTCGAGCTGGCGATGACATGGCTGAAATCCCCTATCGCGATCAGCCACGTCACCGTGGCGATGAGGAAGAATTCGGCACCGCGGGCATTGGGCAGCATCCATACCAGCGCGGCGATGATGAAGCCCGCAGGAATGCCCTTTTCAAAGACCGTAATGGCATCGGGCGCCGTCAGCTTCTGCGCCAGATGGAGCACCTCCGCCTGCATCCGGGGCGCGGCGACAAGGCCGCTGGCGATGCCGGCGCCAACGATCAGCGTGCCGGCAAGATTGGCGGCCAGCACGATCGCCCATAGCCGCGCCACCCGTCCCAGGTTGCGCCAGCTCGGGTTGCTGGTCAGCGGCAGCACGGCTGTCAGCGTGTTCTCCGTGAACAGTTGCAGCCGGCCCATGATGACGACGATGAAGCCGATGGCGTAACCCACCGCCACGAGCAGTTCCGACCATTGCGCGCGCGGCAGCCGCATGCCTATCGCCGCCTCGCCGAACACCGATGCGCTGATCGCGGTGCCGGCCGCCAGGCCCGACAGTGCCAGCGACATCGCAGGCCGGTCGAGTTCCTCGTCGCCCTGCAGCCGGATGACCTCGTGGAGCACCTTCGACGAGCCAGTCTTGCGCTCTTCGACCGCCGCCGTCTCGGTACCGGTCAGCGCCTCGGACGGCTGCGATTCGGGAGGGCCGTCCACGAGGGCGCCATCGTCCGGGGTCGCGGGCGGCATCATGACACTCGCCCCGGCGCTGGCGCCTTGATCCCGGGCGCCGTCTCGACCGGGCGCGGCGCCTGTGGTGGCAGCGCCGCGTAATAGCGGGATACCGCATCGATCTCGGCGTCGCTCAGGCGGTGCGATTCGGTCGCCATCGGCTGGGGGACGCCGGGTTGATGGCGGATGCCGTCGCGGAACAGGCGCATCTGGTCACGCAGATAATAGAAATTCTGCGCAGCGATGGCCGGATAAAGCTTTGCGGTGGCGCGGCTGACATCATGGCAGGTCTGGCAGGCAGCGACCTTTTTTGCAGGAAGGCCATTGTTGGCGATGGCGAGGCCGGCGGCGACCACCCCGGCATCGCTGGTCATCGACGGCGACGGCTTGCGCGGCAGCGCGGCGAAATAATCCGCGACCTGGGCGATTTGCACGTCGGTCAACTGCACCGCCACCGGCTGCATGAAACCGCTGTGGCGCGTGCCGCTGGCAAAGGCCGTCAGCGCCTGGCGCAGGGTGACCGCGTCGAGGATGGTCAGGTTGGGGATGGCGCCGCCAGCGAGGCCGCGGCCGTCGGGACCATGACACTGGACACACATCTGCGCTGGCCTATCCATGGCCAGCCCGGCGCCGAAGCCGACCGCCGGGCGCGTGGCACGTTGCTCGGTGCCGCCAAGATCGGGAATGATGGTCGCGGCATAGTGCCGGGGGCCAACCGGTTGCGGCGCCGGCGCCGGCAGTATCGCCGCAGCGGGCGCTGGCGTGGTCAGCGCAGCCATGCGCCCCCTGTCGAAGCGAGGCATCTGGCGCAGGAATGCCACGATCGACCACACCTCGTCATCGCGATCGGCGGCCGGCCACGCCGGCATGGCGCTGTACTTGACGCCGTGCTTGACGATCCAGAACAGCTCGCCGTCGCTGAAGCCGGCGACAAGCGGGGGCAGGTATTGCGGCTCAGGGCGCATTGCCAGCGCGATGGGGTTTTGCCCAAGGCCGGGGCCGCCGTGGCAACCGGCGCAGACTCGCGCATAATATATCGCGCCCTTTATCACCGGCGTCTGGCGAAAATCGGCAGGGACGGTGATGTCGGCCGCCTGGTGCCCGACCGATCGCCGGAACGTGTAATGCAGCAACTGTGCCCAGCCTTGCGGGTGCGGCGTCGAAGCCGAAAGGTCGACGATGCCGCTGGTCAGCACCAGGACCGCCGCGACGATTGCCAGCCCGGCGACCGCCACGAGCGGCCCGAACCACTGCCCGGGGCGGGGCGGAAACATCGCCCGGATGATCGAGGTGCGCGGGATGGTCGAAGGTTGCGGCTGCGCCATGCTTGGCTTCCCGTTGCGGGACGCAGTTCGCCCGTGCGGGGTTCAATTCATCGCGCCGCCGCGGGTTCCAGCCGGCCCGCCGCGATGCGACGACAGCGTCTGGGTCAGACCTTGTCCGCGTAGATCATGCGGCCGTTGCCCAGCCGCGCCAGCACTTGGTCGAGGCTGGCCGCCTCGACGGCAAAACAGCCCTCGCTGCGCCCCAGCTTGCCGGTTTCGCGCGCCATCTCCGGGCTGACATACCAGGCGGCGTGGACAACGATGGCGCGGGCCATGGCATTGTTGTTGCTGGCATCGAGCCCGTCGAGGCGGAGCGACCGGCCATGCTTGCCGATATAGACATCGCGGCTGACATAAGCCCCTGCCGACGACGCATACGAACCGTCGACATTGGAAAAACGCTGCAGCCAGCCGGAATGTTCGGGGTCCGACCCGCGGCCATGGGCAACCAGCAGCGTTTCGACATGCCCCGACGCAAGATCGAGCAGGTGGAAGCGCGGTCGCGCCGATGGCTGGGCAAAATCGGCGATTCCCATGACATCGGCGAGGCCGACGACCGCGCGATGGCGATCGAGTGCCGCCAACGCCCGCGCTCGCAAGGCCGGGGACAGCGCCTGCGGCGTGGCGGCCATCGCCGACCCTGCCGACCATCGCCCTGCAGACAATGGCACCGCCGACAACGCCGCGACCGCCAGGCCCGCACGCAGCAGGCCGCGGCGGTTGATCGGCTGCAAGACGGTCGGCTCTGTCATTCGCTCTCCAGCGGCACTTCAGATGCCGCGAAACGTCGCAAAATCCTCGAGCGGCGCGCGCGCTGCCCTTGCCGCATTGGCAGGATCTGCCTCGTCGATGTAACCGATCGCCATGCCGGTGAACAGCATCCGGTCCTCGGGAATCGCCAGAAAGTCCCTAATCGTCGCCGGATAGATCGCCCAGCACTCCTGTGGGCAGCTATCGAGCCCTGCCTCGCGCAACAGCAGCATCAGCGTTTGCAGGTACATGCCGAGGTCGCTCCACTGCGGCGGGCCCATGGTTCGGCGTACGGTGCAGAATAGTGCAACCGGCGCGCCGAAAAACTGGAAATTGCGGGCAAACCACATCAGCCGCCGCATCTTGTCTTCGCGCGGAATGCCGAGGGCGCGATACAGCTCCTCGCCCACGGCGAACCGGTATTTGCTATACGGTTCAGGCAGTTCGCGCGGATAGATGTCATATTCGGTCGGCTCGCCCTTGGGCAACTCCATGATCCGGGACTGCATGATGCGCTTCAGCCCCGCCAGCGCGTCGCCGCCAACGACATCGATATGCCAGGGTTGCAGATTGCCGCCCGAAGGGGCTCGTGATGCCTTTTCGACGATCTGCCGCAGCACGGCCGGATCGACAGGCCTGTCGAGAAAACCCCGCACCGACCGGCGCGATGCAACCGCCTCACTGACATCCATGCGTGCATTTCCTCCACAGACAGGCTTTCGCCGACGCTTGTGATTGCCTAGGTTGCCCCTGTGTTGTCCACCCTCCCCAACCTGTTGACGCTGAGCCGCATCTTCGCCGTGCCGTTGCTGGTGGCGTTGATGTGGGGTCCGGGGGCGTGGCAATGGCTGGTGGCGTTCGTGCTTTTCTTCATCGCCGGGTTGACCGATTACCTCGATGGTTATCTGGCGCGGGCGCAGGGCACGGTATCCAAGATCGGGGTATTTCTCGATCCGATCGCCGACAAGATCATGGTTGCCGCGGTCATCGTCATGCTGGTGCACAGCGGCATCGTCCACGGTGTCGCGGTCATCGCCGCGCTCATCATATTGCTGCGCGAGATCATCGTTTCGGGCTTGCGGGAATATCTCGCGGGCTTGCAGGTTTCATTGCCGGTGTCGCAACTGGCCAAATGGAAGACGGCCTTCCAGATGATCGCGCTCGGCACACTGGTGTTCGCCGGGGCCAGCACGACATTCATGCCCTGGCTGCCGGCGCATGATATCGGGCTCGCCTGCCTGTGGGTAGCCGCCGCGCTGACGTTGGTAACCGGCTATGATTATCTGCGTGTCGGCCTGAAGCACATGGCATAGCCCGATGCAATTGCTGTATTTTGCCTGGGTCAGGGAGCGTATCGGCACGGGCGGCGAAACGCTGGATCCCCCCGCCGGCGTGGCAACGGTTGCGGCGCTGCTCGATTGGCTGGCAACGTTGTCGCCGGGTCATGCCGCAGCACTTGCCGACCGCGGCGCCATCCGGGTTGCAGTCGACGAGGTGTTCGTCGGCCCGGACGCCGGGCTCGGCACCGCCCGGGAGGTTGCAATCTTTCCGCCAGTCACCGGCGGATGATCACCACGCGCGTCCAGCCCGAGGCGTTTGACAGCGGGATCGAAACCGCCGCGCTCGGCGCCGGGCGCCATGACATAGGCGCCGTCGTCAGCTTTACCGGGCATGTCCGCGCCGACGCCGGACTGGTTTCCCTCAGCCTTGAACATTATCCGGGAATGACCGAACGCCAGCTCGCTGCCATCGCTGCCGAGGCGGAGGCGCGCTGGCCGTTGCTGGGGGGCACCGTCATCCATCGCCACGGCCGTCTGTTGCCGGGGGACGCCATCGTCCTTGTCGCCATCGCCAGCGCCCATCGCGGCGCCGCCTTCGCAGCGGCGGAATTCCTGATGGACTGGCTGAAGACCCGCGCGCCCTTTTGGAAGCGCGAGGAGCGCGCCGACGGTTCCACCGCCTGGGTGGCACCGCGCACCAGCGATGACACGGCTGCGGCACGGTGGGAGCAGACATGACGATCACGCTCTATCAGTTCAATATTTCGCCATTTTGCGACAAGGTTCGACGCGCCCTGCGGCTAAAGGGCCTGGCGTGGAACACTGTCGAAGTGCCGCTGCTCGGCGCCGGCAAGTTCCGCCATATCAGCCCGACCGGGAAGTTCCCCGCGATGACCGATGGCGGCAAGACGATCGTCGATTCGACCGAGATCATCCGCTATCTCGATACGCTGGTGACGGAGCCACGGTTGATTCCCGCCGACCCGCGCGAACGCGGCGATGCGCTCATCCTCGAAGACTGGGCCGACGAGAGCCTGTATTTCTTCGACGTGACGATGCGCAACTGGCCGCAGAACCGGGCATGGTTCATGGATGATCTGCTCCACCAGGAACGCGGCTTCAAAAAACGCATGCTGTCGCGCCTGCTCGCCGGGCCATTGCGCAAAATCGCCAGGACACAGGGGCTTGGCCGCAAGAGCGAAAGCGAGATCACAATCGAACTGGCGAGACATTATGACAGTCTCTGCGCCCGGCTGGAAGGTCAGGACTGGCTGGTCGGCAGCGCCATAAGCGTCGCCGACCTCGCCGTGCGGTCGATGGTTTTCGTTCTCGACCGCACGGCCGAAGGCAAGGCGCTGCACGACGCGCGCCCGCTGCTCGCTGCATGGTCGCAGCGCGTCGATGCGATGACTTTGTCGAGCGAGGCGCCTGCTCAGCCGCCAGCCACACCCCGACCGGCCTGCAAGCGCCCCCCGGCGCGGGCGCGGGCGCCTGTTGCATCATGAAGCGTTCCGGCGCGGCCCATGCCCCATTCCGGCATGTTGTTGTAGATAGTCTCGCTCTGGCCGGGGTCGATGAGATAGCTTTCGTGCCAGATGCCGACGTCGCCGTTGCTGCCGATGGCCTTGTTGAACGCAGTCCATGCTGGCAGATGGGCGCGGTCGCGGGCGGCGGCATAGGCGTGAAGATGGTCGAAACTGCGCCAATACTGGACCAGCATGGCATTGCGCAGGCCGAAATGCGTGCGGCTGTGCAACAGCCCGAGGTCGGGATTGCCCGCGAGTTCGGCCAGCATCCCGGGCATGGCGTTGAACACCGGCAGGAACGACCATGGCTTCCACGGCCGATTGATGCGGATACCGATGAGGAAGAGCACGAACGGGCCGTCGATTTCGGCGCAAACACGGCGATCTATGATGGTGGCCATTGTCGTCCCCCCGGCAGCGTTATCGTTGCCCA